>NZ_JBNPVW010000024.1:0-100964 GCF_050434125.1 Nocardia sp. GP40 | reverse complement strand
CCCATCGGCGTCGCTCCGGACGTCGCTGATCACCACGGAATCCAAGTGTGGCAACAACTTTCGAACAAGATCACCAGCGCACGCATGTCACTATTACCATCGGCCACGGTCGAACACCAACACGCCCACCAGCACCGTCACGCTTCCCGCGCCAGAACCCTTTCTCCTGGCAGCCGACATCGTCACTTCCCCAGAGCACCAGTGTCTGCGCCCTGACCAGCGACAGGTCGTGCTCGGAGATCGACCAGTCCTGGTTACGTTGCAGACTCAGCATCGCCGAGCGTGCGGTCGGCTGGGAGGCCGGCGCCCAGTACTCGTCGATCTCTTGATCACCGATCACCCGCGACGGTTCGTGAAACGCCTTCAGCAGCAACGGTTTCATGTTGTCCCGTGTCGCCAGATTCATCATCAGTTCGCCCAGCACCGGGTACTCCAGCATTCGCCAATCCCAGGTGTCCTCGACCTGCAAACCGCTGCTGTCGATCAGCGCGAGTTTGTCGACTCGTTCCGGACGGGTCTCGGCGAAGCGCAGCGCCCATCCGCCACCCCAGGAGTGCCCGACCAGGCTGACCTTTCGCAAACCCAGCGCATCGAGAAAGACCGCGAGGCTGTCGGTCATCGAGGGCAGGTCGAACCTGAAGCCGCCCTTGTGCAGGGTGGTGTAACCATGTCCGGGGAGGTCTACGGCGTAGACCGTATGGGTGCGCGCCAGCTCGCCGATGGAGTTCCGGTACGAGTACGCCCACTCACCGCCGCCGTGAACGAGTACCACCGGTGAGCCCGTGCCCGCCTGGACGTAATGGAACCGCGCCAGTGCGGTGTCGACGAATCGTGAGTCGACCGTCGAGAGGTACCGCGAGGTCGGATTCGCAACCCCGGATGCCGAATACGCGTATGCCATCACCACTGCCGACACCGTTATCAGTGCTAGCAGCGAGCCGGCCACCGCCAAGCTCCACCGAAGCACGCGCCGCATCCGAGGCCTTCGCACCTGATCTTCCATCGCTTGAACGCTCACCTCCACCGTTCGCCACCTTCCCTAGTCGTTGAAACCGTTCTCAAGGAAGAGGCCTGCCGACGACGAAACGTTCCAACTTCATCCAGATTCGATCCCAAGCCTCGTCACGGGCCCGTCGGAGGCCTGAACGAAGCGCCAACATGCACCGTTCAGCAGGCAGCGGAATGCCCGACGTCCGCAGCAGAAGTTGCGCGAGTTCGCCTTTCCGCTGGTTGGACTTCCTCCGTGGTTCGAGATTCGGTGTCGGTGCACCTCGCGCGGTTGGTGCTCGATGCTCCGGGCTTCCGCTACCCGGAAAGGCTCAATGGTCGACGGGGTCGAGCACCTTGAGCAGCGCCGTCGCGACGGCGTCGAGTTCGGCGGTGTCCAGCCGGCCGCCGAAGCGCTGTTCGATACCTGCGAGATAGTGCGGGGCTGCTGCGCGGAAGCGCCTTCGCCCGTCCTCGGTGATACTGACGAAGGCCGAGCGCCCGTCGTCGGGATTGGATTCGCGCCGCACCAGGCCGTGTGACTCCAGTTCGGTGATCAGCCGACTGACCCGAGTGCGGCTGAGCACCACGCGTTCTCCGAGATCGCTCATCCGCAGGCGTTGCGGCCCAGCGAGTTCCAGTAGAACGTCGTACCAGCTCAGCGGCAGCCCGGTGGCGCGGCGGAGCTCTGCGTCGAGCTCGGGTACCAGCTTGGCGTGCACCTGCAGCAGCGCGGCCCAGGCGGAGACGGCCGGGTAGGTTCGGTTCGGGGAGTGAGGCACATCGCCCAGCATAACCGGTTGCGTGCACACGCACATATATAGTAGCGTGCACACGCACATACTTTTTGTGTTCGGGAAAGGAAAACTGATGACTACGTTGATCACTCGCGATGAGCTGGCCAAAGAGATCGAGGCCGGATCGGTGATCGTTCTGGATGCGCTCGGCGGTGAGTACTACGCCAAGGCGCATCTGCCCGGCGCACTCGCGCTGGTCGAGGCCGAGGTGGAAAGCGGTGCGGCTCAACTGCTTCCCGATCGGGCGGCGGCAATCGTCACGTACTGCTCGAATGTCGCGTGCCCCAACAGCCAGAATGTGGCGACCAAGTTGGAGCGGCTAGGCTACACGAATGTCCGCAAATACCGTGAGGGTATCGAAGATTGGACGAAGGCGGGGCTGCCCATCGAAAGCTGAGCGGAAGTTGTCCCAGACAGGCTGAATTGCTGCGGCGAGAGACTCGGCTCGCCAGCGTAATTCTGGTCCAACTCTATATGCCGCATGCCTTCGAACAACGGATATCGACCCGTTGTTCGAAGGCTTTCGGCATCAGCCGAGCCGCTGCGCAAGGTATCGCTGGCGCGGGCACAGCCTCGACTCCGTGATGATCATGGTTCCTAAGCCTGATCGTCGAAAGCCGTTGCTGTGCCCGTGTTGTCATCATCGCCAGCTTTCGTGCCGAGGTGTCATGCAGCTCGAAAGCCCACCAATTCAGCTCCGGTTTCACCTCCAGCTACAACTGAACATGCCGATCAGGGGGCGTCGGGGTTACTTCGAACCGCCGTGGCGACAACGGATTTCAGCTAACATAGTTCACGACGAAATCTGACTGCCGCTACCTGCGATGACCAGACGCAGTCAGCAGACAGCCGCATGGAATGTCAGCAGCCGATTACGGTGCCAGCGCTGCGATCGTTTCCTCGAGTACCGCCAAGTGTTGATCCACCGACGATGACCCCAGCCCCAATGCGTCGATATCGAAGTGGGTCGCACCCAAAGCGCGCCAACGGTTCACGTATTCGACTCGTGTGTCCGCGGGCGTGGCGGCGAGGGTGAGTCGTGGTTGCAGTCCGATGTCACCGGGATCGCGGCCGGCATCGAGCGCGTAGCCGCGCATTCGCTCGACCATCGCCCCGGCCGTGGAGTCCGGAGCGATGTGCGGCAGCCACCCATCCCCTATCCGACCGATTCGGCGCAGGGTCGCCTCCACATGCCCGCCGAACCACACCGGAATCGTGCCGCGCGTCGGCCGCGGCTCGATCCCGGCGTCGACCACCTCGTCCCACCGCCCGGTGTAGCTGACCGTCGGCTGCGCCCAGAGCGCACGCAGCAGCTCCACCTGCTCCCCGAGCTTCGCGCCTCGGTGCGAGAACGGCTGACCGAGTGCCTCGTACTCCACCTGGTTCCAGCCGAGCCCGACGCCCAAGCGAAGCCGACCGCCACTGAGCACGTCGACCTCCGCCGCCTGTTTGGCGACCAGCGCGGTCTGCCGTTGCGGCAACACCAGCACACCGGTCATCAACTCGATCGTCGTGGTGAGACCAGCCAAATACCCGAAGAGCACGAAGACTTCGTGGAACCGATGCTCGCTGGAGTAGCCACGCCAGCCGGGCCGGTTGGTCGTTCCGGCCCCGAGTACGTGATCGAAAGCGAGGATGTGGTGATAGCCCAGATCCTCGACGCCCTGCGCCCAGGCACGCACGGCGCCGGGATCGGCGCCGATCTCGTTGTGCGGGAATACCGCACCGAACCGCATCGGTGTCGCCGCAATCATGCCGTCGGCTCTTTCCTCGTCAAGTCGAGCACGATTCGTCCCCGCACATGGCCCGCCTCACCGATCGTGTGCGCGGTCGCGACCTGCGCCAGCGGCAACGTCCGCTCGATTTCGATCCGGAGCGCGCCGTCGCCCAGAGTGCGTGCGATCTCGCTGAGCGCCTGACGATCCGGGCCCACATAGACGTATCCACCGCGCACACCTCGCGCGGTCAGCGGATCGCGGTATTCCGGCCGCTCACCTTTGAGAGTGACGATGACGCCGCCGGGACGGACCACCTCGATCAAGTCGAGGAAGTCCGCGCCACCCCTGGGCTCGATGACCACATCGACATCGGACACTTCGTCACGGACCCTGTGGTCGTTGTAGTCGATCACCTGGTCGGCTCCCAGTTCGGTAAGGAAGTCGTGGTTGCGAGCGGAGGCGGTGCCGATCACTTCCGCCCCTGCGAGTTTCGCGAGTTGGACGGCGACATGACCGACCCCACCTGCGGCACCGTGCACCAGGACCCGTTGACCGGGCGTGATGCCCGCTTGGCGAAACAGCGCTTGCCACGCGGTGATCCCTGCCATCGGCGCGCCTGCCGCGACATGGTGATCGACGTTGCCCGGCTTGATGATCACCTGGTCGGCAGGGGCTGCGACGTACTCGGCATAACCGCCCGCCAACGACGGGAAGCGAAGCATCCCGAACACCTCGTCGCCTTCGGCCAAACCAGTCACTCCCTCGCCGAGGGCCGCGATCGTGCCCGACACATCCCACCCGAGAACAACCGGAAAATCGGCGCCGCCCGGACCGTCGCCGCCCCGGCTCAACCAGTCGATCGCGTTGACTCCGGCGGCGTGCACCCGCACGAGCACCTCACCCGCCGACAGTTGGGGAACCGGCAGTTCCACGATGTGCAGGACCTCCGGCGGCCCGAAACGATCAATCACAGCCGCGCGCATCATAGTCCCGATCAACTGCTCCTCCTTATACCCTGTCGCTCGTTCGAAACCCTAATAGCAAGTAAGCATTTCACCGAAGCTCAGGCGTGCCGCATCTCCTCGACGAGCGCATCGGCAAAGCTGTCGACCATCCTCGGTGGTGGTGTCGAAGGAACACATCCATCGAACCTCACCGGTGTGCTCGACGGACGTGTCGTACCCCGAGATGTCGGGACGGTCAGAACTCTGCCCCGTCGGCGTACACAGTCTGCCCCGAGATCCATCGGGCTTCCTCGCTGATCAGCCATCCGATAGCCGACGCGACATCGGCGGCAGTGGCTAGGCGGGTACTCGGATTGCGCAGTGCTGCTTCGATAATCACCTCGGGCGGCTGCGCGGCACGGAAGAAGCTGTTGTCGACCGGGCTCGACGCGACGGCGTTGACGGTGACGCCGCGATGGCCGAGTTCTCTCGCCGCGGCAGCGACCATTCGCTCGACGGCGGCCTTGGACCCGGCGTAGAGGCCGTAAGTGGTTGCGGGCCCGGCGGTCAAGGAGGTCGAGAGCACGACGTAGCGGCCATTGTCGTGAATGTGGTGTGCGGCGGCGCGCAGTGTGTGGAAGGCGCTGCGGGTATTGGCGTCGATCAGATGGTCGAAGTCGTTGTCGGTGAGATCGGCGATGCTCTTCCGGAGGATGGCGCCGGGCGTGTGCACCACGATGTCCAGCCGATGATGGCGCGCGATCACGCCTTCGAAAAGGATTGTCACGTCGGCCGCGACACGCGCATCCGAACGCACCGCCTCGACCGCGTCGCAGTCTTCGCTCAGCTGTGCCAGGAATCGGTCGGCGGCCGCGTCGTCGTGGGCGTAGCTGACGATCGTGGTCGCGCCGCGGGCCGCGATCATCTGGGCGAAGGCCGCGCCCTGATTACGGCTGCCGCCGACGACCAGCGCGACCTTGCCCTGGAGATCGCGCGGTCGTTCGGAGGAAGGCGTCACGAACCGGCCCTTCTGCGACAGTCGGATTTGGGAGAGAACTCATCAATCATGCTGTGCCAGAAAGTATTTACGGAAACAAGCGATTACGGCATCGGCACAAGGAGTGCTTGTGGCCCCCGATCAGGCGTAGGCCGGCTCGTCGATCCAGCCGGTAATGGCCCGAACCTCGCTGACCAGCCGCGAGATCAGTTCGGTGGGGGCGCTGGGCACCCAGACGACGGCCAGGTAGCTGGGTTCGGCGTCGACCACGGGAACCCAGCAGATACCGGGCATCGTGACCCAGTCGCCCACCGTCGAGGGGGCCAGCCACACCCCTCGGCCTCGGGCGACCATGAGCAGCGCGTCAGTGATCTCCGGGGTGACGGGTCCCCGCACCGCGTGCTTCCCGCCCGGCCGCGGTTCGGCCAGCCAATGCCGAACGGCGGTCTCGGACAAGAGAACATTCGGCAGCACGACAGGATCGTCCGCGAGTTCGGCCAGCGTGACCGAGTCGCGACCGGCGAGCGGGTGTCCCTCCGCCACCGCAACGGTGCGGTGGTCACGGCGGATGTAGGCGTGATTGAGCCGGTCATCGCCGACCGGCAGCCACATGAACCCGGCGTCCGCGTCGCCGCGCAGCAGCAGGTCCATCTCGGCGGGCTGGGAGGGAACGGTCAGGAGTTCCACATCGATGCCCGGGACCGCCTCTTCCATCGCGTCGGCGATGTGTGCGGCGAAGAGCGTTGTCGCATAGGGGCAGCACGTCAAGCGGAGCAGGCCCTCCTGTCGCCGGGCCACCGCCTGCACCCGGAGGGCGAGCGTAGCGAGGTCGGTCAGGAATTCCGCGCCGCCACGGGCGAGCTCTTCGCCTGCGGCAGTGAGGATTACGCCGCGTGATGTGCGCACCAGCAATGCGACGCCGAGGGTGCGCTCCAATTGCTGAATATGCAGTGAGACGGCCTGCTGGGTCAGATGCAGGTCTCCGGCCGCTCGGGTGATATTGCCCTGCTGGGCCACCGCAACGAAGGAGCGAACGTGCTGGGTGTCGAGATAGGTCACAACCAACTCTAGAACGGGCGGCCGCAGTGGTCCATGGCTACGGAGCCGCAGCCGGTGGAAGTCCGCGAGTTGCTGCCACAAGTAGACCTTGTGAGGAGGCGGGAACCTGTTGTTTCCCCTTTCCCTACCAGGTGTTTCAGGATGGGAGAGAAGTTCATGGCATTAATCGACGACGGAGATTTCACAGTGAGTGAGCAATCACGAGTTGTCCGGCGCGGACTGCTGATCGGCGGGACCGAGGTACCCGCGGCCGACGGCGGCGAGACGGCCGATATCGATCCCTATACGGCGGAGGTTTACGCCACGGTTGCCGCGGGCCGAGCCGTGGATGTGACTCGCGCTGTGGATGCTGCGGCACAGGCATTTCCAGCCTGGGCCGCCGCGCCCGCCACCGATCGCCAGGCCGTACTCGATCGAGCGGCCGGGTTGTTGACCGACCGGCTCGCGGAGTTCACCGACATCCTGCGTCATGAGACCGGTGGGACGGCGAAGTGGGCCCGGTTCAATATTCTCGGCGCTGCCCGGCTCATGCAGGAGGCCACCAAGTCCGCGGCCTGTCGGAGCGTCGAAGCGCCGCGGCCACCGGCCGCCGGCGATTGGTCCGAGATCGCTTACGAGGCAGCGGGAGTCGTGGCGGCGATCGTGCCCTGGAATGCGCCGCTGGTATTGGCGATTCGGGCGGTGACTGTGGCGCTGGCGGTGGGGAACACGGTGGTGTTGCGGCCCAGTGAGGATGCGCCGATCACGTCTGGGCTGTTCCTCGCTGATGTCCTGGCCGAGGCGGGTCTGCCGGCCGGGGTGATGAATGTGGTGACCAATGATCGGGAGGATGCTGCCGAGGTGGTGGCGGCTTTGATCGGGGATCCGCGCGTGCGGCGGGTGGGGTTCACCGGATCGACCGGGGTCGGTCAGATCGTTGGGGAGTTGGCAGGCAAACACCTCACGCCCGTGGTGTTGGAGTTGGGTGGCAAGAATCCGATCATCGTGCTCGATGACGCGGATCTGGATCAGGCGGTTGCACAGATCCTGTTCACCCGCTTCATGAACTCGGGGCAGATCTGCCTGAGTGTGGACCGAATCATCCTGCACGAGAACATTGCTGAAGAGTTCACCAGTCGATTCGTAAAGCGGGCCCGGTTGCTCGGCCAGGGTGATCCGTCGCATGCGGACACCGTTGTCGGTCCGCTGATCAATGGGCGTGCCGTGGAACGGGTGGCCGCCCTGGTGGCCGACGCGACGGGAAAGGGTGCCGCCCTGCTGGTCGGCGGCGGCGCGGCAGCTGACGGAGTCTTTCCTGCGACTGTGCTGGCCGGGATCACCCCGGACATGCGGATCTATCACGAAGAGATCTTCGGACCGGTGGGCTGCCTCTACACCGTCGAAAGCGACGACGCCGCAGTGGCATTGGCCAACGACACCGCTTACGGGCTGGCCAGCGCCGTATTCAGCAGTGACCGGGCGCGGGCCCTCGCCGTTGCGCGGCGGCTGCGGCACGGCACCACCCATATCAACCACCACACCGTGGACGAAGACCCGTTCTCGCCGGTGAGCAGCTTCCGTGACAGCGGATTCGGCAGCCATTGGGATCCGGAATTCTTCACCCAGTCCCGGCTGTTGCAGCAGACCGATGCGCCTGCCGCACTGCCCTTTTGAGATATCGGAGAAACATATGAGCACCATCGTTGTATCGCACGGACTCGGGGCGCGCAGCGACAGCGTCTGGTTCCCCACCTTTCGGGCCGAACTGGAGACGGCCGGGCATCAGGTCGTCATCCCCGATCTTCCGAATTCGGAAGCACCGCAGGTGAAGCCGTGGATCGAGACACTGGCGAGCGTCGCCACCGCGCCGGCCCAGGACACCGTACTGGTCGGGCACAGTATCGGCGCGGTCAATGTGCTGCGGTTCCTCGAACAATACGACGTGGCGAGCGGGGTCTTCGCCGGAGTCGTGCTGGTCTCGACCTCGGTACACGAGGTCGGCTACGACCTGCTCGCCGAGTTCTTCGAGCGCGAGTTCGACTGGACTCGAATCCGCGCCGCTGCCAGTCAGTTCCGGGCGCTGATTGCCATCGATGATCCGGTCAATGCCCCGAATCCATTGGCGCACCTCGATGTGCTGGTCCGCGAGCTCGGCGCCACCGCGGTCGTGCTCCCCGACGGTGGGCACCTGGGCGCCTATCCGGAGGATCACATCGCGGTTCCCGAGGCATCGCGGCTGGTCCTGGACATTCTCGCCTGAGCTATGACCAGGATCGAACCCGCGCGCTGGAAACTGTGGCTGCTGACCGTCTGCGGTATCTACCCGATCATCACCGCCCTCGCCACCCTCACCGGGCCGCTGCTGAGTGAGCTGCCTGTCCCGGTTCGGTTGGCCGTACTGATCCCCATCGCCGTTGCGGCGATGGTCTGGATTGTCATGCCCGCCTTGACCAGCCACTTCCATGGCTGGCTCTTCACCCACACCACAGAGAGACAAGAAGAATGACCGACAAGCTGCCCACCCGCCCGCTCGGCACTACCGGCATGGACATCACCCGATTGGGCTTCGGCTCCTGGGCCGTTTCGGGCTCGGGCTGGACCTTCAGCTGGGGCGCCACCGACGACGTCGAGTCCGTCGCCGCCATCCGGCACGCGCTCGACGCGGGCGTCAACTGGATCGACACCGCCGCCGTCTACGGACTCGGCCACTCCGAGGAATTGGTCGGCAAGGCTGTCGCCGGTTTGCCGCTGGCTGACCGCCCGTACATTTTCACCAAGGTCGGCCTGGTCTGGGACCCGGAGAATCCGTCGGCCGCGCCGCGGCGGATCATGAAGCCCGCCAGCGTGCGGCGCGAGGTCGAAGACTCCCTGCGGCGGTTGGGAGTCGACCACATCGACCTGTACCAGGTGCACTACCCCGACACCGGCGAATCGCTTGAGTACGCCGGTGACGGCTTCGGCGCGGTGTCGCCCAACGCCACCCCGCTGCAGGAGTACTGGCAGGTCATGGCCGATTTGAAGGCCGAGGGCAAGGTGCGGGCGATCGGGTTGTCCAATCACACCGCCGATTTGCTCGAGGCTGCGGAGCAGGTCTCGCATGTCGATGTCATCCAGCCGCCGTTCTCGGCGATCAACCGGTCCGCGGCTGAGGAGATCGCCTGGGCACGCGCCAATAGCACCGGCGTGATCACCTACTCGCCGCTGCAATCAGGGCTGCTCTCAGGCGCTTTCAGCGCCGAGCGTGCGGCGAAGCTGCCGGCCGACGATTGGCGTTCGGCGCACACCGACTTCACCAGCGGACTGATCGCCAACCTGCAGCTGGCAGACGCGTTGCGCCCCATAGCCGAACGGCACGAGGTCGGTGTCGCCGATATCGCCATCGCCTGGGTGCTGAGCTGGCCCGGCATTACCGGCGCGATTGTCGGCGCCCGCAAAGCGGAGCAGGTCGACGGGTGGATCGGCGCGGGAGCAGTCGAACTCGACGCGAACGATCTGGACGAGATCGCCACCGCGATAACAGCATCCGGCGCCGGCACGGGGCCGGTTCGGTCGTAACGCTGTGTGCCGCAGCGTAAAAGCATGGAGGAGAGATGTGGCTGCCGAAGGTCGGCTTCCCCTCGACAGCATTGCGGGCGGCGACAACGCTGGCGGACGGGTCGCCGATCGTCCCGCCCGTCCCGGAGTGGGTGAGATCGGTCCAGACCGCCCCGAATTCCAGGGCGAACACATGTACCGAACGGGCAACGGTGACACTGTCAGCGGCGAGCGCGCCTGCCGCGCGGTCGGCCAGCTCGATGACCTGTTCGCACCGATCGGACGCGACTGCCACCAGACAGGCCGCGCCGGCTTCTGCCGATCGGGCCGCGCGTCGCAGCGCGCACGATCTCGTCGCTGTCAAGGTCCCGGAGCTGGCACGTCACGGTCACCGCGACCGCTCCGGCCCGTGTCATCACCGCGGCCAGCGCCTCGGCCGGGCGGTAGCCGACCAGCGTGGGGATCGCCTCGACCAACTGCTCCGTGCCGACAACCCGGACGCGAATCATGTCCATGTCGAAGCCCCGTCCTGCCCGTCGGGAACGTTGATTGCGGTCACTATCTCCACCTTTCGGGCGAACAAGATCATTTTCTGGACTTGCGGACTATTGCGGTCGTAGACCCCGGTGCCGGATCGGACTTCGACCGGTCGCCGATGGTCAGGCCGCGCGTCGTGCCTGTTGGTCGGCGCAGAGGAACTCGCGGACCAGGACGGCGAACTGGTCGGCCCGGTTGTCGGGGACCTTCGATACGGTGAAGTCCCATCGGTCTGTGAGCCGATGGGGAAAGTGCGAACGCCAAAGCGTCGGTAATGCTCTGGCTGATGTGTCGAGCTTCAAGCAGGCGAGCAGCTGGCGGTCACCCGGTATCGGGCGATCTGCGCCGCCCGCGCGGGCGGCGCAAGCTGGAGCGCCATCGGCGAAGCGCTCGACATGAGCAAGCAGGACGCTCAGGACTGGTACAACAAGCGATCCCTGCCCAGCGAGCAGGACACCGCCCCCGCCGAGTAGAGGCGCGAGTCTGCTCGGATAACGACAGTGGAATGACCTGCCCGCGCTGGCGCAGGAGGTTGTCGGCCCGGTTGGGGTGGAATTGAGGCCGTGGCTCTGTTGCCGCTGCGGGCTCGCGGCCGAGGGAGGCTCTGGAGTGCCTTGTGCCGGGGCCTTCCGCCCAGGCCCGGCCCTGGTGAAATCCTGGTCTATACCGAGACTTCGTGGACTGTGGCGTCGGCTCGCACGTCGAGGATCGATAACAGCACCATCCGGCATACGGGCATGTGCGACATGTGCCCACGCACAGTGATCACCGCGTGGGCTGCTGCGCGTCGGCATTCTTGGACCAGATCGGCGAACGCGGGAGGCAGTGTCGCATTCTGCGGTTCGGGCTCGTGGAATACCGTTCCCAGTTCGTAGCCGAGCGAGCGGGCGGTCTCACGCAGCTTGTCCTCACTCGAACCAGGGGAGCGATCATCGAGTAGATCATCGCGCACGTAGCCGTAGGCCAGAGGCAATAAGGGCCTTCGTGACGGTCAAGACGCCGGGCCGGTCCCCGGCGCGACGCGCCCGCACGAGCACAACCGAACGATGCTCATCGGGTGCCAGCTTTGGTGGTCGTGCCCGACGCAGAGCCGATGCCACCGGCTGAATCATCTCGACTCACTCGGGTCCGGGCTTGTCAGTGTTCCGGTAGTGACCGCCACCTCAGGCAGATCCTGTGGGGGATCACCTGCCGCGCGGACAAGGTGCGCGAACTGGAAGCCTCGTACGAGATTGCGGGATGTCTGCTGCCCGCCAGGACTAACTCGCAGAACTCGCCGAGGCCCTGCCAGCCGCGCCTCGCGCACGATCTCGCTGCCCCATCGCTCGCGGATCCCGGGCGGGTAGGGCCGGAGCAGAAGCGCGGGCACGTTCATGCCGGTGCAACCCCCAGCGCGCGCAGCCCGGCTCGAGCGACCCGAGCCATCTGTTCAAGTTCCGCATGCAAGGTCTCCCGCCCGGCCGCGGTGATGCGAACGGGGCGCTGCCTGTCCCGCGCGTCCGAGCGGTCCGGGACGGGTTCGATCAGTTGCCGCGCCTCCAGGCGGGTGAGCGCGCCGTACAGACTTCCCGGGCCGAGCCGGGTCCCGGTCAGCTTCTCGATCGCCGTGTTGATGGCATACCCATGCAGCGGGCCGCCCGCGAGCGCGGTGAGCACCAGCATCTGCGCGTCGTTGCTGTGCATGCGTCCTCCTTGATGCCCTGACAATAGTACGCGACTCGATGCTACGCGTCGCGTACTATCCAGGCATGGGTGAAGGCACAAAAGGAAAGCAGAAACGCCGGTGGCTGCGGTGGGTTGTCTGGATCGCGCTCACACTCGTTGTCGTACTCAGCGGTTACGTCGGCTACGTCGCGATCCGGGCCGCGCAGCCTGCCACGCTGCCCGCTCCGACCGGTCCCTACCAGGTCGGCCGGACCATCGTCGAATGGCGTTGATGCGCCCGGCGAAGCGGCCGCTGGTGTTCAGCGTCGTGGCCTGCGCTGCGGCGAATCGGTCGTCGGCCGCCCAGACGGCGACCAATCGGTCGCCGTCGGCCTGGGCGGGGCCGGCGTGCTCGTCCGTGGCGTCGGTCGACGAGGGCTTGCCGACCGCGGTGGCGGACACCGTCTGTCCGTTGAGGACGGTGAGGTTCGCGCTGTAGGTGGGGGTGACGCCGACGACCAGGTAGCCGTGACTGGCCAGGTTTTCCGCGAGCGTGGTGTATTGCGGCGCGGCGAGGCCCATGCCCGGTTCCAGCACGACGACGGGGAACCTGCCGGTAGAGATCGGAACGTCGGCGAATGAGTGGCCACGAACGTCGGCGAAGCTGGTTTCACCGAGCCTGGCCGGGCCGCTCACATGCAGTCCCGCCCAGGTGCCCGGGGTGTAGGGCGCGCGCTGCGCACCGGGGCCGGGGACACCCGGATACCACAGCCAGACCGACAACTCCCGCGGCTTACCCGGTTGCGGAGCGAGCGGATCGATACGGGTGCTGTCGGTCCAACACCGTCGTCTACGTCGGCCACTCCTTCGGCGGGGCCGCCGCGTTGGAGGCGTGCCACACCGACCCGCACTGCGTCGGCGCGGCCGACCTCGACGGCACCCAGTACGGCACGGTCGTCCATACCGGGCTTGCCAAACCGATGATGCTCATCGGCAGTCAGAACTCCTGTATCACCAGTACCTGCCAACCCGCCAGCACCGGCGACCAGGCCAGCCAGGACACTGCCCGGACTCTGCTGGCCGCCAGCAGCGGGGGCGCCTGGTGCTACCAGATCACCGGAGCCGAGCACTTCAATTTCAGCGACTACGGCAGCTACTACCTCGCCGCACCGATCCGCTCCCAGATCCCGCTCGGTCCCATCGACGGCACCGAAGCGCTCGCCATAATCAACGCCTACCTCACCGCGTTCGCCGACCACGTGACCCAGGGGCATCCCGAACCGCTGCTGATCGGTCCCACACCCTATCCCCAGGTCCATGTTCAGCACACCGCATCCTGAGCCGACCGCGCGTTCATGCTCCATTGCGGGAGCTGGCCACGACCACGCAGGCGGGGACCTCGCGGCGTTCCGGCAGGACCTCTACGACAGCCTCACCCGCCGAGCGGACGGCCTGTTCGAACTGTGTGACGCGGTGTTGTGCAGCGACGGCCCGGTCACGACGCTGGTCGGGGTGTCACTGACCCCGGAGCACCGACGTGGTCACGGCGGCCACTAACGACGCGCTCGCCGCCGGTGGTGTGGACGTGGCCCGGCTGCGGCGCGCGGTGACAGCGACGCCAGTACCCCGCGACCGTGACGGCCGGATCCGGCTCGCGGTCGATGTGTCGCCGTGGCTGCGCCCGCCGCGACCAGCGCCGACCGGTGTTTCTGCCACACCAACGGGCGCGGGAAGGGCTCGGCCCAGTTGATCCCGGGCTGGCCGTACTCGTTCGTCGCCGCGCTGGATTCCGGGCCGTCGAGTTGGTGCGCGCTGCTCGACGTCGTGCGTCTCGGACCAGCCGTTGAGTGCAAACCCGACCGGTCCCACCATCCATCGGAAGGGTGAACCGATCGACCAACGCCGTAGTATTGGGCCTGGCTACCACGGCGTGGTCGAACGAGCGAACGGCGGAGGCGAAGTATGACCGACGAGGAAATCGTCGTCTCGTTCGCCCTGACCAGATTGGATAACGCGAACAGCGACCTCGATCTGGAAGACGTTGCCGCCCTGGTAGTGCGCCGCTTGACTCCCGATCAGATGCTCGACCTCGCCACCCGCAACCTCGCTGCACGAAATGAGCTACGGGGAGCGTTGTTCGAGTCCGCGGTCGAGCACGTGCTCAGGACCGTCCTGACCGCCCGAGGGCCTGGCGACTAACGGATCGACACAGCAACAGCGGGTCGATTACGTCCACCCACAGGACCTGCAGCGGGGGTGTCGGCCTGGCTCTGCTCATCGCCCAGCTGGAGGGGTGGGTTTCGTTTGTCCGGATCGGGCAGCACATCGGAAGGCCGGTACCCCCAGATCTTGGCATGGCGGTGATTCAACAGAATACGGACACGGCGGGGAATCGGTATCGGGCTGAGGGCAGCCAGAGCGTGGATCAGCTCGACCGTCGACACGAACTGCTGTTCGGCGGTTTGGTAGCGGGAACAGCGGTCGAAACACACGCCGAGCGAGTCGGCAAGGCCGTGACAGTAGCAGCAGTGCCAGTCGAAACACCGGGAAATCATCGAACCGTTCTGGTCGGTGTACCGGATTCGTTTGCATCGACTCGACGTGCAATCGGTTTTCCCTCGATACGCCACCATGGCAAACTCCTCACTCCAAATGCTGATCCGACAAATAAAACCGATACGTATTGACGCGTACCGTCCACGGCCTCGCATCGGTGGTGGGGTCGTACGCGTCGCATGACGACGCCCGGGTCGATGCGGCCTGATGCGCCCGAGAGCATCGGACGACGCGTCTGCGGACGCGGTGATGCGCGTCCGAGAAGAACGCGGCCGGGTTCCGGTGTTCCCGGTTGGGCCGGAACCGTCCCCGGGTGCGGCGTCTACAGTGAGGGGTGCGCGTCCGGTCGTGGGCCGTTACTGTCCCTGTGCCGGTCGGACGCGGTGTCGGCGCGGTCTTGACCGGCCACCCGAACCCGCGGGCTACGAGTGGCAAGCCTTCGTGCTTGCCGCGCCGACACACCTACCGGCACGCCGGGTTACGGGGACGTGCGCCCGAACCGGGCGGCGGTACGTGCGCGATCGCCCGCCCGGACGACTAGCAGGGTTTCCACCGCTTGGAATGCGTTGTCGAACAGCCACCCGTATACCCGGGCAACGTCGTGCCCGTTGGCGGTCGTGATCAGGTAGGCCGCGTCGCCGAGCGCTCGGTGGGCGCGGAGAGCCGCAGGCCGTCCGGCCGTCCCGAGGGTGCGGGACGGCCGGACGGGGTGAGCAGGTCAGGCTGCGGGGGTCAGCAACGACTCGTCCACGGCCGGGTGATCGTCGTCGGCCTCGGTCGTGCCGGACGGGTCCCAGTCGTTCATCGGGGCCGGGTGGGCAAGGACCCAGGCCGCGATCACATCCCGCACATGCTGCGGTGAGCGCCGGTACTGCTCACGCAGCATCGCCTTCGCCGCGGCCGGGTAGGTGAGCGTGAGGTAGCAGCAGAAGGCCAGAACCTCGTCATCCCACCCGTAGCCGGGATCCAGTGCCGGGATGCCGGGCATCGCGGCGTCGCGGCAGCTGTCGCACAGACCGTCGTCGCTGCGACGCTCACCGGTGCGAGGATCGATCGGGTACGCGTCGGCGACGGCCGGACTCATCGAAGACCCGACACAGCACCGGTCACCCGAGCCCCCGGAAACCCAACTCGAATGACCGACATGCCCCTGAAAACACACGGCCGGTGTCGCCATCGCGGAGCGCCGGTCAGTGTTCGGTGGCGCCGCCCGACGCGGCGATCCATTTGTCGTAGGCGGTGATTGGGCGGGTGTGTCCAGCACGGCGTCGGGCACGGTGATGAAGCAGGAACCGCAGGATGCGCTCGCCCTTGGTCTGCGCCTGATCGCGCAGCGCTTCCGGGCAATCGTCGGGAATGTGCACGCTTTCGCGCGCATATCGACGGCGATCCCGGTATCCACGCAGATCGCCCCGCCGCCCTGGCGGCGCACGAACAACCGCAGCACGCTGGTAACCGTTGCCGAGTCACGTGTATCGGGTGGCGTCAGCAGCACGTATTCGTTGCGCCAGGAATAGTATTCGGTGTCCGGGGCGAGGCGAACACCTGTGGGCTGGGTGATCTGCGGTGCCGCGAAGGGCTTGTAGTGGGTGTAGAACGGCCACCACCCGGGACCGTAATGGATCGCGAAATCGTCGAGGCCGTAGGCCCAATCACCGGGCGGGGTCGGTCGGCCCCAGGCATCGAAATAGCTTCCAGCAGGGTCTTCGTCGGCGTGTGATGGAGTCATGGCGTTGACGGCTTTCACTGACGAGGGTCGATGTCGTGGGCGTGGGCCAGTGAGGGGTGCTGCAGACCCAGCAGCAATGCGGGAACCATGTCGTTGTCGAGGCGTTCGGCAACCGTGACCAGGTACGGCCACTCCTGATCGGTGGACTGCACACGACGCTCGATGTGGACGCAATCCGCGCCGCTGTGTTGCTCGATGCTCAATGCAAGGCCCGCGACGGTGATGTCGATGACCGGCTCGAAGTAGTGCTCGAGCTCATTGGGGTCGAACGTGGCCGCGAAACCGAGCGCACGCAACCGCACATAGAGTGTGCGTAACGCCCGATATTGCTCGTCTGGGACCGGCCGGCCGTCTTCATCGTCGACTGAAAACATGGTGAGCGCTCTCCTATCATGTTGTCTGGCAACGTATCCGGGCCTCCCCTGGATCATCCGCACGAGGTGGGCAGCGGGAGCGGATCGACCGCGCGCGTTGTCGCAGCGGCGACTGCGGCGCCGCTTCATATCGTGTCGGCGCTGGGCGCGGCGAGTACCGCCAGAAGCGACGGGACGGCCTGCGCGAAGATCGAAGATGAACCTGCACTTGATGTTCCGGAGATGTCGAGGATCAGAGAGTTCCCTCCGACTCATCCGCCGTGCGGAAAGAGCGGAAAGAGCCGATCGCCTATGCCAGGGTGGACTCGGGCAGCGCCTGGGCCAACCGTTCGGCTTCCTCGTCGGTGGCAGGAATCCCGGCCAGCCGCTGGGCCGGTCGTTCGGGATGACGATCGTGGCCTGACTGGCATGGACCCCGAAGTGTATGGACTCCCCCATCTCGGTGGTCGCTTGCTCAATAAGAGGCAAGGAGTTCGCCGCGAACCGTCTGGACGGCCCTGCGTGCAGCGATCGCAGCGGTGGCGAAGAATGCGGCGTGTGCGCCGCCAGCGATGTACAACGGGAAATCCACGTGCCGGGTCCGGTTGTCGATGCGCACATACCAGCCGTCGGGCAATCCGTCGTGTGGCGGATACAGGCGAGCGGAGACGTCGATCCGGCCGGCGGGCGGCGCGATATCGATGCACGCAAGGCCACGGACAGGGTCGTAGACGTGCATGATCCACCCGTCGGGAACAACACATCGGACGTCCTCGAGCTGGTGGCGCAGGGTAGTGCGGGCCTGGTCGCACCACCGGGCATTACGCACTTCGTTCTCACGCCACAGCTTCTCGGCGACGCTGACCCACTCGCCCGCCGCGGTATCGAGCGTGAGATAGACCCCACACCGCTGGCACCACGGAAAATCATGTCTGCGAGAGGTAGAGATACCGCCACAATGCACGCAGACAATGTGCTCGGCGGTCATGCTGGTCTCCTCCTCCCGGCACCGAGTCATATTTGTCCGTCGAGCAGCGCCCACGATGGTCGGCGGGCGCACAGTCGACGGCGATGCGGGCGCATGCTCACGAGGCACTCGCCATGCGTTGATAGAACTCCGCACACGCCTGGCACGCGGCGACCGGCCCCAGCGGTCCGCGATCGATGATCACGACGGCCGGCACGGCCATCCAGCCATGAGCTACCGAATACGCGCAATGGGCATCGATGGATTTCGGAACAGATAGAACAGGCAATTCTCAGCCCCCTTTGTTCAGCTGGAACAAACATTACAAATACAGCGACAGGCATCGGTGATACAAGACGAGTCATCCGCCCGTCAGTCACACGATGCCGATGAAGCCGGCACCGAACAGCTGCGCTTGTCGAACGAGATGACTCTCGTACTCTCGAATGTCATCGAGAACAGCGTCACCAAGAATCGAGTCCTTGGCATCAAGCCAACCGAAATAGCCGCCGCCGGAACCTATTACCTCGCCGGATCCACGGGCGACCGAGTACCCGAACACATCACCCTCAGCCCAATACGACAGCTCCCGAAACGTCATCACGGACGGCGTCGTCCTGATCGGTTACCTCGGACAAGAACTCCGGGGCGATAAACGCGACGCCACGGAGCGCACCACTGTACATGACAGTGTCAGGTTTGAACGGTGGATCGGCGGCGATCCGTCCATCGCTCCCGGAGTGATACAGCGCGTGTATACCGCGACAACCACGCAGAGCCAGCCACCGCACTACCGATGCCTCCGAATGGATTCCATCCGCAAGGATCCGGGAACCCTCTCGGCCATCGGACCGTAGCTGTAGGCGAGCGAACGCCGATCACGGGGGCCGAGCACGACAGAGGTGGAGTGGTCATATTCATCGAACGGGTTGTTCACGTATTCGTCGATCCGCCAAGTGACCTCGTACGTGTCGAGCTCGCCAATGATCGACTCGATATCGATGGTATGCGCCAGGAAAGTTTTCCAATCAGAGTAATGGGCGGCGGGGGCGATGATCCTGGTAGCACGGCCTTTGCTCGAACACATGGAAGCCAGGCGCGTAGGATCTGCAGAACGGGGCTCAGTCAGTGGTCCTGCCACTACTAGTTAGGGCCGGCGCGGGGCCTTGGCACCGGGAAACAGCTGGCTAGCTGCGGGAACTCGACAGAAACCAGCGGGAAGATCGACGAATTTGCGCGTGCAATTCCGCGTGCACATGGGCATCGCGTATCGTGCCCAGCGTAGGTAAGCACCGCCGTTAGGTAATCCGACTCCTAATCAAGGGGTTTGGCGGTCCATTCTGTTCGAACATCAGCACGACCCGCCCGAATGCGGGCCAGCCGGAATGCAGCCCGAAGACGTGGGCGAGCTGGGTGATGGTGAAGACGAACACCAGATCGAAGAACAGCTCGAGGGTCGAGGCGCGCACCTGCCCGCCCTCGGCGGCGTCTACCGGCTCGGCCTCATCGTTGCTCACCTCGCCGACAGTAAACGACGCGAGCCACCGGCGACCAGGCGCTGCCGAGCCACGACGTGAGCTGGGTCGCGGCATGAGCATCCGGTCAGTGCGCGAGCGCTGCCTCCACGAAGCGGCGCAGCACCGGGCCGTTGGCGGCGGGCAGAAAGGCCAGGGACACCGGGATCTTCGGGGCGCTGGTGATCGGCACGAATCGGACGGAGGGATGGATGTGACGCTGGACCGCGACGTCGGGGACGACCCCGATGCCGCGCCCGGCGGCGATGCTCTCGATCCATTCGTCGAAGTTCGCGGTCTCGACGATGGTTGCCGGACCGTCGCCGTCGGGCCACGACCAGGGGCCGGTGGTGCCGCTGACGGTGTTGACCACCAGCGGCCACTCCGGAATCTCGGACCAGTCCACCGCGGACTCGCCGGCCAGCGCACAGCGCTCGGAGCAGACCGCGACGCGGGTTTCCTCGAACAGGCGCACGACGCGCAATCGCGAGTTCGGCACGTCGCCGCGCACCAGCGCGACGTCGACCTGCTCCTGCTGCACCGCGGCCAGCGGATCGTCGGTGCGGACGAGGTCCACCGAGCTGCCCGTGGCGTGTTCGAAGCGCGCGACGGTGTCCTGCGCCCACGGCGTCGGCAGCAGCCAGCCGAAACCGAGTTTGACAGTGCCCTGCCGCCGCGCCGCGCCGACGGCCCGATCCAGTTCGGCGAGCACCCGCACCGAGTGCCCCAGGAATGCTCGCCCCGCCTCGGTCACGGCGACGTGGCGCGTCGAGCGGTCCAGCAGCGTTACCCGCAGCAGGTCCTCGAGCTGGCGGACCGTCCGGCTCAGGGCGGGCTGGGTGATCATGAGTTCCTGGGCCGCATTTGTGAACGAGGCCAGCCGGGCCACCGATTCGAACGCGCGCAGGTGCCGGATCTCGAGGCCCTGCGGCGTGTCCTCATCCATGCCTGCGGAGCATAGCCGCGGCCCGGCAGGCATTTCACAGCGGAACCGCGCATGCCTAGCGTGGAACTCGGAGGAAGACAACAGAAGGGCGGTCGACAATGCACAGCTCGCTTGCGGATCTCGGGGTGCGATTGCCGGTCCTCGCCGCGCCGATGGCCGGCGGCGGGACGACCCCGGCGATGGTCGGGGCCGCGGCGAAGGCCGGGGGGCTCGGGTTCCTGCCCGGCGGGTACCGGACACCGGACGCTTTCGCCGAACAGCTCGCGCAGGTGCGCGCGCTGGGTGTGCCGTTCGGAGTGAACCTGTTCGCCCCGAACCCGGTGCCGGCGGATCCGGACGACTATCGCCGGTACCGCGCGCAGATGCAGCAGGAGGCGGACCGGTACGGCATCCGCGTCGACGAGATCGAGATCACCGAGGACGACGACCACTGGCGGGACAAGCTCGATCTGCTACTGGCCGAACCGGTTCCGGTCGTCAGCTTCACCTTCGGCGTGCCGGACGCCGCGGTCGTCGCCGAGCTGCGGGCGGCCGGGACGGTGGTGGCGCAGACCGTCACCTCCGCCGACGAGGCGCTGGCCGCCGACGCCGACCTGTTCGTCGTGCAGGCGTCCGCGGCGGGCGGGCATTCCGGCACGCTGACCCCCGACCGGATCCCGCCCGCGGTGGCGTTGCCGGAGCTGCTGGCCGAAGTCGGTGCGGCCGTGCGGGTTCCGCTGATCGGTGCCGGTGGCGTCGCGACGCCGGAGGCCGTCGCCGCGGCGCTGGCCGCCGGAGCCACCGCGGTCGCCGTCGGCACGGTACTGCTGCGTTCGGACGAAAGCGGTGCGTCCCAGCCGCATCGGGACGCGCTGGCCGACCCGGCGCGACGCGAGACCGTCGTCACGCGGGCCTTCACCGGCCGCCCGGCGCGCGGCCTGCGCAACGAGTTCACCGATGCCCACACCGCCGATGCCCCCGCGGGTTATCCGGCGCTGCACCACCTGACGGGCCCGCTCCGCAGAGCGGCGGTGCAGGCGAAAGATCCTGAGCGCGTGCACCTCTGGGCGGGTACCGGCTACCGGCACGCGACCGCCGAACCCACCGCCGACATCCTCACCCGGCTCGCCGCACAGCAATAAAACCGACCACCAACGAAGGAGAATTGTCATGGCCAAGGTGTTGTTCGTAATGACGGGCGCCGACCACTGGATCCTGAAGGACGGGACCAAGCACCCGACCGGGTTCTGGGCGGAGGAGTTCGCGGCGCCCTACCGCGCGTTCAAAGACGCCGGGGACGAGATCGTGGTGGCCACGCCCGGCGGCGTCGTGCCCACGGTGGACGCGGTGAGCCTCACGCCGGATATGGCGGGCGGCGCGGACGAGGCGGCGAAGTTCACCGCGGTGCTCCACGATGCCGACGAGCTGCGCCACCCGATCTCGCTGTCCGACGTCCAGCTCGACGACTACGACGCGGTTTATTATCCCGGCGGCCACGGCCCGATGGAGGACCTCTGGCGGGACGCCGAATCCGGCGCGTTGCTGAACGCCGCACTCGCCTCGGGCCGCCCGCTTGCGGTGGTCTGCCACGCGCCCGCCGCGCTGCTGGCCACCCGCGACGAATCCGGCCGGTCGCCCTTCGCCGGCTACCGCGTCACCGCGTTCACCAACGACGAGGAGAACGCCGTCGGCCTCGGTCCGAAGGCGAAATGGCTGGTCGAGGACGAGCTGAACAAGCTGGGTGTGCGGTTCGAGCGCGGCCCGGCATGGGAGCCGTACACCGTGGCCGACCGGAACCTGTACACCGGTCAGAACCCCGCCTCGGCCGCTCCGCTGGCACAGCAGGTGCTCGAGACCCTGCACTGACACCCCGCCTCCGATCGCGTCGGCCGCCCCTCCCCGGGGCGGCCGACGCGTTCGTGTGCCGGGGGTTGCATTCGGCCCGCACTGGGCGCAGAATTCAACATGCAATGAATTCAACGCCCGGTGAATAAGAGGGTGGCCCATGACGGCATCGGATCCAACTCCCGCGATCGAGGTCGAGCACCTGCGGGTGCGTCGCGGCGGACGTGAAGTGCTGCACGATATTTCGCTGAGCGTGCCGCGAGGGTGCATTACCGGCGTGCTCGGCCCGTCGGGCTGCGGCAAGACGACGCTGATGCGCAGCGTCGTCGGCACGCAACTGATCGAGGCGGGCAGCGTGCGAGTGCTCGGCGAGGACGCCGGGACGCCGGGCCTGCGGGCCAGGGTCGGATACGTGACGCAGGCGCCGAGCATCTACGACGATCTCACCGTCACCGACAACGTCGGCTATTTCGCCGCGCTGTACGGGCGCTCGGGGCGCGATGCCGCCGAGGCCATCGAGGCGGTCGGGCTCGCCGAACACGCCCGCCAGCGCGGCAATCAGCTCTCCGGCGGCCAGCGCACCCGGGCCTCGCTGGCCTGCGCGCTGGTCGCCGATCCCGAACTGCTGGTGCTGGACGAGCCGACCGTCGGGCTGGATCCGGTGCTGCGGGTGGACCTGTGGCGGCAGTTCCGCGACCTGGCCGCGCAGGGCCGCACCCTGCTGGTCTCCAGCCACGTCATGGACGAGGCCGAGCACTGCGACCGGCTGCTGCTGATGCGCGACGGGCGTCTGCTGGCGCAGCTCAGCCCCGCCGAACTGCGCGCCGAGACCGGCGAAACCAGCCTGGAGAATGCATTTCTCGCCCTGATCAAGATGGGAGAGCCGTCATGACAACGACTTTCGCGCCCCCGATGCGCTGCTACACCGCCACGACTGTGCGCATCCTACGCCAGCTGCGCGCCGATCGGCGCACCGTCGCCATGCTGGTGCTGGTCCCCACCCTGCTGCTGACGCTGGTCTACTTCGTATATCACGACGAACCGTCGTTCCCGGGTATGCCCTCGCTGTTCGACCGGATCGGCGTCAGCCTGCTGGGCATTCTGCCGTTCATCGTGATGTTCCTGATCACCGCGATCGCGATGCAGCGCGAAAGAACCTCCGGCACACTGGAACGCCTCATGACCACGCCGCTGTCGAAGCTGGACCTGCTGGCCGGATACGGCTCGGCATTTTCGGTGGCTGCGACGGCACAGGCCGGGCTGGCCTGCCTGGTCGCGTTCTGGCTGCTGGGCATGAAATCGGCGGGCAGCGTCTGGCTGGTGCTGCTGATCGCGGTGCTCGATGCGGTGCTGGGCGTAGCGCTCGGGCTGCTGGCAAGCGCGTTCGCGCGCACCGAATTCCAGGCCGTGCAGTTCATGCCGGTGATCGTCGGTCCGCAGTTCTTCCTGTGCGGGCTGCTGGTGCCGCGCGCACAGCTGCCGCGCTGGCTCGAGGTCATCAGCGATGTATTGCCGCTGAGCTACGCGGTCGACGCGCTGCAGCAGGTGTCGCGGTATACCGGGGCGACCGGGCTGATGTGGCGCGATCTGTGCGTCGTGGCCGGATTCACTGCCGTCGCACTGGCTTTGGGCGCGGCAACGCTTCGCAGGCGCACGGCGTGAGGGCATCCGGCGAGGACGGACCTGGCGATCCACCGGACGAGCTCGATGGCGCGGGCGCATCCGGGCGCAGCGGCCGGCGGCCCGGGAATCCGGACACGCGCGAGGCCATCCTCGCCGCCGCGCGGGAACGGTTCGCGGAGGTGGGATTCGACAAGGCGTCCATCCGTTCCATCGCTGCTGCCGCGGGGGTCGATCCGGCGCTCGTACACCACTATTTCGGCACCAAACAGGAATTGCTCGCCGCCGTGGTGAATCTGCCGGTCGATACGGATGTCATCCGGGCACTCATCGCGGCCGCGCCCATCGACGGACTCGGGGAGGCGATCGTGCGCACCGTGGTCGGGGTGTGGGACTCGCCCGCCGGCGCCTCGGCGATCGCCGCATTCCGCACCATCCTCGGCGGCGGCGACCCCACACTGATCGGGAGCTTCGTGCTCGAGGTGATCCTGAAAGACGTTCGCGCCCGGGTGGATTCGCCCCCCGGTTCGGGGCACACGCGGGTGGTCCTGGCGGTGGCGCAGATGGCCGGGGTAATGATGGCCCGCAAGATCGTCGGCATCGAGCCGATCGCGTCGATGCCCGCCGAACAGGTCGCGGTGCTGGTCGGTCCGTCGCTACAGCGCTATCTCACAGGCGATCTGGAGCTGCCGCCTGCGGACGCCTGACCGCCCGGCGCCGCCCGCCCGTGCTCGGTCCAGTCGAATCCGGGCACACTGCCCCGACTTCGGTCACCGGCCCCCAGCCCTGTCGGTGCCCGGCGCGTCCACTTGCTGTCGTCAGCGACAGCACAGCTCGAGCGTGTTCGGTCCCGTCTCGCTCAGCCCTGTGCGGTGAACGCCTCGTGCTCGGCATCGCTCACCTCGCGCGCCTCGTCGATCAGCAGCACCGGGATACCGTTGTCGACGGGGTAGGCGCGGCGCAGGCGCGGGTTGTAGAGCACGCTGGCGCCGTCCTCGGTGCGGACCAGCGACAGCGGGCCCTTGTCCTGGGGGCAGGCCAGCAGGCTCAGCAGGGTGGGGTCCAAGATTTCCTCCGGCATGGCCGATAACCTACCGGTCCGCCGCGGGTAGGCCGGACACGGTGTCCGCGGCCACGGGAGTGCGGCGGAACGAGAAATGCCGGTGCCCGAAATACGAGCCCACCGCGACCAGGCCCATCACGACCAGCGTCGCGGGCGTCTCCGGCAGGCGCAGCACGCCGACGGCCAGCTGCACTCCCGCCATGTTCAGCGCCAGCCCGCCGGAATTCACCAGGACGAACCGGACGAAATCGCGCACCACGTGCCCCCGCACGCGGAACACCAGGCGGCGATGCGCGACGAACGCGAAGACGATGCACACCGCGTACGCCAGCGCCACGGCCACCGCCGGGGGCCAGGAACGCCTCAGCAGCGTCTCGAACACGACCGTCATCACCATGCCCAGCAGCGTGTTCGCCACGCCGACCGCCGCGAACGCCACCTCCTGCCGCCGGACCAGTCGCAGCAGCGCGCCCGGCCACGGCGATGCCGCTGTCCGGTCGGCGAGGGACATGTCCGGGACCGGCACCTCGGGCCCGCGAAGCGCCGCCCGGTCCACCGCGACAGCCGCAGACTCCTCCGCCGGACTCACGACTTCAACCCGTCGATTCCTGTCTCCGCCGTACGCGACATGCGTTGCAACACCGACTCCCCCCCGCTCACGACCGTATCGCCCCGACGCCCGACTCCATCATCGAAACCGTACGCCGCGACCGCGGTTCGGTCACGACGCGACCCGTCGCCGCCACGCTCCACCGCCACCGATTCCGGCGCTCACGAGGTCGCGGTCGCCAGCTCGCGTTCGGGCTCCCGCGATTCCACCGGCTCGACCGGTCCGCGCGGCCGCCGCGAGCGAACATATGCCCACTCCATCACCGTGAGCCCCAGCAGACCCAGGGCGGCCGCCCCCGCGCCGGTCGTCCAGCCCGGCGGCCGCCACGTCACCGCCAGCACGGCATTCCGGGTGCCCGATGGAATATCCACGGCGACAAAGGATTTTGCCATCCTATCGAATGGGATATCGCGGCCGTCGAGCGTTACGCGATAGCCCGGCCAGGCGAGCCGGGCGAAGACCACCCGTCCCCCGCCCGGCGCGGATACCCGCACGACGCTGCCGGTGTCACTCTCGGAAATCGTTGTGGCACTGGCGCCCCGGACGTCGGCAATGCGTCCCTTCACCCCCGAGACCGGGCCGCCGACGCGTTCCAGCACCCAGATGTACCGTTCGTGGCCGGGATAGTCGACCCACCGCCAGCCCCGAGGTGCGGGAAGCGTGCCCGCGGCGGGAAACATGGCCCGCTGCAGGACGACCCGATCCACCTTCATCAGATCGGCGAGGGTGCGCCCGGTCGTGGGTTCGGGGGCGAACACGCGCCGGTACGCGTCCGGGCACACGCTGGAATCCCATCCCATGCAGAGCATCTCGGCGAACCAGCGGTGGCCGTTGGGCGTATAGCCGTTCACGTAGTCCAGATCCAGATCCTTGGCGTAGTTGCCGAACACCAGCGAACCGTAGGCGCCGCTCAGGCTGCGATCTCCGGGCCGCAGCAGTCCGCGATCGCCGAGCTGGAGGGTGACACCGCGGAAGTCGGGGAAGGCCGCGCGCGCCGCGGACCGGCTGACCGGCAGCTGCCAATTCACCGGGGTCGGCTGCACGCCGCGCACCTGCGCGTACGCGATCGGGAACATCGCCGCGATCGTCAGCGCGGCCGCGGCGGCGGTGCCCCGGGTGGCACCGAGCCACACCGCCAGCGCGCCCACCCCGGCCACCACCGCCGCGGACAGCACATGCCAGAGCACGTCGTGCGGATCGGCGGAAAACGTACGGACCCAGAGCAATCCGATCAGCACCAACGCCGCGACGACACGCCCCCTGTCACATGGTGGCGCCTGCGAGGGCCCGACGTGGTTACGCACGCTGCCTTCTCCGGGCGCGCCGGGGCGCTTTGCGACCGTCCCGAAGCGGCCGAGCAGCACGCACACCAGCACCAGCAGACCCAACGCCAGCATCGGCAGCACCCGGGCGGGCCAGCGCAGCGGGCCGACGGTGCCGGGCCCGGCGGTCCACATCAGGAAGATGATCGCGAACAGCGCCACCCCGCTCAGCTCCCGCCACGCCGCGCGCGCCCGGCCCCAGTCGACGAACGCCAGCGCCGGAATCAGGAACCAGGCGATATAGGTCATCGGCAGCGGCTGCACATAGCCCCACCACGAATCCAGTGCCGGAAAGGCCGAGGGCAGGCTGGCGTTCAGCGACTCGGACCACGGCACCGTGAAGAACCGGTCGTTGTTGATCTGCGAATTGCCGCGCCAGCTCACCGTCGCGGACAGCATGCTCGGCAGGTAGGTGATCAGGCCGGCCAGGCCCGCGCACAGTGACACCGCAACCAGCCGCGCGACCGGCTGCCAGCGGCGCTGGTACACCAGCTCGCCCACGCCGACGGCGACCAGCATGA
The DNA here is from genome assembly GCF_050434125.1 of Nocardia sp. GP40. Lineage (NCBI taxonomy): Bacteria > Bacillati > Actinomycetota > Actinomycetes > Mycobacteriales > Nocardiaceae > Nocardia > Nocardia sp. GP40. The sequence continues at coordinate 73,743 of NZ_JBNPVW010000024.1, read as the reverse complement.
GCGCCGATTCCACTGCGGGAAAGACGTATTCGACCGAAATCGCCAGATACAGGAAGACGAACACCGGAATCGGTCCGCCGCGCCCGCGCGCGTACCGGACCGCCGAGGCCCACGCGTGCACCATCCAGGCGGTGCCGGTCAGCGAGGTCACCCAGCTGGCCTCGTCGAAGAACAGGAACCAGCCCGTCAGCGGGAAGGCGATGCCCGCGACCGCCGCCCACTCCACCCGGCCGCGATAGGCCAGGCAGACTCGGTACACCCCGGTCGCGGCGATGATCGAGAACACCAGCTTCACGACCGTGGCCAGCACCGCGAGATTGTCCACCGAGGGCGCGATCAGATCGATCAGCAGCTGCGCCGGGTTGAACAGCCCCGCCTCCTCCATGGTGTAGTTCCCGGACATCCACTGGTCCGGCATCAGCAGCGGCAGGTGCCCCTCGCGCAGATGCCGGCCCAGCATCACCCACAGCGGCGTGTATTGGGATTCTGTGTCGTCGCTGTAGAAGTGCCGCGCATTCGCCAGCAGGACGGCAGCGTATCCGGCGAGCACGCCGAGCACGGTGATCCCCGCCCAGCGGCGTACCGACCGGCGCCGCGCGCGTTCGGCGGTAACGTCCGGTCCGGGGCCGGGGGTCCGCACCCGTGCAGCCACGGCAGACCCGCTCGGTGTAGGTGTCGACACTGCACTGTGCACCACGATTGAGAAACCCTACAGGCCGGTTCCGCGCGCGCCCGCCAACCGTCGGCGGATGCCGGACTTGCGAGGTTCCACGGAAGCCCGGTAATAGCTGTGAGCTCTGTTAGAGTTCACTGCGATTCAGGCTCAGCACAGACATGAGATCTTCCGGCGCGTTCCGTTATCGAAAGTCGTAGCAGCCGATGTCGATTCCTTCAGTACGCGCGCCGCGGCGCGTGCCGTCGCACACCGCACGCCCCGGCAGGGTCCATGCGGTGTCGGTCGTCGTGCCCGTCTACCGAGGTGAGCAGACCATCGCCCGGCTCGTCGCCGAGCTACACGAACTGGCCCGGCCCACCCGCACACCCGGCGGGGCGGCGTTCGCCGTCACCGAGATCGTGCTGGTGCACGACAGCGGGCCCGATCGGTCCGATGTCGTGCTCGGGCAACTCGATCGGGACTACGAGCAGGTGCGGACGGTGTGGCTGAGCCGCAATTTCGGCCAGGATGCCGCGACCATCGCCGGAATGGCCACCGCGGGCGGCGAATGGATCGTCACCATGGACGAGGACGGGCAGCACGACCCCGGCTGCATCGGGGTCTTCCTCGATACCGCCCTGTCCGAACGGGCCGATCTGGTGTACTCCAAACCCACCAACACCCGCCCGCACGGGCCGCTGCGCAACCTCACCTCGCGGGGGGCGAAGATCGCGCTGGCCACGGTGTTCGCGTTCCCGGATTCGACCCGTTTCGAAAGCTACCGGCTGATCCGCGGCGATATCGGCCGCCAACTGGCACGGGTCGCGTCGGCCGGGGTGTACCTGGACGTGGCGCTGACGTGGGTGGTCGGCAACGTCGCGCAGGCGCCGGTGGCGCTGCGCGCGGAGGGACGCGTGGAATCCGGATACAACTATCGCCGGCTGTTCTCGCTGTTCTGGAAGATGGTGCTGTGCAGCGGAACTCGCGGCCTGCGGCTGGTGAGCCTGCTGGGCGCGGGCCTGGCCGGCGCGGGCGTGGTGTACGCGGGGATCATCGTGGGCCAGGCGGTGTTCGGGCACGGGGAGAATCCGGCGGGCTGGGCATCCACCATCGTGGTGCTGCTGCTGGTTTCGGGCGCGACGCTGCTGTCCCTGGGGCTGATCGCCGAATACCTCGGTGTGGCACTGCATGTACTGGTGGGCAAACCGCTGTACCTGACCGTCGATTCGCCGACGCCGCGGCCGGACGCCGACGCCACGCAGCTCGCCGGCACCCTCCGCCCCGCCGAGCTCGCGCGGCCGGTCGGCGGCGCGCATGCGACGAGCGCCTGGTCCGCCTGTGCCGCAACACCTTTCCTTCGATCCGAGCCCGACGTCGGCGCGAAGCCTGTCGGTGCCGTGTCGGTCGCCTCGGCCGAGCCACCGGCCGCCAATGCCGATCCGGCACTGCGAGCGCTGTTCCGGTCCGCGCCGAGCGGCGGGAGGCTCCCGGGTGCCCACTGACCGGATCATCTTCAGCAAGCCCCATCGCGCCCAGCGGGAACTGGCCAACCTCGCGGCGGTGCTGAACTCCGACCACAGCCACGGCGACGGTCCGTTCACCGCGGCGGCGACCGCGAAGCTGCGGCAGCTCACCGGGGCGCCGCACGCCATGCTGACCACCTCGTGCACCCACGCGCTCGAAATGGCCGGGCTGCTACTGGAACTCGGGCCCGACGACGAGGTCATCGTCCCGAGTTTCGCCTTCACCTCGACTGCCACGGCGGTGGCGTTGCGCGGGGCGACCTGCGTCTTCGCCGATATCGACGAGCGTGGCAACCTGGATCCCGACGCCGTGCAGGGGGCCCTCACCCGCCGGACGCGGGCGCTGGTGGTGATCCACTACGGCGGAGTCGCCGCCGATATGGATCGGCTGCTCGCGCTGGCCGAGGCGCACGGCCTGGCGATCATCGAGGACAACGCGCACGGCCTGGGCGGGCGCTGGCGTGGCAGGCCGCTGGGTACCCTCGGCACCCTCGGGACGCTGAGCTTCCACGACACCAAGAACGTGCACTGCGGCGAGGGCGGTGCACTGCTGCTGCGCGACGATATCCTGGCCGCGCGCGCGGAGATCATCCGGGAGAAGGGCACCGACCGGGCCCGATTCCTCCGCGGCGCGATCGACAAGTACTCCTGGCAGGACATCGGCTCGAGCTATCTACCCAGTGAACTCAACGCCGCGGTACTGGATGCCCAGCTCGCCGAGTTCGACGTGATCCAGACCGGTCGCCTGCGGGTGTGGAACGCCTACGCCAGCACCCTGTCCGGCTGGGCCGCGCGCAACGACGTGCGCCCGATGCGGGTCCCCGCCGACCGCGAGCACACCGCCCACCTCTACTACCTCCGCCTACCGACCGAGCAGCGTCGCGACGGCCTCATCGATCACCTACGCGCACAGGGCATTACGGCGCCGTTTCATTATGTTCCCCTCGACTCCAGCCCGGCGGGACTGAAACTCGGCCGCACACCCCATCCCTGCACACGCAGCGCCGAGTTCGCCGGCACGATGCTGCGACTGCCCCTGTGGCCCGGCCTGACAGACACCCAGGTCGCCCGGGTTGTCGACGCCGTCACGGCCTTTCGCGTCTGAGCACTCGCCCGGCCGCCGGAACGATAGCGGCGTGTCGCCGTCGCCGCTACCGGCACCCGCGCAGTGCCGAGGCGACGTCGGCCGGAACGCCGTACCTCGAGGTGCAATCGATCGCGGTGCCGACGGCCAGATAGCGCCAGTAGCCCTCCGCCGTCGCCTGGAACAGGTACCCGGCGGGCTGCGGCGCGGCAGCGGTACGCACGGACCACGCCATTGCCCAGAACTGCTTGCACTGCGGTTCTCCGAGCACGATCGGCCCGGACGAGGCATGGCTGGCATTCGCGACCTGCTGCAGCTCCTGGCCGGTCACCCGCGTGCAGGGCGTGGCGGCCGGGACCGGTGCCGGGCTGGGTGGCGGCGCAGTGTGCGTAGTCGTGGCCTGCGTCGAGATCGGCGCGCTGGACGTCGATTCGGGCGTGCCGGATGCACTGGCAGTCGTCGCCACCGTCGATGTGGACGACGTGGAGGGCGAGGCGCTCGGTGCGGCGGACCCGGTGGGACCGCTCTCGCAGGCACTGAGGCACATGACGGCCCCGATCACCGCGACCGCCGAAACAAGTACTCTCACTGAAGGATTCCTCCCGATCCTGCGACGATAAGTCACATCGTGGGAATCGCCCGGCCCGGCGTCGACCGTTACACACCCCGGGTACGCCGTCGGCCGCGCACGCCGAGACCGCAGCATGGCCCTCGAATGGCGCGGTGAACACCGCCCGGGACCGCTCCGTGTACGCCGTGTGATGGAAAGTCGCCCGCCCGACACGCAAGGCGCACCCGGATCAGGCGAGGAGCGCCTCCAATGCGGCGGGGGTCAACGGTTCGTAGGCTTCCGTTTTCCCGTTGTAGTACCAGGTGTTCTCGCCCGGCTCGAGGCGGAATCCGGCCTGCACCGCGCGGGTCGAGGGGCGGTAGGTGGAGCTGCGGGGAATATCTTCGACGACGTACACCACGTCGGGGCGGAGCGCCGGATCCAGCAGGCGCAGCCCCTCGGTGACATCTTTCGGCTCCAGCCGGCACCCCTCGCGCACGCTCACCCCGGCCACCGCGAGGGTGTGGCGGGCGCCCGCCGCACCGACGGTGTGCCCGAACGCCACCTCCATGTCGACCGCGGTGATGTCGTTGAGCGCATCCACGATCGGCTGGCTGTACACCGGGCCGCGCGCGGTCCGGATGACGGTGTCGCGGCGGTCCATCAGCCAGTAGTCGCCGTCGCTGTCGCGGCGGAAGAGGTTCTCCGTCGGCATCCACGCATCCCCCGGCGCGAACACCCCGCGCAGGCCGCCCGAGGAGATGTCCACTGCCTCCGACGCCTTGCCGATCAGCAGGCCCACCTCGTTGTCCGCGGTGCGGCGCGCGTAACCCTGTGCGTCGGTAAGGATTTCACCGGTCGCGGAGTCGTAGGCGATCAGCTCGACGCGTGCCGTGCCCGGCACCGGCCGGCCCTTGCAGCCGAGTTTGGTTCCGGCCACGTTGGCCAGCACCACATCGCCCTCGATGGAGGCGTAGAACTCCAGCACCCGTGCGGGCGCGAATCGTTCGACCGTGCGCCGCCACAGCCCGGCGGGCATGCCCGACCCGATGAACAGCCGGATCGGATGCGGATGCCCGTTGGGGAAGGTGTCGGCGTCGAGGATGTCGCGCAGCATCGTCCAGGTGTAGGTGACCACGGTGACGCCGTAGCGGTGCACCTCCTCGGCGAATCGGGGCGGATCCAGCGAACGGGCCAGCGCGATCCGGCTGCCGCCCGCCACCGCGCCGCCCAGGCTCACCAGCAGCCCGGACGAATGATGCAGCGGCGCAAGACAGTACACGGTATCGCGGCGGTCCAGATCGGCGGCGGTGGCGGTGCCGAACGCGGACAGCGCCCAGCGGTGGTTGGTGATGTACTTCAGATCCAGACGGGGTCCGGTGCCGGTCACCAGCACGAACGCCAGCTCACGCGCCAGCCCCGGATCCGGCCGGTACCAGCCGGGCAGGGGCACCGCGGCCGGATCGATCTGCTCGAGGTCGGTGACGTCCGCGCCCGGCGGCACGGACAGCCCGCGCGCGTCGCCGCCGCCCAGCACCAGCACCCGGCCGCCGACGGCCGCGGCATCGCGCAGGTTCTCCGGATCGGCGAGGATTGTGCTCGCGCCCGTGAGCTCCACCGCGCGCGCCAGCTCGCTGCCGGGCGCCAGCAGCACCGCCACCGCGCCGATGCGCGAGAGCGCCGCCACCGCGGCCAGCGCGCTCGGGCGGGTCTCCATCAGCACGCCCACCCGGCTCGCCGGGCGCACCCCGGCGGCGATCAGACCGCGTACCACGTTGTTGATGCGGGTGTCCACCGCGGCATTGGTGTGCACCCGGTCGTCGAACAGGAACAATTCCCGCAGCGGCGCCTCACGCACCTGTTCGGATAGCAAGCGCCCCAACGAGATCCGGGTGTGCGGCTGAATCGTGCCCAGGCGGGTCAGCCGCGGCAGCGCGCGTGCGGCCTCGCCGGTCAGCTCCACCGAACCGCGCAGCGTGCTGCTCGCCATGCTGCCCAGCGCACTGCCCAGATCCGTGCCGGCCTCGGCGAGCGTGCCCGCGGCGTGCACGACGCGGTTCGCGATCGAGCGCTGCCGGTTGGCCGGGACGTGCTCGGTCATCGGCGCGATCTCCTCCGGCAGCGGCGCCTGCCCGCCGAGCCAGCGCACCCACTCGCGCACCAGCGGCCACGTCCGATTCGTGGCCGTGCTGCCGGCAACGAGCCCGAAATGACCCGCCATCAGCGTCGCCTCGTACACCTGCGCGTTCGTCGCGGCCCGTAGGACGCCGCGGACGGCCGCGGGCTGCCCGATGTCGTCGACCTCGCCGACGAAGGCCAGGATCGGGCATTCCAGCTCGGCCAGCGAGACGGGCCGATCGCGAATCACGAACCCGCCCAGCATCAAGCGGTTATGTGCGACGAACTGTTTGAGCAGATCCGCCGCGGCCGGGCCGGAATACCCCACCCAGCCGTCGTGTTCGAGGAACCGGCGCTGACGTTCCTTGGGCAGCAACGCTTCCCGGTCGTGTAGCTGGCGCAGGAAATCGATCCGGGCCTTGGCGGTCTTGACCGGATCGAGCATCTGGAAGCCCAGGCGCACCATGGAATCGGTAATCGGCAGCCGGTTCAGCACGTGGTCGGCCAGGAAGTCGGCGACGTCGGACACCAGCCCGTGCGGCAGCCCGAAGGGCAGCCCGGCCACGATGTCCACCGGGCTGCCGAAGGTCACGATGCTTTCCACGCCCTTGCCGTAGCGATAGGCGGCGGCCTGATAGGCGAACATGCCGCCCTGCGAATAGCCCATCAGGTGCACACCGCGACCGGTCAGCTCCGTGACCGTATCGATGGCGCTGTCCAGGGCCAGCACGTGGTCGGCCAGGTCGCGCTTCCAGCCGCCCTCCTCGGTCGCCGGTGAACCGAAATCCAGCACCCAGCAATCGATTCCGGCGCGATTGAGGATGCCCACGGCGCCGCCCTCGGCGTTCACGTCGTAGATGTCGGCGCTCACCATCAGCGGGGGCACCAGCAGGGCGACCGGGCGGTCCGCGCCGGTCGCGTCCGGGAAGTAGTGGCGCAGCCGGTACATCCGCTTGCGCTCGGTGACCTCGTAGGGCGAGGACTCCACCTGATGGGACAGCCCGCCGAACCGGATCACCTCGAGCCCGTTCTGCGCGGTGGCCACCAGCCGCTGCACCGACCCTACGATCGACTTCGTCGACAAATTCACGGCAGCTCCCAGCCTTGGCCCTCCGCGTGGCACGCCCACGCGGACCCCTGCATCTATGCCGTCGAGCTTGCCATATCAACCGGGGTACGCGCGGCAGCGTCCGGGAAGTCAGGGGGATAAACCGACCGCGGGGTCGGGCCGGCGTCGGGGATGGCGGGCCGGCGGCCGCTCGGTGCCCGTGACCTCGCTCAGTGGCCCATGACGTTGTGATACATCGTCTCGACCGGTTCCGGACTGACGCTGAGATCGCCCCGGAAGGGGTAGTCCAGGGCCGCTATCAGGAAGATCATCGTGCCGAGGAAGAAGGCGAACAGCCCGCCCAGCAGCAGATGCGCCCCGCGGGTGGACAGGCTGAACAGGCACAACAGCACCAGGTTCACCGCGGCGCCGAGCACGATCACTCCCCACAGCACGTTCGGCAGGCCGCCGGAGGAGGCGTTGATGCGCTGGCGGCGCTCGTCGTCGAACCTGGCGAACTGCTCGATGGCCGCGGCGTGCACGATCTCCTGGGCCTTGGTCTGGGGCTGGAAGGCCAGCAGGTGGTCCTGGAAGCGGGTGACGACGGCGGTGCCGCCGGGCGGATCCTCCCCGTCCTGCAGCCCGGGGAAGGCGACGTTCAGCAGATTATCGGTGTAGTCGACCAGATCCTTCTGCAACACGCCCCGTTCGGGGTCCGGGTAGGCCGACACCTCGCGATAGAGGGTGCCGACGGCGGCGGCCTCGTTCGACACCAGACCCTGAGCGGCGTCGAAGGCTTGATAGGTGGCGGCGGCGACCAGGCCGAGCAGCAGGCCGTAGAAGACGCCGCCGACGGTGAGCACCATGGTGACCTGTTCGTTGCGGCCGGGTTCGGGCCCGAACACCTTCTGCACGAAGGGTCTCAGCAGCGCGATGCCGGCGCAGGTGATGACGACCAGGGTTCCGGTGATGATCAGGAAACCCAGCCAATCGGGTAGGGCGTAGAGCCAGGTGAACATGGGAACTCCCAGGGGCGACACGGAGGGGACAGACCGGTGGGGAGAACGAACGGCGAGTGCCGGAATCCACCTTAGCGAGGGTGCCGGGCGCGCCGAGAACAGTTCGGGGAAACCCGATTCGGATGGGTCCGGGCACGGCTTCGATGCGGCATCGTTATGCGGGCTGGTTACCGATCCGCATTCGGCGAATCCACTTCCCCTCGTATCGACATGTGCCTATCATCGGAAGTGCTGGAACGCACTGTTGCGCTACCAAATTCGCACAAACGTCTCGAGTTTTCAGGCATCTGCCGCCTGTCGCATATCTCTGTACTCAACCGCCCTGTCGTCGCGTGGCAACTCTGAGGTGAGGACTGCAGCATGACTATCGATGTGCCGGTACAGACCGACAACCATGTCCGGAAAAGCCTGTCCACCACCGCCGCTCATCAACTCGCGCACACCACCAAATCCGAGCCGCAGATGCAGGGCATCAGCTCCCGGTGGCTGACCCGCTCGCTGCCGTGGGTGGATGTGCACGGCGGCATCTACCGTGTCAACCGCCGCCTGACCCACACCATCGGCAACGGTGAGGTGGAGTACGTCATCGACGGCGGCCAGGCTCGCGTAATCCCGTTGGAACTCCAGGAATTACCGCAACTGCGCGGCTTCGAGGACGAGGAGATCCTGCGCGCGCTCGCGCAGCGTTTCGAGCAGCAGGACCTCGAACCCGGCACGACCATAGCCGAATTCGGCAATCCGATGGACCGCGTGCTGCTGATCGTGCACGGCAAGCTGAGCAAGATCGGCACCGGCGAGTACGGCGAGAGCACCAAACTCGGCATGCTGGGCGGCGGCGACTTCTTCGGCGACGAGATGCTCGTCGATCCGAATGCCATCTGGCCGGTGACAATCCGGACCGTCACCCGCACCACACTGCTGGCGCTGCCGCGCACGGCACTGGACCAGATCATCGAGGAGATTCCGGCGCTGCACGAGCAGCTGGACCGATACGCCGCCGCGCCGGTGCGGGCGCAGAACAAACACGGCGAGGCCGAGATCGAGATCCACTCGGGCCACGAGGGCGAGCCGCTGCTGCTGGGCACCTTCGTCGACTACGACGCCACACCCCGCGAATACGAATTGAGCCTGGCGCAGAGCGTACTTCGCGTGCACACCCGCGTCGCGGACCTGTTCAACGAGCCGCACAATCAGATCGAGCAGCAGCTGCGCCTGACCATCGAGGCCCTCTACGAGCGGCGCGAGAGCGATCTGGTCAACAATCCCGACTACGGGCTGCTGCACAACTGCGACCTCAAGCAGCGCATCTACACCGAGTCCGGCGCCCCGACCCCGGACGACATGGACGAGCTGCTGAGCATGCGCCGCAGCACGAAACTCTTTCTGGCACACCCGAAGGCGATCGCCGCGTTCGGGCGCGAGTGCAACAAGCGCGGGCTGTATCCGGATCCGGTGGAGATCGACGGGCACCGGGTTCCGGCCTGGCGCGGGGTGCCGATCTTCCCGTGCGGCAAGATCCCGGTCAGCGACAAGCAGACCACCTCGATCCTGGCGATGCGCACCGGGGAGAAGGAGCAGGGCGTGATCGGCCTGCACCAGACCGGAATTCCCGACGAGTTCGAGCCGAGCCTCAACGTCCGCTTCAAGGGTATCGACGACCAGTCGATCATCTCGTACCTGATCAGCTGCTACTACTCCGCGGCGGTACTGGTGCCCGACGCGCTGGGTATCCTGGACAACGTCCTGGTCGCCCGGCAGAGCGACTGACGAAGGGGCACAGCCATGTCGGTGCTGTCGCGCGCCGCGGCGCCGCCGGCCACCTCCGGGGTGGCCTCGGTGATCGCCGCGCTACTGAAGGATCTCGGCAACGCTCCCCCGGCCGCCCTGGCGCGGCCGGGGGTTCCCGAAGCCGAAGTGCTGTCCCATGATTCGGCCACGCTGGGGGGCATGACCGCGGGCGAGGCGCCGCTGCGGTTGCTCGGGCCGGCCGGGCTCGGTGCGGCGAGTCTGTTGGTCCCTTCCCCGCCCGGCGCTGCGTCCGGAGGTGTTGCATCGGACGGGGTTGCCGATGCAGTCTCCGGGCCGGGCTCGGCGGCGGGTCCCGATGGACTTGCGGAGGCTGCCTCCGCACCGGACGGCATGGCCTCCCGGATGCCGTTCGGGCCCACCGGAATCGGCACGGGGTTCACGCGGATCGCCGCGCTGGGCACCTCCGCGCCACAGCGGCCCGCCGCCGCCGACGGAACGTCCGGCCGCAGTGTGACCGGCGAACGGATGACCGCACTACCTGGCGCCGGAACGGATCCGACGCGGCCGCGGCGAACCGGACGCAGCGCGGAATCTGTTGCGGCTGAGCCGAATTACGGCAAGCAGGACGACACGCCCGCGGCCGGTTCTCGAATTCCCGCTCTCTACTGCCCGCCGCCGGTCCGCGACGATCCCGTGCTCGCCGAGGCGGTCAACGAGGGAATTCTGGCCTGGGCCGAGGCGATCGGGCTCTACGAGGGCAAGCTGGACGAGCTCCGAAAGGCCGACTTCGGGCGGCTGATCATGCTCGCGCATCCGGATTGCGACGATCCGGACCGCCTGCTCGCGGCGGCGAAATGCGCGGTGTCCGAGTGGTCGGTCGACGACTACTACTGCGAGGAGGACGCCGACGACCACGCGGCCGACGGCACCCCCTCCAGCGCGGAGGCCGAACTGGGTCCACGCCTGGAATTGGCCGCGGCCGCAATGGATCCGGTACATCTCCCGGCAAAGTATCAGGCCGAGCTCGAGCGGGTGATGGCCGCGGACCCCATCCTGCGGGCCTTCCGGACCTCGTTCGAGCACCTGGCGCACTATGCGACGCCCGCGCAGCTGGCCCGGCTGCGCACCGAGATCGCCGGGTGGTTCATCGCTTTGGCCGCCGAGGGCGGGTGGCGCGCGGCCGGGCGCATGCCGAAGGTCTGGGAGTACCTGACCAACCGCCAGCCGCACAGCTTCCTGCCCTGCATGGCGCCGATCGATGTGGTCGGCGGATACGAGCTCAGCGCGGCCGAATACACCGATCCGCGCATGCGGCGGGTGGTCACCACCGCGGCCCTGGCCTCCCAGATGGTCAACGACCTCTATTCGATGGCCCGCGAGGATCAGTCCGGCGGCAGGGAATTCAACCTGCCGACGGTGCTTGCCGCGGAACAGAATTGCAGCCGTCACGAGGCGATCGTGCAGACGGCACGGGTGCACGACGAGCTGGTACACCGCTTCGAGGGCGAGGCGGCATTGCTCGCAGCGACCGGATCCCCTGCGCTGCAACGCTTCCTGGGCGGGCTGTGGGCCTGGATGGGCGGCAGCCGCGCCTGGCACGCCGACAGCCGCCGCTACAGCGAGTACTCCTGACCCATCTCCCGGCCGGCTCCGCCGTCCCGCGATTTCCTGGCGATTGCCGTTGTCAGCACCACCGATCGAGAGGATTGATCCGTCATGACCATGCTCGAGCCCAAGACCGATGGCGTCCTGCACACCAGTTACCAGCGCTCGGTCGCCGCGTACTGGAACGACAATCCCAACGACGACCGCATCAACACCAAACTGGGCGAGGTCGACGATCTCTACCACCATCACTACGGGATCGGTGAGCCCGACCTGTCGGTGCTGGAGGGCCCCGAGGACACCCGCCAGGATCGGCTCGTGCGCGAACTGCACCGGCTCGAGACCGCCCAGGCCGATCTGCTGCTGGACCATCTCGGCGCGATCCGCCCCGGCGACCGCCTGCTGGACGGTGGCTCCGGGCGCGGTGGCACCAGCATCATGGCGCACGAGCGGTTCGGCTGCCGGGTGGACGGGGTGAGCATCTCCGAGTATCAGGTGGGGTTCGCCAATGATCAGGCCGCCCGCCGCGGTGTGGCGGACAGCGTGCAGTTCCACTACCGCAACATGCTCGACACCGGCTTCGAGTCGCGGTCGATGCGCGGCATCTGGACCAACGAGACCGATATGTACGTGGAGCTGCCCGATCTGTTCAGCGAGTTCTCCCGGCTGCTCGAACCGGGCGGGCGCTATGTGTGCGTCACCGGCTGCTCCAACGACGTCATCGGCGGGCGCTCCGCGGCGGTGAGCTGGATCGACGCGCACTACGGCTGCATGATCCACCCGCGCAGCCACTACTTCACCGCGCTGGCCGCGAACAACATGGTCCCGATCGCCGTAGTGGATCTCACGCCCGCCACCATCCCGTACTGGGAGCTGCGCACCCATTCGGAACTGGCCACCGGCGTGGAAAAGTCGTTCCTGAGCTCGTACCGGGACAGTAGTTTCCAATACCTGCTGATCGCTGCCGATAAGGTGGGGCGGTGACCGCTACCCGCGAAGACAACGCCGAATCCGCGCCGATCGACCGCGAGGCCCTGCCCGTCGAGCTCGTGGACGAGCAGGGCCGGCCGATCGGCTCGTGCCCGGTCGCCCAGGCGCACACCGCGCCCGGGCGGCTGCACCGGGCATTCTCGGTGATGCTGTTCGACGCGGCGGGCAGGATGCTGCTGCAGCGCCGCGCCGCGGTCAAGACCAGGTTCCCGCTCCTGTGGACCAACACCTGCTGCGGCCACCCCGCCCCCGGCCAGCCCGTCACCGCCGCCGCGGCGGCGCGCCTGGCCGAGGAACTCGGCATCGAAACCTCCCTGCGCGAGGCCGGAGTGTTCCACTACCGGGCGTCCGACCCGGCCACGGGCCGAGTCGAGCACGAATGGGACCACGTCCTGATCGGCCACTTCGAGGGCGCCCCACCCCGCCCCGACCAGGCGGAGATCGAGGACTACGCCTGGATCCCCCCGGACGAACTCCTCACCATCGTCGCGGCCGACCCCACCCGCTACACCCCCTGGCTCCCCGGCGTACTCGCAATCACCCACCCGACCGATGGTGACAGCCCACGATTCGATTCCCCCTCGGCATCGAGCGGGTCGGCCACGAGCTGACGTGCTACATCCGGTAGTCGATTGACCGAATGATAATGATCGACGTCGAGCGACATGGGCTCGCCGCCATGGACGAGGATGACAGCGATTTCGGTGGCGCGGTCCTCGACGGTCTCACTGCGGATCGGCATTGCCGCGGCGCTGTACGACCAGGACCCGGAACCTTCGCTCCAGGCCGTCGTCGGAAACTGGTGACAGGCAGTGCTTCTCGAGCGTCTACTCGGTGCCGGCCGGTGCCGGACGCACGAATCGCGGGGCGAGTAGCCGGTAGGTGAGGAATGCCAGGCCGCAGCCGATGAACCAGCTGTACTGGGCCGCGGTGTACATGCCGGGGAGGCTGCCGGCCAGGACCGGGATCACCGCTACTACGGCGCCGACGATGGTGGCGGCGATTGCGGCGGGGTTGAATCCGTTTCGGTACCAATAGGTTCCGGATTCCGAGGTGGTGAACAGGTCCTGGACCACGATTCGGCGGCGCTGGATCAGGTAGTGGTCGGCGATCAGCACGCCGAACAGCGGGCCGATGAACGCGCCCAGCACCTCCAGGGTGTAGTGGATGACCTCCGGATTGTTGTACAGGTTCCAGGGGGTGATGAGCAGGGATCCGACTGCGGCGATCATGCCGCCGGCGCGCCAGCTGATTCGGCGCGGGCTCACGTTGGAGAAGTCGAAGGCCGGTGAGATGAAGTTGGCCACGATATTGATGCCGATCGTCGCAACGGCAAAGGTCAACGCGCCCAGCACGATTGCGAACGTGCTGTCGATATGCGACACGGTCTCCACCGGATCGGTGATGAGCTTGCCGTACACCGGCACGGTCAGCGAGGAGGTGACCACCACGAGCAGCGAGAACATCAGGAAGTTCACCGGCAGCCCCAGCAGATTGCCGCGCCGCACCGCCGCCATCGAGCGGGCGTAGCGGGAGAAGTCGCCGAAGTTCAGCATCGGGCCCGAGAAGTACGACACCACCAGCGCGATCGCGCCGAGCATGACCGGCACCGAGCGCAGGCCGGTGTACTGCACGTGTCCCAGGTTCAGATCGATCGCGCCCCACCCGGCCTTGGCGATCAGGTACCCGCATAGCGCGAACATCACGACATACACGGCGGGACCGCAGAAGTCGATGAACCGCCGGATGGATTCCATGCCGCGCCAGAACACCGCGGCCTGCAGCACCCACAACAGCAGATACGCGCCCCAGCCCAGCAGCGACAATCCGGCGAAACCGTAATCGCGCACGACCGCGTACGGCGCCAGCCCCGGAAACAGTTTCACCGCAACGACTATCAGCGCCGCCGATGCCAGGTAGGTCTGAATCCCGTACCACGCCACCGCGATCAGGCCGCGGATGATCGCGGGAATATTCGCGCCCAGCACGCCGAAGGCGCTACGGCACACCACCGGGAACGGCACTCCGGCGCGCTGGCTCGGTGCGGCGACCAGATTGCACAGCCCGAACACGATCGTGATGCCGATCAGCAGCGCCACCAGCACCTGCCAGCTGGCCAGGCCGAGCGCGAACAGGCTGCCCGCGGTCACGTACCCGCCGACGCTGTGCACGTCCGACATCCAGAAGGCAAAGATGTTGTAGGCGCCCCAGCGCTGCGCCGGCAACGGCGCGAGGTCGGCGTTGGTCAGGCGCGGGTCGGGATTCGTCAGCCCCGGATACTCGGCGGGGGTGCCGGCGGCGGGGTCGATGGTCTCGGTCATGGTGCATCCGATCCGAAGGTGACACTAACGGGCCGAACGGTAATTCCGGCCCGTTGCCTCACCATTGCTCATTTATTTCCCCGGCATTGCGCAAACGATATATATATCATTTCGGCGGCGCCATTCCGGCGAGACGTCGCGCGCCCCCGCATACCAGCAATCAGCCCAACTGCTACACCGATTGCCATGCTTTTCCACCAGACACCTGGCACTATGACCGGCATGGAGCTCATCGGACTGGATCGGATCGAGGCGGCGGCGAAGCTCGTGGGCCCGGCGGTGCGCCGGACGCCACTGGTGGCCGCGCGGGTGCTGTCGGAGCACACCGGGCACGAGGTTCGCCTGAAATGCGAGAACCTGCAGCGCACCGGATCGTTCAAGCCCCGGGGCGCCTACAACCGGATCGCGAATCTGACCGAGGACGAGCGGCGGCACGGAGTGGTCGCGGCCAGCGCCGGAAATCACGCGCAGGGGGTGGCCTGGGCGGCGGCCAGCCTGGGGATCTCCTCGACGGTGTTCATGCCCATCGGGGCCTCACTGCCCAAGCTCGTGGCCACCCGGGCCTACGGCGCCACCGTGCATCAGGTCGGCGAGACCATCGATCAATCCCTCACCGCCGCAATACAGTTCGCCGAGCAGACTGGGGCGACACTGATCCACCCCTTCGACCATCCCGACATCGTCGCCGGGCAGGCGACCGTCGGGGTGGAACTGCTCGAGCAGCTGCCCGAGGTGGACACCGTGATCGTGCCGACCGGAGGCGGCGGGTTGCTCGCCGGAGTGGCGGTGGCCCTGGAGTACCTGGCGCCGCAGGTGCGGGTGGTCGGCGTGCAGGCCGCCCGGGCCGCCGCCTGGCCCGGTTCGCTCGAGGCCGGTGAACCCGTTGCGCTGGAACGCATGTCGACGATGGCCGACGGCATCGCGGTGGGTCGTCCGGGTGAGGTGCCGTTCGCCCACGTGGCCGGGCGGGTGTCCAAGATCGTCACCGTCGACGAGGATGCGCTCTCACGCGCCATGCTGCTGTGCATGGAGCGCGCCAAACTCATCGTCGAGCCCGCGGGGGCCGCGGCGGTCGCGGCCCTGATGACCTACGGCGCCGACGAACTCGGCATCGAAGGCCCGGTCTGCGCGATCCTGTCCGGGGGCAACGTGGACCCGTTGCTGCTGACCCGGCTCATCGGCCACGGACTCGGCGCCGCGGGACGGTATCTCGTACTGCGCGTGACGATTTCGGATCTCCCCGGCAGCCTGGGCCGGCTGCTGGCCGAGATCGGGCGCACCGGCGCGAGCGTATTCGAGATCGCGCACTCCCGCACCGGCGCGTGGCTGGCGGTCGACGAGGCCGAGGTCTCGCTCACCCTGGAGACGCGCGGGCCCACGCACCGGGACGAGGTGATCGAGGCACTCGCGACCGCCGGATACACCGTGCGCGTACAGGAGTGAGCGGAGCGAACCATCAGCGCAGCGCCTCGCGCACGACGGAGCCGAGCGCCAGCGAGGTGGAGTCGTGAGCGGAGCGCAGCGGAGCGAACCATCAGCGCAGCGCCTCGCGCACGACGGAGCCGAGCGCCAGCGAGGTGGAGTCGTAAGCGTCAGCACTTGCTCCGGTAGAAGTACTTCGACTGAGAATCCATGTCGGCCTGGGTGATCGAGACCATGTCGGTCTGGATGTGCCGGGTCACCGGCTTACCCGTGAGCGCCGCGGCCGCCTGATCCACCCCGTCCACACCGACGGTGGCCGGATCCTGCGCGATCAGCGCCTGGATGACCCCGGACTTCAGATCCTGCACCTGCTGCGGGCTGGCATCGAAGCCCACGATCTTGACCTGGCCCAGCTTGCCCGCGTTGCGCAGGCCCGTCGCCGCGCCCTCGGCCGAGCTGAGATTGGTGGCGAAGATGCCGGCCAGATCGGGATGGGCGGCGAGGGTCGCGGTGACGATCGAGGCGGCCGTCGCGGCGTCGTTGTTGTTGTACTGCACGCCGAGTGAGCTCATCCCCGCGTGGTTCTTCAGCTCGTCGGCGAAGCCCTGGGCGCGCTGATCGGTGGTGGAGGTGCCCGCCTTGGTGTTGATCACCAGCGTGGATCCCTTGTCCCCCACCAGCTTTGCCAGGGTCTGCGCGGCCAGCTGGCCGCCCTTGACGTTGTCCGAGGAGATCGAGGACAGCGCGATCGACTGATCCTCCAGCGCGGTGTCCACCTCGATGATCTTGATGCCGGCGTCCTTGGCCTGTTTGATCGGGGCCGCCATCGCCGTGGCGTGGGTCGGGGCGATCAGGATCGCGCCCGGCTTGGTGGCGATCACGCCGGTCACGATCGGGGTCTGCAGCGAGGCGTCGAATTGCGTGGGTGCCTGGGTGTCCAGCGAGTACCCGAGCTTCTTCGCCTCGTCCTGTGCGCCGCACTGCATCGAAATGTAGAACGGCTCGTTGGCAACGCCCGGAACGAGCACGAGTTTCTTGGCGTTGGTGCCGCCGGAATTGCCGACCGAGCCGCCGCATCCCGCGAGTACGGCCGCGGCTGTCACGGCCACACCAAATATTGCGGCGGCCCGCTTCACGCTTCTCATCTCCGCCTTACCCTTCAGTTCTGTTGTGTTATTTCCGGTCTCGCGCCTTCCGCCTGGCCTGGTCGAACCAGACCGCCGCCACGAGAA
This sequence comes from Nocardia sp. GP40, assembly GCF_050434125.1. Lineage (NCBI taxonomy): Bacteria > Bacillati > Actinomycetota > Actinomycetes > Mycobacteriales > Nocardiaceae > Nocardia > Nocardia sp. GP40. The sequence goes on along the minus strand of NZ_JBNPVW010000024.1, from coordinate 56,427 downwards.
CGATGCTCACCGCGATCGGCTGCCAGAACACCGGCACTCCCGCGATGACAAATCCCTTGCGTAGCACCGACGGGATGAACACCCCTATCACGGTGCCCACCACCGTGCCCGTGCCGCCGAACAGGCTGGTGCCGCCGATGACGACACCCGCGATGGCGTCGAGGTTGTCGGTGCCGTGCCCGGCGATGGTGGTGGTGCCGAAGTAGGCCAGATTCATGAATCCGGCCAGCCCCGAGAGCAATCCGGTCATCAGGTACACCAGGATCAGATGCCGGGTGACCCCGATGCCGGAACGCCGGGCGGCCTCGGCGTTGGACCCGATGGCGTAGGTGTAGCGGCCGAAGCGGGTGGTGTGCAGCAGCCAGGCGCCGAACAGGGTGACCACCAGCGCGACGAGCACCAGATCCGGAATGCCGCCCAGCAGGGTGCCGAAACCCAGCGAGTTGCGCAGCTTCTCGGGCACCGTGCGGGTGTCGACGCCCCCGGTGATGAGCTGCGCGGCTCCCAGCGCCGCGCCGAAGGAGCCGAGGGTGACGATGAGCGGCGGAATCTTGGCCCGGGCCACCAGGACTCCGTTGATCAGCCCCCAGAGTCCGCCCCCGGCAACGGCAACCACGAACCCGGCCGCGATGACACCCCAGCCCGCATGACCGGCGTCACCGCCCGGGCTGAGCCATTCCATGGTCTTGGAGCCGAGCACCCCGGCGAAGATCAGCACCATGCCGACCGACAGATCGATGCCGGAGGTGATGATGACGAAGGTCATGCCGATCGAGAGCACCAGCAGCACCGATGTCTCGATCAGCAGGGTCTGCAGCGTGAACCGGGTCGGGAAGGCATCGGGCTTGACGATGCTGAAGGCGGCGTACAGCAGCACCAGCACGATGCCGATCCACAGCGTGCTCGCGCCCGCAATGCGCTGCCAGAGAGTGCTTCCGGGAACATCGACCCGCTCAGCGTCGTTGGCTGCCACCGGCCCGGTGTCGTCGGTCGGCTCACTCATGCCTGCACCTCGCTGACGCTCGGCTCCGGCATGCGCGATGCGCGCTGTGTTGTTGATTCGCTCCGCTCATGGCGCATCCTCGGTGTTCAGGGCTCCGGTCATCGCGCCGACCAACTGCTCGAGGGTGGCGCCGGATTCGAAGCGCGCCACGCGCCTTCCCAGCCGCAGCACCTCGATCCGGTCGGCCACCGACAGCACCTCGGGCATGTTGTGACTGATCAGCACGACCGCGATGCCCTGATCGCACACCCGGCGGGTGACCTCCAGCACGCGTTCGCGCTGCACGACGCCCAGCGCGGCGGTCGGCTCGTCCATGAACACGACCTTGCTGGCCCACATCACCGCCCGTGCCACCGCGACGGTCTGGCGCTGCCCACCCGAGAGCGCCCCGATCGGCACGTCCGCCCGGGGCAGGACCACGCCGAGGCGCTGGAAGTGCTCGGTCGCCTGCGTTTTCATCGACTTGCGATCGAGCATGCCCAGGCGCCCGGCGATGCCGCGGCGGAACAGTTCCCGGCCCAGGAAGAGATTCGCGGCCGGATCCAGGTCGGGGGCGACGGCCAGATCCTGATACACCGTCTCGACCCCGAGCCTGCGCGCCTCGGTCGGCGAGGTCAGGCGCACGGGCTCGCCATCGAGCAGAATGCGCCCGCCGTCGGGTTGTTCGGCCCCGGACAGGCACTTCACGAGCGTCGATTTACCGGCGCCGTTGTCTCCGATGAGCGCGACGACCTCACCCTCGAACACCCGAAAGTTCGCCCCCCGCAGCGCCTCCACGCCCCCGTAGCGCTTGACCAGCCCCTCGGCTTCCAGGACCACGGCAGGCATGGCGATCACCCCGTCAACATCGACTGAGCGGACGTCCGGTCCGCCCGCCCGATGTTAACGTTCACCGGTCACGCCCGGGTCCGAATCGCGAAGATCATCAACGGTGACCGAGACCTGCGCGGCCGAGGCTCATTCGCGGGTGAATTCGGGCTGGCGCAGGTCGGCCACGCGGGTGTCGCGGCCCAGCAGGGCCACCTCGCGGAATTGGTAGAGAATGGCGCCGGTGGGGGCATGCACGATCATGTTGCGGCGCAGGGGCATTTGCAGCAGGGGTGGGCCCGAGGGGGCCGGCGTCCAGCGCGGCAGATCGTCCTGGACCAGGCGGGCCAGCGGGATCCGGTGGATCGAGTCGACCTCGGCCGGATTGCGGCGCGGCTGCACGGGGGCGGGGGTCACGGCGATGAACGGGGTCATGACGAATCCGGAATCGGTGACGAAATCGTCCAGGGCGCCGACGATTTCGGACTCTCCGAGCTCCAGGCCGATCTCCTCACTCACCTCGCGCCGCCCCGCCGCCTCCGCGGTCTCGCCGGGATCGATCTTCCCGCCGGGAAGCGCCCATTGGCCGCCGTTCATGCCGCGGAACGCGCGGCGGATCATCAGCAAATGCGGCTCGGCCGGGTCGTCGATCACGCAGATCACCACGGCCGCGGCCCGGCCGCCTTCGGCCGCGACGCGGGAGAAATCGGCGATGTTGCGCCGGATGCTCTCGGCAACAGTCGATTTCGTCATGCCAGCACGTCCCGCCGGTCTCGTGCCACCAGGAGCTCATCGCGGACGAAACCGATGAGGACCTCGCGCATGACCGTCGTGGTGACGCCGGGTACGCCGGTGAGGACCTGGATGCCCAGACCGTCGGTCATTGCCGTGAAGCGCAGGGCCATGTGTTCCGCATCCACCTCGCGGAAGACGCCCTGGCGCTGGCCGCGCGCGATGATTCGCTCGCTACTGGGCCGAGTCCACGATCCGGCCCGAACTTCGCCCCGCCGGGCGTGGCCAGATATTCGCCCACTGGACGTACGAAAGACCGGTATTCGCTTTGGGCACAACGCCCCGGACCAGTAGCCTGTGCGCGTGGCGTCTACCGAGTCCGCACCGAGCACAGCTAAGCGCCCGGGCATCGCACTGGCGGCGGTGACCGCTGTCCTCTTCGTAACCTTCCTCGATACCACGGTCGTCAGTGTCGCACTGGGCGATATCCGGCACGAGCTCAGCACCGACGTGATGCTGCTGCAGTGGGTGGTGAACGCCTACACGCTGGTCTTCGCCGGGCTCATGCTGGCGGGCGGCTCGCTCGGCGACCGGTGGGGTCGCAAGAAGGTCATGATCGGCGGGCTGGTGGTCTTCTGCGCCGGCTCGGTCGTCGCGGCGCTGGCCGACAGCGTGCCGGTCCTCATCGCGGGGCGCGCGATCATGGGCCTGGGCGCGGCGGCCTCGGAGCCGGGCACGCTGTCCGTGCTGCGGCACATCTTCCCCGATGAGCGGGCGCGGGCCCGGGCGCTGGGCGTCTGGGCGGCGGTGTCCGGGCTGGCGCTGGCGGCCGGGCCGGTGCTGGGCGGCGAACTGGTCCACGTCTACGGGTGGCGTTCGATCTTCTGGTTCAACCTGATCATCGGGGCCGTGGCGCTGGTCGCCGCGCTGTGGTCCGTTCCGGAGAGCTCGGATCCGCGGCCGGGGCCGATCGACTGGGCCGGAATCGTGCTCGGGGCGCTCGCGCTCGGGGCGGTGATCTACGCGGCCACCTCCGGCGAGGATCGGGGGTACGGCGCACCGTCGGTGATCGGGCTGTTCGTGCTCGGCGGCCTGGCCTTCATCGCGTTCTTCGTGGTCGAAACCCGTTCGGCCGCACCGCTGCTCGACTTCCGCTATCTGCGCCCGCCGGCCGTGCGAGGAGCGCTGGTGGTCGCGTTCGCCGTCTACTTCGGTGTCTTCTCGATCTTCTTCTTCACCGCGCTGTATCTGCAGGTGATGCGGTCGTACACGGCCGCGCACACGGCCGGGGTCTTCGCCCCCATGGCCGCGGCCATCATCATCGGCTCGCTGATCGCGGGACTGTGGGTGGCCCGCTACGGCGCGCGCATGCTCATGATCGCCGGCTGTGTGGTCGGCGCCGCCGGCATCCTGCTGACCCGCTACGAACTTGCCGGAACCCTGCACGACGGCACGCTGTCGGCCGCAATGGCGGTGGCGGGCTTCGGATTCGGCATCGCGGTGGTACCGCTGACCTCCGCCGTGATGTCCGGCGTCCCCGCCGAGCACTCGGGCATGGCCGCCGCCGTCACCAACACGATGCGCCAGGTCGGCTCGGCCGTCGGCGTGGCGGTCCTGGGCGCCCTGGTGAATTCGGTCCTCACCGCCGACCTCACCACCCGCATGAACCAGCTCGGCCTCCCATCTCCCCTGCAGCCCAACGCCATCGACGCCGTCGAACGCGGCCGCATCCCCCAGGGCGTCGACCTCACCCCCTACCTCAAATACCTGTCGAAGGTCTCCGACGTCCTCAACACCGGAAAGACCGCCTTCCACCACGGACTCGATGTGGCGCTACTGGTCTCGGCCATCCTCATCCTGGTGGCGGCGGCATTCACGGCCGTCGACGCGGTCCTGCATCGCACCGACCGGGCCGAGCCGGCCCGAAACGCCTGACGCGCAATTCATCCGAACATCCCAGACCAGCCGTCCCGCCTCCGAGCCGGTAACATCGCTTCCGATCCATATGAGTGACACGGCAATTCATTGCCGAGCCGAGAGGGTGGGGCGGAATGACGAACGTTCTCCTGGCACTGGCGGTTCTGGACATTCTGCTGCCTCATGTGTGTGCGCTGTTGGGCCTCATCGCGCTACTGCTCTGATCTCGGCGAGCGCGGGCGGCGGCCCGGCCGGATTTAGTGGCTGACCTACCGAATCGGCAGGGGCGCATCGCGATCCGCCTCGGAGCGCGGTCCGTGGATGCGGCGGTCGGACGCATCGATGCGCAGGTCGTTGATGCTCGCCTCGCGGCGGCGCATCAGGCCGGTGTCGTCGAATTCCCAGAGTTCGTTGCCGTAGCTGCGCCAGTGCTGGCCGGTGGCGTCGTGCCATTCGTACTGGAAGCGGACGGCCATGCGGTGGCCGCGGAAGCCCCAGAGTTCCTTGCGCAGGGCGTAATCGAGTTCCCGGTCCCACTTGCGGGTGAGGAAGGCGACGATTTCCTCGCGGCCGGTGACGAACTCGTCGCGGTTGCGCCACACCGAATCCGGGGTGTAGGCCAGCGCCACCCGCTGCGGGTCGCGGGTGTTCCAGGCGTCCTCGGCCGCCTGCACCTTGGCGCGTGCGGCGGCCTCGTCGATGAAGGGCGGCAGGGGTGGGCGGAGGGTTGGTGCGTCGAGTTGAGTCATGCCTCGAGCATTGTCGCGACCGGCGGCTCGACGCCATGGCCATTCGGACAGGAATGCCACAGATCTGGCCATGCTGGGCTGTTAGCCTGGCGGGATGGGTGGCAGAAGGGTCGCGGTGCTGGCGTTCGACGGGGTGCGGCTCCTGGATACGACGGCGGTGCTGGAGGTGTTCGCCACCGCGAACACGCTCGGCGGGCGGTACGAGCCGGTCCTGTTCTCGCCGGACGGTAGCCCGGTGACCACGGCGTCGGGCACACGACTCCTGGCCGAGGCGTCATACAGGGAGCTGGCGCAGCCACACACGGTGATCGTGCCCGGCGCGCCGCACCTCCCGTTTACACCCGCCGCACCGGAACTCTTGACGGCCATCACCGCGGGCAGCTCGGCGCGGCGGATGGCCTCGGTCTGTACGGGCGCCTTCGCACTCGCCCAGACCGGGCTGCTGGACGGCCGCCGGGTCACCACGCACTGGCGGCACACCGCGCGGCTGGCACGGGCCTACCCCTCGGCCACCGTGGAACCGGATGCGATCTACGTTCGCGACGGCCACATCGTCACCTCGGCGGGTGTGAGCGCGGGCCTGGACCTGGCGCTGGCCCTGGTCGAGGAGGACGAGGGCCCCGAACTGGCCCGGGAGGTGGCCCGCGACCTGGTGGTGTTCCTGCAGCGTCCCGGCGGCCAGTCCCAGTTCTCCGTTGCTACCCGCACCCGGCGCCCGCGCCGCGACGACCTGCGCGCGGTGCTCGATTCGATCCTGGCGGACCCGGCCGCCGACCACTCGCTCCCGCTGCTGGCCGACCGCGCCCACCTGAGCGTGCGCCACCTGACCCGACTGTTCCGCGACGAATTCGGCACCACCCCGGCAACATTCGTGGAATCCGCACGGGTGGAGGCGGCCCAGGCGATGCTCGAATCCGGCGCATCGGTGAGCGCGGCCGCCCAGCGTTCGGGCCTGGGCAGCGACGAATCCCTGCGCCGCGCGTTCCTACGCCACCTCGGCGTCACCCCGTCCGCCTACCGCGCCCGTTTCCGGACCGCTACGCGCTGAGGCGTGTGTTCGGCGGCACCGCCGAACGTAGCAGGGCCGTGCAAGCAGACCCTATAGGGAGCGGGCCAGTTCCCCGGCCAGTTTCAGTGTCCTGGCCTTCTCGTCATCGTCGCCGACGGGGCTGACCAGCACGTCGGTCGCGCCCGCGTCCGCGTAGGCACGGATCGCGGCGGCGACGGTGTCCTCGTCCCCGGCGACCACGGTCTCCACGACATTGCTCTGCCCCTGACGGTCCAGAAGCGTCCGATAGCTGGCGAGGTCCGACGCGAAGCCGAGCACGCCGGCGACCTCGTCGCGCACGGCGTCCGGCCTGACGGTCACGCTCAGCATCACCGACGCCACGACGCGCGGATCCTTCGCCACGGCATCGATATGCGGCCGGATGTGGCCGGCGATTGTCGCCGGGGTTGCCCACACCGTGACCGTGCCGTCGGCCAGTTCGCCCGCGATACGGAGCATCACCGGGCCGAGCGCGGACAGCAGCACCGGCGGCGGCTGCGCGCCCGGCACCCGGACGTGGCCGGCGCCCGAGAGTTCGGCGCGCAACGTGGTCAGGTACTCGCGGGTGTGGTGCGCGGGCCGGTCGTAGGACAGGCCGTACACGCCCTCGATGAACTGCTTGTGGCTCGGCCCGACGCCGAGGGTGAACCGGTTGCCGGTGGCCGCCGCGACCGTGAGGGCCTGCCCGGCGAGCGAGATCGGGTGACGCGGATACGTGTGCGCGATGGCGGTTCCCAGCTCGATCCCCGGCGCCGCCTCCCCCGCGAGCGCCGCGACGGTGAGCGGATCCGAGGCCAGGACCTGATTGAAGAACGCGCTGGCCAGACCGTGTTCGGCCGCCGCGCGCGCCTGCGCGAGCTGGGCCGGGACACCACTCTGATCCGCGACGTACAGACCGATCCGCATTGTTCCTCCAAGGTGAATTCAATATTCCGCTTCCGCGAAGGTAGCATAAGGTGAATTAGAAGTTCCGCTTCATGGGAGGTGCAGGTGCGGGCGGACGCGCAGCGTAATCGTTCGGCGATCACGAGCGCCGCCCTGCGGCTGGCCGGTGAGCGGGGCGAGGTCGTCTCGATGGAGGAGATCGCACGCGAGGCAGGGGTCGGCGTCGGCACGCTGTACCGGCACTTCCCGGATCGGCGCGCCCTCCTGGAGGACATCGCGGTCGACTCGCTGCGTGAACTGGTGGAGGCCACGCGCGCGGAGGTCGGCCGGACTCCGGCGTGGGACGCACTGCTGCGGATCGTGGATCACTGCGTAACCCTGCCGCTGTCGCTGACCAAGTCCCTGCTCACCGACGAACCGGAACGCCCCGAATTACCCGAGTTGGAGGCCGAGGTCACCGCGCTGATCACCGAGGTCGCAGCGGACGCACAGCGCCAGGGCGACCTGCGCGCCGACGTGCCGCCGACGGAGGTGGTGCGGGTGCTCAACGCAGCGGTCTGCCGCTGCGGCGCCCGCTCCGACGACCACCTGACCCGCGTGATACTCGACGGCCTACGCGCGCGCAGGAGCTAGCCGACGACCTGGTGTACTCCGAACCGCGGCGACAGCGGCCGTCATTCCGAGGACTGTGCGGCCAAATACTCGCCGAGCGGCCGACAAGGGGCACGTCAGCGAAACGACCCCGGAAGAGCCGAGACCGCTCAGCTCATCCAGGCGCGGGCCTCGGCGGCAGACTGCCGGACCTCCTCGAGCTGCTTGGCAACCTGCACCCCGGCTGTGCCGCCGCGCGCGTTGCGGGAGGCGATGGAACCCTCGACGGTTAGCACCTCGCGCACCTTCGGGGTCAAAGCCGGGTCCACCGCGGCGAATTCGGCATCGGTGAGCTCGTCCAGGCCGACACCCCGGGCCTCTGCCGCACGGACGCAGCCGCCCGCCGCCTCGTGCGCGACACGGAACGGGACACCCTGGCGGACAAGCCATTCGGCGATATCGGTGGCCAGAGTGAAACCGGCGGGGGCCAGTTCGGCCATCCGGTCGGTGTGGAAGGTCAGCGTCGAGACCAGCCCGGCGATGGCCGGCAGCAGGAGTTCGAGCTGGGCGACCGAGTCGAACAGGGGTTCCTTGTCCTCCTGCAGGTCGCGGTTGTAGGCCAGGGGCTGGGCCTTCAAGGTCGCGAGCAGTCCGGTGAGGTTGCCGATCAGGCGGCCGGCCTTGCCTCGGGTGAGCTCCGAGACGTCCGGATTCTTCTTCTGCGGCATGATCGAGGAGCCGGTGGACCAGGCGTCGGCAAGGGTGATGTAGCCGAACTCCGGTGTGCTCCACAGGATCACCTCCTCGGCCATGCGAGACAGGTCCACCGCGGTCATGGCCAGCACGAAGGCGGCCTCGGCGGCGAAATCGCGAGAGGAGGTGGCATCGATCGAATTGGCCGCGGCCGCATCGAAATCCAGGTCCGCGGCGATCGCCTCGGGATCCAGGCCCAGCGACGAGCCCGCCAGCGCGCCCGATCCGTACGGTGAGACCGCCGCGCGCTTGTCGAAGTCGCGCAGCCGATCCACATCGCGCAGCAGCGGATGGGCGTGGGCGAGCAGGTGGTGGGCCAGCAGCACCGGCTGCGCGGCCTGCAGGTGGGTCTTGCCCGGCATCACCGCGTCCGGATGCGCCGCGGCCTGCGCGGTCAACGCGTCCACGACGTCCAGCGCGCCCGCCGCGACCCGGCGCACGGCATCGCGCAGCCACATCCGGAACAGCGTGGCCACCTGATCGTTGCGGGAACGCCCGGCGCGCAGCCGACCGCCGAGTTCGGCGCCGACGCGCTCGATCAGCCCGCGCTCGAGCGCGCCGTGCACATCCTCGTCGGATTCCGCGGGCCCGAACGCGCCCGAATTAACGTCCGCGGCAAGGCGATCCAGCCCGGCCAGCATGGCCTCGAGGTCGCCCTCCGACAGCAGCCCGGCCTTGTTGAGCACCCGCGCGTGCGCCTTGGAGGCACGAATGTCGTAGGGCGCCAGCGCCCAGTCGAAGTGCGTCGACTTGCTCAGCGCGGCCATCGCCGCGGCCGGGCCGTCGGCGAACCGCCCGCCCCACAGCGCGCCCTCGTTGGTGCCGCCGCCAGCGCTCATCGGATGTCTTCTCCTCGGGTCGTATTCGTATCGGTGTCAACCGCGTTCGGGCCCAGCAACTCCGCGCGGGCCGGCCGCTGTCAGGGTCGTACAGCCGTCATCAGGATGTGGCGGCGCAAGTCCTCGTGCACCGAGTCGGGCACCTCGCGGCCGCGGTCGGTCAGCAGGGCGATCGGGTCGGCCTGGGAGACCGTCCAGCCGTGGTCGGTGAACCAGTCGCGGGGGTCGGTGCGGCCCTCCGACGGATACCACAGGCCGTCGATGTCCATCGTGATTCCGGCCTCGGCCAGTACCCGCTGCCGCATCTCGCGTTCCGCGGCGCTGCGGGTGCGTGTGCCCATCCCCATGTTCAGCGCGATCCGGCTGCCCGACGCGCTCAGCTCGGCGATGTTCTCGAACAGCCGGTCCTGCGCCTCGGGCGGGAGGTAGCGCAGCAGCCCCTCGGTCAGCCAGGCGGTGGGGCGCGTCGGGTCGAATCCGTTGTCCCGCAACGCCTGCGGCCAGTCGTTTCGCAGATCCTCCGCGACCGCTCGGCGGTCGGCCCGGGGCGTGTCCGCGGCGAGCACTCGATCCTTGAACTCCAGCACCTTGGGCTGATCGACTTCGAAAACCACCGCGCCCGTGGGCCATTCGAGCCGATAGGCGCGCGCGTCGAGCCCGGAGGCCAGGATCGCGAACTGCCCGATGCCCGCTTGCGCGGCCGCGGTGAAGTACTCGTCGAAATACACCGTGCGCGCGGTCATGAACCCGCCCAGCGGGCCGTACGCCCCCGCGCGCACGGAATTCACGTCGACCTCGCCGCGCAGGACGCGACTCCACCCGGATCCGGCCGCATCGACCAGTTTCTCCGCGTAGGGATCCCGGAACAGCGCGTCGGGCCGCTGAGTTTCCCGCGCCCGCATCACCGCGACCCCGATCGCGGTCGCGCCGACGCTCTCGGTGATGTCCCAGCTGTCGTTGTCGGTCCGCACGGAACCCTCCTGTCGTCCTGCCGGTAGCGCGGCGGCCGACCTGCCGCCTGCGCGAACCACGGGCTTGGGTAGACGCTACGCCTGATTCCCGACCGCTCGCCGACGCCCGATCGCCCGGTACCCCGATGCGCCGCCCGGCACGAATGTCACCTTCGTGCGAACGTATCGAGCGAAGGTGACAGGCGGCCCGATGCAGTTCCCGTCCGGCCGCGGCGATCCCTACTTGCTGAGATCGCGCCGCGCGGCAACCTTCGACGACAGGCCGTGGATCTGCACGAAACCCTTGGCCAGCGACTGGTCGAACGAGTCGCCCTCGTCGTAGGTGGCCAGGTTGAAGTCGTACAGCGACTCCTCGCTGCGGCGGCCGTTGACCACGACGTTGCCGCCATGCAGCACCAGCCGGATGTCGCCGGTGACATGCTCCTGGGTGTCGCCGATGAACGCGTCCAGCGCCCGCTTGAGCGGGGAGTACCACAGGCCGTCGTAGGCCAGCTCGCCCCAGCGCTGCTCGACCTGGCGCTTGTAGCGGCCCAGCTCGCGCTCGAGGGTGACGTTCTCGAGGGCCTGATGCGCGGTGATCAGGGTGATGGCGCCGGGCGCCTCGTAGATCTCGCGGCTCTTGATGCCCACGAGCCGGTCCTCGACCATGTCGAGGCGGCCCACGCCCTGGCGGCCGGCGCGGCGGTTGAGCTCGGTGATGGCCTCGAGCACGCTGACCGGGCGGCCGTCGATGGCCACCGGAACGCCCTGCTGGAAGCTGATGATCAGCTCGTCGGGCGCCTCGAAGTTGACCGTCGGGTCGGTGGTGTAGTCGTAGACGTCCTTGGTGGGGGCGTTCCACAGGTCCTCGAGGAAGCCGGTCTCGACCGCGCGGCCCCACACGTTCTGGTCGATGGAGAAGGGGGACTTCTTGGTGACGTTGATCGGGAGGCTGTTCTCCTCGGCGAAGGCGATGGCCTTCTCCCGGGTCCAGGCGTAGTCGCGGACCGGGGCGATCACGTTCAGATCGGGTGCCAGGGCACCGATGCCGACCTCGAAGCGGACCTGGTCGTTACCCTTGCCGGTGCAGCCGTGCGCGACGGTGCCGGCGCCGTGGAACTTGGCGGCCTCGACGAGGTGCTTGACGATCAGCGGGCGGCTGATCGCCGAGACCAGCGGGTATTCGCCCTGGTAGAGGGCGTTGGCCTGGATGGTGGGCAGGCAGTACTCGTCGGCGAACTCGTCGCGCGCGTCGACCACGACCGCCTCGACGGCGCCGCAATCCAGTGCGCGCTGGCGCACGACGTTCATGTCCTCGCCGCCCTGGCCCAGATCGATCGCGACCGCGACGACCTCGGCCCCGGTCTCCTTGCCGATCCAGCTGATGGCGACGGAGGTGTCCAGCCCGCCGGAGTAGGCGAGTACGACGCGATCGGCCATGTCAAAGCTCCTTGAGTCTTCGTGCGTATCCAAGTCTGGGTGCCCGCCAGCGCCGGGCGTGCGGCCGGCGCCCCGCTCCACGGCGGCCCGCACCACGTACAAATGATTATGCATGACGATGCAAGCCCATTCATAACTGGGGTCCCGAAGCGCATCGAACACCACAATCGGCCGCGTCGCACGATTGCGCCGCCCCGGTCTCCGATCCCGGGCCGTCCACAATTGCAACTTCGGCGCAAACCGGATCAAACGCGCAGAGCCGGTGTCGCCGAGCGGAATTCACGCATTCCGAGGCGATTGTTGTGTCATCGTGGAAGGGACAACAGGATCTGCGAGCAAGGAGGGGCGAATGTCCAGCGCCTGGGAGTTCCTCAGCACGATCGGATACGACATTCTGGGCATGGGACAGTCCATCGCCACTCTGGTCGACGATCTGATCAGGCTCGGAAACGGGCTCGGCGGCGGGGGCGGCGGGGGCGGCGGGGGCGGGGCGGTCCCGCCCGGCCAGTACCCCCTCGGGTAGAGGTGACGGCGCCGGCGGTCTCCGCAGGGCGAGGGGCTCAGCCGCACGGTCGCGGCCGGAGCTTGTGATCCAGGGCGGCGCTCACATCGCGCCCACGGGCCGTATGGGGCCCACCCGTTCCCAGCGCCCGTTATGACCCGAGGCGGCGGTCAGGTGGTTCGCGAAAGGTGATGCGGCGGTTTGCGAAACCCCGACATCGATTGGTATGCCGACGCCAATTACAGTACCGCGAGATGCCCGATGGGGTAATTGATCTCATTGCCGCCGTATGCCGGGCAGTGAATATCGAAAGCCGACCAATCATCTTCCGCGGCAGCGAGTTCGCCGAATTGTCTCGGAACCGTCCGAAGTAATTGATCATGGACGGCCGGACCGGAGTTATTCGGTTCGTTGATCTTGTGTGGCCGGATGGCGTCCGGAGGCACGTGGGTGACCGGACGGGTCCGGAACGCACAACAGTCCGCCGGATCGAATCCAGCGGACTGTTGTCGCAGGTTGTGCGGCGTGCGCGCCCTTACTTGCTACCGCTACCGCTGGCGGACAGTGTCGACAGACCGCCGAGTCCGCTGAAGATGTTGCCGAATGCGGTCAGAAGGTTTCCGAGGTCGGAGGAACCCATCCCTTGCTCCTAATTCGTGTCGATCCGACGGCACCGTTGTGCTGTCGATATATTTTCGTGATGTACCCGTTATAGCATAAAGGCGCGCGGGCCGTCGAGCCGGGAGTAGCGTGGAACACCGCGACAGCCGCGGTTATGCCGACATCGGGGAGGCCTTGTCCAAGCCACTGTCCGATGTGCAGATTGCCCGGCACTTCCCCGCCCCCGGAATTGCCGCCGTCGATTCCTTGCCCCACGTCAAAGGAAAACTCCGCGAATACATTTCACTTTGACTGGTCGGCCGTGGCGGCCACGTACCGGGTGACGCGATCCTTACCAGCACCCCTGGCGGTGTGGATGCCCCACCAAGGGGTTCGGGTAGTAATCCTAGGGGAGCGAAGGGCACTGAAGCCCGGCCGCGCCATCAGCTCCGCCTCGACCGCGGCGAAGGCCGTCAGATCGTAGGCGCGGTCGATCTCGTCCTGATGCTCATACCGGGTCGGTTTGCGGTGGGTGATCGAGTTGCCGGAGCTGGCCGACGCGCGATGGCGAACCCCCGCCCGAGCAGCACGCGCGGGCACCCACCGGCGCGACCCGTGTCAGCACTCGTGCAGCAGCCGCACGTGGTCCGGGGTCAGTTCGGCCACCGAACTCACCCCCAGCAGCTTCATGGTCCGGACCACCTGGGTACGCAGGATCTCGATGGCGCGGTCCACGCCCGCCTCGCCCCCGGCCATCAGGCCGTACAGGTAAGCACGGCCGATCAGGGTGAAGCGGGCGCCCAGCGCCAGCGCGGCGACGATGTCGGCGCCGTGCATGATGCCGGTGTCCAGGTGGACCTCGAGGTCGCGCCCCATCTCCCGCACCACCGACGGCAGCAGGTACAGCGGGATAGGGGCCCGATCCAATTGGCGGCCACCGTGGTTGGACAGCACGATCCCGTCCACGCCCAGATCCGCCAGGCGCCTGGCGTCCTCGACCGTCTGCACGCCCTTCACCAGCACCCGTCCCGGCCAGCTCGCCCGGATCCAGCTCAGATCCTCGAAGCCTACGGTGGGATCGAACATCGAGTCGAGCAGGTCGGCGACAGTACCGGACCAGCGGTCCAGCGAGGCGAACGCCAGCGGTTCGGTGGTCAGGAAATCCCACCACCACCAGGGACGGCGCAGCGCGTCCAGGGCGCCGGTCAGGGTGATCGAGGGCGGGACCGTCATCCCGTTGCGCGCGTCGCGCAACCGCGCCCCCGCCACCGGGACGTCGACCGTCACCACCAGGGTGTCGAATCCGGCCGCGGCGGCGCGCTCGACGAGCGCCAGCGAACGCTCGCGGTCCTTCCACATATACAGCTGGAACCAGTTGCGGGCGCCGGAACCCGTCGCGGCCGCGACATCTTCGATGGCGGTGGTACCCATCGTGGACAGCGTGAACGGAATACCCGCCCGCTCGGCGGCCCGCGCGCCGGCGACCTCTCCCGCCGAATGCATCATCCGGGTGAAGCCGGTCGGCGCGATGCCGAACGGCAGGCTCACCTGCTTGCCGAGAACCGTTGCCGTGGTGTCCGTTTCGGAGACGTCGCGCAGAATCGCCGGACGGAACTCGATCTCGCCGAACGCCTCGCGGGCGCGGCGCAGGCTGATCTCGGCATCCGCGGCACCGTCGGTGTAGTCGAAGGCGACCTTCGGCGTGCGCTTGCGGGCGAGTTCGCGCAGATCCCAGATCGTCTGGGCCCGGGCGAGCCTGCCCGCGCGGCCGTGGAACGGCTGCTCGAACTTCATCAGCGGCGCCAGATCGCGCACCTTCGGAATGCGGCGAGTGGTCATACGAGTTGTGTCCTGTCCGGTATGAATCGTCTGTGGCTGTGTCATCTCCGGCCGTGCGGGCTCTCCGGCATTCGTACCATGCGCGGTCGGGTGCACACCCAGACCGCAATGAGGGCCGACAGCAGCGCTCCCCTGACGGCCGCGACTCGGCCGATGCTCGGGGTCTCCATGCGGCTCAGCGGGCAGCCTCGGCGGCATCCGGCGCGGGAGCGGGCCGCAGGCGCAGCGAGTGCATCCCGCCGTCGACCTCGAGCATCGTGCCGGCGGTGGACCCCGCGGCCGGGCTCGCGAGATACAGCACCGCGGCGGCCACCTCGTCGGCCGAGACCAGCCGTCCGTGCGGCTGCCGCGCGTTCAACGCGGCGAGCTCCGCGGCCGGATCCGGCGCCGAGGCGAGCAGCCGCTGCACCCACGGGGTGTCCGCGGTGCCCGGATTCACGCAGTTCACCCGGATGCCCTCGCGCAGGTGATCCGCGGCCATCGCGCGGGTCAGGGCCAGGATCGCGCCCTTGCTGGCGCTGTAGGCGGCGCGGTCAGGCAGGCCGGTGGTGGCCGCGATCGAGCAGGTGTTCACGATCGCGGCGGCCGGCGAGCGCCGCAGATGCGGCAGCGCCGCGCGCGAGACCCGCACGGCCCCCAGCACGTTCACATCCAGCACGCGCCGCCACTCGTCGTCGGAGTTGTCCTCGACGGTGCCCTGCGCGCCGATCCCGGCGTTGTTGATCACGATGTCCAGGCGGCCGAAGGCCCCCGCGGCGGCCTCGATCGCCGCCCGCACCGATTCGTCGTCGCACACGTCGCAGGCCAGGGCCAGGCAGTCGGGGCCGAGCGGGTCACCGGGGGCCAGATCCAGCACGGCGACGCGCGCGCCCGCCGCCAACAGCGCTGCGGCAACGGCCTTTCCGATTCCCGAACCGCCGCCGGTGACCACCGCCGCCAGCCCGCCGAACTGTCCCTGCACCATATCGACCCTATCGCCAACTGATCCGATGTTTTAACGGTGGCGAACATAGCACTGCCCATGGGTTTTTGCCCAAGAATGGCCGCCTACCGGCCGATATTCGCAGTATCCCGATCCCGACTTGCGCCGGTAGACATCCGATGTATAGTCGTGACTCAGATCACTGCAGGAACGAGGACACCCTCCATGTCACACCTCACGGCGCTGGACACGCTCGATGTCCGGTTCCCGACGTCGGCGCAGCTGGACGGCTCCGACGCCATGAACCCCGATCCCGACTATTCGGCGGCGTACGCGATCCTGCGCACCGACGATCCGGACGGGCTCGAGGGGCACGGATTCGCCTTCACCATCGGCCGCGGCAACGACGTACAGCGGGTGGCGATCGAGGCCCTGCATCATCTGGTCGTCGGTCGGGAGCTCGACGAAATCCTCGGCGATCTGGGCGGATTCGCCCGCGAGCTCACCGCCGATTCCCAATTGCGCTGGCTGGGGCCGGAAAAGGGCGTCATGCACATGGCCATCGGCGCGGTGATCAACGCGGCATGGGATCTGGCCGCCAAGCGCGCAGATAAGCCGGTGTGGCAGCTGGTTTCGGAGATGTCGCCGGAGCAGATCGTCGGGCTCATCGATTTCCGCTACCTCACCGATGCCCTCACCCCGGACGAGGCCCTGGAAATCCTCCGCCGCGCCGAACCGGGCCGTGCGGAACGCACGAAACACCTACTCGCCGAGGGGTATCCGGCCTACACCACGTCCGCGGGCTGGCTGGGCTACTCCGACGCCAAGCTGACGCGCCTGGCGCAGCAGGCGGTCGCGGAGGGATTCGGCACCATCAAGATCAAGGTCGGCCGCGACGTCGAGGAGGACGCGCGGCGGGTCAAGATCGCCCGCGAGGCCATCGGCCCCGACATCGGCCTGGCCGTGGATGCCAACCAGCGCTGGGGCGTCGCGGAGGCGGTGGAGTGGATTTCGCGGCTGGCACCCGCTCAGCTGTCCTGGGTCGAGGAGCCCACCAGCCCCGACGACATCCTCGGCCACGCCGCGATCCGCAGGGGCGTTGCGGGAGTGCGCATCTCGACCGGTGAGCACGGCCAGAACCGGATCCTGTTCAAGCAGCTGCTGCAGGCCGATGCGGTCGACGTGTTGCAGATCGACGCCGCCCGGGTCGGTGGCGTCAACGAGAACCTGGCAATCCTGTTGCTGGCCGCCAAGTTCGGCGTCCCGGTGATCCCGCACGCCGGCGGGGTGGGGCTGTGTGAGCTGGTGCAGCACCTGGCGATGATCGACTATGTCGCGATCTCGGGCACCATGGACGGTCGCGCCATCGAATTCGTCGATCACCTGCACGAACACTTCCGCGAACCGGTGCGGATCGACCGCGGGCGCTATCGCGCCCCGCGTGCACCGGGTTTCAGCGCGGAAATGCTGCCGGCCTCGCTCGCCGAATACAGCTATCCGGACGGCGCCGCATGGCAGACTCCGACCACTTCTCCACCAGCAGCCCAGAATCCGCCAAAGGAGCACGGAAACTCATGAACACCAGGATCATCGGCGCGGCATTGGCCGCCGCGCTGCTCGTCGCCGCGGCCGCGGGCTGCTCACGCCAATCCACCGGGGGCAGTGCGGCTCCCGCGGTCAACGTCGGCAACGGCGCGGACAACGGCGTCCTCGTCGGGGCCGACCAGCCCCGCTCGGACACCGACTTCTGGAGCGCCTACGCCGGATACATGGGCCCCAAGGCCGCCGCGGCCGGGGTGAAGCTGTCGAACACCTCCTCGGACAACGATTCCAACCGTCTCAAGTCCAATGTGGACACGCTGCTGTCGAAGAACGTCAAGGCCCTGATCATCGCGCCGCAGGACACCGCCGCGGTCAAGCCGGCGCTGGCCGACGCGGCCGCGAAGAACGTCCCGGTGGTCAGCGTCGACACGCGCCCCGACAGCGGCGGCGCCTACATGGTGGTGCGCGCGGACAACCGTGCCTACGGCACCAAGTCCTGCACCTACCTGGGCGAAACGCTGCACGGCACCGGCAAGGTCGTGGAGTTCCAGGGCGATCTGACCTCGATCAATGGCCGCGACCGCTCGGAGGCCTTCGCCGACTGCATGAAGTCGAAGTATCCCGGCATCAAGGTGATCGAGATCCCCACCGAGTGGAAGCCCGACAAGGCCGTGTCCGGCCTGCAGGACAAGCTGCTCACCGATCCCGACATCAACGGCATCTACATGCAGGCCAGCATCTACCTGCAGCCCACCGTCGCGCTGTTGCAGCGGGAGAACAAGCTGGTCAAGGCCGGCCAGCCCGGACATATTACGATCGTGTCGAACGACGGGGTCAAGGCCGAGCTCGACGCCATCGACAGCGGCCAGATGGACGCGACGATCTCCCAGCCCGCGGACCAGTACGCCCAGTACGCGGTCTACTACGCCAAGGCCGCCACCGAGGGCAAGAAGTTCGCCCCCGGCCCCACCGACCACAACTCCACGATCGTGGACACCGGCGTGAACGGCCAGCTCGAGGATCAGCTACCCGCGCCGGTCGTCACCCGCGCCGGCGGCAAGGTCGGCGACATGGACACCCTGCCCACCACGGACCCCAGCCTCTGGGGTCGTGGCGGGCACTGATCAACAGGCCGGTATGTAGTGACGGAAACCGCAGTGCCCGAACCCGATTCGGAACACACGCCGGTCGCCGGGGCGCCGATCGCGGAAGCGATCGGCGTCACCAAGCGGTTCGGCCGCAACATCGCTCTGAACGGAGTCCAGCTGGCGGTGACCGCCGGGCGGACCCACGCCCTGGTCGGCCGCAACGGCGCCGGGAAGTCGACGCTGGTATCGATCCTGACCGGACTCGCAGCTCCTGATGAGGGGGAGGTGCGCTTCCATGGCAGCCCCGCGCCCGCGCCGGGCGACCGCGACGCCTGGCGCTCCCGGGTGGCATGTGTGTACCAGCATTCGACGATCATCCCGGACCTGTCGGTGGCGGAGAATCTGTTCATCAACCGGCAGGGCCTGAGACACACGGCGTCGCGTAGCGACTCCATCAGGGGTGGTGGCCGGGCGACGGGCGGGCTCATCAACTGGCGCACCATGAAGACGCGGGCCCGGGAGCTGCTGGACACCTGGTCGGTGCCCGTGGACGTGAACACCCCGGCCCGCGAGCTGTCCGTGGAGAACCGGCAGCTGGTGGAGATCGCCCGCTCGCTCTCGCACGGAACCCGGTTCATCATCCTGGACGAGCCGACCGCGCAGCTGGACGGCGCGGCGATCAAGCGGCTGTTCACGCGCATCCGGGACCTGCAGGCGCAGGGGGTGACCTTCCTGTTCATCTCCCATCACCTGGACGAGACCTACGAGATCTGTTCCGACGTCACGGTTTTCCGCGATGCGCGGCATGTGATCACCGCCCCGGTGGCTGAGCTGGGCAAACCGGAGCTGATCGCCGCCATGACCGGCGACTCGACCGAGCTCGTCCAGGCCGTGCCGAGGGAGCGGCCCGATCTCTCCGCCGCCCCGGCGCTGAGACTGGAAAAGCTCACCCGCACCGGCGAATTCGCCGATGTGCGGCTCGAGGTCCGGCCCGGCGAGATGGTCGGGCTGGCCGGGGGCGGCAGCAGCGGCCGCGTCGAGGTGGCCGAGACGATCGTCGGATTGCGGCGCGCGAGCGGCGGATCGGTGAGCGTGCAAGGAGTTCCGCTGCGCCGCAGCGGGGTTCGTGCGGCGCTGGACGCCGGGATCGGATTCGTGCCCCGCGACCGGCACGACGAGGGCCTGGTCCTGGGGATGAGCGTGGCCGACAATGCCACCCTCACCGTGCCCCGCAAGCTCGGCACGCTGGGCCTGCTGTCCCGCCACACCCGCGATGCCCTGGTGCGCACCGCGATCGGGGATCTGGACATCAAGACCGAGGGCCCTGCGCAGGGCGTCTCCGAACTGTCCGGCGGCAATCAGCAGAAGGTCGTATTCTCCCGCGCGCTGGCCACCGACCCCGCGGTGCTGGTGCTGATCACCCCCACCGCCGGTGTCGACGTGCGATCCAAGCAGACCCTGCTCGAGGTCGTGCGGGCCGTGGCCGACCGCGGCACCGCGGTGCTCGTCGTCTCCGACGAGCTCGACGACCTTCGCGATTGCGACCGCGTGCACGTCATGTTCCAGGGCAGCATGCACGCCGAATACGAGAAAGGCTGGGACGACCGGGCACTGGTCGCCGCCATGGAAGGACTCAACTGACATGACGCAGATCGCGACCGGATCCGACGCCGCGGAGGCGACCGCCCCGCGCCCGCGGCCAGCCCTGCGCTGGGGCGCGCTCCGTGATTTCCTGCTGGTTCCGCCGATCGTGCTGGTGCTGATCGTCGGGTACTTCATCAACTCGAGCTTCGTCTCCACGGCCAACCTGACCAATGTGCTCACGACCATGAGCGGCATCGCGCTGCTGGTGCTGGCCGAGGTGCTGGTGCTGGTGGTCGGCTACATGGACCTGTCGCTGGAATCGACCTTCGGCCTGGCGCCGGGAGTCGCGATCTGGGTCACCATGGGCACCGCCAAGGTCGGCGCCTTCACCTGGGCCTCCCCGTGGATGACGATCCCGATCGCCCTGCTGGTCGGCCTGGCCGTCGGCCTGGTGAACGGGCTGCTGATCGTGCGATTCGGGCTCAACGGATTCATCGTCACGCTGGCCATGCTGATCGCGCTGCGCGGCCTGCTGACCTTCCTCACCGGCGGCTTCACGCTCACCAAGATTCCCGATTCGGTGCTGTGGATGGGTAATTCACATATCGGCGCGGTGCCGATCAACGTGCTGATCTGCCTGGCGCTGTTCGCGATCGGCTATCTGGCGCTCAACTACACCACCGCCGGGCGGGCACTGTACGCGGTGGGCGGCAATCAGGGCGCGGCCCGCGCGGCGGGCATCCGCACGGACCGCGTGGTGATCACGGTGCTGATCATCGCCGGGGCCCTCGCCGCGATCGGCGGGCTCATCTACTCCGGGCAGTTCGCCAGCGTGCAGGTCGCCCAGGGCGACGGGATGATCTTCAACGTCTTCGCCGCCTGCGTGATCGGCGGCGTCTCGCTCAACGGCGGGCGGGGCTCGGTCCTGGGCGCGTTCTTCGGGATCCTGATCCTGACGCTGATCCAGAAGCTGCTGTCCTACGGCGGGGTCAGCGCCGATTCGCTGAAATTCATCAACGGCGCACTGATTCTGGTCGCCCTCGTCATCACCCGCATCGCCAGCGGCCGGCGGCAGGAGTGAGCACGATGCGAATCGCTCTGCACACCAGGATAAAGTCCGGCGCGGAAGCCGAATACGAGGCCGCCCACCGGGAGGTCCCGCCCGAGTTGGTGGCCGCCATCCGCGCCGCGGGAGCCACCGACTGGACGATCTGGCGCAGCGGGCTGGACCTGTTCCATGTGATCGACTGCGAGTCCTACGAGCTGCTGCTCGAGCGGCTGGCCGACCTGCCGGTGAACATCGCCTGGCAGGCGCGGATGGGCGGTTATCTGGATGTGCCGCACGACTATTCGGACGGCAACGCTGGACTGCCAGTGGTGTGGGAGCTGAACCCCGCGGAGTCCGGCAAATGAGGGGCGCGTGTCTTCCCGGCCCCCGACCGGAATCCACTGGTCGACAACGGCTCCCAGCCAGGGGCGAGCCAAGATCACCGGGTGCGTTGCGCGCTGCCAGCCGACGAGGAACGAGGGCGGCACCGGGATCGGGCCTACGACCGGATACGCACAGGACAACGCCGTGCATGAGCCGATGACCGCGGCAGATCCGCGGATGCCGGGACCGTCGGTCACGCGTGTTGTGCTCGGCGGGGCGGGCTATGCCGGGCTGTACCGCGCGGTGGACGAGGTCGGCGCAACAGATGCGCTGAACACCGCCTGGGACAATGGAATCCGCGCCTTCGACACCGCGCCGCACTACGGCGGCGGGCTCAGCGAGGAGCGCCTGGGCCGGTTCCTGCGCGTCCGCGCCCGGTCAGCCTACACCGTCTCCACCAAGGTGGGCCGCCTGCTCTACGACGACCCGGACGCCCCCGACGGCGCGGAGGAGTTCTACGGCGCGCCCAAACGCTCACGTCGGCGGGACTATTCGGCCACCGGGGTGCGGCGCTCGCTGGAGGAATCACTGATGCGACTGGGCCTGGACCGGGTGGATCAGCTATTGATCCACGATCCCGAGGAGAACATGGAACAGGCGCTCGCGCAGGCCGTTCCCGAGCTCGAGCGAATCCGTGCGGAGGGTCTGACGACAAACATCGGGGTCGGCGTGAATCACGTGGCGACCGCGCTGCGGTTCGTCCGGGAGGCCCCAATCGACCAGGTGCTGATCGCCGGGCGGTATTCACTGCTGGACCGGCGCGCTGAGACCGAACTGCTGCCCGAATGTGCGCGCCGTGGCGTCCGGGTGCTGGTGGCCGGGGTGCTCAACAGCGGCATTCTGGCGGATCCGCTGCGGCAGGGCACCTTCGACTACGTCGCGGCCGATCCCGAGGTCATCGCCCGGGCCCGGGCCATGGAAACCGCCTGCGCCGCATACGGTGTGCCGCTGCGGGCCGCGGCCATGCAGTTCCCGCGACGTCATCCGGCAGTGCACGCGATCGTGCTGGGGTCGGGCACGCGTGCGGAGATCGAGGACAGCGTCGCGATGCTGAACATTCCAGTACCCGAGGAACTGTGGGCCGAACTCGACGGCGGGGCGCTCTGGTGAGATGCACCCCCGAGGCCACGACACACCGCGGATCCTCCTGCTCCCGGCCCGCGCACCACGTCCCTCACGCCCCCCGGACCGGTCACCACGCCCAGCCCTGCGTTACCATCTCAGCCCGCGGCCCGCTGCAGCCACTCCATGACCCCCGCGACGTGCGCCAGCGCCCGCGCCTGTGCCAGCTGCGGATCGCGCGCGGCAATGGCATCGCAGATGCCCCGGTGCTCGGACACGGTCCGCTCGAACGCCCCCTCCTCGGTGATACCGCGCCAGATCCGCGCGCGCGTGGTCGGCATCGACAGCGAATCCAGCAGCGAGGCAAGCACCTTGTTGCCCGATCCGGCCGCGATGGCGGCATGGAAGTTCAGGTCCAACGCGACCAGATCGGTGACCGAGGCACCCTCGGGCTGGACCAGCGTGCGCAGCTCGGCGATCTCCGCGTCGGACATCCGCTGCGCCGCAATGGCCGTGGCCGCCGGCTCGAGAATCCGGCGCACTCCCAGGATGTCGAGCACCGAGTCGTCCTGATGGAATTCCAGCAGGAAGCTCATCGCGTCCAGCAGCGAATTCGGTTCCAGGCTGGACACATACGTGCCGTCGCCCTGACGCACGTCCAGGATCCGCACGAGCGACAGCGCCCGCACGGCCTCCCGCAGCGAATTTCGCGACACGCCGAGTTCGGCGGCAAGATCGGCCTCGCGCGGCAGCCGGGAACCCGGGCGCAGATCGCCCGAGACGATCATCGCCTTGATTTTCGCTATCGCATCGTCCGTGACCGACAAACCCGTACCTTCGCTTCCGAGGATGTGAACACATGCCTCCGATGACTGTAGACGCCCATGTCCATATCTGGGACATCGACGGCGGAAAATTCGACGTCGAGTACGACTGGCTCACAAAAACATCGGATGTTTTATATCGAACTTACACCCTCAACGACCTCGAGCCGCAGCTGGCCGAGCACGGCATCGGGGCGCTGGTGCTGGTGCAGGCCTCGGATTCGCTCGCCGAGACCCACGCCCTGCTGGACGCCGCCGCCGCGGCGCCCCGCCCGGCCACGGTGGTCGGATGGCTGCCCCTGCACGATCCCGACGGCACCGCCGCCGAGCTGGCGCGGCTGCGCGGGCCCCGATTCGCCGGGGTACGCCACATGATCCATCGCGACCCCGATCCGGCATACCTGCTGCGCCCCGAGGTGTCGCGGAGCCTGGCGATGCTGGCCGAGGCCGGACTGTGTTTCGACGCGGTGGCCGAGACCCTCGGACTGCTGGCCCAGGTCCCGGTGATCGCCGCCGAACATCCCACGCTGACGGTGGTTCTCGACCATCTGGGCAAGCCGCCGATCGCCGCCGGCGAGTGGCAACCGTGGGCGGATCTGCTGGCCGCCGCGGCCGCGGCGCCGAATGTGGTGGCCAAGATCTCCGGCCTGGCAACGGTTTCCGAGCCCGGGTTCACCGCCGCAGACTGGCAGCGATATGTCGATCACGCCCTCGCGGTCTTCGGGCCCGACCGGCTGATGGTCGGCGGCGATTGGCCGTTCGCCCTCACCGCCGCGTCCTACCGCGAGGTCTGGCGGGCCACCCACGGTAGCCTGGCGGGCCTGTCCGCCGACGACCGCGCCCGCGTGCTGTGGACCACCGCGGCGCGCGTCTATCAGCTTCCCGCCCCGGCGGGTACCACCCAGTTCCCGAGTGAAGGAGTCAGTGCATGAAGTTGCAGCGGGTCGGCGCGGCCGGCGCGGAACGCCCGGTCGTCGTCGACGGGGAGCAGGCCTACGACCTGTCCCCTCTCACTCGGGACATCGACGGTGAATTCCTTGCGGCCGACGGGATCTCGGCGGTGGCCGCGGCGCTGGCCGCGGGAACCCTGTCCCCCGCGGATATCTCCGGCGAGCGCATCGGCGCGCCGATCGCGCGCCCGCAGGCGGTGTGGTGCCTCGGCATGAACTACGCCGCGCACGCCGCCGAGTCCGGCTCCGAGCCGCCGAAGGTCCCGGTGCTGTTCTTCAAAACACCCAACACGGTGGTCGGCCCGTACGACGACGTACTGATCCCGCGCGGCTCGGCGAAGACCGACTGGGAGGTGGAGCTCGCGGTGGTGATCGGCGCCCGCGCCCGCTACCTGGATTCGCCCGAGGAAGCGATGAAATACGTTGCGGGGTACACTATCTCCAACGATGTGTCCGAACGCGCCTTCCAGCTGGAGCAGTCCGGCGGGCAGTGGTCCAAGGGCAAGTGCTGCGAGACCTTCAACCCGTTGGGCCCGGCGCTGGTACCCGCGTCCGAGCTGAACCCGAAAGATCTGCGGCTGCGCTCCTTCGTCAACGGCGAACCCCGCCAGGACTCCACGACCGCCGACCTGATCTTCGATGTGGCCTATCTGGTCTGGCACCTGTCCCAGTACGCGGTGCTGGAGCCGGGCGATGTCATCAACACCGGAACCCCGGAGGGCGTGGCGCTTTCGGGCCGCTTCCCCTACCTGCGGCCCGGCGACGTCGTCGAGCTCGAGATCGAGGGCATCGGGCGCATGCGCCAGACGTTCCAGGCGGCCTGATTCCTCATCGGGCCCAGGATCGCATCACCGTCACCACCAGGGCCGCGACGCCGACAACGATGAGGACGATGCCGATGTAGGTCCACTGGGAGTGGCCGGTCATGGGCGAACCGTGCACGGCGCCGGTGCCCTGACCGACCCACAGCCCTCCGAGCAGGATCAGCACCACCCCGACCACGCCTAGGATCAATCGCCGCATCTGTCCTCCTCGTATCGAGCATTCGACACGTACAGTGTGACCCCGGACACGCGGGTGGGCCAGTCGTGGAGGCGAATGTTCACCGGACCGGCGGTCAGCCCAGGCGCGCGCGGTTCTCCGAGGGCAACTGCGAGGCGAAGATGACCTGGTGGATCGGCGTGGGCACATCGGATGCCCGGCCGAACCGCACCACCGCGCCGCTCTGATAGTGCAGCTCCGAGGGGTGTCCCCCGGCGAGATCGCGCTGCATCGAGGCGGTGGTGTCGGGGGTGAGGCCCTCGTAGACCTTCATCATCCGATCGACGTCGTCGTCGCCGAGCGCGATGCCGCGGGCGCGGGCCACATCCCGCACCTCGGCCATGGCCGCGCGGACCAGCGCCACCGTCTCCGGCTCGGACGAGGTGACCCCGACCGGCTGCCGGGCCAGGGCGCCGACACCGCCGTAGGAGGAGATGAACATCAGCTTGCGCCACAGCGTGGCCTCGATGTCCTCCGAGCGGGTCACAGCGATGCCCGCCGGGACCAGCGCATCGACGACGGCCTCGACCCGGTCGTCCGAATCCGGTACCAGCGCACCGATTTCCACCGCGGCGTGCGCGCCGAGACAGCGCACCGACCAGGGCGCCACGCGCTGCGCGATCACGACGCAGGTACAGCCGAGCACCCGCTCGGCACCCAGCACCGCCGCCAAATCCGCCGCGGCCTCCACCCCGTTCTGCAGCGGCAGCACCGTCGTCCGTTCGCCCACAACGGGTCTCAACGCCTCCGCGGCCTCCCGGACCTGCCAGGCCTTGACCGCGACGATCACCAGATCGGCTTCCGGCTCCCCCGAGCCGAATTCGGTGACCACCCGCACGTCCGGGACCGAACTTTCCTCTCCCGCACGGGAAAGCAGCAGCGGGCCCTCCTGCGCCGCGCGCACGGTCTCCGCCCGCCCCACCACGGTCACCGAATGCCCGGCGCGCGCCAGCATTCCCGCGAAGTACAGTCCGATTCCACCCGCCCCGAATACCGTTATCCGCACGAGTCAGGGCCTCCAGATCGTCGACAACCACATGCAATTGATGCGTCCGCAAACACTATCGCCGCCGCGTGGGGCATTCAATGGTTACCGACGGTTACGGAATTCACCGCCGCGAGCGGAATATTCGCCACGGGCCTGCTGATCGAGGCGCGAGTCACTAGTGTGTGTGCGATCACACCGCCGCGGACGCGCGGCGCCGTCCGCACGAAAACGAGTTTCACCGTGACGATCGACGACGATCCCGCCCAGGCCACCGCCGTGGCCGTCCCCGCCGTGCGCCTGACGGCCCCGCAACGCCGCGCGTTCTGGGGTTCCTTCGGCGGCTGGGCGATGGACGGATTCAACTGGACCGTCTTCGGCCTGGTCCTGGCCCCGACAATGGCGGATCTGCTACCCCGCGAGGGTATTCCGGCGACCGCCGCGAATATCGGCTGGTACGGACAGATCAGCGCGGCGCTGTTCCTGCTCGGCTGGGGTTGCTCGGCGATCTGGGGACCGCTCGCCGACCGCTTCGGCCGCATGCCCGCGATGACCGCGTCGATCGCGATGTACGGCGTCTTCACCGCCCTGGCGGGCCTGTCCACCAATCTCTGGGAGTGGAACGCCTTTCGCTTCCTGGCCGCGATCGGCGTCGGCGGCGAATGGGCCATGGCCGGAACGCTGCTGGCCGAGGTGCTGCCCGAGCGCCTGCGGGCGCGCCTGGGCGGCGCGATGCATTCCGCGGCGTATGTCGGGGTGCTGGTCGTCTCGGCGTTGTATCTCGCGGCGGGACCGGAACTGGGCTGGCGGGGCATGTTCCTGATCGGTGGAATACCGGCGCTGGCGGTCTTCGTCATTCGCCGCACCACCCCCGAACCCGAACGCTGGCGGCAGGATTCGGCCGAGCAGGGGCGAAAATCGCTCTGGCAGCCCGTAATAGCCGTGCTCACCCCGCCGTACCTGGCCCGCACGCTCGGTAATCTGGCCCTGCTGGTCGTATGCGTGATCGGGCTGTGGGCCGGATCCACGTATGTGCCCACCGCGATGACCGATCTGGCCCACCGCGCCCACTACGGCTCGTCGGCCACCATCCGGCTGGCGGGCATCTCCTCGATGACCGTGGCCGCCTTCACGATCGCGGGCTGTTTCCTGATCCCGCGGATCGCGAACCGGTTCGGCCGCCGCGCGACGCTGGCCGGGCTGTTCGTGCTGATGGCCATCGGCGCGGTCGGTGTCTACGGAATCGCCTACCCGGCCCACTCCATCGCACTCACCTTCGTATTCCTGCCGGCGCTCGGGCTGGGCGGGGCGAACTTCGCGGTGTTCACCATCTGGCTGCCCGAGCAGTATCCAACCCGCATGCGCGCCACCGCATTCGCGTTCACCACCACGTTCTCGCGCTGGTTCGCCGCGGCCGGAACCTTCCTGATCGGCTACGGCATCCACACCACCGGATCGCTGGCCGTTCCGCTCAGCGCGACCGCGATCATCTTCCTGATCGGCGTCGGCCTGGTGGGCCTGGCTCCCGAAACCCGCGGGCAGGCACTACCCGACTGAGTTCACCCGTCCGCGCGATACTACGAGCATCAGTGCGCCGAATTGATGCAGCGCAGGCGCAATCGGGTCGGGGTCAGCGGACAGGTGCGGAGCGCTATGCCCAATTTTCGATCTTGGCGGCCAATTCGGCGCCGGTCAGTGGTTCGCGGGCGATGACGGCGATGGTGTCGTCGCCGGCGATGGTGCCGACGATCTCCGGCAGTGAGGCCCGGTCCAGGGCGCTGGCCAGGAAGTGGGCGGCCCCGGGCGGGGTGCGCAGGACCGCGATGTTGCCGCTGTGATCGGTCGAAACCAGCAGGTCGCCAAGGAGTTTGGACAGGCGATCGGTGCCGCCGGTGACCCCGCGCACCGGGCTGCCGTCCTCGGGCACGACGTATACCCCCGCGCCGCCGTCCGCGGCGCGCAGCTTCACCGCGCCGAGTTCGTCCAGGTCCCGGGACAGTGTCGCCTGCGTGGTGTCGATGCCCTCGGCGGCCAGCAGCGCGGCGAGCTCGGTCTGGCTGCGCACCGCATGCCCGGACAGGATCTCGATGATGCGCTGCTGCCGCCCGGCACGAGTTCGCGCGGTCGCCGGACCGGATCTGGCCGGTTCACTCATGCCTGCGCCTCGCTGACGCTCGGCTCCGGCGCGAGCGAACTGCTCAGCCCTGCCCATCGGTTCGCTCCGCTCACGGCCGTCGCTCCAGCAACCAGGCCAGCAGCGCCTTCTGCGCGTGCAGCCGGTTCTCCGCCTCGTCCCAGACCACGCTGTGCGGACCGTCGATCACCTCGTCGGTGATCTCCTCGCCGCGATGCGCCGGAAGGCAGTGCAGCACAACGGCATCCGGCGCCGCGTGCGCCAACAGTTCGCCGTTGACCTGGAACGGCCGGAAGGGGCCGACCCGGTCCAGGCCGTCGTCCTCCTGTCCCATCGAGGTCCAGGCGTCGGTGACCAGCGCATCCGCGCCGGTGGCCGCGGCGACCGGATCGTTCGTCACCGCGACGCTCGCGCCGGTCTCGGCCGCGCGCTTGCGGGCGGCCTCGAGCACCCAGTCCAGCGGCTCGAAACCCGGCGGGGCGGCGATGGTCACGTTCAGCCCGGCCGTCACCCCGCCCAGCAGCAGCGAATGCGCCATGTTGTTGGCGCCGTCGCCGAAGTAGGCCAGGCTGCGCCCGCGCAGCTCGCCCTTGCGCTCTGTCAGGGTCAGCAGGTCGGCCAGCACCTGGCAGGGATGGAGTTCGTTGGACAGCGCGTTCACCACGGGAACCGTTGCCGCCGAGGCCATCTCGTCGAGGCGGACCTGTTCGAAGGTGCGCCACACGATCGCGTCGACGTAGCGCGAGAGCACCCGCCCGGTGTCGGCGAGGGTCTCCTCACGACCCAGCTGCGTGGTGCGCCCGTCGACCACCACCGCGTGCCCGCCCAGCTGGGCGATGCCCATCTCGAAGGAGAACCGCGTGCGAGTGGAGTTCTTCTCGAAGATGACCCCGACCCCGCGCGGCCCCTCGAGCGGCCGCCGCGCGAAGGGATTTCGCTTCAGCTCCGCCGCGAGGGCCAGCACCTCGGCCTGCTCGGCCGGGGATAGATCGTCGTCGCGCAGAAAGTGCCGAACGCTCACACGGGCTCCTTTGTCGTCTGGACGGCGGCGTCGAGTATGCCCGGCAGATCATCGAGGAACTCCTCGGCCTGCTCCCGGCTCAGGATCAGCGGCGGCGCGAGCCGGATCACGTCGGGCTTGGCCGGATTCACCAGATAGCCTGCGGCCCGGGCATTTTCCTCGAACTGCTTGGAGCGATTCCCGGTCAGCTGGATGCCGATCAGCAGGCCCGCACCGCGCACATGGTCCACCAGGGGATGCCCGAGCTCCTCGATGCCGTCCCGGATGGTCTTGCCCACCGTTTCGACGTGGTGCAGCAGATCCTCGCTGTCGATCGTGCGCAGCACGGCCAGCGCCGCCGCGGCACAGACCGGGTTGCCGCCGAAGGTGGTGCCGTGCAGACCCGGAGTCAGCAGCTCGGCCGCACGACCCTGGGCCAGCACCGCGCCGATCGGCAGACCGCCGCCCAGCCCCTTGGCCAGGGTGATGACATCGGGTACCAGCCCGGCGGCCTGGTGGGCGTAGAAATGGCCGGTGCGGCCGATGCCGGTCTGCACCTCGTCCAGGATCAGCAGCGCGCCGGCCTCGGCGGTGAGCGCACGCGCGGTGGCGAGGTAGTCCGGCGGCGGGACCACGACGCCGCTCTCGCCCATCATGGGCTCCAGGAATACCGCGGCGGTATCGGAATCGACCACGGCGGCAAGGGCATCCACATCGCCGTACGGGACGTGCACGACGCCCGGGGGCATCGGCTCGAACGGCGCGCGCTTGGCGGGCTGGCCGGTCAGCGCGAGCGCGCCCATGGTGCGGCCGTGGAACGCCTCCTCGCAGGCCACGATCTTGGTGCGGCCGGTGAGCCGGGCGATCTTGAACGCCGCCTCGTTGGCCTCGGTGCCCGAATTGCAGAAGAACGCCCGGCCCGCACCGTTGGCGAAGTGTGCGAGTAGCCGCTCGGCCAGCTCGATAGCCGGCTCGGAGGCATACAGATTCGACACGTGCCCGAGCGTGCTCAGTTGCGTGGTGACCGCCTCGATGATCGCCGGATGGGCGTGCCCGAGGCTGTTGACGGCGATGCCGCCCAGGAAGTCGAGGTAGCGCTTGCCGTCGGCGTCGTAGAGCTCCGCGCCCTTGCCGCGCACCAGCGCCACCGCCGGGGTGCCGTAGTTGTTCATCAGCGCGGCGGACCACCGCCGCTGCAGGTCCTCGGTACTCATACCATCTCCGTATTCTCTTCCGGCGGAGCGGAATTCGCGGGGGTTCGGGGTGGGCTTGCGGGAGTAACCATGGTGCCGATCCCCTCCCCGGTGAACAGTTCCAGCAGTACCGCATGCGGCACGCGCCCGTCGATCACGTGCGCGGTCGGCACGCCGCCCTGCACGGCGCGCAGGCACGCCTCCATCTTGGGCACCATGCCCGAGTCCAGGCTGGGCAGCAGCTTCGTCAGGGCATCGGTGTCGATGCGGGTGGTCAGCGACGACCGGTCGGGCCAGTTCGTGTACAGCCCTTCGACATCGGTCAGCACGACCAGCTTCTCCGCGCCCACCGCCGCGGCCAGTGCGCCCGCCGCGGTGTCGGCATTGACGTTGTGCACCACGCCGTCCGCGTCCGGCGCCAGGGTCGAGACGACCGGAATGCGGCCCGCGCGAATGAGATCCAGCACGGCGTCCGGGTCGACGGCGGTCACGTCGCCGACCAGGCCCAGATCGGTTTCCCGGCCATCGATCTCGAGGGTGCGGCGGGTGGCGGTGAACAGGCGCGCGTCCTCGCCGGAGATGCCCACGCCGTAGGGGCCGTGCGCGTTGATGAGCCCGACCAGTTCCCGGCCGACCTGCCCGAACAGCACCATCCGCGCGACGTCCAGCACCTCGGGGGTGGTCACCCGCAGCCCGCCCTTGAATTCGCCCTGCAGGCCGAGCTTTTTCAGCATGGCGCTGATCTGCGGTCCGCCGCCGTGCACGACGACCGGATGCACGCCGACCGTCCGCAGGAAGACCATGTCGGCGGCGAAGGCGCGTTTGAGCTCCTCGTCGATCATGGCGTTGCCGCCGTACTTCACCACCACGACGGTGTCGCGGAACTTCTGCAACCAGGGCAGCGCATCGGCCAGCACATGCGCCTTGTCCAGCGCCGACAATCCGGCGACGGCCGCCGGAACACCCCGTGCCGCTTCCACGCTCATGACTCCACCTCGCTAACGCTCGGCCCCGTCATGCGTACCGCACGCCGGCTCATTGGTTCACTCCGCTTCACTCCGCTCACGAGCTGTACGCCGAATTCTCTTCCACGTACCCGTGTGAGAGGTCCGTGGTGCGGATGGTGGCCTCGCCCTCGTGCAGGCCGAGGTCGATCACGACGTGGATATCCGGGCCGGACAGATCGACCTCACGCGCGCCCGCCGCGCCCATGCCGTCGACGCACACCGGACTTCCGTTGAACGACACCGAGATCCGGTCCGGATCCAGCTCGATCGGCGCGATGCCGATCGCCGCCAGCACCCGGCCCCAGTTCGGATCCGAGCCGAAGAACGCGGTCTTGACCAGCGAGTCGCGGGCCACGGCGCGGGCGCCGATCAGGGCCTGGTCCTCGTCGATCGCGCCCCGCACGGTGACCTGCACCCGCTTGGTGACACCCTCGGCGTCGGCCATCAGCTGGGCGGCCAGATCGTCGCAGACGGCCAGCACCGCGGCGTCGAGCTCGTCCTGGGACGGCGCGACGGCGCTGGCGCCGTTGGCCAGCAGCAGCACGGTGTCGTTGGTGGAGCAGGAGCCGTCGACATCCAGGCGGTCGAAGGTGCGCGCGGTCGCCTTGCGCAGCGCGGCGTCGAGCTGTTCGGGGGTGGCCACCGCGTCGGTGGTGAGCACCACCAGCATGGTCGCCAGCGAGGGCGCCAGCATGCCCGCGCCCTTGGCCATGCCGCCCACGTTCCACTTGTCGTGATGGTGGTAGGCGGCCTCCTTGGGGACCGTGTCGGTGGTCATGATGGCGTGCGCGGCGTCGGTGCCACCGTTGAGCCCGCCGCCCATCTCGTGCACGATCTCGGTGACCGCGGGCAGCAGCTTGTCCATCGGTAGCCGGTCGCCGATCAAACCGGTTGAGCAGACCGCGATCTCGCCCGCCCCGGTGTCGGTTCCCCAGTTGCTCAATGCCTTTGCCAGTTCCTCGGCGGTGGCATGGGTGTCCTGGAAGCCGCCCGGGCCCGTGCAGGCGTTGGCGCCACCGGAATTGAGGATCACCGCGCGCAGCCGCCCGCCGGTGAGCACCTGCTGCGACCACAGCACGGGCGCGGCCTTGACCTTGTTGCGGGTGAACACACCGGCCGCGGCGCATTCGGGTCCCTCGTTGAATACCAGTGCCAGGTCCGGCTTTCCGCTCTTCTTGATTCCCGCCGCAATACCTGCGGCGCGGAAGCCCAGCGGTGCGGTCACACCCTGGGACCGGAGAAGTTTGTCGGTCGATGTCACGGTGCCACTCCTACGGTGGAAAGTCCGGCGGTCTCGTCGTAGCCGAGCGCCAGGTTCATCGATTGCACCGCGGCGCCCGCGGTGCCCTTGGTCAGGTTGTCGATCGCGCCGATCACCACCAGCAGTCCGGCGTCGGCGTCGACGGTGACCTGCAGGGTGACGGCGTTGGAGCCCAGCACCGAACCGGTCTGCGGCAGTTGCCCCTCCGGCAGCAGGTGCACGAACGGCTCGTCGGCATAGGCCTTCTCGTACACCGCCCGGGCCTGCTCGGCATCGACCAGCGTCGGCGCGGTGCAGGTGGCCAGGATGCCGCGCGCCATCGGCGCGAGCACAGGGGTGAACGACACCGCGACATCCGCACCGGCGCAGTCGAACTCGCGCCCGGCGGTCGAGCTCGTGGCGGCCGCCTTCAGGTTCTGCGCGATCTCCGGCGTGTGCCGATGCGCGCCCGCGATGCCGTAGGCGCGGGCGGAGCCCATCACCTCCGAACCCAGCAGCCCCACATCGAGTTTGCGGCCCGCGCCCGAGGTACCGCTCACCGCAACGATGTTCACGCTCGGCTCGACGATCCCGGCAGCGATCGCGGGCGCCAGCGCCAGGCTGGACACCGTCGGATAGCAGCCCGGCACCGCGATCCGGGTCGCGCCGCGCAGCCGCTCGCGGGCGCCCGGCAGCTCGGGCAGCCCGTAGGGCCAGCTCCCCGCGTGCGGGGACTTGTAGTACTTCTCCCAGGCCGCGGCGTCGGTGAGCCGGAAGTCCGCGCCGCAGTCGATGATCACGGTCGATGCGGGCAGGGCGGTCGCGATCGCGGCCGACTGCCCGTGCGGCAGGCCCAGGAACACCACGTCGTGCCCGGCCAGGATCTCCGGGGTGGTCTCGGTCAGCACCCGGTCGGCGAGCGGCAGCAGATGTGGCTGCAGCTCCCCCAGCGCGGTGCCGGCATTGGATCCCGCGGTCAGCGCCCCGATCTCGAGGCGCCCGGCTCGGTACTCGGGGTGTCCCAGCAGCAGTCGCAGGACCTCACCGCCCGCATATCCGCTCGCACCAGCCACCGCGACCCGCAGCAGGGGCCCACTCGAGGTATCCGCCATGTGATGATTATGCACGATCGTGCAATCCCATTCATCGGCAGGGCCGGAAAAAATACTTGTTTCACCGGAGCAAGTAATCTACTGTTGTTTCATGCAAGCAAACAAAGACCAGATTTCGGAGCTCGTTCGCACCGTCAGCCTGTTCGCCGAGGCCAACCGCCAGGGGCAGGCACGGGCGTTCGATCCGGTCCGGCTGGGTGTCTTGCAGTTGGCCGTCGACCACGGCCCGCTCCGCGCGGGCGAGGTGGCCGAACGGCTGGGGGCGCTCCCCTCCTCGGTCACCCGGCACATCAAGGCGCTGGCCGAGGCCGAGCTGGTGACCACCGAGCCGGACCCGGCGGATCGGCGAGCGGTGCTGCTCGTGGCCACCGACGTCGGCCGCGCGGAGCTACGGCAGTTCCTCGCGGCCGGCGAAGAGGTCTTCGGGGCGGTCATCGCCGACTGGTCCGCGGATGACGTGGTGGCCCTGACCGGGCTACTCACCCGGCTCATCCGGGACTGGGCACATCACGGCGCGGAGCAGCAGCAGACCGCGCGACGCAGGCACCGGTACTTCCGCTGGAGCCAGGATTGAATTGGGGTAATACGATGTCCGACAACACATCTCTGCACGTCATCATCGCCGGCGGCGGCATCGGCGGCCTCGCGCTGGCCCACGGCCTGCGCGGCGCGGGCGTCAGTGTCGCGGTCTACGAACGCGACCGGCACCGCACCGACCGGCTGCAGGGATTCCGCATTCACATCAGCCCGCGCGGCAGCCGCGCGCTGCACGAACTGCTGCCCGCGCATCTGTATCGCGCGTTCGTGGCCGGCGCCGGAAACATGGACCGCGAGTTCGGCTTCGGTTTCGCCACCGAACAGCTCGACATGCTGCTCGAGCTCGACATGGACGCGATCGAGGGCGCGACCACCGGCGACGACGTCGACCGCAACTTCGGCGTCAGCCGCATCACCCTGCGCCAGGTCCTGCTGTCGGATCTGGACGGCATCGTGCACTACGACAAGGCGATCACCGGCTACCGGAAGCTGGATGACGGCCGGGTGGAGGCCCAATTCGCCGACGGGACAACGGCGGTCGGCGACGTGCTCGTCGGGGCCGACGGCGCCACCTCCCGGGTGCGCGCCCAGCTGCTGCCGCACGCCGAGCGGGTGGATACCGGAATCGCCTGCATCGCGGGCAAATACATGTTGAACACCGAGGGACGCGAGCGTCTCGCCCGGCGCCTGCAGCTGGCCCCGGTCTCTGTCATGCCCGCCCGGACGGGCGGAATGTTCGTCGCCCCGCACGTTTTCGAGGAGCCGGACCCGGCACTCGGCGGCATCGGCGGCAACGACGGTGCGGCCGAACTGAATCCGGGCGCGCTGTTCGACAACACCGAGCCCTACGTGCTGTGGAGCTATGCCGCGCGCCGCGCCGACTACCCGGTCGACCGCGAGCTGGAGTCGCTGGAGCCCAAGGAACTTCAGGACCTGGCCGACCGGCTCACCGCCGACTGGTCCCCCGAGCTGCGCGAGCTGATCACCGGATGCCCTACCGAGACGGTCACGCTGCTGCCGATTCGCACCTCGGTCCCGGTGCCCGCGTGGGAGACCACCAACGTCACGCTGCTCGGCGATGCCATCCACAGCATGACCCCGTTCCGCGGCATCGGCGCGAACGTGGCCCTGCGCGACGCGCACGAGCTGCGCGATCGCCTGGTCGCGGTCGCCCGCGGCGAGCGCGACCTGCTGGACGCGCTGCACGAATACGAGGCCGAGATGATCGACTACGGCTTCGCCGCGGTGCGCGCCTCGCTCAAGACCGCCGAGCAGTCGGTGTCGACCAGTCGCGTCGGACGCGCCCTGGGCCGCACCATGTTCCGCGTGGTCGAGGCCATCCCCCCGCTCAAGCGGAAGATGTTCGGCGGCCTGGGCTCCGAGCCCAAGACCGCCGACGCCTAGCGACCGTCAGCTGACGATCGCGAACAGCACGGCCGCGACCGCGAAACTCACCACCGACAGCACGGTTTCCAGCACGCTCCAGGTCTGCAGCGTCTGCTTCACCGACAGGTTGAAGAACTTCGAGACCATCCAGAAGCCGCCGTCGTTGACGTGGCTCAGAATGATCGATCCGGCGCTGATCGCCATGGCGATCAGCGCGACGGACATCTCGGAGTATCCGTGCCCGGCCACGAGCGGTCCGACGATGCCCGCGGTCGTCACGATGGCCACCGTCGCCGAGCCCTGCGCGATCCGCAGGCCGCAGCTGATGATGTAGGCCATCACGATCACCGGCAGCCCGGCCTCGGACATGGTGTGCGCCAGCACCTTTCCGATGCCGGTTGCCGAGATGACCGCCCCGAAGAACGAGCCCGCTCCGATCACCAGCAGCAGCATGCCCACCGGCCGCAGCGATTCCGCGGTGAGCGCGCCGAGCTGCTGCACCGTCGATCCACGCCGCAGGCCGAGCGCATAGAACGCGAACAGCACCGCGATCAGCAGCGCCACGGCCGGATTGCCCAGGAACGTCAGCACTTCCAGCAGCCGGGAGCCCTTGTGCAGCAGCTGGCTGCCGAAGGTCGCGCCCAGGATCAACACCAGCGGAATGGCGATGATGCCGCCGATCAGCGCGATCGATGGCGGCTTGCGCTGCGCCGCATCGGATTCCGATTCCGGCTCCGTCGCCGCGGCCTGCACGGTGAACTCGGCGGGCACGTCCACCACGATCCGCTTGCCGATGAAGGTGCCCCAGACCAGGCCCGCCGCGATGAATCCCGGTATGCCGCAGATCAGTCCCATGATGATCAGCCAGCCCAGGCTGACCCCCATCAGCCCGCCCAGGGCCACCGGGCCCGGGTGCGGCGGCAGGAACGCGTGTGTCATGGACAGGCCCGCGACCATCGGCATCGCGTACAGCACCAGCGATCCGCCGCCGCGCTTGGCGGCCACGTAGACAAGCGGGGCGAGCACGAAGATGCCGATATCGAAGAACACGGGAATGCCGAAGATGAGGCCCATCAGGCCCATGGCGATCGGAGCGCCCTTGCGCCCGAATATCTTCTGCAGCCGCTCGGCCAGCACATCCGCGCCGCCGGAGCGTTCCATGATCGCGCCGAGCACCGTGCCGAGACCGATGATCACCGAGATGTGGCCCAGGATGCTGCCGAATCCGGTCTCCAGGATGGAATCCGAGGATTTCAACGGGGTGCCCACGATCTTGGACACCGGCAGCCCGGCGGCCAGCGCCAGCAGCAGGCCCGTCAGGAGCAGCGCGATGAACGGCTCGAGCTTGAACCGGATGATCGCGACCAGCAGTACCGCGATCGCGAGACCGCACAGTATCAGTAGTCCGGGTGTGCTCGTGCGTAGCCAGTCGACGGTGACGGACATACCTGCCTCACTTCATGGATCGAACGAAAGATGCCGCGCGCGAGGCGATGTCGGACCATCGGCCCGCGGCGACATCGGTGGGTGCGA
Organism: Nocardia sp. GP40; assembly: GCF_050434125.1. Lineage (NCBI taxonomy): Bacteria > Bacillati > Actinomycetota > Actinomycetes > Mycobacteriales > Nocardiaceae > Nocardia > Nocardia sp. GP40. The sequence goes on along the minus strand of NZ_JBNPVW010000024.1, from coordinate 19,200 downwards.
CGACGTCGGTGCCGGCCGTGACCGCCACCGCGCCGTGGGCGAGAAACTCCGCGGCATTACCGGCGTTGACCCCGCCGGACGGGATCAGCTCCGCGTCCGGGAAGGGTCCACGCAGATCCTTCAGATAGCCGGGTCCCAGCGCGCGGGCCGGGAAGATCTTCACCGCCGCCGCGCCCATGTCCAGGGCGGCCATCACCTCGCTGGGGGTGAAAGCGCCCATCACGACCGGAATGCCGTGCCGCGCGGCGGCATGGGCCACGTCGGGCCGCAGTCCCGGGGTGACCAGGAACCTCGCGCCGCTGCCGATGGCCTGCTCGGCCTGCTCGGCGGTCAGCACCGTGCCCGCGCCGACCACCGCCCGCTCGGCGGCCGCGGCCGCGGCCAGGGCGTCGAGAATGCCGGGCGTGGTGAAGGTCAGTTCCACCGCGCGGATTCCGGCGCCGGCCAGCGCCTCGGCCAGGGCCTTCGCGTCGGGTATCCGCGGCGCGCGCACGACGGTGAGCACCCGGTCGGCGCGGATGACATCCATGGCGGTCGTCAACGTGTCTCCTTCAGGGTCGGGTCCATACGCAGCGCACGACCGGCCAGCGCGCCGGTAGGCCTGCCGGCGTCGATCGCGAACTCGCCGTTGACGATCACGTGCTCGATGCCCTTGGCCTGCTGCTTGGGATTGTCGAAAGTGGCTGTGTCGCGGATGGTTCCGGGATCGAAGAGCACCAGATCCGCGGCGTAGCCGGGCCGGATCAGGCCGCGCTCGCGCAGCCGCAGCCGCCCGGCCGGGTTGCCGGTCAGGTGGTGCACGCACTCCTCGAGCCCGAGCACGCCGAGTTCGCGCACGTAGTGCCCGAGGTAGCGCGGGAACGTGCCCCAGGCCCGCGGATGCGGCCGCTCCCCGACCAGTAGCGCGTCGCTGCCACCCATGTGCCGCGGGTGCCGCATGATGGCGCGCACGTTCTCCTCGTGGCCCACGTGCTGCAGGATCGTGGTGGCCAGCTCGTCGCGGCGCAGCAGATCGAAGAAGACCTCCACGGGCGCAATGCCTTCCGCGGCGGCGATCTCGGCGATCGTGCGCCCGGCATACCGGTCCAGGTCGGCATACGCGACGCCGCTGATCTGAATGGTCCCCCAGTCGACGGTCACCCCGTGGCACCCGTCCGAGCCGTTGACCGTCACGTCGGCGACGATGCGCTCCCGCTCGCCGGGATCGTCCAGGCGCGCCAGCACCGCATCCGGTCCGCCCGAGGACGCCCAGCTGGGCAGCAGTGCCGAGAGCGTCGTCGAGCCGGGCAGATACGGGTAGGTGTCCAGGGTGATGTCGCAGCCCTCGGCGAGCGCGGCGTCGATCATCGCGAGCAGTTCCGGTGCGCGCCCGCGGTTCTCGGCGAAGTTCATCGTCGCGTGCGTGAGATGCACCGCGCAGCCGGTGTCGCGGGCCAGGCCGATCATCTCGGCATACGCGTCCAGGGCGCCCGCGCCGTACGAGCGGTGGTGCGGGGCGTAGAAGCCGCCCGCGTCCGCGACCACCCGGCACAGTGCCGCCAATTCCGAAGTGCTGGCGTACATTCCGGGCGTATAAGTCAGGCCACTGGACATGCCGACCGCGCCCTGCGCCAGCCCCTGGGCCAGCAGCTCTGCCATGCGGTCGATCTCCGCGGCGGTCGCCGGGCGCTTGTCCGGGCCGACGACGAGCAGCCGCAACGTGCCCTGCGGCACCAGGTAGGCGGCGTTCGGCGTGATGCCCGCGTCCAGCCGGTCCAGGTACTCCCCGACGGTGCGCCAGGAGAAGTCCAGGTCCGCGGGATTGCCGTTCCACCCGGCGATCTGGCGCCGCAGCACGGCCAGGGCGGCCTCGTCGACGGGCGCGTACGACAGCCCGTCCTGGCCGATCACCTCGGTGGTGACGCCCTGACTGACCTTCGGGAAGTGCCCCGGATCGGTGAGCAGATGCAGATCGGAGTGGGCATGCATATCGATGAAACCCGGTGCCAGCACCAGGGATTCGCCCTCGATGACGCGCTCGCCCCCGGCGATCGTGCCGGGCCCGGCGATCTCGGTGATCCGGCCGCCGGCCACCGAGACGTCGCCCCGGAAGCGGGGTGACCCCGTCCCGTCGACGATGTCGACACCACGAATCAGCAAGCTGCCCATCATCGTTCGATCCGCTAGAAGAAGGTGTGCAGCAGGTCGATCACGCGCGGACGGTCGGCGCCGGCGTCGTCGACGACCGGGATCAGCCGCCACTTGTCGAATGCCGTGCACGGATGTGACAGGCCCAGCCGCACCACGCTGCCGACGGGCACCTCGCCGCCCTCCGGCAGGCGCAGGAAGGTGTGCTGATCGTTGAGCGCCGACACCAGCGCCGCGCTCGGCATCCCTTCCTGCCCCTGCCCCTTCGAAAGCCGTTGCGGTACCGGCAGCCCCTCATCGAACGGCAGGTCCCGCTTTCCGGCGTCCAGCAGCGCCAGCCCCGGCTCGGGCCGGGACACCGTGCGGGCCCAGCCGTGCATGGCCGAGCGCAGCGGGTGCTCGGCGCGCGCGCCGGCCAGCGGCGAAATGCCGGAGTAGAAGCCGTCGTCATGGATGATGTACGCGCCCGACCGCAGCACCACGGTCGTGGCGGGGCCGCGCTCGCCACGCTCGTCGGCCAGGCCGGCCAGGCGCTCCACGACCAGATCCTGGTAGGCGCTGCCGCCGGCGGTCACGATCGCGGGGCGTTCGTACGTGGGGGTGAGTTCGCGGTGCAGGCGGGCCAGATCGTCGAGGTAGTCGTGCACGGTGGTGACCGCGTCCGGGCGGCGGTCGTGCGCGAGGGCGCCCTCGTAGCCACCGGCCCCCGCCAGCTCGAGCCGCGCCGAGTTCCGCACGGCCGCCGCGACGGCCAGGGCCTCCTCGACACCGCGGGCGCCGGTGCGCCCGCCGGCGCCACCCAGCTCGACCAGCACCGGCACGCGCGCGGCTGTATCCGTCGCAGCTCCCGCCAGGTGCCGGTCCATGGCCTCCACCGTCGCGACGCTGTCCACCCAGCTGTAGAACTCGAAACCGGGATCGCGATCGAGTTCGGCTGCGAGCCAGGCCAATCCGACGGGGTCGACCAGGGCGTTGGCGAGCACGATGCGGGCGACACCGAACGACCGCGCCACCTGCACCTGCCAGCCCGTGGCCAGGGTGATCCCCCAGGCGCCGGCCGCGAGCTGTTCGCCCCACAGCTGGGGGGACATCGTGGTCTTGCCGTGTGGCGCCAGCCGGACCCCCGCGCCGGCCGCCCACTCCGCCATCACCGCGATATTCGCATCCACCGCGGCGCGATCGATGGTCAGCACCGGGGTCTCGAGATCGTCCAGATGAGGTGCGGTGGCGAGGAATTCGCGCGCGGACAAACCCCAGGCCGCGGGCGGCAGCGATTTGTGCTCGGGCCCGAGCACCCGGTCGTGCAGGGCCGCCACCTTCACCGAGTCGATGGTCTGCAGGTCGCCGTCGATCGCCACGACACTCCTTCCCTCGTAGGCTGAACGTCATACGGTCCAGCTATTGCACAATCTGCAACGCGCATTGCGCATCGTGTTTTCCGTGGTTATTCTGCACGTGATGACCGATAGTCGCAAGCATCCGAAGGAGACGGCTGTGATCTGGCCTACGCCGCCCCGCATACGGGCGATCACCGTGGGCGAGGGGCTCGCCGTGCTGATCGCGCGGCCGGGCCCGCTCGAGGACTCCCTCACCTTCGATCGCACCGCCGGCGGGGCGGAACTGAACGTCGCTACCGTGCTGACCCAGCTCGGCATCGGCACCGCCTGGGTGTCGCGGGTCGGTGACGACGGATTCGGCCGCTACCTGGTTCGCCACCTGCGCGAGCGCGGGGTGGACACCTCCGCGGTGTACACAGACCCGGCCCGGCCGACCGGTCTCTACGTCAAGGAGCGCGGCGGCGGATCGTCGCATCCGGCCGATCTGGCCGCCGGGGCGAGCCGAATGCTCTACTACCGCACCGGATCCGCCGCCAGCGCCCTCTCACCCACGGACCTCGATGCCGGTAACGGGCTGCTGGAACAGTGTGAGCTCATCCACTTCACCGGCATCACCACCGCACTGTCCCCGTCGGCGACCGCGCTCACCGATGCGCTCACCGCCCTGCCGCGGCGCGAGCGGTTGATCAGCTTCGACCTGAATTACCGTCCGGCACTGTGGATCCGGCGCGAGGAGAACGCCGCGGATACGCTGGCACGACAGCTGCGCGGTAGCGACGTGGCGTTCCTGGGTGCCGACGAGGCGCAGGAGGTGTTCGGCACCGGCGATCCGGAACGGCTGCGCGAGATGTTCCCGCAGCCACGGCATCTCGTGGTGAAGAACAGCGGGCATTCGGTCACCGGTTTCCTCGGTGCGCTGCGCCTCGAGGTGCCCGCGCTGCGCCTCGAGGTCACCGAGGCGATCGGCGCGGGCGACGCGTTCGCCGGTGGCTACCTGGCCGCGCTGCTGCAGGGACGTCCGCACGAACAGCTGCTGCGCTACGGCCATCTGTGCGCCGCGGCCGCGCTCACCGGCACCGGCGACGTGGCCGAGCTGCCCCCGCCCGCCGTGCTCGAATCCGCCGCCGCGGCAACCGCTGCGGGGTGGGCCGCGACGCGGTGGATTCCGGCGGCATCCGAGGAGGCGTCATGAGTCAGAGCTTGCAACGCGCGTTGACGATCCTCATCGAACTCGGCGAGGACCCGAAGACCCTGGACCAGTTGGCCGCGCGCCTGGGCGTGCACAAGTCCACGGTGCTGCGGCTGCTGCAGACCATGCAGGCCGACCGCTTCGTCACCCACGACGCGGCACACCGGTACACGCTCGGCTCGCGGCTGTTCGAGCTGGCCAACCACGCGCTCGAGCGCCGCGACGTGCGCACGCTGGGCCGTCCCCACCTGGAGGCGCTCAACGCCGACACCGGGCAGACGGTGCACCTGGCGACCTACGAATCGGGCGAGGCGATCTACATCGACAAGCTCGACGCCACCCAGAGCGTGCGCATGTACTCGCGGGTCGGGCGCCCGGCGCCGCTGCACTGCACGGCCGTGGGCAAGGTACTGGTCGCGGCGCATCCGCGCGCGCACTGGCGGGCGATCGCCGAGCGGCTGGATTACCACAAGTTCACCGAGCGCACGATCCGCACGCCGGAGCGGTACCTGGCCGAGCTGGAACTCGTTGCGGCCCAGGGGTTCGCCGAGGATCACGAGGAGCACGAGAGCTTCGTCAACTGCATCGGCGTCCCGGTGCGCGACGGCACCGGCGCGGTCGTGGCCGCGCTGTCGGTGTCGGTTCCGGATCTGCTGCTGGACCACGAGCAGGTGCTGGGCCTGCTGCCGCGCGTGCATGCCACGGCCGAGGCCATCTCGACCGAGCTGGGCTGGAGCCCGCGCTCCGCATCCCACTCGAAATCCCCACTCACGAAAGGCATTTCATGACCGGCAAGACCGCCGTCCGCACCACCGACGCCCCCGCCCCCGCCCACACGTTCTCCCAGGGCGTGCGCAAGGGTCCGTTCGTGCAGGTCTCCGGCCAGGGCCCGGTCGACCCGGCCACCAACGAGTACCTGTATCCGGGCGATGTGGCCGCGCAGACGACCCGCACCCTGCAGAACGTCAAGGCGATCGTGGACGCCTCGGGCGCGAGCTTCGACGATGTGGTGATGCTGCGCGTCTACCTCACCAAGCGCGAGGACTTCGCGACCATGAACGACGCGTACGGAAAGTTCGTCGAGGAGCACACCACCTGCGGCGTGCTTCCCTCGCGCACAACGGTTTTCACCGGCCTGCCCCGCGAGGAGATGCTCGTGGAGATCGACGCCGTCGCGATCGTCACGCAATAGAACGCCGGGCCGCGGCCGGGCCGGAAAACGGTGGGCCGCGGTCCTTTTCGTCTCAGGCCGTGGCAGCGCCCAGAATCTCCAGCACCGCGTCCGAGGTGTAGAACGGCTCCAGTCGTTCCCGAATCAGCTTGGCCAGCACGCCGTTACGCTTGGTGGCCTCGACGACCGCCGGGCCGTAGCGCAGGATCTCCGCCTGGATGTCCTCGGCGTCCAGGCCGAGTTCGGGCAGCAGCGCGGCCAGGGTGTGGTCACCGTACTTGGTGAAGAACACCTCGACGCATTCGTCCAGCAGCAGGCCGAAGTATTCCTTGTCCCGGGTGGTGATCGCGATCCGGTGCACGATCTGGGCCAGCTCGCGCAGGTCCTGCCGGGACAGGTAGTCGCGCAGGCCGCTCACGGGCTCACCCGCGTGCAGATCCCAGAATTCCATCGCCGCGCTGTGCACGGGCGCGTCCCGGAGCATTTCGCGGATGGCATTGTTGGTGCGCTTGAGCGCGTATTGCGCACCCTTGCCGGCCATTTCGCCGATGAAGGTGCCGTCGGCGGCCTTCTCGGCCGCCTTGCGCGCCGTCTTGGCCGCCGAGGTGCCGAAGGAGACCAGCGATCCCACGCCGGGAATCTTGGCGGCCATCTGCCGGTTCGACTCCATGAAGTCGTCGATCAGCTTGTCCACGAATTTCGACGCGACGGTCGCGACCAGCGGGCTCTCGGTCAGGCGCTCGAAGATCCGCTCCTGGGCCTGGTGCATGCCGAAGATCTTCTCCAGCAGCGCCTCCACCGGTTCGCGCTCCACGACGTCACCGAGCGTGTAGTCCTCGTTGCGGGCGATGTTGTCGTAGATCGCATCGGCGAACACACCCACCGAATCCGCGATCACCGGACTGCCGCCGATCCGGTCGACCACGGTGCGCACGGTCTGCCGGGCATCCTCGACGCCGACGATGTCGCGGAAGATCATGGTGTCCGCGACGCCGATCACGGCCTCCACATCGCGCGCGATCACCTCGGCGAACCGGTCGCCGCTCACCTCCGCCAGCAGGAAGTCCACTTGCGCATCGAGCAGGCGCTCGGCGATTTCGCGCGGCTGGGCCATTCGTTCCCCTAGTTCGTCTCTCCTGGACCGCCCGTCTGGTCGGAGTCGTTGCGGTGCATCGACTTCCGAATCTCGTCCAGGCGTTCCCGCGCGGCCTTCTGCCGCGCCTGCCACTGTTCCTGCGCACCGCGGCCCACCGGTGTCTGCGCCGAGAGCTCGCCCATTCCCTGCGCGGTACCGAAGCGCCGCTCGACCTTATCGCGAACTGACTCGAAAGTAGGGACACCGGAATCCGAGTAGCCGGTGCCCGGGAACTCGGTCGGCGTCAGGATGGCTCCGGTGACCGGACTCGGCTGGTCGAACGGGGTCACCGCGCGACCGCCCGCGACCTCGGCGGCCGGGCTCGTGTCCGACGTCACATCGGGCTCCGGGTCCGCATGGCCGGTCCGGGCGGACAACTCCACCGCCACCAGATGCAGCGGTTCCAGGCCGGGCCGCCCCGTGGTCGCCGCCGTCACGACGCTCAGCAGATCCTCGTCCGGCAGCACGGCGAGAATGGCCGCCAGATCCGTCAGTTCGGACATGTATCCCAGGCTACGCAGAATCACCGGCCCCGGGCCGGACGCGCCGGGTGCGCGAACCTGCCATTGGGCCTCGCGGATCTACTCCGGGACCGCCGAGGCATCATCGAGCACCGAGGACACCCACTCCGCCACCGTCGGCGCCCAGCTCGGGATCAGGATCAGATCGTTGTGACACCCACCCGGATAGATGTGCAGCCGCTTGGGTTCCGGTGCGGCGTCGTACAATTCGCGCGCCATGCGGACCGGCAGCAGTTCGTCGTTGTCGCCGTGCATGATCAGCACCGGGCTGCGCAGCGACCGGATCCGGCGCAGATTCGGAAATGCATCGGGCACAAAGGGTCTCGGCAGATAGGGGTAGACCACCCCGGCCGCGTCGCGCAGGCCGGTGAAGGTGGACATGAGGATCAGCGCGGCGGGCGGGTAGCGTGTGGCCAACTCCGTCATCACCCCACCGCCCAGCGATTTGCCCAGGTACACAACCCGATTCGGATCGACCCGGGGTTGTGCGAGCAGCGTCTCGCGCGCGGCGCGCGCATCAAGGTAGATCCCGCGCTCACTGGGGCGCCCGCCGCTGCGCCCGAAGCCGCGGTAGTCGAAGACCAGCACGTCGAATCCGACGGCGGCCAGCAGCGCGAGCACCGGCGAGCGATCCCCGATATTGCCGGCATTGCCGTGCGCGAACAGGACGTGGCCCAGCGGGGATCCGGCGGGACGGGCATTCGCCGCACGCACGAACCACCCGTTGATCCGCGTGCCGTCGGCGGCCGTGAAATACAGGTCCTCGTAGTCGACCCCGAACCCCGCCGGCGTCACGGTGATCTGCCGCTCCGGCATGAACGTGAGCGCATTCAGGATCGGCGTCGACGGATGTCGCATACGAGTCATTGTCCAGGCCGCGCTAGTGGTACGCGATGGTGATGTTCGGATGCTGCGCCGGATCCAGCCATTTCAGTAGGGCGACCACCGAGGCGCGCGGCGTCTCGACGCATCCCTCCGACGGAATACCCGCGTCCACGTGCACGAAGAAGGCCGAGCCCGCCCCGGGTCGGACGGGCGCGGTGTTGTAGCCGATCACGATCGCATAGTCGTAACTGGTGCCGGCCTGGCCCAGGTTCTCGCCGTCGCGCTCGTCGAACGGGCAGGTACCCGGGGCGCAGTGCTGATAGGTGTTGTACTGCGAACTCTTCGGATCGCTCACCCACCAGTCGCTGGTGCCGATCTGCCGGTAGAGCAGCCTCGTACCCGGATTCGGCTCCCGCCCGAACGCCGAGGGCAGCCCGAACGTGCCCACCGGTGTGCGGTTCATCCCCTCGTGCGTCGGCCCCACGCCGGCGGTCCCGACCCGGATGGACACCGGCCCGACGGCGCTGGTCCAGCCGCCGCTCGAGCGCTGCCAGCCCTGCAGGGTCCCGGTGGTGCTGCCCGGCCCCGACACCAGCACGGTCAGCAGTTGATCGGTGCCCGGCGGCGGCACGGGCACCCCTGCGGGCAGCCCGGCCCCCACACTTCCCGGGCCGAAGTCGACCGGTCGCGCGGTCACGGAATGTGCCGGTACGACCGTGGTCGTAGGCACGGCACTTGCGGATCGGGTCTGCTGCTGCCCGCATCCGGCCGCCACCAGCAGCACCGCCGCGCAGACGGCCACGCGGTGCACGAGGTTCCAGGACACACTCACCCGGCCGAGCTTAACCGCACGGCGTTGCGCGCCTCGTACCCAACAGATATGTCCGTGTCGGCATGTCCGTCTCCGCGCGGACCGGCGAGCCCGCCGGCCGGGGCGGATCGCGCGGGCACATCCGCCCAGGCACATCCCCTCCGGGCGCGCTCCATCCGTGATCGGGCAGTCGCTCCCACTGCCCGTGCAGCGCGCGAAATATCGGCGGGCCGGCCGGGGCGGATCGCGCGGCACATCCGCCCAGGCACATCCCCTCTGGGCACCCTCCATCGTGATCGGGCAGTCGCTCCCCCACCGCCCATGCAGCGCACGGCATCTCGGCGGGCCGTCCGACGCGGTTTACACGTCGGCGAGATCCAGGATCATGCTGTGGATCCCGGCGTAGCGGGTCAGATTCGCAACGTCGGCGCCGGTCGCCTGCCCGGCCTCCGACGCGAGGGCCGCATCCAGGGCCGCGCGATCATCCCAATCGAGTGCGGCGACCATGTAGCACGAGTCGCCGTGCACCGCGGCCGGGGAATGGCTCCGGGTGTATCGACGCAGGCCCGGGAGCTGGTTCGCCAGCGGTATGTGCACCTCGCGGTAGTGCCGTTCGAATGCCTCGGCGTCCGAGGGCGTATCCCACAGGATGAGCAGGCGCGCCTTCGGAGCGGCGGCGGTGGGCTGGGCTGATGTGGTCAATGCTCGGCTCCTCGCTATCGGCCCGGTGACGCTCACCGGGCTCATCGACTTCGACGCACCGAACCCGGGCGAATCGACACGACCGGCGGCCGAATCGATTCCGCCGACCGACTATCCGCGCAACACCGCTCCCACCGACGCGGATGCCGCCGCCACCGCGGCGTCGCGCGCCGCACTCGCCTCGTCCTCGGTCAGCGTCCGATCCGTGGCGCGGAAGCGCAGCGCATAGGTGAGCGAGGTGCGCCCCTCGCCCGCCTGCGCGCCCTCGTACACATCGAACAGCGCGATGTCCTCCAGCAGCTCACCGGCGCCGGAGCGCAGCGCGGATTCGACCGCGGCGGCGGGCACCGCACGCGCGACGCTCACCGAGACGTCCTGCAGCACCGCCGGGAACGGGGAAACCGTTGGCACGGGCCGGGATTCGCGCAGCGGTAGGGCGTCCATGTCCAGCTCCACCGCACAGGTGCGCGGCGGCAGGCCAGCCCGCTCCAGCACCGCGGGATGCAGCTCGCCCGCATGCCCGACCACGACGCCCTCGACGAGGAGTTCGGCGCAGCGCCCCGGATGGAACGGCAGATAGGCCGCGGCCCGGCGCTCGATGGTCACCCCGGCGGCCTCGGCGACCGCGTCGGCCAGGGCGAAGGCGTCGGCGGCCTCCGCGGCCCGGCCGGGCCCCCACGGGCCGCGCGGCTCGCGGCGCCCGGTCAGCACGGCGGCGACGTGCACCGGCTGCGTGGGCAGCGAGTCGATCAGCTCCGCGATCTGCGCGTCGCTGGGCCGCCGGTCCACCGGCAGCGCGTCGACCGGACGGATGTTGGGCCCCGGCAGCACGACCTGGCCGATGCCGTAGATCGACAGGTCCCGCTCGCCGCGGGAGATGTTGCGGGCGGCCACCTCCAGCAGACCTGGCAGCAGCGTCGTGGCCAGCTCGGCCCGCTCGACGTCCAACGGGTTCAGCACGCGCATGGTGGCCCGGCGCGGATCGCCGGCGGGCAGGCCCCAGGTGTCGAACGCCCCGGCCTGCAGGAAGATCGGCGCGGGCACCTCGACGCAGCCGGAGAACGCCAGCGCCCGGCTGACCGCGCGACGGCGGCGCTGGGTGGCGGTGAGCCCGCGGCCGGCGGGGGCGGTCGGCAGCACCGACGGAATCTGCTCGAGACCCTCGAGGCGCAGCACCTCCTCCACCAGATCGGCGGGCTGGGCCAGATCGGGCCGCCAGCTCGGCGGGGTCACCACCAGCTGGCCGTGCCCGGACTCGCTGACATCGACGTCGACCGCGCAGCCGATCTGGGCCAGACGCCGCGCCGCGGTCCCGGTCGGGTAGCTCACCCCGGCGGTGCGGTCGGGCAGATCCAGATCCATGTGGATCGGCGCGGCCGGATCGACCGGCAGGCGCACGTCGGTCAGCGCGGGTTCGATTGTGCCGCCGGTGATCTCGGCCAGCAGCGAGGCGGCGCGATCGAGTGCGGCGACGTTCACCTCGGGGTCGACCACGCGCTCGTAGCGCTTGCCGGCCTCCGAGCTCAGCTTGTGGCGGCGGCCGGTGCGGTAGACCGCGAGGGGATTCCAGGTCGCGGCCTCGAGCAGGATGTCGGTCGAGTCCGAACTCACCTCGGTGGTGGCGCCGCCCATGACACCTGCCAGCGAGATCACGCCCGAATCGTCGGCGATGACGGTGTCCTCGCCGTCCAGCACCCGCTCGGACTCGTCCAGGGTGCGCAGCGTCTCGCCGGTGTTGGCCTTGCGAACCACCAACGGCCCGTTGACCTTCGAGGCGTCGAACGCGTGCAGCGGCTGCCCGAGCTCGAGCATCACGTAGTTGGTGACATCGACCGCGGGCGAGATCGGGCGGACCCCGGCCAGCAGCAGCCGGCGCTGCAGCCACCACGGGCTCATCGCCGTGGGGTCGATGCCGGTCACCCTGCGCGCCGCGAAACGCGTGCAGCCGGAGTCGGATTCAACCTTGATCGGCCACGCCTCGGCCTCGTCGTCGGGCAACGGGGACGGTCGGTCGGCGGAGCTTGCGGAGCCGACGGGGTGGGTAAGCACCGTGCGCACCGCCGGGTCGGCGTACTCGAGGTCGAAACCGCAGGCGAGCTCGCGCGCCAGCCCGCGCACCGAGAAGCAGTAGCCGCGGTCGGGGGTGATGTTCAGCTCGACCACCGTATCGTCCAGGCCCAGTAGCTCGTTCGCGTCCGCGCCGGGTTCGGCGGTGCCCGGCTCGAGCACCAGGATGCCCGAATGGTCCTTGCCGATACCGAGTTCGGCGACCGAGCAGATCATGCCGTTCGAGGTGTGCCCATAGGTCTTGCGCGAGCTGATCTCGAAGCCGCCCGGCAACACACCGCCCGGGAGCACCACCACGACCAGGTCACCGACGGCGAAATTGCGGGCGCCGCAGACGATCTCCTGCAGATCCGGGTTCCCGACGTCGACCTTGCAGAACCGGATCGGCTTCTTGAACTCGGTCAGTTCGGTGATCTCCGCGACGCGGCCGACGACGAGCGGATGCTCGATCGCGCCGGTGATGCGCTCGAGCTTGTCGAGCTCCTCGACCTCCAGGCCGACCCGGACGAAGCCCGCGTCGAGCTCCTCCGGCGTCACCGACCAGCCGGGGGTGGTGCGCTGCAGGATTTCGGTCAGCCAGGACTGCGCTACTCGCACTGGACGTTTCGCTTTCTCGTGTGCCTCGGTGTGGGGCCGGTGTCAGGACTGGATGCCGAAGGGCAGGGTGAACCGCACGTCGCCTTCGACGATGTCGCGCATATCGGAAATGCCGTTGCGGAACTGCAGGGTGCGCTCGAGACCCATACCGAAGGCGAAACCGCTGTACACCTCGGGGTCGATCCCGCTGGCGATCAGCACCTTCGGGTTGACCATGCCGCAGCCGCCCCATTCCACCCAGCCGGCCCCGCCCTTCTTGTCCGGGAACCACACGTCCACCTCGGCCGAGGGCTCGGTGAAGGGGAAGTAGTTGGGCCGCATGCGGGTTCGCGTCTCGGCGCCGAACAGCGCCCGGGCGAAGGCATCCAGGGTGCCGCGCAGGTGCGCCATCGTCAGGCCCTTGTCCACCGCCAGGCCCTCCACCTGAGAGAACACCGGGGTGTGCGTGGCGTCGAGCTCGTCGGTGCGGAAGGTACGCCCCGGGCACACCACATAGATCGGCAGCTCGCGCGAGAGCATCGAGCGCACCTGCACCGGCGAGGTGTGGGTGCGCAGCACCTGCCGCGAGCCCTCCGGCGCGAGGTGGAAGGTGTCCTGCATGGTGCGCGCCGGATGGTCGGGCAGGAAGTTCAGCGCGTCGAAGTTGAAGTGCTCGGTCTCGACCTCGGGCCCCTCGGCGACCTCCCAGCCCATCCCGACGAACACGTCGGCCACGCGCTCGGAGATCGCGGTGATCGGGTGCCGGGCGCCGACCGCGGCGCGCCGGGCGGGCAGCGTCACATCGATGGCCTCGGCGACCAGCACGGCGGCGTCGCGCTCGGCGAGCAGCTCGGCCCGGCGGGCCTCGAAGGCCGCGCTGACCCGGGAACGCGCCACGTTGACCCGCTTGCCGGCCTCGGACTTCTCCTCCTTGGGCAGGCTGCCCAGCGAGCGCTGCGCCAGCGAGATCGGCGACTTACCGCCCATGTACTCGGTCTTCGCGGCCGCGAGCGCATCGAGGTCCGCGGCCGCGGCAAAAGCCTTCTCCGCCGCCTCGGCCGCCGCGCTCAGCGACTCTTCGCTGAGCGCCGCCTGCTGTGCCGGGTCCTTGTCGGCTGCGTTGTCCTGCGCCACGATGGTTCGTCTCTCCCCTGCGTCCGGGTCTGTCCTCGTACCTCTTGCTGACATTGTCGCTGGTGGAATCGTAGGCGATGCGCCCGCCCCGGCTCACGCCCGTTTATCTCGCCGAGATCACATATGCACAACCGACATCGATCCGCGCGATACAGTCCGCCGGTGACTGCTCGGATAGGTGCCGGCGCGTCCGGGGCGATCAGGCGATTCGCCGGATGGGTGGCCCGGGGCTCCGTCGGCCACCCCATGCTCACCGGTGTCGACTACTGGGACGAGCTGCGCGATTCGCCGTCGCAGATGGAGACGTGCTTCGCAATCTTCGCCAACGTCCTGGAGCTCGACGACGCGGGCGAGCCGGTCAACGAGAAGTATGCCGAGCGCCGCGCGGCGGCCTGGTTGTACCGGTACTGCACCGGCGAACTCCCGCCGGGCGAGCCGGAACTAGAACCCTGGGAGGTCGAGCTCTACTGACCGATCGACGGGCGGGTCGCCGCCGGAGATCCGGACCGTGCCGACCGATTTCCGTGCGCAGAGAGCCCCCCGGCAGACTGATCGGCGATGGAACTGCCCGAACTTCCCGATCTGCCGGTGCGGGGTGCGCTCGACCGGATCGTCGCGACACTGCGCGAGCGGCACACCGCGGTGCTGGTCGCGCCGCCGGGCACGGGCAAGACGACCCTGGTGCCGCTGGCGCTCGCGGCCTCGATGACCGGGCGGGTGGTCGTGGCCGAGCCGCGGCGGCTGGCCGCGCGGGCGGCGGCCGCGCGCATGGCCGCACTGCTGGGTGAGCCGGTGGGACGAACCGTTGGCTATTCGGTGCGCGGGGATCGACGGGTGAGCGCGGGCACCCGGATCGAGGTCGTCACCTCCGGGCTGCTGGTACGCCGGTTGCAGGGCGATCCCGAACTGGCCGGGGTCGACGCGGTGATCCTCGACGAGTGCCACGAACGGCATCTCGACGCCGACCTGCTGCTGGCGCTGCTCCTCGACGCCCGCGCCGGGCTGCTGCCGGAACTCCGGGTGCTGGCCACCTCCGCGACCGTCGCCGCCGACCGGCTCGCGACGCTGCTGGGCGAGGACGACCGCGCGCCCGTCCTCGAGGTGCACGCGCGGACCTACCCGGTGCCGATCTCGTACCTTCCCCCGCTCCCCCGCGAACGCATCGAGGCTCAGGTGGCCCGCGCGGTGCGGGCCGCGCTCGCCGAAACATCCGGCGACGTTCTGACATTCCTGCCCGGCGCCGCCGAAATCCGGCGCACCACACAGCAACTCGCCGATCTGCAGGACGTGGACGTGGTGCCGCTGCACGGCCGATTGTCCGCCGGAGGGCAGGACGACGCACTGCGCCGGGGCTCCCGGCGACGGGTGGTGCTGTCGACCGCGGTGGCCGAATCCAGCCTGACCGTGCCGGGAGTGCGTGCCGTAGTGGACTCCGGACTGTCTCGCGTGCCGCGCATCGACCGCGGCCGCGGACTGTCCGGCCTTGCCACGGTTCGCGTTTCGGCGGCGGTCGCCGAACAGCGCGCCGGACGCGCCGGGCGCGAGGCCCCCGGGCACGCCTGGCGATGCTGGCCCGAGCACGAACAATCCACTCTGCCCGCCTACCCGGAGCCGGAGATCCGCACGGCCGACCTGACCCGTCTCGCCCTCGAGCTCGCCTGCTGGGGCACCCCGGACGGCACCGCCCTGGCCTGGTGGGATGCGCCGCCGTCCGGCGGCCTGGCCGCGGGCCGAGATGTCTTGCGCGCCTTGGAGGCTGTGGACGACGACGGCACAGTCACCCAACACGGGCAACGGCTCGCGCGGGTGGGCCTGCACCCCCGCCTCGCACGAGCGTTACTGGACGGTGCGGCCGCGGTGGGCGCCCGTACTGCGGCCGAGGTCGTCACGATGCTCGACGACGACACCCTCACCTCGACAGTCGATCTCGCATCCGGCCTGCGCACGCTGCGCCGGGAACGACCCGCCCGCTGGGTCCGCGAGGTCGAGCGGCTCACCCGACTCGCCGAGCAAGCGGCCGACGGCCCCCGGGGCGCGCCGGCAACGGACGTCGGGCCGTCGACCGGGCGCGATCGGCGCACCGAGGCTCACTCCACGCAGAACAGTCCTCGCACCCGGAGTCCGGGGCGCGAAGACGCGGGGTCGGGTCGAGCATCGCGCGGCGCGACCAGCGATAAAGGCGGCGCGACGGAGGGTACCCGAGACGACCGCTATTCCAGCACCGACGACCCCGCTTTCGTTGTCGCACTGGCACATCCGGAACGACTGGCACGACGCCGCGCCGCGGGCTCGTCGAGCTATCTGATGGCGGGGGGTACCGCGGTCACGCTGCCACCAGGCTCGGGCCTAGGCGACGCCGAGTGGCTCGCCGTCGCCGTGGCGACCCGGGATCCCGGCCGCTCCGACGGGCTCGTCCGACTGGCCGCGGTGGCCGACGAGCGACTGGCCCGCGATGCCGCGCCCAACCTCCTGACCACTGCCGACGAGGTGGACTGGGTCGACGGCGACGTGGTGGCCCGCCGAACGGAACGACTCGGCTCGATCGTGCTGTCGGAAAGACCGATTCGCGAACCGGATCCTCGATTGGTCCGCACGGCTGTGTATTCCGGCCTGCGTTCAGCGGGTCTCGGTGTACTGCACTGGAATCCGGACGCACGCTCCCTGCGCGACCGCCTCAACTTCCTGCACCGCACCCTCGGCGCGCCCTGGCCCCCGGTCGACGACGAGGCCCTGCTCGACGACACCGACGCCTGGCTGGGCCCGGACCTCGCCACCGCACGCCGCCGCGCGGACCTCGAACGCATCGACGCCGGACACGCACTGCGCCGCCTGCTGCCCTGGCCCGCGGCCGCGCGGCTGGACGAGCTTGCGCCCGAACGCCTTTCGGTACCCTCCGGCAGCGCTCCCCGGCTCGACTACTCCGCCGAACAACCGGTGCTCGCGGTGAAGGTTCAGGAGATCTTCGGCTGGGCCGACGCACCCCGCCTGGCCGACGGCCGCGTCCCGATCCTGCTGCACCTGCTCTCCCCCGCCCAGCGCCCCGTCGCGGTCACCGCCGATCTGGCCTCCTTCTGGCGCACGGGCTGGTCGCAGGTCCGCGCGGACCTGCGAGGCCGCTATCCCAAGCACTCCTGGCCCGAGGATCCCACGACGGTCCCGGCCCACCGCGGCGCCGCCCGCAACGCGAACCGGCACTGAGCCGGCGAAGGCGCGCCTACCCGGCCGTGACGGTCTTGACCTCGGCCATCGCCGCACGGGCGGATTCCACGAGCGTGCCGCCCCGATCGGCCGATACCCACCGCGTGAATCCGATTTTGAATGCCGCGATGCCCACCTCGGCGGCCAGGCTCGCGGCCGGTTCGGGAACCCCACGGGCGCGCAGCGCCTCGGCGCTGGTCTCCGCGAGCGCGGCAAGCTTGATCAGCTCGCGCTCGCGCAGTGCGGCGTTCGCGTCGATCACCGATTGCCGCTGCCGCGAAAAATCCCGATCCTGCCCGATCATCTCGCACACGGCGATCAGGGCCGACTCCATCACGTCGATGGGCGCGGCCGAATCGGGCGCCTCGGCAATGGCTTTCGCCGTCAGCTCGTGCAGGAGATCCTGCCCGCCGAACAGCACCTCGCGCTTGTCCGCGAAGTGGCGGAAGAACGTGCGCTCGGTCAGCCCGGCCCGCTCGGCGATGTCCGCGACGGTGGTCTGATCGAAACCGCGCTCGAGATACAGCTCCATCGCCGCATCCCGGAGGCGGCCTCGTCCATTCGGTTCCCATCGAGCCATGGCCCCATTCTAGCGGTGATGTCACCCACTGAACTCACTTGATGACAGCGGCTGTCATCGCAGCTACAGTGATGTCATCCACTGACATAAGCAAGCAGAGAGGCTGTTCTCATGCGCATTTTCGTCACCGGCGCCTCCGGCTGGGTCGGCTCCGCCGTCGTTCCCGAACTGATCAGCGCAGGTCACGATGTTGTCGGACTGGTGCGATCGGATGCCGCCGCCGCACGTTTGGCCGCCACCGGCGCGCGGGTACGCCGGGGAGACCTGCACGATCTCGACGGCCTGCGCGCGGGCGCCGAGGATTCCGACGGCGTCATCCACCTGGCCTTCATCCACGATTTCTCGAACTTCGAGGAGAACCAGCGCATCGATCGCGCGGTCGTCGACGCGTTCGGAGATGTGCTCGCCGGCTCGGACCGGCCGCTGGTCATCGCCTCCGGGCTGGTCCCGCACAACATCGGCGAGCCCGGAATCGACACGGGCGACATGATCCGCCCGGCCACCGCGGCGGCCACCATCCGCCTCGCCGACCGCGGCGTCCGCTCGGTCGTGATGGGCCTGCCGACGACGGTGCACGGCGAGGGCGATCACGGCTTCGTCCATGCCCTCGTCGAGGCCGCCAGGGCGACCGGCATCTCCGGCTACATCAGCACCGGCACGCAGACCTGGCCCGCGGTGCACCGCTCGGATGCCGCGCGGGCGTTCCGCCTCGCGATCGAAAAGTCCTCCGCCGGAACGGTTCTGCACGCGATGGCCGAATCCGGCGTGCCGACCCGCGAGATCGCCGAGGCCATCGGCAAGGGACTCGACCTGCCGGTGCGGTCGATCTCCCGCGAGGACGCGCTGGCTCACTTCGGCTGGATCGGGACGTTCTTCGGCATGAGCGTCACCGGCGACAGCGGCTCCCTGCGGGACCAGCTGGGCTGGCAGCCGACCGGCCCGACCCTGCACGAGGATCTGGCCGCGCCCTACTACTTCAAGGACTAGCGAGTGGCCGGGAGGGATCTCACCTCCCGGCTCTCTCAGAACCGTGCGTGACAGTCTCCCGTCATACGGCTCCCATCATCGAGTCGTTCACGGTTACGGAGTCACGATCGCCCAGTGGGTGAATAGCCGCGGGTAAGCGTGCGCGATTTTGCGCAACGCTTCGCGTGCCCGCTTCCACCGGCCCCGGAACCGCTTATATTTCTGCACGAGCCATCGCACCAGGTAGTCGTTGATTCGATTGAGGCTGAAATGCAACGCCGAGCGGCGAAACCGCCCGTAGTAGTTCATCCACCCTCGCACCACCGTGTTCACTTCCCGGGCGAGTTCATTCATGGTCGAGCCGCTGCGTTGGTGCAGTCTCCAGGAACGGACCCGCTCCCGGATGCCCTTGGCGGCTTCGTCGCTGATGGCCGGGTTGAAGCCGGAGAAGAACCTCCCCGTCCTCGTCCGAACCATCCGCGATCGGAACCCGTACCCCAAGAACGTGAACGACGTGTGCTGGAACTCTCCACGCCGAGCACGGTCCTTGCAGTACACGATGCGGGTTTTGTCGGGATGTAGTTGCAGCCCACCACATTCGGCCAATCGCGCCGCGATCGCCTCCCGCACCAGGTGCGCTTGGTCCTCACTCGCGCAGTGCACCACCGCGTCGTCGCAGTACCGCTCGAACGCAACGTTCGGGAACTCCCGAACCAGCCACGCATCGAATGCGTAGTGCATGAACAGATTCGCCAGCAACGGTGAAATTACGCCCCCAACGCTGTTGGCAACTTCTGCTTCGATGTCACGCTGACCTACCGTCGGCTGGAGCGTCCTCGACGCCGTACGACGGCGGTGTGA
>NZ_JBNPVW010000023.1:0-108730 GCF_050434125.1 Nocardia sp. GP40 | reverse complement strand
AAGCGTGACTTTTCACGTCACCGGATCCCGCGGGCACCAAGGGGGTCGGCAGGATCGCCCCATGAGTGCAGATTTCGAGACTGAGCGACCTGCGGGTCGTCGCGCGAGGCGACCCCGGCCGCAGCTGTCTCGAATCCAAGGTATCGACACCAGCACCGCCGCCGGGCGCATGGTCGCGGGCGTGTTCGCGTCGCTCGCCGAGCTGGAGCGCGAGTTGATCGCCGAGCGTGCCGCTGTGGCCCGCGAAGCGGCCCGTGTCCGTGGCCGTCAGACCGGCCGCCCTACCGCCTTGAACGCCGAACAGATCGCCGGGGCACGGCGTATGCGGGCCGCTGGCGAGTCGCCCACCACCATCGCGAAGACCTTCGGTATCTCGCGGGCGACGGCCTACCGGATCCTGTCCGCAGCGTGACCACACTCCCCGCCCCGCGAGGGGCGGGGATTCACTCGGCCGCGTAGCGCGCGAGCCTTTCCACATATATCGAAGACCAGGAGCAACCACAATGTCCGTGCAAGACGGAATCGACGCCGTGCGGCGTACCTGGAGTACCGCAGACCAGTACACGGCCGAGAGTGTCGCGGCGGCCGCGGGTGCGATCGCCGAACTGTGGCGGTATCTCGGGCACGCGACGATTCACGGTGATCTGTTGCGCGATCCGGCCGACGCACACGCGGTGTTCGTGACACTCTCGGCCGCCGACCACACGTCGGTTGGAGTGCTGGAAAGGCTCGCGCGCTACGCGGCCGACATCGGCGACCAGGCCGACCGCTACGGACACGACACCCCGGACGGCACCGCCGACCAGATACCCGGCCGGAATGCGCGAAGCGACAGCAAGTCTGGCCATCGCTGCGGCGGCGCACACCACGGCGGCCGCCGAGATTGACCGGGCCGCCGGGCAATTGGGACACATCTACCGAAACGACTGACGCACGCCCCGGGCCATTCTGTGATCTTGAATTGAGTCGGCTCACGACCAGCCGCCGGTCACCGAATCCGAGGCCAGGGCCAGCCGGGCGAGCGAACCTTCTACCTCGCAGTGGCCGGAGACCGCGCCCACGCGTCCTGCCTGATCGTCAGTTGGGTCCGAACAGCGACGTCGGGAAGGTCGAGACCTGTTCCGACTGGCCCTCCGTGGTGCAGGCGCGCTGTACCGATTGCGATACTTGTTCGGTCGCTGCGCCTTTTGCGCGCATGTCGAAATCGATCGGGGCAATGTTGATCGTCTGGACGAACTCGCTCAACCGGGTTTTGACGTCGCCCGTCGCCTGCATCGAGGCGGCGTCGATCTGATTAACCGCCGTCTGAAGTACGCCGGTTGTATCCGACAGGCGGTGCTGCCCGTCGTTGAGGTCACGTACTAACGCGTTGGCGTTGCGGGCGAACGTGTCGCACGCCGCGATATTCGGGTTCGGGGGCGTCGAGCTGCTGCACCCCGTAGTACTCGCCAGAACAGCGGCTATCGCCGCAGCGATGGGGAGGACCGTGCGAATGACCAATGCCGTTGCCTTCGTGCGATGGATGCCAGAGTCACCGCATGTATGTCAGCGTCGCCTCAAGGACACGGCGGGACTGGAGGAAAACCGGTCGGGGTTCCAGTAGTACTGAAGAAATTTTGGTCGGAGTAGCTGCTGACCTGCAACGACTGACGCAAGTGCGGGCATGAAAAAGTGCGGACCGTTCGGCACGGTCCGCCCTTCGCGTTTCACTCCGGCACGTACTTGACCCAGCACCGCCGGACTCGTCCACGGTATCCGTGCCCACCGACAGCACCGAACAACGCCGCCGGACACCGTGCGCTGCATCGGGTCACCCCCTGGCGATCGACGCTGCCAGCTCCTCAGCCGCTGCCTCAAACGCTACATCGCCCGCGAGCTCTACCAGCTCATCACCACCAACAACCCCGAACCCGCTCCTTGACATCCGTAGGAGCATCCCTGTGCCGCAAGGTGATGGGTCGTCGCAAGGGCGAGCCGCTGGTGCGGATCGTCGACGTCGAAGTGGAGGACGTGCGCCGCGAACGCCTGGACCTCATCACCGCGGAAGAGGTCGCCGCCGAAGGGTTTCCGGAGATGAGCCCGGCCGAGTTCGTTGAGTTCTTCTGCGCCAGCCACACCGGCTGCGCCGCGGAGTCCACCATCACCCGGATTCGGTGGCGCTACCTCGACAGCTACTGACTCCGGCTGCGGCCTGCACGCTACGGGCGTGGCTTTATCGGGGGATGGTGACCAGGCGGGTACCGGGATCCAACACGTGTGGCCAGCCTCGGGCCGGAGCATCGCCCCACCAGCTGCGGCCGTCGGGGTCGGTCCACTCGGACCGGGCTGGGGGGCCGCCGCCGAGTTGGACGGAGTAGAGGTTCGATGCCTGTTCGGAGGCGGAGTACGGCGGATGTTCGGGGCCGAACAGCGGGGACACCTCGAGGCGCGTGAAGCGGGCGGCGAAGCGGCCCCCGGTGTTGCTGTAGCACAGGCACATTGCCAGATCCGTGTCGATCCAGCAGTCGTCAATCGTGTGTAGCGCGTGGGGCTGGCGCGAGTACCACACCACGTTTTCGGCGACCGCGAGCGCCCAGCGCTGCCGGTCGCTGGGCAACAGGTCGGCGTAGAGCGGGTCGGAGGGGCGCGCACCGCTATCGACGGCCGGGGAAGAGGATTGCGCCCATCCCGGTCCGCCGGCATAGTGCTTGTGCCCGGTAGGGCCTGGGGCGTTCATCGCGCCTGAAGGTTGTTGAGCCAGTCAGGGCATCGAGGCATGTTCTCACAGTACGCGGTGATCACCCCGACCTCTCCTTGCCGTGGATCGGCATCCCAGGCACGGAATTCCACGATCACTCTGACGACAACTTCGGCGATGACTCGGCATTCCCCGCCCGAGGTGCACTGGCGGTGTTGCCACGGCCCGCGGTAGTACCAGCGATCGGTCGCCGCGTTCTCGACTCCGCTGGCGCCGGGTTGTGCACCACGGCGGTGATGATCGACGGGTCGGTCAGGTTGTGCTTGTTCATCGCCTTGTCGAAGCCGAATCCCTGATCGGCGACCGCGTTGTAGTACCCGCGGCGCAACAGCACCAGCCGACCGTGGTTGTCGTTGACACGCGCCACGATCTGCGCCTGCTGATTGATCGGCGGCTGCGCCGTCGCCACCCACGGTGCCGCAGTGATAATGAATACCAATAGTCAGAGACATGATTCACTCGTGGGGCGGCGGCGTGGCGGGCGTCGTGGCGGGCATCCGGACGCGGGTGCGTGGTTTCGTCTGCTCGATCGTGACCGTCGCCTGATGGCCTTGCTGTCCGAGCACAAGGCGTTCACCACCGACCAGATCGCGTCGCTGGAGTTCGCCTCGGTCCGGCGCGCGCAGGATCGGCTGCGGAAACTGCGCGAGATGGGCATGCTGTTCGCCTTCCGCGAGTCCCTCTACGGCGGCGGCACCACCCAAACACGCCACGCGCTCGGCTATTCCGGCGCACGCCTGATCGCGGCCCAGCGCGCGCAAACTCCACCGGCCCCGGCCAAGTACGCCCTGGGGTTGGAGCGGCTGGCGTGCTCGCCGATGCTCGGCCATCGCCTGGGCGTGAACGGTTTCTTCGCCGCGCTGGCCGCCCGCCGCAACCCCGCTCGCCTCGGCCTGGCCGCGCCGGGCTCGGTGCAGGGGTTGACCCAGTGGTGGTCGGAGCGCCAATGCGCCGAGGTGTTCTGGACCCACGCCTCCGGTGAGGACCAACTCCATCCCGACGGCTACGGCTGCTGGGAACACGACGGTCGCGCGGTGCGGTTCTTCCTCGAGTACGACACCGGTACCGAGTCGTTGAAGACCGTTGTGTCCAAACTCGCTGACTATCAAGGGTTCCCGACCGACAAGTTCGGGATCCTGCTGTTCAGTGTGCATTCCGCGCGCCGCGAGAATGGGTTGCGGACCGCGTTGAGTCGCGCGTTCGGCAGCTACGCCCCCGACCTGGTGATCGCGACGACCAGTCGCGATCTGACTCACCCCGACGGCCCGGCAGGACCGGTGTGGGCACTGTGGGCAGTTGAGCGCGACGACGCGGCCGCCCGACGAGTACGACTGGCCGATCTCCCCGAACGCGGCCCGCGCATCGCCCATCACACCGGTGCCGAGCAACTGCCCTACAACGAGGCAGCCTTCGACCACGACGACCCCCAGATCCAGAACCTCCTCTACCCCAACCAGACTCGGCCCACCACCGGATACCCGGCCTGGCACGACACCGCCGAGGACAACGTCCTCCTCGAATGGGACACCCCCGCCTAGAAAGCTGCCGCCGGTCGGGAGTCGACAACGCCGCCCGCGCCAGGATGATTAATCCTGAACCAGCTGCGCCCGACACGCCTGACCTCACCCGTGAAATGGCCTGCGACCTGCGGTGAATGCGGCGTGTGGCGTACGCAGTTGGCCCGCCCGCAGGCTCCGACGCCGACGGGCGCGAGGCGAGCCGTCCCGCTGAGAGGGCGTGGGTAGCGCTGGCCCGCGCGGTTAAGTGAGGGGCAACACAAGAAGGACCGCCCCCGAAGGGCGGTCCTGGTGACCTACGGCCGTTCGTGAGGCGGCTCCGTGTCAGGTGGTGGGTCGTCGTCCGGTCTACGGAGGCGACGCGTGCCGGTGCGAATGTCCTCGATCATTCTGGTGTAGTCGGCGCAACAGTTCTCCAGACGCGCCTTCGCAGGCACTTCGACGGGGTCGGGGAGTTCCTCGTGATCGGCCTTCGCCTTGAGGGACCGCATAGTCAGGTCTACCGAGATCCACTCCTTCGCCATTCGTGACACGTGCACGCTCGGTTGTGCATCCAATGGCGGCGCGCTGTCGATGCCGGGTATGAGTCGCATGAAACCCAGATCGAATGCTGTCAGCTGGGTTTCGAGGCTCACGCTCGTGGCTGACTACATCGACAACTTCTACAACGTCCGGCGCCGACACAGCTACCTCGGCCACCTCAGCCCCGCCGAGTATGAGATGCTCTGGCACGATATCCAAACCAGCCCTCAACTCTCGTAACGGTGGACTACCGACAGAGGGGGCCACACCACCTGGACCGATCCGCGGGGTCCCGTCAGGCCGTGAGCCGGTGGCCAGATCCCCGGAGAGTGAACGATTCCGGTCCGAAGGCACTGCTTGCATACTCGGTACGAGTTGCTCCGATTCGGTTCAGAAGGTGAACTGTTGGCCGTAGCCGGTGGTCTGCACTGTTCCCGATGCGGTGCTCATCGTGGCGCTGACGAAGGGGACAGCCGATACCGGCGACGCACACTGGGCGATGTTCAATGGGGCGTTGTTGAAAGAGATTTGGTACGGAAACGTGGTATTGCTGTCCAGACCGCTCGTCGTCGTCTGAACGGTGGTGACCTGGCCCGGTGACAAGGTGCCCGCCAACACTTCTGACAGGCCCAAGGCCCCACCGATGCTCGGCCCGAGGCTCAGGCTGGGCGGGGTGATCGACGCGCTGGGGGCGCTAGCGGCAGAACTCTGCGGCATCACTGTGCCCGGCGCGAGAGCCGTCCCCAGTGGGAGGGTCGTTCCTGATGCGACAGTCGTCCCCGATTTGAGGGTCGTTCCTGGTATGAGAGTAATACTCGGTGTGAGAGCCGTACTCGGCGCAACAGTCGTACTCGGCGCAACAGTCGTACTCGGCGCGACAGTCGTACTCGGCGCAACAGTCGTACTCGGCGCAGCGACCGTACTCGGCGCGACAGCCGTACTCGGCGCAACAGCCGCACTCGGCGTGAGAGCCGCACTCGGCGGGCTGGCGTTGTCGCTCGGTGGGCTGACCGACACGGTGGGTGGGGTGAGCGACGGCGAGATACTGGCCGACAGTCCTTGACTGGGATCGAGGCCGACAAAGACGCCGCCGGCCACGCTGATCCCGCAGCCGAGGATGAACCCCGCGACGGCCTGTCCGGCGGACACCCCCCTACCCCCCACGTTCACCGAGAAGTTACCGGACATCTGCGCGGCATGCGAGAACGTCATGAGGTAGTTCGGCGTCCGGTCACCAGGAGGATCGGCTCTGACATTTTCTACCATTGTCGTCAAATGAATTCCCGCACCGGTGGCGTCCCCGCCCCGCCGTGGTGGTGGCGGCGGCGGTTGGGCCCGGCTCGGCTCGGTGTCGCCGGACCACAGGGTCACGGTGGCCAGGATGGCGGCGATCGTGCCGGCCGCCATAATGGCGAATGGAGGTCGCATACCTGCTCTTTCGAAGCGGATCCACATCAGCGCGAAATCACATGAACAGCCCCACTCAGTTACAACCCTACGTAGCTGTCGAATGGCAAGAGTAGCGAAAAATCGGCCGAGTGCTCAGAAGCGGCAGGCGTGTCGGTGATGAAGCACCAAATTCGCTGCGGCGCGCAGTGGGTGATGTGCCGATACGCATGATCGAGCAGAAGCAGTATCGTTGCGGCGACAACGATCAGTGCGACGTTGCCGACAAATTTGAGAGCGAATCGCATCAC
Source organism: Nocardia sp. GP40 (assembly GCF_050434125.1). Classification (NCBI taxonomy): domain Bacteria; kingdom Bacillati; phylum Actinomycetota; class Actinomycetes; order Mycobacteriales; family Nocardiaceae; genus Nocardia; species Nocardia sp. GP40. The sequence goes on along the minus strand of NZ_JBNPVW010000023.1, from coordinate 102,257 downwards.
AGTCTGCAACAACTTTCCTATCAATACCATAGATTTCCTTTGTTTCTCGTCGGAATCGGATAGCGCAGCCTTCATGGCCATGTGAAATTTTCAGGTTTCTACCGATGCGTAGATTCGCTGGTGTAATTGCTTGCCGACATCGGTGAGCCAGTAGACCGGTACCGGCAAGCCGTCGAGGCGCGAGGTTCCGGAATCCACATAACCGAAATTTCTCAACCAGCGCAGCGCGGCGAGAGTTGGACCGATACGATAACTACCGGCAAGATTGCGGGCCGTAATCGGTTTCCCAATCAACGCCAACGCGCGAACCGTGCGTATCAGCACACGCGACATCAATAACCCCGAGACTCCGAAATTTTTAGAACCCGGGCGCGTCCCCGGCTCGCGTCGCGGTACCGCTTATTGGTCTATTCATGGTCCCACTGCTGGTCATGGCACGATCCACAATCGTTCGTCGGGAAGGCGGCCCAGATTCGATAGGGAACCGTTCTCCACAGTGACGTAGTCCGGCAAGTGTGCGGCGGTCCAGTTCCGGGCGAACCGCCTGGCGGCCGACTCGCACGCCACGTACCACAGGTGCAACGTGTGCGAGTGCAGGTGGACACACACCACGACATCCGCTTCCAACGGTCGCGGCGACACCTCGACACCGGAGCGGTACGCCGGGTTCATCGCTTACCTCTGCCGGAGTCGCTGTGCTCGCGGATGAGCGCGATCATCTCCGCACCGGACGGCCGGAACGAATCGGTGGGGCACTCTTCCCACATCCGGAAACTCATGTGCAGATCCGCCGGAGACGGCAGCGCGATCTGTCCACCGTGCTGAGACACCGATACGTAGATGCGGAACAGTTCAGCAAGCATCGTCACGTCGGGGTCGATGTCGGGGCGGACGATATAAGTCCATCGCTGCGAACGAGGGTGGTAGATGATCGGCCCAAGTACGTTGTGACGCTGCAATACTGCCGCCCGAACCCGTTTGCCGAGATCGCTCGGCATGACGACCGCGCCAACCGGACCGGTGGTGACGACAATCCGCCCGACTGCCGAGTCCACCACCGCCGGAAGCCCGCACACCCTCCGGTAATACGCGCACCGTTCCGCGAGCGTCTGGCCAAGGGATATCGGCACGGTTCGGCGCGGGGCGACCGTATCGCCGAACCAGGGCACAGTGAGACCTGTTGTCGAACAGCGTGATTCATCAGAAATTCGTGCAATTGCGGACATCGCTACCCCTTGGATGGAATATCGCCTGCCGATCGTGAACGGGTCGAGCCGCTTACGCGGTGGCGCTGGCCGGGCCGGGTGTCGCGTCGTCGCCGAGGTGTTCGGCAACAAAGCCGACGGCCAGGGCCAGGGCTGTGTCGTGCCCGTCGGAAGCAAGCGGCAGCCATGGCAGCGCCAGCTCACCCAGTACGGCACCGACATGGCGGTCGGCCAGGGTTCGGAATTGCTGGTTGCCATCACGGAACTTGTTGGTGCCCAAAGGAATATCCGAGTCCATCTGGGTACGGAAAATCAGGTTGTAACGATCGCTGTGAGTACGGGCCAGGGTTTCCAGATACGCCCACCCCTCAGGTTCGGGGGTCTCGCCGCGATACTCGAGCGCGGCTCGGTAGTAGCCCAGCGCATCGGGCACGGCGCGGTCCACCAGCACGACATCGCCGTGTAGCCACGCCTCGAGTTCGTTGCTGATACCCCTGGTCATGATCCACAGGGTGGAGGTCCACGTGTGATTCCACAGGATCGGCATACCCATCCGCTGTGCTTGTTCCCCGAGGTCCGCGACCGTGGAGACCGCCAGGCCCGTCCGGCGCAGCTCGTGCGCCAGGCGGGCCAGGAAGGTGCTCTTGCCCGTGGAATGGGTACCGACTACTGCGATGGTGACTGGCTGGTCGACGGTGTTCACCACAAGCCTCCCTCAGGTTCGGGTGTTGGCAGGAACTCGCCCAGACCGGCCATGGTGACCAGGCCCGGCCAGTCCAGTTCGCCATCGGTGATCAACGCGCACAGCAGTTGCCAGGCCGCCCAGGTGTCGTACCCGGCGCGGTGGTAGCCCTGCCCAGATACGGCGCTGGTGTCGAGTTGTCCGCGTTCGATGAGCTTGTCCAGTGCGTACGAATCCAGGCCCCGCCACACCTTTTTCGCCAACCGCAACGTGTCCAGAATCAGCGGCGGATTCCAATCCGGCAGATGCGCGGCCAGGACTTTCCGTTCGACGCTGGCGTTGTGGGCGACCAGCACTCGCCCGCATAGTGCCTCGTCGATTTCCTCGGCGACTTCGTGCCAGGGCGGGCAGTCGGCGAGATCGGCGTTGCTGATGCGGTGGACCTTGCGGGTGACAATCGGGGTGACCGGTTGCTGTGGCTGAATCAGCCACGAGCGCAGTGCATCCGGGGTCGTCGGCCCGTCGACCAGCAACAGCGCTATTTCGATGATTTCGGGTGGGTTTTGCCCGTTGCCCTCCACATCGACCACGACCAGCCCCCGCTGGTGCAGGGTGTTCGGGAACGGAATCGGGTTCGTCATGACGGCATGTTCTCCCTCGTGGTGGGCCAGCCGAGATCGGCGCGGCCGTGTCGGCGGTGATGATGGGGCTTGGTGATGTCGTGCACCTGATAGCCGTGACCGTGCTGCATGAAGTAGCGGCGCTGCTCATCGAGCCCGGCCACGACCATGGCACGGTCGTCGACCTCGATGAGCTTGCCGCCCAGATCGGCGGCCAGGTTCGCGACATGCCGCTCATCGGGGCGTCGCCACGCCCGCGCGCACCGCTTCAACTGGGCGGCGGGGCAGATATCACACAGTTCCCGGATGCCGTAATGCCCGTTGTAGTCCGCGACACCATGCGCATATGCGACCGCGCAACTGGTCTTGCGGAACAACGGCGAACCCGGCTGGCCGACCTCGGCGGCATCGAGAATCCGCCGTTCCAACGTCTCAGGAAACACCTTGCGCCGCGCGCTGTCCGGATACGGTTCGGGCAGACCGTGCGCAAGGTAGTAGTCGCGAATCTGGTCCTTGAAGAACAACCCGGTGAACACCGTCGCGTGCGCGGACTGGCTCAGCTCGAGCGCACGGTGAACATGCTCATCGGAATCGTTGAGGCCCGGCACGATCGGCCGCCAATACAACACCACCCGATACCGATCCGCGTGCTCGAACGCCGTCACCAGCGACCGCGCCGCGATCCCCGAATCCACCGGCTCGATACGCGGGTCATCGATACCCGAATGCGTCACCAGCACAGTCACTTTCAGATTCTCGATCGAGTTCAGGACCGCGCAGTCCTCGGGTTCGATCCGCCACCGGGTGATCACGAGAACATGGTTGGTGAGCCCACGCGCATCCAACAGCTTCAGCATGTTCAACGTGTGCTGCTTCACCCTCGGCAACATCGGATCGGTAGCCCGGTTCAACAGCTGAATCGGCGTGACGTGCGGCCGGAAATACCGATGCCCGCACAGCAGATCGGCGGCCTCCTCGTCGTCCATCAACGCCCTGGGGACCTTCATCTCGAAGTTGTCGAACAGGTGCCGCACGCAGTAGCCGCAGTCCAGCGGGCATCCCACGATCCAATTCACACTGAGCCCCGACTTGCGGTACTCGATCACATCCAGCAGTTCCGGCCGCATCTTCGCTCGTTGCGCGATGTCCAGCAGTGGAACGCCGTGGCGGGTCGTCGTTGTCATGCCTTGCGCCTCCCACTCGATTCCGGGCCACCGGTTCGCGGTGTCCACATCGAGCAAAACGCCCCACCCATGAGGCAAAAAAGATGGCAAGTCGCCCGAAAGCCGACTTGCCTTCCCCCTGTAGTGGGTCAGAATGAAGCCCATGATCAGGGGGTACCGATGAACGTTCCAACCAGCGAACCCGAGCGGCGACCAGCGACAGTTGCCGACCAATTGGCGCGCGACATCAAGCGACGCAGAGACGCTGCGGGCCTGAGCCAACGTCAGCTTGCCGCCAAGGTCCGCTACACGCGTCAGTACGTCGGCTCGGCCGAAGCAGAGGACTCAGTCCTCCCGTCACGCGATCTCGTATCCGCTTTGGACGCCGCGCTGGGTGCGGACGGGGCGCTGATCGCGCTGCGTGCGCAGGCCCGCGACGAGCAACGAACCGCCCGCGCACGCACGAGTTCGACCGCACCGCAGAACACGGCGAACGGCGCCACTGTCATGTTGCCGGTTATTGTTGATGGCCGAGTCGTGTCTCTGCCTCTCGATCCGCGTATCGTCGGCGCAGCGAGCGGCAGCCATTGCGGGGCATCCGGTGCGCGACAGCGATAACGTGAAAGCCTGCGTGACGGGCACAGGCTATATCGTTCGGTGCATCCCCGATAACGACCGTGCGACTCGTATCAAGCGCCGTGCCGTACTGAGCGGTAAACCGCTTGATGACCACGGCAGGAAGCTCGAATCGGTCACGTGCGTCATCACCGAATGCACCGATACCCAAATCCAGATATCGGTCCAGACCGGACACGCGAAGCTTGACCTCCGCTGCTACACGCAGATTTCCGGTCAAAACAGTTTGGATGAAACCGCGCTCATGCAGCACCGCAATGGAATCGACCGCACCGGGATACGCAGGCTGATCGCGCGCAAGCTCCCGTTCTCCGTCGAACATGACGCTGGCCAGCACCTCGTGAAACCGCTCGACGCCACCCTCCGCGACATCCGGCTGAACCCCGGAGGCGATGGCGGTATCCACGACGATCGACTCATCGGTGTAGCCATGCACGCGTGCCTTCGGGAAGACGATCGACTCTTCATCAAGACCGTACGTGCGTGCGATAGCCCTTCGGAGCCAACGTAAGTCAGCTGGAATCAGAGCTCGCCCGCCCACCGCGGTCGGCGAGCGATCGTCTCGGATCTGAGCTGCGACCGGGACTGCGCGCCCTACTCGACGCGATGGACCACGTGCCCGCCTACATCGTCGGCCACCACACCAATCTCCTCGCGTGGAACAACGCCGCGACGGCCCTTTTCGCGACCGACTTCGCCGCGATCCCCGACGAGCGGCGCACCTGGGCACACGTGCTCTTTGTCGATAGGACGTCCGGCACATTGGCGGCAGACCAGCCGGACATGGCCCGCCAGGTGGTGGCCTACCTGCGCCTGCGCGCAAGCCACCGCCCCGATGACACCGCACTGAGCCGACTGGTAGCCGAGATGCGCTCCAGCAGTTCGTATTTCGCCGAGCTGTGGGACGACCACGACGTCATCGATCTCACCCACGGCCGCTACCATCTCCACCACCCCGAGGCGGGCGCACTCATCGTGGACTACGAATTCATCCGCCTCAGCGCCGATCCCGGCGTCCGCGCTCTCGTCACATATACCACCGAGCCGGGATCCGAATCCCGTCGAAAGCTCGAAAAACTCATCGAGGCAAGCAAACTCACCGGCGATCGCTGACGGCTCGCTGGGCACGGGGAGCCGACCGGCACACAATTCGCAGTACCGAGCCCGCCTGGATGATTGCGCAACAAAACGTTGCACATCCTCGCGACCCATGGCAGAGTAATACGCAACAAATGGTTGCTTATTGGAGGTCTGAGATGGAGTTCGGAAAGCTGGAACGCGAGATTCGCATCGAGGCGGCGCCGGAGATCGTGTTCGATGTGGTGAGTAGTCCCGAGCACATCAAGATGTGGTGGCCGGACGACGCGTCGTTCGAACCGGTGCCCGGTGGGGTCGGTGAGCTGGTGTGGGGTGATCGCGCGGAGGTCGCCTCCATTGCGGTCGTCGACGTGGATCCGCCCCGAAGGTTCTCGTTCAGGTGGGTCGCGCCCGATGGCCAGCGGCCCGCGGCCGGCAACTCCCTGCTGGTCGCCTTCGAGCTCGAGGCCTCGGGCGAGGGCACGATTCTGCGACTGACCGAGACCGGCTGGCGGGAGAAGGGTTGGGAGGCCGCGGTATTGGAGGAAGCCTTCCACGATCACGAACGCGGCTGGGACCTGTTCCTGCCCCGGCTGCGGAGCTACGCCCCCACCGTGGTGGCGCGATGATCGACGAGGACCAGCTCTGGTCCGCGATCGGCGACCCGATCCGGCGCCGCCTGCTCGACCAGCTGCTCACGCAGGGTTCCGGCACACCCACCAGCCTGAGCGAACGTCTCCCGATCACCCGCCAGGCCGTCAGCAAGCACCTCGGCGTCCTGGATCGTGCCGGGCTCGTGCATGCGACGCCCACGGGCCGCGAACGGCGCTACGAGGTCGACCAGGCCCAGCTGTCGCGCGCGATCCGGCAGCTGAACGATGTTGGGGCAGCGTGGGATTCGCGCCTGAACCGCATCAAGCGCATCGCGGAGGAAATCCAGCGTCAGCAGCGCGATCGACCGAAGCATCAATGAATAAGAGTGCGGTGCAACAAGACTTGCGCAAATCGCGACCGGCCTCGACCAATGAATGAACTTACGGTGCATCGGTACTCGTACCTGAACCCATCCAACACATCGCGGATCAGGCTCCACTGATCTCGCCCATCAATGAAACGGAGTCCGACATGAGCGGATTGATGCTCGAGGGTAAGAACGCCGTAATCTACGGCGGCGGTGGCGCTATCGGCGGCGCCGTTGCGCGGGTATTCGCTCGGGAAGGCGCGCGGGTCTTTCTCGCCGGGCGGACGCGGACGAAACTTGTTGCGGTGGCGCGTGATATCGCGAGCGCGGGGGGAACGGCCGAGACCGCGGAGGTCGATGTGCTCGATCAACGGGCGGTCGACGAGCATGCCGACGCGGTGGCGGCGAGCGCGGGCCGCATCGATATCGCCCTCAATGCCGTGAGCTTCATGCACGACCAGGGGACGATGCTGGCGGATCTCGCGCTGGAGGAGTTCATGCGGCCGATCGACCGATTCCTGCGGGCGCAGTTCATCACCAGCAAGGCCGTGGCGCGGCACATGGGACCGGGCGTCATTCTGACGCTCTCCGAGCCGGGCGCGAAATTCGCGGCGGGCGGCATCCTGGGGCACGGCGTGAGTGCGGCCGGCAAGGAGGCGTTCTCGCGGTTGCTGGCCGCGGAGCTGGCGCCCCGGAGCATCCGGGTCGTCGGCATCCGTCCGCACGCCGTGATCGATGCACCCGCCGCCGGCTCCTACACCGGGGAGCTCTTCGGACAGTTCGCGGCGGCGGCCGGGCAGTCGGTCCCCGAATTCCTCGCGGACGGCGGGATGGTGCAGGGGACGCTGCTGAAAAGGCTGCCCACGCTGTCCGAAGTGGCGGAGACGGCCGCATTCCTGGCCTCGGACCGGGCCGGGGCCATCACGGGCACCGTCGTCAATCTGTCCGCCGGTGCCCTGGTCGACTGAGCTATCTCGGCGCGACGCGAGCGTGAGCGCGGCGCGGCCATCAGCGCGGCTGGGCCGCCAACGCAGCCCAGGCGTCAACGCAGTCCAGCCGTCAGCGCGGCCCGGGCGTCAACGCTTGCATAGGTTCGAACACGGTGACCAGCACGATCAGGTCCCCGTAGGGTGCGGCCCCGCTCGACAGGCGGTGCGCCATCTTGGCCAGGGAGGTCTGCCAGCGGTATTTCGCCTCGAACGCCGCATGGACGGGCGGCAGCAGGGTGCCGCCGGTAACCACCTGGGCACGGCCCTGCCGTTGCTGCGAGCCGAGGGCCGGATTGCCGCGCCAATCACCGGGCTGGACGAGCACGCGGCCGTCGCGGGCCAGCTGATCGGCCTCGGTGCCGTACGACGACACCCGGAACGCGAGCTGATTCCGCCCGACCGGAACCACCAGACGCGGCGCCGTGACCAGCTCCTGTGGCCCGGTAATGCGGGTGACCACCACCGTTTTCGCACGCTGCCAGATATTCGACGCATCCGGATGGGCGGGAACCCTGGGCGAGAGCGAGCCCGGATCCGGCTGGGCACGCCGCAGATAGTTGGCTGGAATGTCCCCCAGGGTCCCTGGCATTGGTTTCGATCCTTCCGGCCGCTCGCATCACTCACCCGCCCGAGCACCCTTGATCGAACTCCACCCTCGATAGTCCCCACATCGTAACGACATGGCAACGTCGCTGGTCAGCCGGGTCCATTACGGGCCTCGGCCATCCACTCACCGACCTCAGATATGAAAGTCCACGTTCCCAGATCGATGTGCGTCGGCCTCGGGCTCCGGCCCACTCTCGGCCCCCAGCACGGGCAGCAACGCATCATGCACCACGGGCAGCGGCTCGGATTGCATTCCGGCAGATACGGATTCCGCGCCACCAGCCGATTCCACCTCATCCAGCTCCGGCGACTCGGACCAAGCCCGCGGCATCGACTCGGACCGCCCCTCGAGATCAGGCGCCTCCGACCAAGCCAACGGCGCCGACTCCGACCGCCCATCCACATCCGGCGCCTCCGACCAAGCCAACGGCTCCCGCTCCCGAGACCACTCCTCGCCAGCCAACTTCGACCGCACCGCGTCGGACCGAACCCCGGCAGCAGATTCGAACCCGCCCACCGCCTCCGGCGGCCCGGCCCACACTGCATCGGATTCGTCGCGCATGGCCGAATCCGCCGAATCCGACCACGCAGCAGCGGATTCAGTACCCCGACGCGAATCTGCCGACTCCGACCACGCGGCAGCAGACTTGGCATACCGATTCGAATCCGGCGACTCGGGCCACTCGTCCTCATCCGCCCACTCGTCCACACGCGTCGATTCGGGCCAGGCACCAGCAGACTCCGACCGCAGACCGAGATCGCGCGACTCCGACCACGCTTCAGAAGCCGCCCGATTCCACTCATCCACGTCCGACGAATCCGATCGCGCACTTGACGACTCGGACCAGACCCCAGCATTCGGCTCGGATCTACCAGCTGGATCCGGCGACTCGGACCACGCAACAGGAGATTCGTTGCGCGGGAAGGAATCCGACGACTCGGACCACCCGGCAGCCGTTTCGGCACGCCGAGGCGAATCCAGCGAGTCCGACCGTAACTCGGACGCCAACGAATCCGACCGCACAACCGAATCCGGCGACTCGGACCACGCGACAGAATCTTCGGCGCGCCGGACCGAATCCAGTGGCTCCGACCGCATTTCGGCGGGCGAGGAATCCGATCGCGCAACCGATGCCAAAGGCCCTGAGTGTGGGGCCGATTCGGGTCGCGCGACCGGTTCCGCCTCCGACCACGCGAGCGGTGCGGGCGGCTCGGACTGGAGAGGCGGGACGGCGGGCTCGGGCCGGGTGTGCGGGCCGGATGGTTCGGAGCGTAGGGCGTGGGCCGCGGGTGGCGGCTGCATGATCGGGCTTTGCACGCCCAGGGATCCGGCGATGAAGCGGCCGTCCCGGTCGTCGTAGGCGCGGGTGGTGACGGACAGTTGCAGCAGGTACTGGCCGGTGGGGGTGCCTGCCATCAGGTAGCGGGTGGATACCCAAAGGCTCAGTTCGCCAAAGGTGTACGTGCCCGAGATGGCGGCCGAGGGGAAACCGTCGCAGTCCTCGGTCTTCGTGCGGCGCTCCTGCCAGTCGGGCAGGCGCCGCGAATCGGTGAACGCGCACCGCATGACGGCCGCGGGATCGACCGGCCGCGACATCCGCCAGACCATCACCACCGCATTGTCGACCCACCCGGCCTCCTCCGGCGGTGCGTCCTCCTCCGGGGGCAACGCCCACGCGCCGAACGCCGCCGGCAGGACCTCCCGGATCACCTCGTGCCAGTCGTACGGAATGTCAAGTGACACAACGGGTGCCCCCGGATGCTCGGGATACACCACCTGCGCCGCCACCCCGACGGCACTCAAAAACTCTCCCACAGTAGGCAAAGCCAGTTCTTGGGCAGCTGTCATCGCGCCGAATCCCCTCCTCCTCGTGCGCATCCGACGGTACCGTATGCTCAGGCGTGGTGCCCACCCCCGGCCAGACCCGGCCCCCACCTGCACTTTTCGCCCCGACAGCGCATTTCTGGCCTGATCGATGGCGCGCGGGCGTCGCGAGCGGCTCGCCATCCACGACCAGCTCCCCGCCGGCTCGGCCTCGGCGTCATCACACTCTGCGGTTGCGTGCACGTCGACCGTGCCCGACCGGGAACCTGAGACCAACCCCGGCCGGCTACCCTCAGGCCCGCGCCTTCTCCGTCGACGGCAACGTCGTGACCACCCCGAATACCGCCCCGGCAAAGCCGAAGAACGCGGTCGCGGAGGTTGCGTCGTGGGCGGTGTCCGACCAGAACCCCATGCCCGCGAGCACGGCGAACAGGCCGGCCGAGATCATCGCCCGTCCCCAGTAGAACCGGGCGGGACCGGCGGACTGCAGTGTGGCGGCAGCGGTTTGGGCCTGCTTATCGGCCTGCTCCGGGGACGGCGGGGTGGTCTTCAGGGCGGTCGTGATCGCACCGCCCCAACGGCCGACCGCTTACCCAACGTTCACTCTGCGGGCACTTCGACCACCGGTGCTGCGCCGTGGTAGTCCTCATTTCGTCCACACGCAGCCCGCTCGCGCGGTCCACGATCCGGCCGCTGGCTATAGACCGAAAACAATGCCCGGCGCGATCGTGGATGCATGAACTCCCTGGCGCCTGGCGAATTCGATCCCGATACCACCTACCTCAACACCGCGGCGTACGGCTTGCCACCGGCCCGCACGGTGGCGGCGTTCGAGCAGATCCTCCACGACTGGAGGTCGGGGCGGCGAGCGCCGGACAATCACGACGCCATGGATCAACTCCGCGCGGCCTACGCCCGGCTTCTCCCGGGAGCGTCGAAAGATGATGTCGCGGTGAGCAATACGGTGGGCAACCTGATCGGCCCGGTCGCCGCGGGACTACCGGCGGGCGCGGAAGTGCTCTTGGCCGAGGGCGATTTCGCCTCGGTGACCAATCCGTTCCGCTATCGCGGCGATCTCGCCGTCCGCGTCGTCCCGCTGGAGCGCCTGGCACAGGAGGTGCGGCCCGAAACAGCCCTGGTCGCGGTCGCTCTCGCCCAGTCCGTCGACGGCCGGACCGTCGACGCTGCCGAGCTGCGCGCAGCCACGAAGGCCCACGACGCCCTGCTCCTGCTCGACGTCTCCCAGGCGGCCGGATGGCTGCCGCTGCGTTTCGCCGACGCGGATTTCTGGGTGGGCGCCACCTACAAATGGTTGCTCGGCGCGCGCAGCACCAGCCTGCTGGCGATCAACCCCGAGGCCGCGCACGCCGCCCGCCCCACCGCCCCCGGCTGGTACGCCGCCGCCGATCGCTGGGCGGAAATGTATGCCCCCCAACGCCTTGCCGACACCGCCCGCCGCCACGACAGCACCCCCGACGGCCTGGGCGTCGTCGCGACCCTGATCGGCCTCGACCTGATCGACGAGCTGACCGTCGAGGCCGTCGGCGCCCATGACCTGGCCCTGACCCAGCGCTTCCGCGCCGGCCTGGCCGATCTGGGAATTCCCGCATTCCCCGGCGATTCCCCCATAGTGACCATCCTCGACGAGGACGACCGAGCGAACCGCCTCGCGCCCGCGGGAGTCGTCGCGACCTCCCGAAACGGACTCCTCCGCTTCGCCTTCCACATCTACAACACCGCCGAGGACGTCGACCGCGCCCTGAAAGTCCTCGGCGACAACTGATCCCGCTCAACTCACCGATTGCGGCGGCACAAGCACACCAGCCTTTTACCTGTGCCGTCGAAGCCTCAGTTGTAGCCCTCGGTAAACCCGAAGCTGAAGCTGTGCCCCTGCGAGTTGCACGAAACCTCCGCACGGAACCCGCTGACCGTGCACGTCGCCCCGCCGTAGCTGATGCTCGCATCCGGACCGTAGGCCTGCCCCGGCGCGGGGGCCGGCGGTACGAGATGGCGACTACCGGCCTGGCCGTGCGTGCCGATCGGGCCGATGGCCGGATGCGCGGGCAGGAACCCCAGATCAATCCCGATATTGGAGACCTGGAAACCGGCCCAATTCTCGGTCTGGGCAAGGTCGCAACCGACCCAGCCATTCGACTGCATGGCGCAATTCCCCAGGTTGGGGGCCGTGAAATACACCGTGTTGCCGACCAGGTATCCGGACGGATCCACCGGCACCGCGGTCGCATTCGCAACGCCGGTACCGGCAATCGCGATCGCACCGGTGGCCAGGATCGTCCCGGCGATCGCGGCCCCGATCCGGGACAGCCGCCCGCCCGGAATTCCGCGTCGAATCGCCGTCTGCTGCTTGCTCATAAAGCTCCCTTTCTTCTTCGCCCAAGTCGGCATGCCAAAGCAGAACCGATCCCCACCCCCAACAGAGAGGAATGTCCCGTTCGTGATGATCTGTCCAGGTCGACGCGGTGCGCGACGACCACAACCAGGATTCGCCGAGAATTGAGACTTTGTTACAGCAGGCGGTACAACGCGAATCGAGCCCGCGCTCAGCCGAGTTGGATGGAGCGCTTCGCCAGGCCGTACCAGAAACCCTCGATGGGGGTGCGGCGCGAATTCAGGTCGGACTCACCGGCACCCAGGGTCACGAACAAGGGCGCGAAGTGTTCGATGCGGGGGTGGGCGCGCTGCGCGGCGGGTGCGGCGTGCCGGAAGTTCAGCAGGGCGTCGATATCCCCGGCGGCCAAGGTTTCCCGGCCCCAGTCGTCGAATTCCCTGGACCACGACGGCGCCTCGTCCGCGGCGGCGCCGGGCGTCATCTCGCGCAGGTTGTGCGTGAAAAACCCGCTCCCGATGAGCAATACGCCCTCCTCGCGCAGCGGCGCGAGGCGACGGCCCAGCTCGAACAGGCCCACCGGATCCAGGGTCGGCATCGACAGCTGCAGCACCGGGATGTCGGCGTCCGGGAACATCTCGACCAGCGGCACGTAGGCGCCGTGATCCAGCCCGCGCTCCGGCGCCTCGTGCACCGAATCACCCAGCAGGGCACGTATTTTCGCCGCCAGCTCAGGAGCGCCCGGGGCGGGATATCGCACGGTGTAATAGTGGTCCGGGAAGCCCCAGAAGTCGTAGACCAGTGGCACGGTCGTGGTGGCGCCGAGCGTCACCGGTGCGTCCTCCCAGTGCGCGGACACCACGAGAATTGCCTTCGGCCTGGGCAATTCGGCCGACCACGTGGCAAGTTGGCCGGGCCACAACGGATCATCGGCCAGGGGCGGCGCCCCGTGACTCAGATACAGCACCGGCATGCGGGCGGCGGCGGGATTCTCAGCGGTGGACATACGCGCCTCCTAGCCGATCAAACGAATCGTATGCCCCGTGTGCTCGGCCTTGGCACGCAGGTAACGCAGGTTGTTCGGGGTGGCGTGCACTCCGGTCGGCACCGTGGAGCGCACCCGCACACCCAGCGCGCGCAGCTGGCGCGGCTTGTCGGGATTGTTGGTCAGCAGGTCGATCTCGGGCAGGCCCAGCGCGGCGAGCATCTGCGCGGCGGCGGTGTAGTCACGCCCGTCCTCGGGCAGGCCCAGCGCGGTGTTCGCCTGATAGGTGTCCATGCCCAGGTCCTGCAGTGCATACGCGTCGAGCTTGTTGTACAGCCCGATATCGCGCCCCTCCTGCCGCAGATACAGCAGCACCCCGCCGGTCTCCGCGATCCGCTCCACGGCCTCGCGCAGCTGCGGCCCGCAATCGCAGCGGGCCGAGCCGAACACATCGCCGGTCAGGCATTCCGAATGCAGCCGCACCAGCGGCACCGCGCCGGGTTCGCCCAGCACCAGGGCCAGATGCTCGCGGCCGTCGGCAAGTCCGTCGAAGGTGACCGCCTCGGCGGTGGTCGAGTACCCGTCGCCGAAGGTCAGCGGGATGCGCACGCGGCTGCGCACGGATGCGGCGGCGGTGCCGAGAGTGGATGTCATGGTTGCTCCGGGGTCCGGGGAACTACTTCCGTTCAAATTTGAACAGTGATGCCCGTATCGATATTCCCGGGTGCGCGACGGCGGTAACCTGGGACGATGGGTGGTCCACGCTGGCTGAACGAGCAAGAGACGCGCGCGTGGCTGGCCTTCCTCACCGCCGCCGGCCTGCTCAACCGCCGCCTGGACCAGCAGCTCGAACGCGATGCGGGCCTGTCCCACCTGCAGTACGAGATCCTGGTCCGGCTCGCCGCCGAACCCGAGGGCGAACTGCGGATGAGCGAGCTCGCCGCGGCCCTGCTCAATTCCAAGAGCAAGCTCACCTACCAGATCGACCGGCTCGAGCACGCCGGACTCGTCCGCCGCCGCTCCTGCTCCACCGATATGCGCGCGGTCTTCGCCGTGCTGACCGAGGCCGGGCGCGACATGCTCGAGCGCGCAGCTCCGGGCCACGTCGCCGCCGTGCGGGACCTGTTCATCGACGTGCTCACCCCCGAGCAACTCACCGCGATCGCCGACGGCCTGGACAACGTGAACCGCAGGCTGCGCGGCCAGTGTTGAATGTCTCCCGCACCCGACGCCGGCCCCGGCGCGCGGTTACGATGCGACGGCCATGGATTCTCCCGCAGATGCCCGTGTCTGGATCGATAAGCAGACCCCCGAGGCATTCCACGCCCTGAGCGCCCTCACTCCCGCGATAAGCCATGCCGCCGAGGCGGCGGGTCTGGATCGCTCCCTGATCGAGCTCGTCAACGTGCGGGTCTCGCAGCTCAACGGGTGCCCGTTCTGCCTGAACCTGCACACCCGGGCCGCGGTCACCGCCGGTGTCACCCAGCAGCAACTCGACGTGCTGCCGGCCTGGCGGCGCACCGATCTGTTCACGCCGATGGAACGGGCCGCACTGGGGCTGGCCGAGCTCACCACCGAGCTACCGGATGAACAAACGCTCGAGCGTGGGTATGCTATTGCGCGGCAACAAATGTCGGACGACCAGGTTTCCGTCGTCATCTGGGCCGCGACGACCATCGGTGCATTCAATCGCGTGTCGATCATGAGCAGGCACCCGGTGCGCGCGCGGAAGGAGAGTTGAATGGGCGAGCGCACGACCAACAGCGGTGAGCAGGCGAAACACGCCTCCGTCATCCGGAACGACGCGCAGTTGCGCTACGAGATCTGGTACGACGACAAGCTCGCCGGATTCGCGGAATACCGCGAGCGCGAGGAGGATACGGTCTTCATCCATACCGAGGTCGACACCGAGTACGCGGGCATGGGACTGGGAAACACCCTGGCGCAGGGGGCCGTCGAGGACACGATCGCCCGCGAGCGCACCGTCGTGCCGCGCTGCCCGTTCATCAAGGGCTGGCTGGACAAGCACCCGCAGTACGACGACCACGTGGTGGGCAAGGGGATTCAGCGCTGACCGGAAGCGGATTCGCTCGTCATCGACTGAACCCCGATGACCCGCAGCAGATCCAGCTTCTCCTGCGCGTCGCTGCCCGGCCGCGGATAGTAGACCAGCAGATTCTGGGTGGCGTTGGGCGTGACGAGGGTTTCACAGACCAGGTCGACGATGCCGACCTGGTCGTGGAGCACCCGCTTGGAATCCGCGATCCGCACCGCCACTTCGTGTTCGGACCACAGTCGCTCGAATTCGCTACTGGCGGCTCGTAATTGCGTGATCAGCTCGGTCACGTCCGGATCCCCGGCGCGGCGCGCGGCGGTGGCACGTAGATCCGCAACGTGCCTGCGCAGCAGGCCATCCCATTCCTCCGGCGGAAATTTCCTCGGCTGGTCCGACTCGACCAGCCACCGCCACAACAGGTATCGCCGCATGCCGGTGTAGCCGGTTTGCTCACCGTTGAGAAAGATGTGCATCCGGTTCTGCGCCAGGATCTCTCCGAGATCGGACACCACGCAGGCGGGGACGTCCTCGAGCTTGGACAGCAGATACAGCAGGCCGGGACCCACATGCGAGCCACCACCGCCGCGCTGTGGCGCGCCGTGCCCGCACAGGTGGTAGAGATGATCGCGCTCGTCGTCGGACAGCCGCAGCGCGCGGGCCAGCGCCGCGAGCACCTGCACCGAGGGCCGCGGGCCCCGCGACTGCTCGAGCCGCGTGTAGTAATCCGTGGATATTCCCGCCAGCAGGGATACCTCGTCGCGGCGCAGGCCGGGGGTGCGCCGCCGTAACCCGGGCAGCAGGCCCACATCCGCGGGTTGCAGCTGCTCGCGGCGGCGGCGCAGGAAATCGGCTAGTTGGTCGCGGTCCATCCCTCGATCTTCCTCGCCGGCGGTCGGCGCAGCCAGGGATCCGCAATCCCCCGATAAACCATCTCTGCCGAGCGCCCGGGACCGGGAGCAGGATTCTCGGTATGACAAGCATCGAGAAAGTTCAGCTCGGATCCACCGGCCCCCAGGTCGGACGCATCGGACTCGGCGGTATGAGCATGTCGGGCTCCTACGGCGCGGCCGACGAGAAGGAATCGATCGCCACCATCCACTCCGCGCTCGACGCGGGTGTCAACCTCATCGACACCGGCGACTTCTACGGCATGGGCCACAACGAGATGCTGATCGGGCGCGCCCTGGCCGACCGCAAGCGCGAGGACTATCTGCTCAGCGTGAAGTTCGGGGCCCTGCGCGGACCGGGCAACCAGTGGGGCGGCGTCGACAGCCGTCCCGAGGCGGTGCGCAACTTCCTCGCGTACTCCCTGCAACGTCTCGGCGTCGATCACATCGACATCTACCGGCCCGCGCGGCAGGACCCGAACGTGCCCATCGAGGACACCGTCGGGGCGATCGCGGAGATGGTGCAGGCCGGATACGTGCGGCACATCGGTCTGTCCGAGGTCGGCGCGGACACCCTGCGCCGCGCGGCCGCCGTGCACCCGATCGCGGACCTGCAGATCGAGTACTCGCTGATCTCCCGCGGCATCGAGGACCGGATCCTGCCCACCGCACGCGAATTGGGCACCGCGATCACCGCGTATGCCGTGCTCTCGCGCGGCCTGCTCAGCGATTCACTGCGCGGCCGAAGGACATTCGCGCCCGACGACTTCCGGGCGTTCAGCCCGCGTTTCCAGGGCGAGAACCTCGAGGCCAACCTGCGGCTGGTCGACGCGCTGGCGCAGATCGGCGACAGGCGCGGGGTGAGCGTGGCGCAGCTGGCCATCGCCTGGGTGCTGGCGCAGGGCGCGGACATCGTGCCCGTCATCGGCGCGCGGACCACCGAGCGCTTCTCGGAATCCCTTGGCGCGCTGGATATCACGCTGACCGCCGACGAACTGGCAAGCATCGAGGCCGCCGTGCCGGCCGATCGCGTCGCCGGCGATCGGTACGCCACCGCGCAGATGGCGATGCTCGACAGCGAGCGGTGAACTCCATCCGGCCACCCTGCGTTCATCTGAATGGGCAGAAGGGTGGCCGGGCCTCGCGGGCCCGGGTATCTTTCAAAAGGCGGACTATCCCGCGGTTTTGGGAGGATGGCACATGGCGATCCGGGAGCAGCGATGAGCGGTACCGACGCGGCCAAGCAGGCGAAGTCGACTCCATGGGACACCGTGGACGCCGACGCCCATAACGGCAGCCTGGGGCTCAATCCGATAAATATCGACACCCAACTCTTCACCAAATGCATTGTGGACTGCAAGACCGCGATCGCCCGGCTCGAGTGGTATCAGAAATACATTCGCGACAACAGCCTGGACAATCTCCGCCCGTTCTCCAACGAGCCCGGCGGTACCGCACTCACCGAAATGTTCAGCGCCCGTGGCCAAGACATCATCGCCGCCATGGCATCCATGCAGAAAACCATGGAGAAAATGGGCGACGCC
This sequence comes from Nocardia sp. GP40, assembly GCF_050434125.1. Lineage (NCBI taxonomy): Bacteria > Bacillati > Actinomycetota > Actinomycetes > Mycobacteriales > Nocardiaceae > Nocardia > Nocardia sp. GP40. Next base: position 84,674 of record NZ_JBNPVW010000023.1, on the reverse strand, counting down.
TTCACCACGGCGCTGCGGACCTATCTGGATCACGAGCACATGTCGCGTTCGGATCTGGATCGCATCGGATCGATGTCCAACGTCGCACCGGTGGCGCCGCCGAGCCCTCCGCCGCAGGCCATTACGCCCGCGGCATCCGCCCTGCAAATCATCGACAAGGCCCTGGGCCTGCCACCGCCGAGCAATTCCGGCGGCGATCTCTACAGTTCCATCCGGCCCGCCGCGAGCATGATGTTCGATGATTTCACCGAATTCGGCCGCTCGCTGCAGGGTTCGGATGTGGTCGCGCGGACCGCGGGCACCCAATATTCCTGGATGGCCGCTCAGGTTCGCAACGACATGTCGACCCTGCACGACGATCTGGTATTGCTGTCCGACGACGGCTGGACGGGCACCGGCAAGGAGGCCGCGGTGAGCGCCGTGGCGTCCATTCGCGACAACTCCGCGAATTTCGCCGACGAGATGCGTTCGCTGGGCACGAATTTGCAGGGTTGCGCGAACTGGCTGCTCTCCACGCACAACGCCATGCCCACGAACACCGCACTGGGCTATCTTGCGAGCGGGACCTCCGGGGGCGATCTGCTCGGCATGCTCAACCAGTACCGGGATGTCTACAACACCACGTACACGCCCGGAATCACCAGCGCCGCATCGGATATGGGTGCGGAGCCACCACCGCCCGCCAGCAGCCCCGTCCGCGCCAGCGCAACGCCGACCAGCGCCGGAGGTGGAGGGGGCGGCGGAGGCGGAGGCGCCCAGGATGCGAATTACGCGGCGCAGAACCAGGCCGCGCTACCGACCGGGCCGATGCCCAGCGGCGATGTCCGTGGGTGGATGGACCAGGCCCGGCAGATACTCCTGCAGATGGGTTACTCACCCAGTCAGCTCGACGACAACGCCATCGCCACCATCATTGCGCACGAATCGGGCGGCAATCCCCAGGCGATCAACCTGACCGACAGCAATGCCGCCGCGGGCCATCCGTCGAAGGGATTGATGCAAACCATCGACAGCACATTCAACGCGTACATGGCGCCCGGCCACGGCGATGTGTGGAATCCCGTCGACAATATCGTCGCCGGGGTGCGCTATGCGATCGCGAGATATGGCTCGCTGGATAATGTCCCCGGCGTTGTGGCTGTGGCGGAGGGCCACGGCTACCAGGGTTACTGACCCGAATTACGCGCGTCGGACGACGGATTGCGCGACGGGCCGGATCATGCCGAGCCTGATCATGCGCCGCCGCGCCGGATTACACCCGGCGGGGCCGGATCACCGCGGTGAAACTCGCTGCGGCAACGGCCTTTCCGGTGTTGTCGGTGATATCCACCGGCACCGCGAGCTCAACGGGCTTGCGCGCCTGAATATCCGCGCGCACCTGCTCGAGCAGTTCCGCGGTCAGCTCTGAAGTGGCGCGGATAGGCCCCGCCTCACCCTTGGCGCGCGCCAGGTATTCGATGCGCCCGTCGCGAGCGACGATGAACGTCTCGCCCATCAGATCCACGATCCCGGAGATCGAGGCGCCCATCGCCGCGGTCTCGGCGAGCCCGAACAGGATCGCCGCGTGCAGGTCACCGTTGTGGTTCAGATGCTCGGGCTTGGGCGCCATCTGCACGACATTGCGCCCCTCCCGGTACTCGACGCTCTCCATGCCCGTGTACTGCAGAAACCCCAACTTCTGGAACCCTGCCCACACCAGATCGCCCACGGCGCTGTCCATAGTCACTCCCGCTCGCACTGAAACACGTTCTATTTTTCATACAGCGCGCGGGCGATGTTGTCCATGGGTGGCGAACTCGGCGTCACAACCCGGCAGTCACCAGGTAATTTTCGACAGCTCGATATCGATCTCAAATGGCCGCCGGACGTGAAGTTCCTTCCGGAAGACGCCGCTAGGCGCGTACGAACCCCCCTCGGGCAGCAGCTCGAAGGTGTACACAGCCATCTCGTCGTCCTCGTTCTCCACACGCCAGAAGCATTTGATACCCGCCTCGGCGTACTGCAGGGGGCGCAGCTTACGGTCCTTGGTCTTCGTACTGGGCGAGACGATTTCGACCGCGAGGTGAACATGCTCGGGGGCATAAACCGATGTATGCGGGCCGAAGACCGATCGAGATACTACGAGGACATCCGGCTCAGGCGCGGAATGCCCCAGGTCTACACTCTTTTCCGAGAGAGGCACCAAATCGGGCGGCGAAACTCGCCGCAGTGCGCTCTTGAGGGCGTCCCTGACCTCGTCATGCCATGGGTCAGCCGGGGCCATCATCACAACTTCACCGTCCAGCAGCTCGAAGCGCCCATCGACCACTTCTATCAGACGGGGCAGGTCTTTGGCGGTGAAACCGTCCGCCGGTGGCATGGGCAGCGACACCAGACGGGTCCGAATCGGCTCGTCCGGGAAGTCGTGGTGCTGCGCGACGGTCATACCAGCAGAATACTCGGCCACCATCAATTGACGCCGCTCAAATGAAGAGCCCCAAATGAATGATCGGGCACCAGCAACTCATTCGGCCCCCGCTCCGAAACCGGAGCGGGGGCCGAATGTGTTGTCTCCTACCGAATTACCGGTAGTCGCTGAAACCGTAATCGTCCAGCGGGACAGCCGCACCCGTGGTCTGGCCGAAGCCGTCCGGGGTGTAGTAGGTGTCGTCGTAGGACGGCACCGCGTAGGCGGCCGCGCGGGCCTCCTCGGTCGGCTGGACCTGGATGTTGCGGTAGCGGTTGATACCGGTACCGGCCGGGATCAGCTTGCCGATGATCACGTTCTCCTTCAAGCCGATCAGCTTGTCGGAGCGGCAGTTGATCGCGGCATCGGTGAGCACGCGGGTGGTCTCCTGGAAGGAGGCCGCCGACAGCCACGAATCCGTCGCCAGCGACGCCTTCGTGATACCCATCAGCACCGGGCGACCCGAGGCCGGCTCGGCGCCCTCGGACACCACGCGGCGGTTCGAGCCCTCGAACTCCGAGCGCTCCACCAGCGAACCGGGCAGGAACTCCGTCGCACCCGAATCGATGATGGTGACGCGCCGCAGCATCTGCCGCACGATGACCTCGATGTGCTTGTCGTGGATGGACACACCCTGCGACCGGTACACCTCCTGGACCTCGTGGACCAGGTGGACCTGCACCTGACGCGGACCCATCACGCGCAGCACCTCGTGCGGATCGGCCGAACCCTCCAGCAACTGCTGGCCGACCTCGACATGGTCGCCGTCGGTGAGCAGACGCTCGGAACCGTCCTCGTGCTTGAACACCCGCAGCCGCTGACGCTTGGAGAGCTTGTCGTAGACAATCTCGTCCGAGCCGTCGTCCGGGATGATCGTGATCTTGTAGAACCGGTCGTCGTCCTCGAGCCGAATCCGGCCCGAGACCTCCGCGATCGGCGCCTTGCCCTTGGGCACACGAGCCTCGAAGAGCTCCTGCACGCGGGGCAGACCGCCGGTGATGTCGTCACCCGCGACACCACCCTGGTGGAAGGTACGCATGGTCAGCTGGGTACCGGGCTCACCGATGGACTGCGCGGCGACGATACCGACGGCCTCGCCGATGTCGACCAGCTTGCCGGTCGCCATCGAGCGGCCGTAGCAGGTCGCGCAGACACCGGTACCGGTGGTGCAGGTCAGCACGGAGCGAACCTTCACCTCGGTGATGCCGGCGTCGAGCAGCGCCTCGAGGGCCGGGTCGCCGAGATCGTGACCCTTCTCGACGATGACGTTGCCCTTGGCGTCGACCGCGTCCGAGGCCAGCGTGCGAGCGTAGGTGCTGGTCTCCACGTGGGCGTCCCGGATGAGCGAGCCGTCGGCCTGCTTCTCCGCGATCGGCACCACGATGCCGCGCTCGGTGCCGCAGTCGGTCTCGCGCACGATGACGTCCTGCGACACGTCCACCAGACGACGGGTCAGGTAACCCGAGTCGGCGGTGCGAAGCGCGGTGTCGGCCAGACCCTTTCGCGCACCGTGGGTGTTGATGAAGTACTCCAGAACCGTCAGGCCCTCGCGGAACGAGGACTTGATCGGCCGCGGGATGAACTCACCCTTCGGGTTGGTCACCAGACCCTTCATGCCCGCGAGGGTACGAGTCTGGGTGAAGTTACCCGTGGCGCCCGAGTCGACGATCGTGATGATCGGGTTGTCGGACGGGTAGTGCCGCCGCAGCGCCTGGCCGACCTCTTCGGTGGCCTCCTGCCAGATCTTGACCAGGGCGTTGTTGCGCTCCTGGTGATCGAGCGCGCCGCGCTGATACTTCTTCTCGATGCCGTCGGCCAGGCCCTCGTACCGCTCCATGATGTCGGCCTTCTCCGGCGGAACGAGCACGTCCGACATGGAGACGGTGACACCCGAACGCGTGGCCCAGTAGAAGCCGGCGTCCTTGAGCTTGTCGACGGTCTGCGCGACCACGATCATCGGGTAGCGCTCGGCCAGATCGTTGATGATCGCGGCCTGGCGCTTCTTCGGCATCGGCTCGTCGATGAACGCGTAGTTCGCCGGGAGCAGATCGTTGAACAGCACGCGGCCCAGCGTGGTCTTGATGATCCACGCGTCGCCCCGCTGCCACCCGTCCGGGAACAGCTCGGCCTCGACGTCCTTCGGCGGACGCTGCTCGGTCAGGCGGACCTTGATCAGCGAACGCACGGTCAGCTCGCCGCGGTCGACGGCCATCTGCGCCTCGGCGGGCGAGGAGTAGACGCCGAACTCGGCCTCGTCCTTGGTGGCCGCGCGGTACTCGCCCTTCGCGCCCTCTTCCAGGCGGGTCAGGTAGTACAGGCCGGTCACCATGTCCAGGCGGGGCATGGCCAGCGGGCGACCCGAGGCCGGGGACAGGATGTTGTTCGAGGACAGCATCAGGATCCGGGCCTCGGCCTGCGCCTCCGCGGACAGCGGCAGGTGCACGGCCATCTGGTCACCGTCGAAGTCGGCGTTGAAGGCCTCACACACCAGCGGGTGCAGCTGGATCGCCTTGCCCTCGACCAGCAGCGGCTCGAAGGCCTGGATGCCCAGGCGGTGCAGGGTGGGCGCGCGGTTCAGCAGCACGGGGTGCTCGCCGATGACCTCTTCCAGCACGTCCCACACCTGGGGGCGCTGGCGCTCGACCATCCGCTTGGCGGACTTGATGTTCTGCGCGTGGTTGAGATCCACCAGGCGCTTCATCACGAACGGCTTGAACAGCTCGAGCGCCATCAGCTTGGGCAGACCGCACTGGTGCAGCTTGAGCTGCGGGCCGACGACGATGACCGAACGGCCCGAGTAGTCGACGCGCTTACCGAGCAGGTTCTGGCGGAAACGACCCTGCTTGCCCTTGAGCAGATCGCTCAGGGACTTCAGTGGGCGGTTACCCGGACCGGTGACCGGACGGCCGCGACGACCGTTGTCGAACAGCGCGTCCACCGACTCCTGAAGCATGCGCTTCTCGTTGTTCACGATGATCTCGGGCGCGCCCAGATCGATGAGTCGCTTCAACCGGTTGTTGCGGTTGATGACGCGGCGGTACAGGTCGTTCAGGTCGGAGGTCGCGAAGCGGCCACCATCCAGCTGCACCATCGGGCGCAGCTCCGGCGGGATCACCGGCACCGCGTCCAGCACCATGCCCATGGGCGAGTTGCCGTTCGTCTGGAACGCCGCGACGACCTTCAGTCGCTTGAGCGCGCGCAGCTTCTTCTGGCCCTTACCGGTGCGAATGGTCTCGCGCAGGTTCTCGGCCTCGGCGGGAATGTCGAAGTCCTGCATGAGCTTCTGGATCGCCTCGGCGCCCATGGCGCCGACGAAGTACTCGCCGTAGCGGTCCTGCAGCTCGCGGTACAGCACCTCGTCCACGATCAGCTGCTTGGGGGCCAGCTTGGTGAACGTGGTCCAGATCTCGTCGAGCCGGTCCAGCTCGCGCTGGGCGCGGTCGCGCAGCTGACGCATCTCGCGCTCGCCGCCGTCCTTGACCTTGCGGCGCACGTCGCTCTTGGCGCCCTCGGCCTCGAGCTCGGCCAGATCGCCCTCGAGCTTCTGAGCGCGGGCCTCGAGATCGGCGTCGCGCTGATCGGCGACGGCCTTCTTCTCGACCTCCATCTCCGCCTCGAGCGTGGTCAGCTCGTTGTGGCGCAGATCGTTGTCGACGGCGGTGATGACGTAGGCGGCGAAGTAGATGATCTTCTCGAGATCCTTCGGCGCCAAGTCCAGCAGGTAGCCCAGGCGCGACGGGACGCCCTTGAAGTACCAGATGTGGGTGACCGGCGCGGCCAGCTCGATATGGCCCATCCGCTCGCGGCGCACCTTGGCGCGGGTCACCTCGACGCCACAGCGCTCACAGATGATGCCCTTGAAGCGCACGCGCTTGTACTTGCCGCAGTAGCACTCCCAGTCCCGGGTGGGACCGAAGATCTTCTCGCAGAACAAGCCGTCCTTCTCCGGCTTGAGCGTGCGATAGTTGATGGTCTCCGGCTTCTTGACCTCACCGAAGGACCAGTTGCGAATGTCCTCGGCGGTGGCCAGACCGATCCGGAGTTCATCGAAGAAGTTGACGTCTAGCACGTAACTTCCTTTCCCCTGTTCGGGTTGAGTTTGAGCAAAAGTTCGCTAATTCCGGTGCCCCGCAGCCTCTTTCGAGGCTGCGGGACCAGTCGCTCTACTGCGCCAGGTCGTCGACCGTCGCAGCCTCGTTGCGGGACAGGTTGATTCCGAGGTTCGCCGCGGCGCGCTCGAGGTCCTCGTCGTCGCCGTCGCGCATCTCGATGGCGGCGCCGTCCGAGGACAGCACCTCCACGTTGAGGCACAGGGACTGAAGTTCCTTGAGCAACACCTTGAACGATTCCGGAATGCCGGGCTCGGGGATGTTCTCACCCTTGACGATGGCCTCGTACACCTTCACGCGGCCGACCACGTCGTCGGACTTGATGGTCAGCAGTTCCTGCAGCGTGTAGGCCGCGCCGTAGGCCTGCATGGCCCAGCACTCCATCTCACCGAAGCGCTGACCACCGAACTGCGCCTTACCACCCAGCGGCTGCTGGGTGATCATCGAGTACGGGCCGGTCGAACGCGCGTGGATCTTGTCGTCCACCAGGTGGTGCAGCTTCAGGATGTACATGTAGCCCACCGCCACCGGGTACGGGAACGGCTCACCGGAACGTCCGTCCAGCAGGACCGCCTTACCGTCGGCGTTGACCATGGTCTCGCCGTCGCGGTTCGGCAGGGTCGAGCCGAGCAGACCGGTCAGCTCCTCCTCGCGGGCGCCGTCGAACACCGGGGTGGCGATGTTGGTGTCGGACTCCTGGCCCCACATCTCCTCCGGCAGCGCCTGCGCCCACTCGGGCATGGAACCCTGCCCCGATTCGGAACCCTCGACGTGCCAGCCGGCCTTGGCGATCCAGCCCAGATGGGTCTCGAGCACCTGACCGATGTTCATACGACGCGGCACGCCGTGCGTGTTCAGGATGATGTCGACCGGGGTGCCGTCGGGCAGGAACGGCATGTCCTCCTTGGGGAGGATCTTGCCGATGACGCCCTTGTTGCCGTGGCGGCCGGCCAGCTTGTCGCCGTCCTGGATCTTGCGCTTCTGCGCGACGTACACGCGCACCAGCTCGTTCACACCCGGGGGCAGATCGTCGTCGTCGTCGCGCGAGAACACGCGGATGCCGATGACCTTGCCGGACTCACCGTGCGGCACCTTCAGCGAGGTATCGCGCACCTCGCGCGCCTTCTCACCGAAGATCGCACGCAGCAACCGCTCCTCGGGGGTCAGCTCGGTCTCACCCTTCGGGGTGACCTTGCCGACCAGGATGTCGCCGTCGCGGACCTCCGCACCGATGCGCACGATGCCGCGCTCGTCGAGATCGGCCAGGACCTCGTCGGAGACGTTCGGGATGTCCCGGGTGATCTCCTCCGCGCCCAGCTTGGTGTCGCGAGCATCGATCTCGTGCTCCTCGATGTGGATCGAGGTCAGGACATCTTCCTCCACGAGGCGCTGCGACAGGATGATCGCGTCCTCGTAGTTGTGACCCTCCCACGGCATGATCGCCACGAGCAGGTTCTTGCCGAGGGCCATCTCACCGTTCTCGGTGCAGGGGCCGTCGGCCAGGACCTGGCCGTGCTCCACGCGCTGGCCCTCGTCCACGATCGGACGCTGGTTCGAGCAGGTGCCCTGGTTGGACCGGTTGAACTTGCGCATCCGGTAGCTGCGGCGGGTGCCGTCGTCGTGCATGACGGTGACGTAGTCGGCCGAAACCTCTTCCACCACACCGGGCTTCTCGTTCACCACGACGTCGCCGGCGTCGACTGCGGCGCGCAGCTCCATGCCGGTGCCGACCAGCGGCGACTCGGAACGGATCAGCGGCACGGCCTGACGCTGCATGTTCGCGCCCATGAGGGCACGGTTGGCGTCGTCGTGCTCGAGGAACGGAATCATGGCCGTCGCGACCGACACCATCTGGCGCGGCGAGACATCCATGTAGGTGACCTCGGTCGGGGCGACGTACTCCATCTCCTCGTTGCCGCGGCGCGCGAGCACCTTGTCCTCGAGGAAGTTGCCCTGCAGGTCGACCGGCGAGTTCGCCTGGGCGCGGACCTCGCGGTCCTCCTCGTCGGCGGTGAGGTACTTGACCTCATCGGTGACGCGGCCGTCGGTGACCTTGCGGTACGGGGTCTCGATGAAACCGAACGGGTTGACCCGCGCGTACACCGACAGCGAACCGATCAGGCCGATGTTCGGGCCTTCCGGGGTCTCGATCGGGCACATGCGGCCGTAGTGCGAGGGGTGCACGTCGCGCACCTCCAGGCCGGCGCGCTCACGGGACAGACCACCCGGGCCCAGCGCCGACAGGCGGCGCTTGTGGGTCAGGCCCGAGAGCGGGTTGTTCTGGTCCATGAACTGCGAGAGCTGCGAGGTGCCGAAGAACTCCTTGATCGCCGCCACCACGGGGCGGATGTTGATCAGGGTCTGCGGGGTGATCGCCTCGACGTCCTGGGTCGTCATGCGCTCGCGCACAACACGTTCCATGCGCGAGAGGCCCACGCGGATCTGGTTCTGGATCAGCTCGCCGACGGTGCGCAGACGACGGTTGCCGAAGTGGTCGATATCGTCCACGTTCACCGGGACCTCGGCGCCCGCGGGGGCGGTCATGGTCCGATCGCCCTGGTGCAGGCGCACCAGGTACTCGATGGTCGCGACGATGTCTTCCCGGGTCAGCGTCGAGCCGGTGACCGGAACATCGAGGTTCAGGCCAAGCTTCTTGTTGATCTTGTAGCGACCGACGCGCGCCAGGTCGTAGCGCTTGTCCTTGAAGAACAGGTTTTCCAGCAGGGTCTGCGCCGACTCCTTGGTCGGCGGCTCGCCCGGACGCAGCTTGCGGTAGATGTCGAGCAGCGCCTCGTCCTGGCCGGCGGTGTTGTCCTTCTCCAGGGTGGACATCATGATCTCGGAGAAACCGAAACGCTCGGCGATCTCCTCGGTTGTCAGGCCCAGCGCCTTGAGCAGCACGGTGACCGGCTGACGACGCTTGCGGTCGATACGAACGCCGACGGTGTCGCGCTTGTCGACGTCGAACTCCAGCCACGCGCCACGGCTCGGGATGACGCGCACGCTGTGCAGCGTCTTCTCGGTGGTCTTGTCGATGGATTCGTCGAAATACACACCGGGCGAACGGACCAGCTGCGAGACGACCACACGCTCGGTGCCGTTGATGATGAACGTGCCCTTGTCGGTCATCATCGGGAAATCGCCCATGAAGACCGTCTGAGACTTGATCTCACCGGTGTTGTTGTTGATGAACTCCGCGGTGACGAACAGCGGCGCCGCGTAGGTCATGTCCTTGTCCTTGCACTCCTCGATGGAGGCCTTGACCTCTTCGAAGCGCGGATCGGAAAAGGACAGGGACATGGATCCGGAGAAGTCCTCGATCGGCGAGAGCTCCTCGAGCACCTCCTCGAGCCCGCCGAAGGGATTGACGTCACCGCGGGCGACCGCCTTCTCCCGCCACACGGGAGAACCGATCAGCCACGCGAAAGAATCGGTTTGTAGATCAAGTAGTCCCGGAACCTCGAGAGGCTCCCGGATCTTCGCAAAAGACACCCGCTTCGGGGCTCCGGGAATACCGGCCTTGGTCTGGGTGGAGACTGCCAAGATGCGTCCTTCCAGCACCTCACGCGCGCCGCGTGGTAGGTCCGCGACCGTCGCTTGTCTGCTACGTTGTTGAGATTCTCGCTGGTCACAACCCATACGAGCCTCAACACAGCAGACAGCGGAAGTAACACCTGGACGGTGAACTTTCGTCGTGTGCGATCAAGGTATGGACAGGAGGCAGCCAGCGCAAAGTCCAAACGTACACCCAACCAGATAGGGTGTCAACGTACCACCAAGGCCCAGTTCCGGGGGTCTGCCGCGCCGTACCCGGATTTGCTGGCTGCATAGGGGCCGACGGCGGTGCCTGCATCCCGGGGCCTGGACCCTGTGACAGCTGCCGCTGTTGTGAATAGCGTGACGTGTCGGGCGGGCCTCGTCAAGTGGCGGGGCCGCCCCGGATCGTCCGAGATCGCCTGCGCCGCTACGTGATCACCGATCGGTTCGCAGAAGCAGGGCTCTGAGCAGGCACGAAGCCGCAGGTAACGATCAGCGATCGGCGATTTCGCTGGCCATCCAGTGACCGTTGATCTTCTGCATCCGCAGCACGATCGGGCCCGAGGCACTCTCCTGCGGCACGCCGTTCTTGGTCGCGGCGACGGTCAGGTCGACCAGCAGTTCGGCTCGATCACTGGTGAGCAAGGTCACGCCGACCGGATCCGGGGTCGCCGTCGCGGTCGACTGCGTCTGCTGCACGGCCGAGACGGTGGTGTCGGCAAACTTGTCGAAATCGCCCAGCATCTTGCCGGTGACCACCTTGTGGACCGCGTCCTTGTAGCCGCCGATGGTCTTGATGTCGTATGAGTAGATCGTCTTCAAGGCGTTGTCGGCGGCCGCGGTCACCTCCTGGGTGGCCTTCGTGTCCACGAATGCCTTGTTGCCGTCCTCGACGCCCGGGCGCAGTGCGGCGACCACCGCAACGGCGGTCACCGCGACCGCCGCGACCAGCAGGCCGATGGCCAGTCCCCACGAGGAGGGACCCGAGCGGCCAGCGGACCGGCGCAGCGGGGGCAGGCGGCGGGCGGTCGAATCGCTGGTGATCTTCTCGGTCGGCTCGTCGGTGCGAGCGCCGGACGCCGAGTCGGACGGGCGGGTGCCGCTCTGACCCGCGGTGACGCGGGCGGTGCGGCGGCGGGTGGTGGTATCGCCCGGGCGCAGGCGCGAGGAGGCTTTGTTGACGGGGCGGCGAGGTGAGGTCATGACGGGGTCCTCCTACGAACCCGGGCCAGCGGGCGCGGGCGTAGGCGTGGCGGTGGTCGGGGCGGACTGGGGCTGTCCGGGCTGCTGGGGCTGCGCGGGCGAGGGCGCCGCGCCGGTGTTGTCGAGCGGAATCAGCTGGCCCAGGGAATTGGCCTGATCGGCCTTCCAGGTGTCACCGACCTTGGACATGTCCAGGGTCCAGGTCGCCCGGAACGACTGCACCGGCGTGTTCGGCGCGGTCTGGGTCTGCTGCACCACCACGATCGCCGACGCCTTGCTCCGCTCGCTGTCCAGCGAGGTCAGCGAGGCCCCGAGCACCTTGGCCTCGAGCTTGGTCCCGGACTGCTCCGCGGTCTGCTTGATCTTGTCGTGGTTCTGGTTGAACTCGTCGAGCATCTGCCCGGTCATCGACGACTGCATGAGCTTCATCGAGCCGTCGACGTCGTTCGGGTTCATCGAGGTGAGATTCAGCGTCGCCTGCCGCGCCGCGTCCAGCGCGCTGTCGCGGGCCTGCGCGCGGGGGGCATCGGTGAAGAACGCCGCGCGCACCCACCCGACACCGAACCAGGCGCCCGCGATCACGGCGACGATCAGCCAGGCGGCCGCGGCATAGGTAATTACGGCGCGCAGGGTCGAGGGTCCCGCCTCGGGAGCAGGCTCCGCCGAGGTTGCAGCAGCCTCCGGCTTCGGGGGTGCGGCAACCTTCGATTCGCGAGTAGCACCAGCGTCCGTCTCCGGAGTCGCCACAGCGGCGCCCGCCTTCACGGTCGCGTCAGCGTCCACAGCAGCAGTGCCGGCGCCCGCCTTCACGGTCGCGTCAGCGTCCGCAGCGAGGGTGGCAGCGTCCGCCTTCACGGTCGCGTCGGCCTCCGCTGCAGCGGTGCCAGCGTCCGCCTTCACAGTCGCCGCAGCGTCCGCCTCGGGCGTGGCAGCAACCTCCATATGGGCGTCGACGGGTGATGTCTCCGCAGCTTCCTCGGGCGGGTTGGGCAGATCAGAACTCACAGCGACACCCTAGCGTCGTCGGTTTTCCGGACACGTGAGCCTTCCAGGTCACCTCGTCGAGGATCGAATGCGAGGTCGACCCCGGGGCCCACGACTGGACGTGCAGGCCACGCCCACCGCGGTCGGTGGACAGTCGGCAACTGCACGTTGGTACACCCTAACGTCGTTGGTTTTCCCGGCTCATCCGCGTTCCTGACCATCAGTGCTTGGGGGTCACTCCGATGAGAGTGGCCAGCTGGGTGGCAACGGGGTTCAGGTTCAGCCTGTCCGGATCGGTCTTGGGGGTGTGGTCCCACGGTTGAGGGACACTGGGATCGGCCAGGTTGGCCCTCGCGCCGCCGCGGACATCGGTCGGATTTCCTTGCGGCGCAGCGCAATGCGCGGTGGTATTGAACGGGAAGTCGTCGCGGGTGTCGTCGAAGTTCGGGTTCTGCGCCTTCATCTGCTTCAACTCCCGCTCGGTGCCCTCGTAGCCGAGGGTGCAGGCGGGCGGGTTGTTGGTCTCGAGCACCAGGCCGAAGTGGGTGGTGCCGTCGCCCGGCGCGGTGGCCGAGGCGCCGACCGACAGCAGCGGCAGCATCCCCAGCAGCGGCTTGAGCGCGAAGTACTTCGGCGAGATCGCCACCAGCAGCGTGCGCAGATTCGTCAGATCCTTCGTCAGCGGATCGCCGCTCTGCTCGAGCAGCTTCCCGACCGCGTTACCGGCGTCGGTGCCGGTGCCGATCAGGCGACGGATATCGGGATCATTCGCGCGCAGCTGCGCGGCCACCTTGTCCAGGCCGTCGCTGAACTGGCGGATGTCCCCGCCCTGATCGACCTGGGTCTGCAGCACCGTCTGCGCGTCCTGGATCAGCTGAATCGTCGGCTGCAGATCCTCAACGCCGGTGGTGGAGAACTTGTTCAGCGAGTCGACCAGCACGCGCAGGTTGTCGCCCTGCCCGTCGAAGGCCTTGCCGAGCTCGGTGACGGTGGTGCTCAGATCCTTCAGGTCCGTGGTGGAGGCGAAGTGGTTCACGCTCGCCAGCAGATCCTGCACCGGCATCGGCGTTTCCGCGCCGTCGATGACCGAGCCCTGCTGCAGGTACGGGCCGCCGGCGCGGGTGGGCACCAGATCCACGAACTGCTCACCGATCGCCGAGCGATCGGCGACCACGGCCTTGGCGTCACTGGGCACCTTCGGCCTCGAGGAGTCCATCTGCAGGTAGACCACGACGCCATCAGGCGTGATGTCCTGTGCGCCAACGGTTCCCACCGGGACGCCGCGATAGGTGACCTCGGAGCCCTTGGAGATGTTGCCGGTCTGGGCCATCTTCACCTTGACCTGGTACTGGCCGAAGCCCAGCATGTGGTCCAGGTGAACGTACTTGCCGCCGACGAACACGACGCCGAGCACGGCGATCACGACGAAGGCGATCAGCTGATAACGAACCAGTTTACTCATCTCGGCTTCACTCCCAACCGATCGAGAATCGAGCCGATCGGATCGCCCGGCTTGTTGTCGGCCGGGGACACCACGGTCGGGGGCAGCGGCAGCACTCCCAGGAACGGCCGCGGGCCGTTGCCGCGGTAGTACGGGTTGGTCGGATTCACCGGGACCGGCGGACCGTATTTCGGCGGGATGTACACCGGGTTCGGTTCTCCCACACCGAGATTCTTCAGCGTGGTGCCGATCTGCAGATCCACCGACAGCCAGGTGTTCACCGAGCCGCCGAATTCGGACTTGATCGCCTCGTCCGGGAACGGGTAGGTCGGGATCAGCGGGAAGGCCGTCACCAGATCCGGCGCCGACCGGCCCAGTTCCTGCAGGGTCGGGCGCAGCGAGGTCAGATCGCGAATCAGGTTGTCCTTGGAGCGATCCAGCACGGACACCCCGGCGTCGCCGACCCGGTTCAGCTGCTGCAGCAGCCCGATCAGCTCGGGACGCTGCTGGTCCAGAATGTGGATGCCCGCGGGCAGTTCGTCCAGGATCTTGGCGATCTGTTCGTTCTGCTGGCCGACCCGGACCGACAGCGTGCCCAGACCGTCCAGCGCGTGCTGAATGTCGGCGACCTGGTCGTTGAGGCCGGTGATGAGCTTGTTGGCCTGATCCAGCAAGTCGCGGACCTTGCCCTCGCGACCGGCGAGGGTCTTGTTCAGCTCGGTCACGATCGGCTGCAGCTGGGCCACGCCGCCGCCGTTGAGCAGCAGCGACAGCGCGCCGAGCACCTGCTCCACCTCGGTCGCGTGCTGGGTGTTCTGCACGGGGATGACCGTGCCGTCCGTCAGCGGCTCCGCCGAGGCGCCGCTGGTGGGCGCGTCCAATTCGATGAACTTCTCGCCCAGCAGGTTCGTCTGTTTGACCGCGGCGTGCGCGTTCTGCGGCAGATGCACCGAATTGTTCACCACGACATGCACACTCGCGGTCCAGCCGTCGGGCGCCACGTCGATCTTGTCGACCCGGCCGACGGACACGCCGTTGACCTTGACCGCGGACTGCGGCACCAGATCCAGCACATCGTCGAAACGGATGTCCAGGTGCATGGGGTTGCTGCCCACGCTCGCGCCACCGGGCAGCGGGATGCTGTAGATCCCGTCCGAGGCGCAGGAGGTCACCAGGACCGCCGCGACGCCGAGCACCGCGGTGCCCGCGTAGATGCGCGCGGCCTGGCGCCTGTCCTTACTCCTGAATGCGTTGGCGCTCATCGCGTACCGCCCGGCTTCTGAGAGGGGGGCTGCTGGTTGGACGGCGTGCCCGGCACGGTGCCGGGCACCGGCGCGCGCTGCTCGTTCTCACCCGAGAGGATGCCGAAGGGCAGCACCAGCGACGGGGTTTCGACGCCCGCCTTGAGCTGCTCGGTGAGTGTCTTGCACTGGTTCAGGATCGGGGCCATCTGCCGTCCGATCGCCTCGAACTTCGGGTCGCCGGGGCGCAGCTTGCCCAGGTCGATCAATTTGCAGATGGTGCCGAACGGATTCTGCAGATCGGTGAAATTGGCTCGCATATCCAGGGTTCCGGACTCACCGTTGTGCACGTTGATGAGGTTGCTCAGCGCCAGCGGCAGCACCGGCAGGATGTTGGCCACGTCGTTGCGCTGATCGGCCAGGGTCTGGGTCAGCTTGGTCAGCGCCTGGGCGTTGCTCGCCACCAGATCCCGGTTGTTGTCGATGAACCGGGCCACATCGCCCAGCGCCAGCGACAGCAGGTTCAGCGCCTGGCCCAGATCCGAGCGCTCCCCGGCCAGGAATCCGGCCAGATCGGCGAGCTGGGAATTGAATTGGCGCACCTGCGCATCGTTCACGGCCAGCGTGTGCACGAAGACCTGCAGGTTTTTGATGGTGCCGAAGATGTCGCCGCGCGCATCGGACAGGTAGCTGGCCGCGCGCGAGAGCTGAGTCAGGCTGTTGGCCAGCGCATCCCCGTTACCGGCCAGGTTCGCCGCGGAGACCTTGACCAGCTGGTTGACCGCGCCGTCCTTGTTGGCGCCGTTGGGGCCCAGCGCTTCCGAGAGCTGCGCGATGGATTTGTAGAGCCGGTCCACCTCGACCGGGGTCGCGGTGCGCTCCTTCGGAATGGTGGCGTCGCGGCCCATCTTCGGCCCGCCCTTGTACACCGGCGTGAGCTGGATGTACCGGTCCGACACCACCGACGGGGTGATCTGCGCGGCCGAGGCGTCCGCCGGAATGTCGTACTTGCGATCGACACTCATGACAACCTTGACCTGATCGCCCATCGGGGTGATCGAGTCGACCTTGCCCACCGGCACGCCCAGGATCCGCACGTCCGAACCCTGGTAGATGCCGATCGACTTGTCGAAGTAGGCGGTGATCCGTGTGGTGTTGAAGCTGTTGAACACCCACCACAGCACCCCCGCCAGCACGATCGCGGCGACCGTGCCGAGGGCGATGAGAACCTTGACGCCCCGGCCGGATCCGCGCAGCGCGGTCAGGGGGTCGCGATGCGCTGCCGCCGCGGCGGCGCCGGGACCGTCGTCGGTGACGCTGGAGATGGGCCAGCCGCCCGCCGCCGCGCCGGTGGTTGCCAGCGCAGGAATCTGTTCGGTGGACGGATCACCCTGCGGCGCGGCGGCTTCGGGCTTGCCGGACTTCGGCGATTGGGCCGCGAACTGCTGAGTCGGCGCCTCGGCGGCCGAATCACCGTCCGCCGCGGCCGGCTCGGTTGCCTTCGCCGCAGCGGCCGTGTCTGGCTTCTGCACCGGAATCTGCTGCGTGGAAGCCTCATTCGCGTCCGCCGCCGCGGATTCCTTCGACGCCTTCGCGTCGGCAGCGTCGGCCCCGGAGCGCTGCACCGGGAACTGTTCGGTGGGCATATCACCCTTTTCCGATGCCATCAGCGACCTCCCAGAGTCCGGATCGGCAGATGGTTACAGCCCGGGGAATTTCCTTGAAGTATCGCGCCCATCAGCGACCTCCCAGCGTCCGGATCGGGGGCCGGTTGCCGGGGATGTCCGGCAGAGCAGGCGGGACCAGGTTGACGATGACCGCGTCGAACCAGCGGCCGTTGCCCAGCACGTTGGCGTACAGGCCGTAGAAGGGCGCGGCCAGCGTCAGCGTCTTGGAGATGTTCTGCTGGTTGTCGTTGAGCATGTCGATGGACTTCTGCAGGTTGGTCAGTGCCGGGCCGATCTGCTGCTCGTTGTCGTGCACCAGCGTGATCAGTTCGGCCGCAACGGTTTTAGCACCGCTGAGCAACTGCGCGATGGCCGCCTGGCGAATATTGAGCTCCGCGAGCAGCTGGCCGCCGTTGGCCAGCAGCCGCTCGAATTCGGTATTGCGGTCGGCGAGCACCTGGGTGGTCTTGTTGGCCGCGGCGAACAGCTGCTTGAGCTGGTCGTCGCGCTTGGCCAGCGTCTCGGACAGCCGCGCGACGCCGTCGATCGAGCTGCGGATCTCCGGCGGCGTCTGGGAGAACGCGTCGGACAGCACCTGCATGCTCTGCGCGAGCTGCGTGGTGTTGGTCTGCTCGATGCTCTGCGCCGCCTGCTGGAACGCCTCGGTCACATCGTACGGAGACACCGTGCGCGACAACGGAATCCGCTGCGAGGGATCCGCCGGCTTGGTCCCCTTCGGGTCCAGCGCCAGGTACTTCTGCCCCAGCAGCGTCTTGATCTGAATCGAGGCGGTGGTCTCGTTCCCGACCCAGGCGTCCTGGGTTCGGAAGCTGATCAGCACGCGGTCGCCGTCGAGGCCGACGTCGGTGACGGCACCGACCTTGACCCCGGCGATGCGTACCTCGTCGCCCTTCTTCACCCCGGCGGCCTCGGAGAATTCGGCGACGTACTTCGTGCCGGCGCCGATGATCGGCAGCCGGTCGATGTAGAACACCGACACCGCCACCAGCAGCACCAGGAACAGGCCCAGCGCGCCCATGAACGCGGGGCTGCGCTTGCCCAGCATGGTTCGTTCGTCCATTACTGGCCACCGCCCTTCCCGTGGCACCGCGGCGCGGGATTGGTGTAGATCGGCTGATTCACCGTCGGCATATTCGCGATGGCCGGAGGAATATTCAGGTTCCCCGCGTCCTTCATGCCCGGGCCCGCGACGATGTCGATGCCGCACAGATAGAACTGGAACCAGGAGCCGTAGCTCGCGGCGCGCCCCAGCTTCTCCATCTTGATGGGCAGATTCTTCAGCCCCTCGTTCACCTCGGGCGAGCGATCGTTCAGGGTGCCGGTGAGCTGGTTCAGCCCCGCGATCGAACCCTGCAGCGTCGGCACCGTCGGCACCAGCAGGTCGGCGGTGGCCGAGGCCAGATTGCCCAGCGAGCTGACCGCGGAACCGATCGTGCCGCGCTCGGCGTTCAGGCCGCGCACCAGCGCCTCGGTGTTGACGATCAGATCGTTGAGGGCGCCGTCCTTCTGATTGACCGCCTCCAGAACCGCATTGAGGTTCTTCACGATCTCGCCGATCACCGCGTCCTTGTCTGCGATCTTGTTGGTCAGGCTGGCGGTGGTGCCGACCAGATCGGCAATCGTGCCCTTCTCACCCTGGAACACCTGGATGATCTCGTAGGACAGCTTGTTCACGTCATCGGCGGTCAGCGTCTGGAACAGCGGACGGAACCCGTCGAACAGCGTCGTGAGGTTCAGGGCCGGATGGGTGTGAGCCAGATCAATGGTGGCGCCCTTGTTGAGCTTTCGACCCTGCGCGCCGGTGCCCTGCTCCAGCGCGATGTACCGCTGGCCGACCAGGTTCCGGTAGCGGATGGTGGCCGTCACCGAGGCGGGCAGCGAATCGCGGTCGGCCAGCTGGAAATCCACCAGCGCCTGATCGCGGTCCACGACCTTGACGTTGGTGACCTTGCCGACGCGGACGCCGGCGATGCGCACCTCATCACCCGTGTTCAGCGACGTCACGTCGCTGAAGCGGGCGTGAAAGGTGGTGCCGCCGCCGGCGTAGTTGGCGATGGTCATGCCCAGGAAAACCGTTGCCACCAGGGTCACCACGACGAAGATGGCGAGTTTGGTCAGCGGACCGCCCAGACCGCGCAATGTACCAGTCACTTCACACTCACCTCACTTCCGCGCAGCGCCGGGGCACCGATCCGGGACACCCAGGAGGGCACCGCATCCGGCGAAACCCCGTTCGCCGCACCGTAGATCGCGCCCAGCGCGTGCTCCTCGGACGGCGAGCCCGCCAGCGAGGCCGGGTGGGCGGCACCGTAGACCGAGAACTGGGCCGGGGGCAGCTTGCCGATGTTCTGCTGGCCCGGATTGCGGGACGGCACCTGGTAGGAACCGTCGTTGCCCGGTCCGGTCGGGTACTGACCGGTGTCGACACCGAGCGGGTACTCCGGGAAGCACACCGGCGGACGGGTATCGAACCACCGCGGCTCGTCCTGGTTCGGCAGATACCGGCCGCGGGTGTTGACCAGCTGCACGGTCACGCGCGAGCCGGGCGTATCGGTGCCCTTGCCGAAGATGGCGTCGATGCGCGGCTTCATCGTCGCGAAGTTCTTGATGGCGCAGGCGTAGGACGGCGAATAGTACGCCAGGTCCTCCAGCGCCCCGCGCGAGTCCGCGGCGACGTCGATGATGTTGTCGTGGTTGGCCACCAGGAAATCGGCCGTGCGCGACGAGGTCGGGGTCAGCGTCTTGTACAGCGTGTCGATCTGCGAATGCTTCTGCACGATCGTGGCATTGAGCGTGCGCAGGTCGTTGAAGGCGTCGACCAGCTGCGGCAGCGCGTCGGAGTAGGTGTCGGCCACCTTGGCGAAGTTGTGGATGTCGCCCTGCAGGGTCGGCATCACGCCGTTGAGCCCGTGGAAGATCGTGTCCAGGCGATCGACCGTGTGGCCCAGCTCCTCGCCCTGCCCGCCGAGCGCCTGGGACAGCGCACCCAGCGTGGAGGCCAGATACTGCGGCGGAATGGCCTGCAGCAGCGGCATCACGCTGTCCAGCAGCTGGCTGACCTCGATGGCGTTACCGCTGGAATCCTGGTGCAGGGTCGCCCCCGCCTCCAGGTGCCCGCTGGGCTGCTGCGGCCACACCAGATCGACGTAGCGCTCGCCGAACAGCGTCTTGGGCAGCAGCCGCGCGGTGACGTTGGACGGAATCTCCGTCGCCTTGCCCGGGTCGATGGCCAGGTGCAGGGTGACCTGGTCGCCGGACGACGCGCTGGAGCGCACCTCGCCGACCGTCACGCCGCGCACCTTCACATCGGCGTTGCGCGTCAACGCATTTCCGACGGAATCGGTAATCAGATCGACCCTGACCACCGGGGTGAAGGCCTTGTTGTACATGGCGACCGTGCCGCCGAGGAACAACGCCATCACCACGAAGAACAGCACACCGAGCGTGCGCACACGCAGCTTTTCGGTGGACCGCCAGAACTGAATCCCAGCTGCACTCATGCCTCCGCCTCGCTGGCGCTCGGCTCCGGCATAAGTGCAATGGCAGCCGTGTTCATTGTTCGCTCGCTACGCTCGCTCATCCCGCCACTCGCACGGTAGTAGTCGTTCCCCAGATAGCAAGGCTGAGAAAGAAATCGAGAACGTTGATCAGCACGATGGACGCGCGCACCGCGCGGCCCACCGCCACACCGACGCCGGCGGGTCCGCCGGTGGCGTTGAACCCGTAATAGCAGTGAATCAGGATGATGACGAATGCGAAGACGAGCACTTTGAGGAATGAATACAGCACATCCTGCGGTGGCAGGAACAGGCTGAAGTAATGGTCGTACGAGCCCGTGGATTGCCCCTCGAACCACACGCTGATCTGGCGCGAGGCGAGGAATGTGCCGAGCAGGCCGACGATGTAGAGCGGGATCACCGCCACGAATCCCGCGATGACGCGGGTGGTCACCAGGAAGGGCACGCCCGGCACCGCCATCACTTCGAGTGCGTCGATCTCCTCGGAGATTCGCATCGCACCCAGCTGCGCGGTGAAACCACATCCGACGGTCGCCGATAACGCAAGCGC
This sequence comes from Nocardia sp. GP40, assembly GCF_050434125.1. Classification (NCBI taxonomy): domain Bacteria; kingdom Bacillati; phylum Actinomycetota; class Actinomycetes; order Mycobacteriales; family Nocardiaceae; genus Nocardia; species Nocardia sp. GP40. The sequence goes on along the minus strand of NZ_JBNPVW010000023.1, from coordinate 63,957 downwards.
CGCGACCAGCGGCGCCAGCTCCCGGGTGTTGATGTATCCGGTCAGGAATCCGGTCAGGACCGAGGATCCCAGGGAGTCCAGGGCCTTGAAGCCCTGCAGGCCCACCACGACGCCAACCGAGGCCGACATCATCACGACCACGCCGATGGTGCCGCCGATGACCGCCAGTGCGCCCGAGCCGAAGGTCACCTCGGCCAGCAGCCGCATGACCTCCTTGCGGTAGTGCACGAGGGTGCGCGGAATCCACGCGATCGCCTTGGAATAGAACAACATCTGATCGCCGGCGCGGTCGACGACGTCGACAGGCCCCCGCACTACTCTGCCGATCCGGCGCAGGTTCTTGGAGGATCGGTGCGCAACAACCATGGTCAAGAGCCCTTAGAGGGAACGATCTGCAGGTACACCAACGTCAGTACGAGATTGACGAAGAAGAGCACCAGGAAGCTGATAACCACGGATTGGTTCACCGCTTCACCTACTCCTTTCGGTCCCCCCTTGGGATTCAAGCCTTTGTATGCCGCGATAACGCCCGCGAGCAGACCGAACAGCAACGCCTTGATCTCACCGATCCACAGGTCGGGCAGCTGGGCCAGCGCCGAGAAGGATGCCAGATAAGCGCCGGGCGTGCCGCCCTGCAGCATCACGTTGAAGAAATAGCCACCGCAGATTCCGACAACGGACACCAGCCCGTTGAGCAACAGGGCCACGAGCATCATGCCGAGCACTCGCGGAACCACCAGGCGCTGAACGGGATCGATGCCCAGCACCTCCATTGCGTCGATTTCCTCGCGAATGGTGCGGGAGCCCAGATCTGCCGCCACGGCCGAACCCGCGGCCCCGGCGATGATGAGCGCGGTGACGACGGGTGCGGCCTGCTGGACGGTCGCCAGGACGCTCGTTGCGCCGGTGAACGACTCGGCGCCGAGCTGCTTGATCAACGAACCGGTCTGCAACGCCACAACGGCGCCGAACGGGATTGCCACCAGGGCGGAGGGCAGGATCGACACACTCGCGATGAACCACGACTGCTCGATGAACTCGCGCCACTGGAACGGACGGACAAAGGTCTTACGCGCGACACTCATCAGAAGCGCAAAGATGTGTCCAGCCTGGGCAAAACCCGACTCGACCGGGGTGCGCAGCCGCGTCAGGGTTTGATTCACGCGCGTATGTTACCCGTTAGTTGTGTTGTGGCGCACGGTGGTGTCGTACGCGTTGTCCGGGTATTGCGGAGGGTTCCCCGAATAGGCAGGCAGCACTTGTGTATCGCCGTTCTCCTCCATGGATTCCTGGATCGCGACCTGGGCCGCGTGCGGCAGCGTGTGCAGGATCTCCATGACCCGCTGGCGCCGCCGCCCCACCGCCTGGCGAACCGGCATACCGGGGGTGGCCTTCATCTGCGGGATGATGCCCTCGATCTCCTCGGTGCCGTTGTCGTAGTGACCCGCCTCGGCCAGGGCCTGCTCGCGGGCCATCTGGGCCTCGTCCTTCTCCTCGGACATGCCGATCGGACCGACCATGCGGCCGTTGAGGAACTGCTTGACCACGGGCTCCTCGGAGGTCAGCAGCACCTCGCGCGGGCCGAACATCACCAGCTGGCGACGGAACAGCATGCCGATGTTGTCGGGCACGCTGCGCGCAAGGTTGATGTTGTGCGTCACGATCAGGATCGTCGCGTCGATCTGGGCGTTGATGTCGATCAACAGCTGCGACAGATACGTCGTGCGAACGGGATCCAGACCCGAGTCGGGCTCGTCGACGAGGATGATCTGCGGGTCCAGCACCAGCGCACGGGCCAGGCCGGCGCGCTTGCGCATACCACCGGAGATCTCGCCGGGGAGTTTGTTTTCCGCGCCGAGCAGACCGGTCAGCTCGAGCTTCTCCATGACGATCTTCTTGATCTCGGATTCGCTCTTCTTGGTGTGCTCGCGCAGCGGGAACGCGGTGTTGTCGAACAGATTCATCGACCCGAACAGCGCGCCGTCCTGGAACAGCACGCCGAACAGCTTGCGAATCTCGTACAACTCCTTGTTGGAGCATGTCGTGATGTCGGTACCGTCGATGAAGATGGACCCGCGCTCGGGACGGAGCAGTCCGATCAGCGACTTCAGGAAGACCGATTTACCGGTACCGGAGGGGCCCAGCAGAGCACTGACTTCCCCTGTGGGCAGAGTCAGGGTGACATCCTGCCAAATTCGCTGAGAGCCGAAGGATTTCGTGACTCCCTCAGTCCGGACTTCGACGCCCACGCCAACCTCCACATTTCTTTGCAACGAGCGTCCCAAACGCCGTGTCACCAACTGGCTGCATCCGATACAGCTCGCGGCTGATACAACGCAGCGCGATGTGACGCGTCGCACTGGGTGCGGTCACTGTATCGCATGGAAACGTGCAATCCCATCCCTAGCTACCGCCGAGTAAGGAGTATCGCGATCCTCTTAAGTCGCACCTGCGGGTTGACCAGCAGAAACACGTTCTAATCTCGCCCCCGACGTGGGAAATCCCATGCCGCGGCGCCACCGCATTCCTCTAAAAGCACGACAGCGGGCGGCTCCCCCAGGGGGAACCGCCCGCTTTTGCGACAGGCCGTGTCGCGTGTGTCGAACCGTCTTACTTGACGGAGACCTTGGCGCCGGCCTCTTCCAGCTTCGCCTTGGCGGCCTCGGCGGCATCCTTGGCGACCTTCTCCAGGATCGGCTTCGGGGCGCTCTCGACGAGGTCCTTGGCCTCCTTCAGGCCCAGGCCGGAGACGATCTCGCGCACGACCTTGATGACCTGGATCTTCTTGTCACCGGCGCCCTCGAGGACGACGTCGAACTCGTCCTGCTCCTCGGCGGCCTCGGCGGGGGCAGCGGCACCGGCAACGGCGGCCACGGCGACCGGCGCAGCGGCGGTGACCTCGAACTTCTCCTCGAACTTCTTGACGAAGTCCGACAGCTCGAGCAGGGTCATGCCGCCGATGGTCTCGAGCAGCTCGTCAACGTTGGCCATGATGGCTTCCTTTCAGTGGGGTCATCCCCGCCGAGGCGGGAAAAGTGTTGGGGGGGTTTGGCTATTCGGCGTCGGCCGGAGCATCGGCCGGGGCGGCCTCGGCCGGGGCACCGGCACGCTGCTTGTCCTCGAGCGCGGCGAACAGGCGCACGACCTGCCCGGCGGGCGCGGCGAACAGGCTCGCGGCCTTGGACAGGTTGCCCTTCATGGCGCCGGCCAGCTTGGACAGCAGCACCTCGCGGGACTCCAGGTCGGCGATCTTCTCGACCTCGGACACGGACAGCGCGGCGCCGTCCATGTAGCCGCCCTTGATGATCAGCGCCTTGTTGTCCTTGGCGAAGGTCTTCAGGGCCTTCGCGGCGTCGACCGGCTCACCGTGGATGAAGGTGATGGCGGTCGGCCCGACGAACAACTCATCCAGGCCTTCGACGCCCGCCTCGGCGGCCGCGCGCTTGACCAGGGTGTTCTTGGCGACGGAGTACGTGGCGTTCTCGCCCAGCGCCCGCCGCAGCTCGGTGATCTTACCGACCGACAGGCCACGGTACTCCGTGACCACGGTGGCGGTAGAGCCCTTGAACTGCTCGGCGATCTCCTCGACCGCCTCGATCTTCCAGGTTTTTGCCATACTTCGCCTCCTCTCTGGATGTCGGTTCTGTAGTGGTGTCGTCGTCCCGGCGGACCGGGACCCAGCTACCGATTTCCGAGCGGGGGCGAAATGCGAAGCGCCCCGGACGCAGAGCGTTCCGGGGCGCACAAGAAACATCGCAAGCCTCGCGGCTCGCGGCTTCCCGACCTCGGCTCTCCCTGCGTGGGCCGCCAGCGAAATTCGCCGAACCTTCGACTGCCTGCAACTCTCACGAGCTGCGAACAGCGACCAACGGTCTTCGGTAGAACGATTGGGGGTGATCGCTGAACTAGCCAACGACCGTCGTCCAGGATAGCCGAAGGTGCCCTCATCTGCCAAAACGGGGTGCATCGCACTCCTCGCCCCGGCGGGCCACCCCCGCGATCGGCGTGAAACACGAAGGGCCGGTACGAAATTCGTACCGGCCCTGCGAGGTCCTACTGCTACGCGTCCTCTTCGGTGAGGTTGCGGGTGCGGTTCGGGTCCACCGGGATGCCCGGGCCGGTGTTCGTCGAAACCGTGACCTTCTTGACGTAGCGGCCCTTCGCGGTGGAGGGCTTCACGCGCAGGATCTCCTCGAGCGCGGCGCCGTAGTTCTCCACCAGCTTGGCGTCGTCGAAGGACGCCTTGCCGATCACGAAGTGCAGGTTGGCCTGCTTGTCGACGCGGAAGTTGATCTTGCCGCCCTTGATCTCGTTGACGGCCTTGGTCACATCGGGGGTGACCGTGCCCGTCTTCGGGTTCGGCATCAGGCCACGCGGGCCCAGCACGCGGGCGATGCGGCCGACCTTGGCCATCTGGTCCGGGGTGGCGATCGCGGCGTCGAAGTCCAGCCAGCCGCCCTGGATGCGCTCGATCAGATCCTCGGCGCCCACGGCGTCCGCACCGGCGGCCTCGGCCTCGGCGGCCTTGTCGCCGACCGCGAACACGATGACGCGGGCGGTCTTACCGGTGCCGTGGGGCAGGTTGACGGTGCCGCGGACCATCTGGTCGGCCTTGCGCGGGTCGACACCCAGGCGCACGGCGACCTCGACGGTGGCGTCGGTCTTCGTGGTGGCGGTCTCCTTGGCCAGCCGCGCGGCGGCCAGCGGAGAGTACAGCTGCGACTGGTCGACCTTGGCGGCCGCCTCGAGATAAGCCTTGCTTCGTTTTGCCATGATTGTCTGTCCTGTTCTGGAGTCAGAAGTGGTAGCGGGACTGGCCGTCCCTCCCACCGAGCCGGGAGGCTCTTAGTCGGCGACGGTGATACCCATCGAGCGAGCGGTGCCCGCGATGATCTTCGCCGCCTGATCGATGTCCTTGGCGTTCAGATCTTCCTGCTTGGTCTTGGCGATCTCCCGGATCTGATCCATGGTGACCTTGGCGACCTTGGTCTTGTGCGGCTCGGCCGAACCCTTCTGCACACCGGCGGCCTTGAGCAGCAGCCGGGCGGCGGGCGGGGTCTTCAGCTTGAAGTCGAACGAGCGATCCTCGTAGACCGTGATCTCGACCGGGATGACGTTGCCGCGCTGCGACTCGGTCGCGGCGTTATACGCCTTGCAGAACTCCATGATGTTGACGCCGTGCTGACCCAGCGCGGGACCAACCGGCGGAGCCGGGTTGGCGGCACCGGCCTGGATCTGGAGCTTGATGAGCCCAGCGACCTTCTTCTTCTTGGGGGGCATCTTTCTTCCTTGGTTAGGTTTCTTACGGATTCCCGTAAGCCTTTTCCGGACCGCGCCCCGGCATTATCGACCGCACGAGAAATACGGTCGGCCGAGGCGCAACCCAGCAAGTGTAGTCGAGCGACGTCGGGGGCCGTAAATCGCCCCCGACCGCCCTAAATCTTCGCGACCTGAGTGAACGCGAGCTCGACCGGGGTCTCACGGCCGAAGATCGAGACCAGCACCTTGAGCTTCTGCTGCTCGGCGTTGACCTCGGAGATGCTGGCCGGCAGCGTGGCGAACGGGCCGTCCATCACGGTCACCGACTCGCCGACCTCGAAGTCGACCTCGATGGTCGGCTTGATCAGAGTTTCGGTGGCGGTCTCCGCGGCGGCGCCGGCGACGGCTGCTGCGGGCTTCTTCTGCTGCTGGTCGGCGGGGACCAGGAACTTCACCACGTCGTCGATGGACAGCGGCGAGGGTCGCGAGGTGGCGCCGACGAATCCGGTGACACCCGGGGTGTTGCGCACCGCGCCCCACGACTCGTCGTTCAGATCCATGCGGACCAGGATGTAGCCCGGCAGCACCTTGCGCTGCACGTTCTTGCGCTGGCCGTTCTTGATCTCGGTGACCTGCTCGGTCGGGACCTCGACCTGGAAGATGTAGTCCTCGAGTCCGAGGTTCTGCACGCGGGTCTCGAGGTTGGCCTTCACCTTGTTCTCGTAACCGGCGTACGAGTGGATGACGTACCAGTCGCCTGGCGCGCGGCGCAGCGCCGACTTCATCGCGGCGACCGGATCGATCTCCTCGTCGTCGGACGCGGCGGGTGCCTCCTGCGGCGCGGGCTCCGCGATCGGCGCCGCATCCTCGGACTCCTCGACGTCGGCCGCGGCGAACTCCTCCGCCACGTCCTCGACCGGGAATTCCTCGGTTGTGCCGTTCTCCGGGGTGCTCACTGGGGCACTCGCTTCCTGTGTCGTCACTAACTTCCTCTGCGTGGTCGGCGGTTACCGCCCGGCGCCGAGGCGTCAGCTAGCCGAACAGCCAGCTGACACCCTTGATGAACGCCAGATCCAACCCTGCGATGAACGCGACCGTGAAGATCACGAACACCAAGACCACAGTCGTATAGGTGACCATCTGCTTGCGGTTGGGCCAAATGACCTTGCGCAGCTCCTGGATGACCTCTTTCAGGAACTTCACCAGGCGCTTGAGCGGATTGCCCTTACCCTTCGCGGCGTTCTTCTTGCCGGACTTCCGCGATGCCACGGCATCACGGGAACGATCCCGCTCGATCGTGGCGACCGAGCCGTTCTCGTGATCCGACGATGCGGTACGAGCCCGCCGAGACGACCGCTTGCCGCTCGGACGACTCACCGCGGCGGTGTCATCGTCATCGGACACGTCGATCCTCTCTACGCTTCGTCGCTGGCATGCTTGCACTTTCGAGCGACCTGCAAGCGGTCGCTACGGGTGCAGGGGCGACAGGACTTGAACCTGCAACCTGCGGTTTTGGAGACCGCTGCTCTGCCAATTGAGCTACGCCCCTTCGGCTGGATCTGTACTTTCCAGCACCGTGCTATTCAGTTGTACCCGGGTGACCACACAACACGCGCGCCGCCCCTGCGGTTTGCCAGCTCCGGCGAAAGTCGCCCGGAACCAGCCCCTTTCAGAGCAGCGCGCAGCGGCTGGTGACCCCAGAGTCCCGAGTGTACGGTACGCCCCCGCGCACCGCCAATCCGGCCCCTGGGCAGCACCTACGCCAGCTGAACGGTTGCGGTGGCCCGCCCGAAGATCTTCTTGCCCTCGAACCGCGCGGTGATCGCGACGACGGCGGTGCGGGTCTCGGGGTCGACCGACTTGACCTTGCCGGTGTACTCGACCTCGGCCGGCTTGTCCGGGGACACGTAGACCGGGCTGGTGAACCGGACGTTGTACTCCTTGATCGCGCCCGGATCGCCCAGCCACGAGGTCACGAAGCCGCCGCCCAGGCCCATGGTGAGCATGCCGTGCGCGACGACGTTGTCCAGATCGGCGAGCTTGACCATCTCGTCGCTCCAGTGGATCGGGTTCGCGTCGCCGGACACACCGGCGTAGTTCACCAGATCGCCGCGCGTGAGGCGCACGAGACGGGCCGGCAGCTCGGCGCCCAGCACGACGTCCTCGAAGCGCAGCGCGCGCCTGCTCGGCGCGATCCTGGGGACGGTGGCGACCGGCATGGGCGGCTCGGAGCCTGGCGGCGTGGTGCGCGGATGGGTTCCGGGCGCCTCCTCGCCGATGCCGTGCATCAGGACGTTGCGCACGGCCTTGTCGATGTTCGGGTCGATATCTCCGCCGCTGCGCCCGACCAGGGTGGTGTAGGTGGTCAGGACCAGCTCGTCGCGCGAGGTGACGATGTTCTTGGTGACGATGATGTCGCCGCCGAAGGCCTGCCGGAATGAGTGCAGGTACACATCGCAGATCAGCTGATCGCCGACCCGGATCGGGCGGTGGAATTCCAGGATCTGGTCGGTCTGCATGATCTGACTCAGGTCGTAACCCGTGACGACCTGCTCGAACAGCTTGCGCTGGGCCAGAATTCCGACCAGGGAGATGAAGGTCACCGGGGCCAGCAGCCCGTCGTAGCCGAATTCGGCCGCGACATCCTCGTCCCAGTGCGCCGGGTGGTAGTCCTGCACGGCGCGCGCGTACTCGCGCACCTTCTCGCGGCCGACCTCGTAGTAGTCGTCGACGCGGTAGTGGTGCCCGACCATAGCCAGCGCATGGGCGGCCGGATCGGAACCCTGCGCCGGTGCAACGGTTTCGATTTCGGAGATTGTCACGAAAGCTGTCCCTATCTGACCCCGCTACCGGGATCGGCCGGAGCGCTGACTGCCGGGTGAGACGCCAAATGCCGGAGCGGGTTAAACCCTGCTCCGGCAGTGAAGGCTGATTCTGACAGCGACGTACTCGGGGACCCGGCGGTAACGCAAGCTTCCCTCCCGGTCCGTCAGTGACGTCGCGCGCGGCAGCAGCACGCGTGGAGTACTAGCGAGATTCGCGGTGGGCCCGGTGGGTGCCGCAGTTCGGGCAGAACTTCTTCAGCTCCAGGCGATCCGGGTCGTTACGCCGGTTCTTCTTGGTGATGTAGTTACGGTGCTTGCACTGCTCGCAGGCCAAGGTGATCTTTGGCCGGACATCAGTGGACTTCGCGGCCACGATATGCCTTCTTTCGGGTCAACCTGACGGAGGTTTCGGTCTTTGTAGCGATGGCCGGACTTGAACCGGCGACACAACGATTATGAGTCGTTTGCTCTACCGACTGAGCTACACCGCCATAGGGTCGGCTTGCGATGGTGCCGGGGCCCTATGAGATGCCGTCGGCCACCACCGGCAATCCGGCGAGCCCCCTAACGGAATCGAACCGTTGACCTTTTCCTTACCATGGAAACGCTCTGCCGACTGAGCTAAGGGGGCATGACTACATGCGCTCCTGATTGCGATCGCTCGCACCCGGGGCGCCGAAGCCTTGAACGAGGTTACACACTACACCCCGATCTCACCAAACCGTGAGGTCAAGCCCGGTTTCCTCGATCGCAATCGCTGACCGCAAACAGAGGTCCGTCACCGAGACCACAGGGGATGCAAATGGAAGAACCCCGCGGACCGATTACCGCGGGGTTCGCCGATGTGAGGGTGCACACCTCAGATGGGGGGGTCCGGGGGCGAAGCCCCTCCGGCGTGGGGGTGTGGGGGCCGTGCCCCCACAAAATCGCTCCCGAACCCTGTGCGCGCTGTCGGCGCACAGGGTTCCCCTGAGGGAGTGAGGTGGCGGATGAAGGATTCGAACCTCCGAAGCTTGCGCGGCTGATTTACAGTCAGCTCCCTTTGGCCGCTCGGGCAATCCGCCAAACACGCTTGATCAGCGCGCAGAGCAGAATACAACGAGGGGACCCCTTGAATGCAAACCGGCAGGTGACAGGGGTAGCGTCGGACCTCCGGCGGCAGCGAAGAAGGCGGTAGCGCCGCACCCGCAGACGCCAGTAGCGTCGAGGCGAACCCCAGCGAGACAGGAGCACAGTGTGGCCGATTCCTCATTCGATGTCGTCAGCAAGGTTGATCACCAGGAGGTCGACAATGCCCTCAACCAGGCAGCCAAGGAGCTGACGACCCGCTACGACTTCCGCGGCACCGGCGCGAGCATCGAATGGTCGGGCGAGGAGAAGATCGTGCTGTCCGCCGAGTCCGAAGACCGGGTCAAGGCCGCGTTGGATGTGTTCAAGGAGAAGCTCATCCGCCGCGACATCTCCCTGAAGGCCTTCGACGCGGGCGACCCGCAGGCCTCGGGCAAGGTGTACAAGATCACAGGTTCACTGGTGCAGGGCATCTCCACCGAGAACGCGAAGAAGATCTCCAAGAAGATCCGCGACGAGGGCCCCAAGGGCGTCAAGGCCCAGATCCAGGGCGAGGAACTGCGCGTGAGCAGCAAGAAGCGCGACGACCTGCAAGCAGTAATCGCACTGCTCAAGAACAGTGACCTCGACATTGCCCTGCAGTTCGTGAACTACCGCTGAGAGATACCCAGGCGACAACTGATTTCCTGTGCACATGGGTAACTTGCCGGGGACGGGCCCACCTGAAGCGGGCCCTCATCCGCCGGCCCGACGAGCAAGTCTCCGGGCAAGCAGCGGCACGCTGAAGTTCCGGGGAGGCGGGGGAGCACGCTGAAGTCGCGGGGAGGCGGGCTGTGAACTACCGCTAGCGCCGCGGGCCGCCCGCCATGGCCTCCAGGCGGGCGATGCGGTCCGCCATCGGCGGGTGGGTGGAGAACCAGCGGGCCATGCGGTCACCGGCCCGGAACGGGTTGGCGATCATCAGGTGCGACTGCGCGGTCAGCTGCGGCTCCGGTGGCAGCGGGGCCGCGGCCACGCCGCGCTCGAGCTTGCGCAGCGCCGAGGCCAGGGCCAGCGGGTCGCCGGTGAGCGCGGCGCCGTCCTGGTCGGCCTGGTACTCCCGCGAGCGCGAGACGGCCAGCTTGATCAGCGAGGCCGCGATCGGACCGAGCAGCGAAACCAGCAGCACGCCAATGATATTCGGGCCCTCGTCGCGATCGCTGCCGCCGCCGAACATGCCCGCGAAGAAGGCCAGATTGGCCAGGCCGGAGATCACCGCGGCCAGCGCTCCGGCCACCGAGGAGATCAGGATGTCGCGGTTGTACACGTGCGACAGCTCGTGCCCCAGCACCGCGCGCAGCTCGCGCTCGTCCAGGATCTGCAGGATGCCGCTGGTGCAGCAGACCGCGGCGTGGCGCGGGTTGCGGCCGGTGGCGAAGGCGTTCGGCGCCGCGGTCGGGCTGATGTAGAGCCGGGGCATCGGCTGGCGCGCGGCAGTGGCCAGCTCACGCACGATCCGGTAGATCACCGGCGCCTCGAGCTCGGACACCGGCTGGGCGTGCATGGCCTTCAAGGCGAGCCGATCGCTGCTGAAATAGGCGTAGGCGTTCATGCCGACGGCCAGCACGATAGCGACGACCAGGATCGCCGGGTTGCGGAACAGCGCGCCGATCAGCACGATCAGCGCCGACATGCCGACCATGAGCCCGAAGGTCTTCAGGCCGTTCGCGTACCCACCGTGCATCTGTCCCCGACCGCCTCTCCACGCCCCGTTCGACTATTACACCAGGTCAACGTAGGAAGCAGCGGAAAAGGTTCCGCTGTTCCGCCTCTCCGGGACTTCAGCGTGCCGCTGCTTGCCCGGAGACTTGCTCGTCGGGCCGGCGGATGAGGGCCCGCTTCAGGTGGGCCCGTCCCCGGCAAGTTACCCATGTGCACAGGAAATCAGTTGTCACGGTGGCATCGCGCAGGAGAGTGCAGCGAGATTCGAGTCGGCGGCGAACCTATCCGACGCGTTCGATGGTGTATCGCACCAGGCGCTCGAGGGCCTCGTTCGCTGGGCCGGGCGGCAGGGCCGAGAGTTCGGCGTGCGCGATGTCCGCATAGCCCTGCAGCTTCTCCTTGGCCAGCACCATGCCGCGCGAGCGCGAGAGCAGATCCAGGGCCTCGGTGACCTCGTCGTCGGACTCGAGTGGATGCGCCAGGAGCTTGCGCAGGCGGTCGCCCTCGGCGCCCTCGTCGCGCAGCGCGTACAGCACCGGCAGGGTGTGCACGCCCTCGCGCAGATCGGTGCCCGGGGTCTTGCCGGACTGCTCGGACGCCGAGGAGATATCGATGATGTCGTCGGAGATCTGGAAGGCCGTGCCGACCGCGTCGCCGAGGCGAGCCAGCCGCTCCACGTGGTCGCGATCGCCGCCGGAGAACGTGCCGCCGAACCGGCCCGAGGCCGCGATCAGCGATCCGGTCTTCTCCCACACCACCCGCAGGTAGTGCTCGACGGGATCCTGGGATTGCTTGGCGCCCAGCGTCTCTCGCATCTGCCCGGTGACGAGCTCGGCGAAGGTCTCGGCAATGATCCGCACCGCGTCCGGGCCCAGGGTGGACACCAGCCGGGAGGCGTGCGCGAACAGGTAGTCGCCGGACAGAATGGCGACGCTGTTGCCCCAGCGCGAGTTCACGCTCACCGCGCCGCGGCGCATCGGCGCCTCGTCCATCACGTCGTCGTGGTACAGCGTGGCGAGGTGGACGAGCTCGATGACGGTGCCCGCGGTGATCAGATCGGGATCGGCCGGGCGCGGGCCCAACTGCCCGGTGAGGATGGTGAACAGCGGCCGGAACCGCTTACCGCCGGCGCGCGCGAGGTGCAGCGCCGCCTCCTGAAGAAATTCCTCCCCGTCGGACAGTTCGGCGATCAGTAGCTTCTCGACCTCGGCCAGGCCGTTGCGCACGGTCGAAGCGAGCTCGGGTTCACCGAGGTCGACCCCGGCAACCACCGTGCTCTCGTCCCTAGCCGTCATCATCTCTCCCACTGCCGCGTCTGTCCCCACACCCCAAGAACCTAGCCTGTCGGGTCTCCGGCTCCCATGAACACCGTCACAACATCGCCATTGTGGGACGAATCAGACACTCGAGCACGTGTCGGAGCAGGTCGGCGCAGCACCCGTCCGCACCCCGGGGCGCCGCACCCGAGCAGCCCCGAACCCGCGGCGCGATCGTGGCCACGGCCGCCGAATCGACCGTCTCGCAAGGGCGGCGGGGCCGCGGCCCGGCCCCGCCGCACCGCGGCCCGAGAGGTCGCCGCGCCGGCGGCCCGGCGACGCGCCGAACCACATCGGGACCGAGCGCCGCGATGGGCGGCCGTGCCCGCCGCGTCGACACCGTCCGAACGGGACTGCCAGTATTGAGCGCATGGGTTCACCCGACGCCTCACCGCTCCCGCCCGAGCACGCCGGCGACGTTCGCGAGGCGCCGAGCGATGCCGCCGCGTCCCCGGACGCACCCGGGCGCGGCGCCCGGCGCCCCCCGGCACATGCGGACGTGCTGATCGTGGGCGCGGGCCCCGCGGGTTCGGCGGCTGCCGCGTGGGCAGCCAAGTCCGGGCGCGATGTGCTGCTCACCGATGCCGCGGTCTTCCCGCGCGACAAGACCTGCGGCGACGGGCTGACCCCGCGCGCCACCGCGGAGATGGAGCATCTCGGCCTGGGCGAGTGGCTGCGAGCGCACACGGTCAATCGCGGGCTGCGGATGGCCGGGTTCGGCCGCGAAGCGCTGCTGCCGTGGCCGGGCGGGTCGTTCCCGGCGTACGGAAGCGCGGTGCCGCGCATGGAACTCGATGACAAGCTGCGCGAGACGGCCGTGAAGTGGGGCGCGCGGATGGCCGAGGGAACGCGCGTGGTGGACGTGGCCCGCGACGGAGACCGGGTCACCGGGGTGAGCGTGAAGACCGGCGACGGTGTGCACGAGATCACCTGCCGCACACTGATCGTCGCCGACGGCGTGCGCTCGCCGGTCGGAAAGCTACTGGGCCGCACCTGGCATCGGCGTTACGCGTACGGCGTCGCCGCCCGGGCTTACATGACCTCGGCGCGCAGCGACGACGAATGGATCACCTCGCATCTGGAGCTGCGCGATGCCGAGGGCACGCTGGTGCCCGGGTACGGCTGGGTGTTCCCGCTCGGCAATGGCGAGGTGAACATCGGCGTCGGCTCCCTGGCCACCGAGGCGCGGCCCTCGCACATCTCACTGAAACCGCTGCTGCAACATTACATTTCGCAGCGAAGCGCGGAATGGCAGTTCCAGGGTTCGGCCCGCGCGGTGGCCTCGGCGCTGCTGCCGATGGGCGGCGCGGTCTCGAATGTGGCCGGGCGCAACTGGGCGCTGGTGGGCGACGCCGCGGGCTGCGTGAACCCGCTCAACGGCGAGGGCATCGACTACGGCCTCGAGGGCGGGCATCTGCTCGCCGCACTGCTCGACGAGCCGGATCTGACGACGCTGTGGCCGGATCTGCTGCGGGCCCGCTACGGCCGCACCTTCTCCGTCGCCCGCCGGATCGCCGGTATGGCCACCCACCCGCGCATGGTGCCGACCGGCGGGCCGCCGATGATGCGCTCGAAGCTGTTGCAGCACACCGCCGTTCGCGTTATGGGGAATCTGGTCACCGAGGAGGACGAGGATCTCACCGCCCGCCTGTGGCGCGCGGCGGGCAGGACCTCGATGCGATTCGACGAACTCGTGCCGTTCAGCTGATGAACGCGCCCCGCCGAGCCCCCGACAGTCGATGTAGCACCGTCACGGCCGCGCGCAGACCGGCCGGAGCAGCCGGGCCGGGCCGCATCGCACGGTCGTCGCCGATGCGCCCCGGGCGATGCGCCGACCACGGGACCGAGCCGGGCACTCACTCGGGCCAACGCCGAACGCAGGCCAGGCACCCTGGTGAGTAAACGCACCGGAGGAGGGTCGCGGCGCGAGCGGACGCAGGTTCCCGAGAACCTGCTTCCGCACCTGAGGCGGGCCAAGGACCTGGCCGATCGTCATTACTCCGAGCCCCTCGACCTGGACGGGCTCGCAGCGGAAGCAGGGGTGTCGAAGTATCACTTCCTGCGGTGCTTCGCGGCGACCTACGGCAAGACACCGGCGCTGTACCTGGCCGAGCGCCGCATCGAGCGGGCGCAGGACCTGCTGCGGGCGACCAACGTCACGGTCACCGAGGCGTGCATGCTGGTCGGGTACACGAGCCTGGGGTCGTTCAGCCGCAAGTTCACCGAGCTGGTCGGCATGTCGCCGTCGGCGTATCAGGCGAAGTTCGTTGCCGAGGGGGCGCCGCACATCCCCGGCTGCTACGTGTTCATGCACGGACTGTCCGATCGCCTCTGATTTCCCGCAATTTCGGAGAAGCGCGTCCGGACCTCGGTCTCATAGCCTTGTCACATGACGACAATCACAAACATCTCCCTGGTCACCGTGTTCGTGACCGATCAGACCGAGTCCAAGAACTGGTACGTCGAGAAGCTGGGCTTCGTCGAGACGGCCGATGTCACCATGGGCGAGAACGGATTCCGCTGGGTGACGGTCGCCCATCCGGACCACATGGAGCTGAATATCACCCTCATGGTGCCCGGGCCGCCGCTCGACGAGACACTGGCCGAGGCGATTCGCCGCTCGCTGGCCAATGGCACGCACGGGGCGCTGGGGCTGCAGACCGACGACTGCCGCAAGAGCTACGAGGAGCTCACCGCCAAGGGCGTGGAATTCGTGCAGCCACCGTCGGATCGGCCCTACGGGGTGGAGGCGATCATGCGGGACAATTCCGGGAACTGGCTGGTCCTGGTCCAGCAGAAGCCGTACGAGGGGGGCGATTTCGGTCCGGGCGCGCAATAGCGCCCCGCGGCACGGCGGCGAGACCTTGCGCGCGAGCCGCGAATTCGGCTCACGCGCAAGGCATTCGTCGGATTCGGGCTAGGCCTCGGCCTTGGCGGCCAGCCACTTCTCGATGAACTTGCGCTCGCTCTCGACCACCCGATGCTGCAGTTGCTCGGCTATCGTTTCGATGGCCCCGCCCACCAGCGGCACCTTGACCGAGACGGTGCCGGCCACCTCGATCTGCGAACCCTCCGCGGTCGAACGCATTTCGTAGGTGCCCGACATGGCGCTGGTGATGCCCTGGGAGGACCCGGTGAATTCACCCCGGGCCACGTCACCCTCGAGCGGGCCCCAGTCGTCGGTGCGCTCGAGCACCAGATCGTTCTTGAGGACCTTGCGCACGAGCGCGGGAATCTTTTCCGGCCTTGCCTTTTCGCTCATGTGAATGCGGATGGTGCCGGGACCGGCGGGATGGGTCAGGTCCAGGGTGGCGGTCTGCGCGCCGGAGAAGCGCGACTGCCACAGCTCGTCGTTGGTGAACGCCCGGTGGAGCTCCTCGACCGGGACACTGTAAGACACGGTGAAGCTGAATTTTCGGGACATGGACGCAACGCTATCGGACCGATGCAATAGCCTGAAGCGATGTCGGAAGCCAGCCAGTCTGACCACCGGCGTTCGATCCGCCTGCGGCGGACCCGGATCGGTGTCCTCGTCACCGCGACGGCGCTGAGTGTGCTGGCGGTGCTGCTGGTGCTGGCGGCCTGGCGCGACGATATGACGATCAATTCGGATATGGGTGCGACCAGCGCCGAGGTGCTCTCGGCCGGGCGGCTGCGCTCCGCAGTGACCTTCGTCACCCCCGACGGCGTGACGCACAACCCTCGCCTCGGCATCCTGTATCCGACCAGGCTGACGGTGGGCGAGCACATCAACGTCGAGTATCAGCGCGCCGATCCGGATCTGGTACGGGTGGCCGGGCGCGATGCGCGGGTCGCGATCGTCCCGGCGCTGTCGGTGATCGTGGTGGTGTGGGCGGTCGCGCTGCCGATCCTGTGGTTGCTACGCCGCATGCGCCTGCGCGGGCCGCGCACGGCGGACAAGACCCCGCAATCGGCCTGAGTTCACCCACCGAGCCGGTGGGGAGCAGCAGCGAACGGAAATGTTCGCTCGAACTTCGTATCCATGTCATGTGTGCGTGACGGCCTCGCGCCGCGCGTTGATCACACTCGAAGTGTGCGCGTAGCGATCGTCTCGGAGTCGTTTCTCCCGAATATGAACGGCGTCGTGAACTCCGTGCTGCAGGTGCTGGGGCATCTGGACCGGCACGGTCACGACGCGCTGATCATTGCCCCCGACACCCCGCGCGGTCAGCCGTCGGCCCCCCGCATCCATGGCCGCTTTCCGGTGCTGCGGGTGCCGGCGGTGATGGTGCCCAAGATCAGCTCACTGCCGGTCGGGCTGCCGCAGCCGGGCATCACCGCCGCGATCGAGCGATTCGATGCCGACGTCGTCCACCTGGCCTCGCCGTTCCTGCTGGGGGCGGGCGGCATGGCCGCGGCGCTGCGGCTGGATCTGCCCGCGGTGGCGGTGTACCAGACCGATGTCGCCGGCTTCGCACAGAGCTACGGCCTGGGTCCCGCGCGGCGCGCGGCATGGGCCTGGACCCGCAAGATTCACGAGCGCGCGGCGCGCACCCTGGCACCCTCCTCGGCGGCCGTGGAAGATCTTGCGCGGCACGGGATTCCCCGGGTGCACCGGTGGGCGCGCGGGGTGGATCTGGCCCGCTTCGACCCCGCGGCGCGAGATGCGGAGCTGCACGCGGACTGGTCGGCGGAGCGCAAGCTGGTGGTCGGCTTCGTCGGCCGGTTGGCGCCGGAGAAGCACGTGGAGCGGCTCGCGGTGCTGGATGCCGACCCGGATGTGCAGCTGGTCATCGTGGGTGACGGTCCGCAGCGCGACGCGCTGGCCCGGCTGATGCCCTCGGCCGTCTTCACCGGCGAACTGGGCGGCCAGGACCTGGCCCGGGCGTATGCCAGCCTCGATGTGATGGTGCACGCCGGGGAGCACGAGACGTTCTGTCAGGGTGTGCAGGAGGCCCTGGCCAGCGGGGTGCCGGTGATCGGCCCCGCCGCGGGCGGTCCGCGCGATCTGATCTCGCACTGCCGCAACGGATATCTGCTGCCGGTGGATCGCTTCAGCGAACTGCTGCCCAGTGCCGTTGCCTCCCTGCAGGATCCGGCGCATCGGTCCAAATTCGCCGCCGCCGCACGCAAATCGGTCCAGCACCGGACCTGGCCCGCCATCTGCACCGAGCTGATGGGGCACTACGCGGACGTCATCGGGAGCTCGGGGCAGATCTCCCGCACCGCCTGAGGTGATGCCGTCGCCGTGCGGTCCGCCCGGGTAATAGTCGCCTGACCAAGGCTTTTCCGTGTACCGGCAGTCGCCGACAATCTCGCGGGCGGGCTGTCGGTGAACTGTCGGTGAGCTGTCAGCGGCGCCCGACAAAGTCATTGCCATACCGGATGCACGAGGAACCGGAAACCCCCGGACCGTGCAGGAACTTGGAAGGCAAAGACCATGTCGAACACCGCCCACACCGACGCCGCACTCTCCGACTTCGTCGCCCGCACCGCCACCGAATACAACATTCCCGGCGTATCGGTCGGCATCTGGGCCGACGGCCGGGAGATCTTCGCCGCGCACGGCGTGACCAGCATCGAGAACCCGCTGCCGGTCACCGAGAACACGCTGTTCTGCCTGGGCTCGATCGCCAAGACGTTCACCTCGACCACCGTGATGCACCTGGTCGCGCAGGGCAAGATCGACCTGGACGCGCCGGTGCGCCGCTACGTGCCCGAGCTGGTGCTTGCCGATGCGCAGGCCGCCGCGACGATGACGGTGAAGAACCTGCTCAACCACACCTCCGGGCTGGGTGTCCGGCTGGTCGTGGAGACCGGCGACGGCGACGACGCGCTAGCCGGATTCGTGGCCCGGATGCCGGAGCTGGAGCAGATCGCGCCGGTCGGCGAGCGCGCCTCCTACAGCCAGGCCGCGTACAACCTGCTCGGCCGGGTCGTGGAGAAGGTAACCGGGCTGACCTTCGAGGAGGCCGTGCGCACCCTCGCGCTGGAGCCCGCCGGCCTGCGGCAGACCTTCTACTCGCTCGATCACGTCATCAGCCGGCGCTTCGCCGTGGGGCACAACCCGGGTGAGCAGGAGGGCGAGCTGGTCGTGGCCCGGCAGTGGAAGGACACCCGCGGCAACAACCCGGGCGGCGACATCGCCTCCACCGCCACCGATCTCCTGCGCTGGGGGCGTATGCATCTGCGCAACGGGCGCAACGACGACGGCGTGCAGGCACTGCCCGCGAAAGAGCTGGAGCTGATGAAGCAGCAGACCGTCGAGCTCGTCGGCAGCTCACTCGGCGACGGATTCGGCCTGTGCTGGTTCCTGCGCGACATCCCCGCCACCGACGGCGGCGGCCCGGTCCGCACCGTCGCACACGGCGGCTCGACCAACGGCCAGTTCGCGGACCTGCTGCTGGTGCCCGAGCGCAACTTCGCGATCGCCGTGATGTCCAACGGCCCGGACAGCATCGCCTGCGACCAGGCCATCATCCGCTGGGCGCTCGAGCACTACCTGGGCGTGATCGACCGCGATCCCGAGCCGCTGCCCTACGACGCGGAATCCGATCAGCAGTACGTCGGGCATTACGAGGTCGACGTGATGGACCTGGACATCACCGTCGGCGAGTCCGGCCTGCTGCTGAAGGTCACGCTCAAGCCCGAGATCCGCGCCGCGTCGGAGAAGGAGATCCCGGCGGACTACCCGGCCTTCGAGTTCGGCCTGCTGCCGGGCGAGGGCGAGAACTACATCATCACCAGCGGGGCATTCGTCGGCCAGCGCGGCTTCTTCAGCCGCGCCGAGTCGGGCGCGATCAAGGGCGTCGACCTCGCGGGCCGCATCTTCACCCGGATCGCCGATTGATTCACCCCCACAATTTAATTCGCACACTGCACCGGCTGTCCGAGATCTCGGACAGCCGGTGCATTGCATTGGGTCGACCGCTTGTTATCCCGTGTGACGGACAGCGAATAACGAGGGGTGACCGGTCGATTCAGCCAGACCGCGCAGGGCCTCGGCCCGTGGCAGATCGCTCACGACAGAACGCGGCCCGGCGGGGCGAAAGATCGGCGGCCGCGCGAGGATGCGTGGGACACCGAATTATGCGGGCTGGCCCGCTATTTCGGCCAGTCGGCGCAAGGCCTCGGCTCGGGGAAGATCTCGCCCGCGACCGTAGGCGGCAAGGTAGTCCGCGTCGCCGAGTTGTCCTCTCAGTGTGGCGATCAGGGTGCGCAGGATCGGCTCACCGTCGTCGAAGCGGCCGCGGATTACCTCGCTCATGCCGAGGGCGGCGGCCGCACCCTCCGGATCCACTTCCAGCGCATGCAATTCGGCTATGTGCTCGGCGGTTTCCGCTAGTGTCGCGGCGTGGCCCTGGGCGAAGGCGCCGCGGGCCGCGAGCGGCAGGAGTTCGCGGGCACCGGGAGCGTCGCGCTGCGCCAGGCGGATCGTCATGCGGGCCGCGGCAATCAGGTCCATGCCGATCGGCTCGGGGTAGGGCAGCCGCCGGACCTGCGTCGTCAGCAGGTCGAGGGCCTCCTCGGCCCCGGGGAAATCGCCTCGGCGGCGGTGTAATTCGGTCAGGCTCAGCAGCACGCCCGCCCCCAACCGGGGCATTCCGCGCTCGGCCGCCTGCCCCCGGATGTCCTCGATATCGGCTGCAGCGCGGTCGTTCTCGCCAGCGCGCATCCGCTCGTGCACGACCGCGGTGCGGGCCTCGGTGATGTCGTCCTCGGTGCCGAGTTCGGCCGCCACGCGCGCCGCGCGCTCGAATACCGCTGTGGCGTTGGCATGGTCGCCCTCGAGCGAGTGGTCCACGCCGATCGCGAGCAGGGCCATGCGCAGGCCCCAGCGATCGCCCACGATCCCGAACTCGCGCAATGCCTCCTGCCGCGCGTGCGCGCCGACCGGCTGTTCGCCGTCCTCGGTGAGCGCGAAATCCTGCATCAGATATACGCTGGCCCGCGCCCAGGGATCGGGCAGGCTCAGGGCGCGCTCGACCTGGGCCTGCGCCAGATCGGAATTGCCGGTGCGAAACGCCAGCAGCAGTACCCACACCGGCACGACGGGATGGAATTCCTGAGCTCGCCCGGACAGGCAGTCCTCCAGCAGCGTCCGGGCCGAATCGGATTCGACGACGGGGCTGCCGGCCATCAGCCGGACCACACGCAGCGCGTTGCGGTCGCCCTCGGGCAGTGCGTCGCCCGCCGCCAGAGCGGCATCGACGAAGGTCTCGAACTGGCCGCTCATACCGCGAATTCCCCAGTACCAGAACATCGCGCCGACGAACCGGGACAGCAGTGCCGGATCCTGTGCGACCGACTGCGCCCGCAGGGCGGCAACCATGTTCTCGTGCTCGGCGTCGAATACCGCTATGGCGCCGAGCTGTTCGCCGGCGCGCAGCTTCGGCTCGTAGCGTTGTGCCACCGAAAGGTAGTGTGCGGCAAATCGATCCGACAGCTCGTCGCCGGACCGTTCGAGCCGGTCGGCCGCATAGGCACGGATCGTCTCCAGCATCCCGTACCGGGGCGACTCGCCGCCGGTGGACCGCACGAGGGACTTCTCGACCAGGGTGCCGGCGAGATCGAGGATATCGTCGGCGGGCAGCGAGTCGTCGGCGCAGATCGCCTCCAGCGCCTCGAGATTCGCCCCGCCCGGAAAGGCCGAGAGGCGGCGGGCCAGCGTGGCCTCGGGCTCGGTGAGCAGGTCCCAGCTCCATTCGACCAGCGCCTCGAGCGTGCGCTGCCGCGGCAGCGCGGTGCGGCTACCGGACGTGAGCAGCCGGAATCGATCGCCGAGCCGCTGGGCGATCTGCTCGACACTCATCCCCCGCAGCCGCGCCGCGGCGAGCTCGAGGGCCAGCGGTATGCCGTCGAGCTGGCGGCAGATCTCTGCGACGGGAGCCAGGGTGCGCGCATCCAGGACGAAGTCCGGGCGTACGGCCGCGGCCCGGTCGAGGAACAGCCGCACCGCAGGGTTCTGCGCCGCCTGCGCGAGATCCGCGGTGTCCGCCGGCACCTCGAGCGGACCCAGGTGGCACAGCACCTCGCCGCCGATGGCCAACGGCTCGCGGCTGGTCGCGAGGATCCGCAACAGCGGCAGCCGGTCGAGCAGTTCCTCGGCCAGCTCGGCGACCGGCTGGATCAGGTGTTCGCAGTTGTCCAGCAACAGAATTGCCGCCCCGACGTCCAAGAGCCCGGCCAGCCGGTCGATCGGGTCGGCCGCGCCCGCCGGTGCGCCGGACAGGCTGTGCAGCGCGCCCGCGACGGCGTCGGTCAGCTGCTCGGGCGCGCTCACCCCGGCGAGCGGCACGAACCAGACCCGGTCGTGGCCGGATCGGGAGATCGCCTCCAGGGACAGGCGCGTCTTCCCGGCACCGCCGGGCCCTACGATCGTCACCAGCCGCGAGTCCGCCAGCTGCGTTGCCAGACGGCGCAATTCGTCCGATCGGCCGACGAAGCTGGTCCGCTGCGCCGGGAGCCTGCGGGCGGGCGGCTCGACGCGGGCCCGCGGGCGCTCGAATTCGCCGCGCAGCAGCGCCATATGGGTCTCGCGCAGCTCGGCCGAGGGATCGATGCCCAGCTCGTCGCCGAGCCGGGCGCGGATCGCCTCGTAGGCCTCCAGGGCGTCGGCCTGACGCCCGGCCGCGGCCAGCGCACGCATCCGCAGGGCCGCCAGGCGCTCGCTCAACGGCTGCTCGGCCGCGGCCGCCTCGAGATCCGGCAGCACCTCGTCGTGGTGGCCCAGGCGCAGTTCGGCATCGAAGCGGTCCGCGGCCGCCGCCGCGCGCAGCTCGTCCAGCCGGGTGG
The DNA here is from genome assembly GCF_050434125.1 of Nocardia sp. GP40. NCBI lineage: Bacteria > Bacillati > Actinomycetota > Actinomycetes > Mycobacteriales > Nocardiaceae > Nocardia > Nocardia sp. GP40. The sequence continues at coordinate 42,032 of NZ_JBNPVW010000023.1, read as the reverse complement.
CGGCGTCGCGCGCGAACGGCGCCTCGCGCACATCTGCCAGCGCCGGGCCCTGCCACAACCGCAGTGCGGCATCGAGATTCGCCGCCGCGGCGGCATGGTCATCCGCGGCCAGCTCGCGGCGGCCCCGGCGGACCAGGTCCTCGAAGCGCTCGGCATCGAGCTCGACGGCGCCGCCCGTGTCTTCGGGGCCCGCCCCGAGCCGGTATCCCCCGCCGACCCGTTCGACGGCCCCCACCGCACCCAGCGCCCGCCGCAGTCGCGAGACGAGCGCCTGCAGCGCGCCGGGAGCCTCCGCGGGTGGATCCTCGCCCCACAGACCGTCGATCAGCGAATCCACCGAGACCGCGCGCCGATGTTCCAGCGCGAGCCGCGCCAGCAGCATCCGCAGCCGCACGCCTCCGATATCCACGACCGTCCCGTCCTCGGAACGGACCCGCACCGGCCCCAGCACACTCACCTGCACCAGAGGAATCCTCCCGGACCCGGCACCCGCGCGCCACCGGCCCCTCCCACCCGGCGCTACCCGGCACCGGGTGCGCGCTAATGTGCAGGCGTGGCGAAGACAGAGTCGTTTCGGGCCTCGTTGGACAAGCAGCCGCAGGAGGTCGCGTCGATGTTCGACGGGGTCGCTAAGCGGTACGACCTGACCAACACCGTGATCTCCGGCGGGCAGGACAGGTACTGGCGGTGGGCCACCCGCAAGGCGCTGGCGCTGCGGCCGGGCGAGCGGGTGCTCGATCTGGCGGCCGGGACGGGGGTGTCGACCCTGGAGTTCGCCAAGTCCGGCGCCTGGTGCGTGGCCGCGGACTTCTCCCGCGGCATGCTGAGCGAGGGGCGGTTCCGCCGGGTGCCGATGGTCGCCGCGGACGGCATGGCGCTGCCCTTCGCCGACGACTCCTTCGACGCGGTGACCATTTCCTATGGGCTGCGCAACATTTCCGATCCCGATCTGGCGCTGCGGGAGCTGTATCGGGTGACCAAGCCGGGCGGGCGGCTGGTGGTGGCGGAGTTCTCCACGCCGGTCTTCGGGCCGTTCCGCACCCTGTACATGGAGTACCTGATGCGGGCGCTGCCGCGGGTGGCGCGCGCGGTCAGCAGCAATCCGGACGCCTACGTCTATCTGGCCGAGTCCGTCCGCGCCTGGCCCAACCAGCCGCAGCTGGCGCTGCGGGTCGCGGACGCGGGCTGGTCCGCGGTGAAGTGGCGGAATCTGACCGGCGGCGTCGTCGCGCTACACCGGGGCTACAAGCTCGACTAGCACGCTCGCGCGCGGACTTCGAGCACTGTTTGCGCTGCTACGACGGGTTTTAGGTGATCTCCATCACTCCTCACAGCCCGAATTGGCGGCGGTGCGGAGATTCGTCACCTGGCGATAACGTCCGGTAAATCCTGCGAAATCGCGAGCCTAGATGATCGGCTCATGACGGAACTACCCGCGGCACCGGCGACCGTCGGCACCACGTGCTCGTACTGCGGCGTGGGCTGTGGAATCACCGTCGAGACCACCCCCGGCCCGGACGGCGCGCTGATAATCGCGAAGGTCCGCGGGACCAAGCCGCACCCGGTCAATGCCGGACGGCTGTGCACCAAGGGCGCCACCCACGCCGAACTCATGCGGGCCTCCGGCCGGATGACCACTGCCCTGCGGCGCGCCGAACGAGGCGCGGGGCCCGAGGCGGTCGACGTCGACGCGGCCGTGCGCGAGGCCGCCGCCCGGCTGCGGGCGATCCTGGACGAGCACGGACCCGACGCGATCGCGCTCTATGTGTCCGGGCAGATGACGCTCGAGGCGCAATACCTGGCGACCAAGCTGGCCAAGGGGTACCTGCGCACCGTTCACATCGAATCCAACTCGCGGCTGTGCATGGCCAGCGCGGGCACCGGATACAAGCAGTCCCTCGGCGCTGACGGGCCGCCCGGATCCTACGACGACCTGGATCGGGCCGATCTGTTCCTCGTGATCGGCGCGAATATGGCCGACTGCCACCCGATTCTGCATCTGCGCATGGCCGACCGCCGCAAGAGCGGCGGCGCCAAACTCATCGTCGTCGACCCGCGCCGCACCGAAACCGCCGAGGGCGCAGACCTCTTCCTGCAGATCGCCCCGGGCACCGACCTGGCGCTGCTGAACGGCCTGCTGCGGCTGCTGGTCGACAACGGCGACATCGACGCCGAATTCATCGCCGCGCACACCCGGGGCTGGGAGGCGATGGCGGAACTTCTCGCCGACTATCCGCCGGAACGGGTTTCGGAGATCACCGGCCTGCCCGAGGACGACATCCGCACGGCCGCACGGTGGATCGGCGAGGCGGGCGAGTGGATGTCGCTGTGGACGATGGGCCTGAACCAGTCCACGCACGGCACCTGGAACACCAATGCCCTGTGCAATCTGCACCTGGCCACCGGCGCCATCTGCCGACCGGGCAGCGGGCCGTTCTCGCTGACCGGGCAGCCGAATGCCATGGGCGGCCGGGAAATGGGCTACATGGGTCCCGGACTGCCCGGTCAGCGCACCGTGCTGTCCGAGGCCGATCGCACCTTCGTCGAAACCGCCTGGGACCTCGAACCGGGCGCCATCCGGCCCGACGTCGGGCCCGGCACGATCGAGATGTTCCGGGGCCTGGCCGACGGACGGATCCGGGCCTGCTGGATCATCTGCAGCAATCCCGTTGCCTCGGTGGCGAATCGCAAGACGGTGATCGCCGGGCTGGAGGCCGCCGAGCTGGTGATCACGCAGGATGTGTATGCGCAGACGGCCACCAACGCCTACGCCGACCTGCAGCTGCCCGCCACGCTGTGGGCCGAGGCAGACGGGGTGATGGTGAATTCGGAACGGAGCGTGAGCCTGCTGCAGCGCTCGGTGCCACCGGTCGGCGACGCACGACCGGACTGGCAGCTGATCGCGCAGGTGGCCACCGCGATGGGATTCCCGGGATTCGATTTCGCCTCGAGCGCCGAGGTATTCGACGAGATCCGCCGGTTCGCGAACCCCGCCACCGGATACGACCTGCGCGGCATCACCTACGACGGGCTGCGCGAGGGACCCGTGCAGTGGCCGTGCCCCGATCCGGCCCAGCGGCGCAACCCGATTCGCTACCGCAACGACGGGATCAGCCAGCATCCGTTCGCCGACGAGTCCGGGCACCGGCCCGAGCTGGCGTTCGCGACACCGAGCCGGCGGGCGGTGTTCTGGCCGCGCCCGCACCTGATGCCCGCCGAAATGCCGGACGACGATTACCCGTTCGTGCTGAACACCGGCCGCCTGCAGCATCAGTGGCACACCATGACCAAGACCGGCAAGATCGCGAAACTGGCCAAGCTGACGGGTGATCCGTTCGTCGAGGTGCATCCCGACGACGCGGAACGGCTCGGTCTGCGGCCGCCGGATCAGCTCGAAATCACCTCGCGCCGTGGGCGTGCGGTGCTGCCCGTGCGGATCACCGATCGGGTGCTGCCTGGAATGTGTTTCGCACCGTTCCACTGGAACGACGAGCACGGTGAATATCTGACGATCAACGCCGTCACCAACGATGCGGTCGATGCTGATTCGCTGCAGCCCGAATTCAAGGCGTGCGCGGTCGCGTTGCGGCGCATCGCGGTCGAGCCCGCCGCGGCCGGGCAGGACCCACAACCCGGCCGAGTGCCGCGGCCTGCAGCGCTGGGTGAGGGCGGGACGCATCCGCTGGCCCGCATGCTCGGCCTGGACACCTTCGCCGCGCCGATGCTGAGCGACATCGAGCGCATCTACCTCGGCGGCTATCTAGCGGCGCTGGTCACGCTTCCGGTGGAGGGGCAGCCGGTGATGCCGGAGTCCGCGCCACTGTCCCCGCAGAGCCGATTGTGGGTCGACGGGATGCTCGCGGGGATGTACTCCCGCTCCGGCAGCGCGGCCCCAGCGGCCGACTTCCTCTGTGAGACACCAGCTCCGGCCCCGCGCGCGATCACCGTGCTGTGGGCCTCGCAGACCGGCACCACGGAGGAGTTCGCGGCGGCGGCCGCACAACGCCTCACCGAATCCGGTTACGCACCACGGCTGGTGGAGATGAACTCGTGTGAGCTCACGGAGCTGACCGGCGACGCGCTGGTCGTCACCAGCACATTCGGCGACGGCGGTCCCCCGGACGGCGGCGCGGATTTCTGGGAGCGCCTGTCGGACAGCGAGATCCGGTTGAATTCGCTGCGGTACGCGGTCTTCGCCCTCGGCGACTCGTCCTACGACGACTTCTGCGGTCACGGCCGCAAGCTCGACGAGCTGCTCGCGAAATCCGGCGCCACCCGACTGCTCCCGCGGGTCGACAGCGAGCCCGACCATTCGCCACGGTCGGATGAATGGCTCGACGAGGTGCTGACCGCACTTGCGGAGGGCAACGGCGGTGGGCCACAGCCCGATCGGAGCGATGGCGGGGGCGGGAACGATTCCACAGTGGGCTCCAACGGCCGAGCCGGTGCCGAACCCGGCCGAGTGTCCGTATCCGCCTATGCAACCTCTCGACCCGGCATCACACTGCCGGGCAACGGATTCGGCTCATCCGGCGCAACCGTTCGCCCGGCTGTCGGGTCCCCGCTGACGGTCGCCCCTCGGCCCCAACCGGTTTCCACCGGCGCCGCTCGCGCCAATCGCCGACAGGCGACCGTCCCCGCCTTCACCCGCAACGCCCCCACCCCCGCCCCGCTCGTGCGCAACGAGCTACTGTCCCGCCCCGGCGCCGCGAAGGAGGTGCGACAGTTCGGATTCGACCTGCGCGATGCCGAAGCGACCTACGAGGCCGGTGATTCGCTCGGCGTCTGGCCCTCGAACGACGAGGCGCTGGTGCGCGAATGGCTGGAGGTCACCGGCCTGGACGGGGACCGCATCGTGGACCTCGACGATCGGGAATTGCCGCTGGCCCACGCGCTGCGCACCCGCTACGACATCACCCGGGTCAGCACCGACCTACTGAATTTCATTGCCACACACAATCCGAGCCAGCAGCTGGCCAAGCTGCAGCGCCGTGACAACCGGCTCGAGCTCGACCGCTACCTCTGGGATCGGCAGGCCGTGGACGTGCTGCGCGACTTCCCGGTGCACACGGATCTGGTCGACTGGCTGGGCACGCTGAAAAGGCTTCAGCCGCGCCAGTATTCGATCTCGTCGAGTCCGAAGGTCAGCCCGCACGAGGTGCAGTTGACCGTCGGGGTGGTGCGCTACGGCGGATCGGGCGCGCGGCGCGGCGGGGTCTGCTCGACCTTCCTGGCAGACCGTGGCCACGAGGCGCCGGTGCCGGTATTCCTGCAGCGCGCACCGCATTTCCGGCCGCCGCTGGATCCGAACGCGCCGATGATCATGGTCGGTCCGGGCACCGGTATCGCCCCGTTCCGCGGATTCCTGCACGAGCGGCGCGCGCTGGGCTGCCGCGGCCGCAACTGGCTGCTGTTCGGCGATCAGCACGCCGCGGACAATTTCTACTATCGAGCCGAACTCGAGGAGCTGTTCCGCGACGGCTTCCTCACCCGTCTGGACGTGGCGTTCTCCCGCGACCAGCGCGAGCGGATCTACGTGCAGCACCGGATGCTCGAACACGGCGCCGAACTGTGGTCGTGGCTGCAATCCGGCGCCCACCTGTACGTGTGCGGCGACGCGACCCGCATGGCCCGCGACGTCGACGAGACCCTGCTGACCGTCGCCCGGATCCACGGCAACCTCTCCCCGGAGGCCGCCACCGCCTACCGCAAGCAACTGGTCGCCGAGAAGCGCTACGTCCGCGACATCTACTGAGCCGCATCGCCCCGGGACCGGCCCGTCACCCGGACCGAGCCACCACCCGGCCGAACCCCACGGCTACCAAGCCGACGGCGACCCGTGACGTCCGCCGCAGCTTCGAAGCCCTCGCACCGGTGTGTGATCAGACCGCGGGCGGGTTGAGCTGGGTGAAGCCCGGCAGGCGGTAGTAGGCGTAGTACGGGTAGGGCGGGGTGAGGGCACTCGCCTTGTCCAGCCGGGCGATCTGGTTCGCGTCGAGTTCCCAGCCGACCGCGCCGAGGTTCTGGCGCAGCTGATCCTCGTTGCGGGCGCCGACGATGACCGTGGCGACCGTGGGCCGTCGCAGCAGCCAGTTCAGGGCGATCTGCGGGACGGTCCGGCCGGTCTCGGCGGCGATCTCGTCGAGCGCGTCGACCACCGTGTACAGCAATTCGTCCTCGACCGGCGGGCCCGCCTCGGCCGTCTTGTGCAGACGGCTGCCGTCCGGAATCGGCTGTCCGCGACGGATCTTCCCGGTGAGCCGGCCCCAGCCCAGCGGGCTCCACACCACCGCGCCGACGCCCTGATCGATGCCCAGGGGCATCAGCTCCCACTCGTAGTCGCGGCCCACGAGCGAGTAGTACACCTGGTGCGCGACATAGCGCGGCAGCCCCTGCCGATCCGCGGCCGCAAGGGATTTCATCAGCTGCCAGCCGGAGAAGTTGGAGGCGCCGACGTATCGGATCTTGCCCGCGCGCACCAGCTCGTCCAGGGCCGAAAGCACCTCCTGAACCGGGGTCCGGGCATCGAAGGCGTGCAGCTGGAACAGGTCGATGTAGTCGGTGCCCAGCCGACGCAGCGCGGCCTCGACCGCGGTGATCAACCGGGACCGGCCCGATCCGGCATCGTTCGGACCGTCGCCCACGGGCAGGGCGGCCTTGGTGGACAACAGCACTCGATCGCGCCGCCCCCGGATCGCCTCGCCCAGTACCTCTTCCGAGGCGCCGTCGGAGTACACGTCCGCGGTGTCGAACATCGTGACGCCCGCCTCGAGTGCGATGTCGACCAGCCCGCGCGCGGCGCGCGCGTCGGTATCGCCCCACGCGCCGAACAGCTCGCCGCGGCCGCCGAACGTGCCCGCACCGAAGCTCAACGCCGGAACCATCAGACCCGAGGCGCCCAGCCGACGATATTCCATAACAACCCCTAACGGAACCACAGTTTCATTAACATCCGACACGCTACACTCATCCGAGCATTAACGGAACTGGAGGCCCGTTATGAATCCGGACGCAGCCGCACCGGGCCTGGCGCGCCCCGGCGGGCGCACCGCCCGCGTGCGCGAATCCGTCCTGCGCGCGGCGGGCGATCTGCTCGCCGAATACGGCCTCGCCGGGCTGGACCCGGCCGAGGTCGCGGCCCGCGCGGGCGTGGGCAAGACGACGGTCTACCGCCGCTGGCGCACCCCGGCCGGACTGGTCGCGGACCTGCTCGCGGAGATGGCCGAGACGTCGCTGCCGCACTCCGACACCGGTTCCCTGCGCGGCGATCTGGTGGACAACGCGCGCCTCGTCGCGCGCACGCTCAACGATCCCCGCCAGGGCCCGCTGTTCAAATCCCTGCTCGCGGCGGCCGTCTCGGATCCCGCCGCCACCGCGGCCCTGCACCACTTCTACGACGTCCGGCTCACCGAATGGGCGCCGTGCATCGACGCGGCGGTGACCCGGGGCGAGCTTGCGCCCGAAACCGATGCCCGCGCAGTTCTTTCCGCGGTTTCGGCCCCGCTCTACTACCGCCTGCTCGCCACTGGCGACCTCATCGACGACGACACCGCGGTCACCGCCGCCGAGGCGGCCGCCCTGGGCGCCCGGGCCGGATTGTTCACCCGCAACGCCTGATTCACTCGAGGTCGATGCGGATCGTCATCAGGTCGGTGCCGAGCATGCGCACATTCCAGCTCACGCGCCGCCGCTTGGCCGCCGCCGAATCCGCGGTCTTCGAAGTCATTCGTGCCACCACCTTGTGAGTACCAACAGTCTCGATAAGTTTTATCCGTACCGTCGGTTCCGTCAACCGTTAGTGTTGACCCGTGCCGAATCCGCTGCCCCGCCCACACACCGGCCGCCGCCGTAACGACGCCGCCCGCCGGGCAATCCTGGACGTGACCGCCGAACTCCTGGGCCGGGCGGGCCCCACCGTCACGGTCGCCGACATCGCCGCTGCCGCCGGTGTGAGCAAGCAGACGATCTACCGCTGGTGGCCGTCCAAGGGCGCGGTGCTGCTGGAGACGATGACCGAGTGGGCGCGCAGCACCGCACCCGATCGCGATACCGGCGCGGTTCGCGAGGATCTGCGGATCTTCCTGACCGCGACGTTTACCGCCGCGTCGGGATCGTCCTCGGGCTCGCTGCTGCGCGCGGTGCTGGCCGAGGCCCAGACCGATGCGGCCACGGCCGAGCTGCTAGCCGCCTTCACCGCCGACCGCCACGCGATTCTGTATCGCATCCTCGAGCGCGGCCGCGAACGCGGCGAACTACCGGCCGACGCCGACCTGGACCTGCTGACCGACCAGGCATTCGGCCTGCTGTGGTACCGCCTCGCCGTGGCCCACACCCCGCTGGACACGCAGGTCGCCGCCCGCCTTACCGATTCGCTGTGCGGGCGCGAAACGGCCGACGGCCCCCGCTGATGCACATGCACGCGCGGTCCGCAACCCACTGGTCAGCAGTGGAAAGTGCTGGTAACGGCCGCGATCGGTCAGGGCCGCCAGGCGGGGTCACGGCCGGTGAGACCCAGCACACGATCCAGCGCGGGCGCATCGGCGGCGACGGCGACCCGGGGACCGAACAGGCCCGGAACCCCCTCCGCGGGAGTGACGGCGAGCATCTCCAGCAGGATCACCAGGTCCTCCTCGCGGGGTGCGAATGATTGCCCGGTCGCGCGAGCCAGATCCCAGCCGTGCACGATCACCTCGTCGAGCGCGAACCGCGCCATCTGCGGGGCCGGGCCGGTCGCGCCGCCGACCTCGGTCTCGCCCTCCCAGGCCGCGGGTTCCCGCCAGGCCTCGACCAGCGCCTTCGATTGCACCGCCGTACGAGACCGCCAGTCGCCCGGCACGGCGTCGGGCGCGGGCGCGGCGGGCGGCACCGAGCGGCCGATCGACTCCTTGGTGGCGCCCTGCCGGAACGCCTCGGTGAAGCCGAGCACATGCCCCACCAGCACGCCCACCGTCATGCCGGTGGGCGTGGGGGCGGCGAGCTGATCGTCGGAGATCCCGGCGACCACCTCCTCCAGCAACGTCGCGGCATGCTCGAGATCGAACATCGATGCGGTCACGGCTCTCCTCGAAAATCCATGGTCCGGAACGCACCCGGGCCCCTGCGAATGCAGACGATCCGGGCCTGCCGAATTCATCGCCGCGCTTGCCGCTGCACGTGCAGCGTGGTTCCGCAACCCACTCGTTAGCGGCGGAAAGCGCTGGCAGCAAGGATAATTGGGGGATGAAGGGTGATCGTGTGGAGATCGTCGTCGATATCGGCGGCGGCTCGCGAAATTACGAAATTGCCGCGACCCGGGCGGGGCGCCGGGTCGAGGTCCGCATCGCGCGCGGCGTGGTCGAGGTCAGCGAGGTCACGAGGTCGGGCACCGCCGTGCGCACGGCTCGCTTCATGGCCGGTCGGACGCTCGCGCTGGTAGAATTCCCGGCAGATAAGGGCCCACTTGCGGGCGAATGAAAATTGGCTCCAGGAAGTGTCAGCGAACCGCAGGCCGCCGATTCGAGTCTCGGCACTTTCTGGTGCGATGCCACCGCGACAACTGATTTCGCTAGCACATGGGTAACTCACCGGGTACGCCCACAACTGGACGCGCCGTCAACCGCCGGCCCGAAACGCAAGCCTTCCGGCACTCAACGGCACGCTGAGGCGCGGGGAGGCGGAGGAGTGCACCGGATGTCCGACAACACCATCGTCACCATCGACGCGGTCCCGGAAGCCGATCTCGCGGAACAGTCCATAGCCGCCTACCCCACCGACGACGAGCTCGAGCCGGAACTCCCCATCGCGGCGGATCGTGAGGCCGCCGAGGCCGACGTGCTCGAACAGTCCATCGCCGTCCCCTACGAGGACGACTACGCCGACACTGCGGGCGCCACAGTGACCGACGACTACGCCGAGCCCACCGGCTACTGAACCGGCTCGCCGGCCGATTCCCCTACCCGGTAATCCCCGCCCGGACCGTGCCGTGCAGCTCACGCAGGCTCGAACGCTCGGTGGCGACCTCGAGCACCCGCATGCCGTGCGCGTCCCTGCCCAGCTCCCGCGCGAGTTCGGCCGGATCGACCTGGCGGTGCGGCACCCGGTAGGCCGCGCACATGGCGGCCAGGTCCATGCCGTGCGGTGTGCCGAACACCCGCTCGAACACCCCGGCGTACTGCGGATCGCCCTGTTCCAGCAGCTCGAAGATCCCGCCGCCGTCGTCGTTGGCGACCACGATGGTCAGGTTCTCCGGACGCGGCTCGCCCGGGCCGATCAGCAGCCCGGACGCGTCGTGCAGGAAGGTCAGGTCGCCGATCAGCGCGACGGTGCGACCCGGATGGCTCAGCGCGGCGCCGACCGCGGAGGACACCGTGCCGTCGATACCGGCGACGCCGCGATTGGACAGCACCCTGATTCCGGGGCGCGGATGGGACACCAGTGCCGCGTCCCGCACCGGATTCGACGCGCCCAGCAGCAGCTGATCGCCCTCGCCCAGCGCGTCCATGACCACCGCGGCGACGTGCAGGCCGGTCGGCTTGGGGTGCCGGGCCAGCTCGTCGCGCACGACGCGGGTGGCCTTGGCGTTCATCTCGGCGCAGTGCTCGAGCCATTCGGCGCGCGGGGCGCCGCTGACGATCGCGCGGGTGCCGGTGCCGACGACGTTGCCCGAGACGTCGGGCCAGCGCGGACCGGTCGTCAGCGCGTAGACGGTCACCTCGGGATCGGCGAGCACGCTGGACACCTGACGGTGCAGGGTGGGCCGTCCGGTAATGATGGCCTGGCGCGGCTTCAGCAGCGGCAGCGCCAGCGGGTGCAGCGCCGGGCCGTGCATCGGCGCGGTCGGCTCGGCCACGGTCGGCAGCGCGGCGAGCTCGGGCCGATGCCCGGCGCCGTGCCCGGACACGACCACGGTGTCGAGGGTCAGATCGATCTCCAGCGGCACGTCCAGCGTCGCGTATTGGCTTGCGGTCCAAGGCATTCCACCCTCACGCCCGGCCGGGATATGCTCCCCCGCCGCGAGATCGGGCACGAGCGGCTCGCGCAGCGGGATATCCAGCTGCACCGGCCCGGCATTCCCGGACCGGGTGCCGCGCGCCGCGGCCAGCACCCGGCACACCGCCGCCCGCCAGACGCTGTTCTGGCGCCGGTAGCCATCCTCCCGCTCGGCCAGGCCCAGGCTGTTGGCGAGCCGCACCTGGCTGCCGAACAGGCCGAACTGCTCGACGGTCTGATTGGCGCCGCTGCCCAGCATCTCGTAGGGCCGGTTCGCACTCAGCACGATCAGCGGCTGCCGCGCGTAGTTCGCTTCCAGCACGGCCGGGCCCAGGTTGGCCACGGCGGTGCCCGAGGTCATGACCACGGGCACGGGCCGCCCGCTGGCGACGGCCAGGCCGATCGCCAGGAAGCCCGCGGTGCGCTCGTCGACCCGCATGTGCAGCCGCAACCGGCCCGCGGCATCGGCGGCCTGCAGCGCGAACGCCAGGGGCGCATTACGCGAGCCCGGACACAGGACGACGTCCTGCACACCCCCGCGCGCCAGCTCGTCGACGACGACGTGCGCCTGTGCTGTCGAAGGATTCACACCCCCACCCTGTCAGACAGCGGGAGGCAGTGGGGCGTCGCCCCGCTCACACTCCGCAAGCACATCAACTTAGGGTTTACTAACCAAACCCGCGTGGCCGGGCGCGCGAAATTCGCCGAACCCGTCGAACGACAGATCCGCACCGCCGAGGTCGTGGCCACCCTGCGGATCGGCCCGAGCTTCGTCCACGACTTCCGAGCCGCCGGAGTCTACGGTCGGCCTGCTGGACGAGAGGATCATGTATCAAGCGCCACAACACAGTTCGCGGTCGCTGCTGGCGGCCGACGAGCGCGCGCTGGGCGCCGTCGCGGGCGTCCTGCGTTCGACCCCAAGGGATCTGCGTGGTGCGGCATTCCTGGAGGTCGCGCATCCGGCTCTGCGCAGGAGCTGGGACAGCCCGACGGCATGCCGGCGCACCGGCTCACGCGCGCGGACCATCAGATCGGGAGCCTGGCTCCGAATGCGGTGCGCGCGGCCGAACTTCCCGCCGCGGGGTCCATGCCTTCGTCGCCGGCGAGCAGAAACTCGCCGCGGGCCTGCGCCATCCGGTCACCGAGCGCGGAATCGCGACGGGCGATGTGACTTTCACCGGTTACCGGCGAGTCGGCAAGGCGCAGGGCTGAATTCGCCCGGAACCGAATTCGTTCGGCGGCCGAATCACGACCCGGCCGCCGAACGTCGAACCTCTTACTCCGCGTGGCGCTGGACCAGGTCGGCGACCCGGGGAAGGGCCTCGGCGACATGCTTCTTGGCCGAGGAGCGCAGCGAGGAGTAGACCTTCTGCAGGGCGGGACGAGAGGAGCTCTCGGCCCGGGCGTCGGTAACCGACAGCAGCGCCTCGGCGACCTCGTCCTGCTTGGCGGTCAGAACGTCCGCGAAGCTGCCCTGACCCGAGCCCTTGAACTCGTTCCAGTACGGCTCGAGCTTGTCGACGAACTTGGGCACGAACGAGGACAGCGCGTCGGCGATGATCGTCGGGCTGACCTTCTTCACCGCGGCGTAACCGCCCTTCACGGCCAGGCCCGACGCACCCCCCTTATCCGACACCTCTGCATCCAGAACCTTCTGGGCATCGGCCAGGAAGGCCTCCCGCTTGGTATCGTCGAGCAGGGATTCAGACAGTGCTGCAACCACTTTCAGGTTCCTCCGGATAGATTTTCGATGAGCGAGCGGACGCAACTATACGCACCGGACGATACCGGCACACGTCGCTGGCACAACTAGGGCTGCCAAGGCAGTAATTGCACCATAAGCCCTTCACATTCGGCGAGCAGTGTTTCGGATTCATCACGCAGCCTTGCACTTACGAAAGTCTTGCGTCCCTCGACGCGATCGACGGTGCCGTCGACCACGAGCGGAGTGTGCAGCGGAGTGATCCGACGGTAGTTGACGTGCAGAAACGCGGTGCGGCTGATCGGCCGGCCGGAGTAATGCACCAGCGAGCCGAACAGATCGTCGAACAGCAGCGGCAGCACCCCGCCGTGCACCGCCCCGTTGCCGCCGAGGTGATAGCGGCGGAATTCGCCACGCATCGTCACACCGGTCGGCCCCGCGGTCACGGTTCGCCATGGCGGCATCAGCAGGCTGCCGCGGCCCGGCAGCGTCGGCACCCGTCCCGCGGGGCCCTGCATCTCCGGCGCCCGGTACGACTCGAGCAGCTCGATCAGTCCCCGGGCCTGCGCCAGCGCCCGCCCGAACACCTCGTCGGGGCAGTCCACCGACACCGTCAGGTCCTGCAGGGTGCGCATGGCCTCGACGAACGGCGCGAAGTCCGGACCGGGCACGGCATCCTCGGCCTTGGGAAATCCGCCATGCTTGTCGTATCGATCCTCGTCGATCGCACTCCGATCGATGACGGGCTCCGCACTCTCGCTCATCCCTGCACGTTAACTCGGGTTCTTACGCCGTCAAACCCAACCGGCCGGTAGCCGAGCGTCACCGGCCCGTCACGCGAATATCACGCTGCACCGGATCCGTTGGGCGAAGGTGGCATTCGCGTGGTATCACGCACCCGCACACGGGTGGGAATGAAGGACGGGGAAGATGGCTCGGGTGACGTTCAATCCGAAACTGTGGGAGCCCGTGGCGGGTTTCGAGGACCTGACCGACATCACCTATCACCGGCACCTCGAGCAGGGCACCGTGCGGGTGGCGTTCGACCGGCCCGAGGTGCGCAACGCGTTCCGCCCGCACACCGTCGACGAGCTGTATCGCGCCCTCGACCACGCGCGGATGACCTCCGATGTCGGCGCGGTCCTGCTCACCGGCAACGGGCCGAGCCCCAAGGACGGCGGGTGGGCGTTCTGCTCGGGTGGCGATCAGCGCATTCGCGGGCGCAGCGGCTACCAGTACGCGTCCGGGGAGACCGCCGAGACCGTCGAGACCGTCGACAAGGCCCGCGCGGGGCGGCTGCACATCCTCGAGGTGCAGCGGCTGATCCGGTTCATGCCCAAGGTGGTCATCGCGCTGGTGAACGGCTGGGCCGCGGGCGGCGGGCACAGCCTGCACGTGGTGTGCGATCTCACCCTCGCCAGCCGCGAGCACGCGCGCTTCAAGCAGACCGACGCCGATGTGGGCAGCTTCGACGCCGGCTACGGCAGCGCCTACCTGGCCAAGATGGTCGGGCAGAAGTTCGCCCGCGAGATCTTCTTCCTCGGCCGCCCCTACACCGCCGAGCAGATGCACGCGATGGGTGCGGTGAACGCCGTCGTCGACCACGACCGGCTCGAGGACGAGGCGCTGGAGTGGACCGCCGACATCCTCGGCAAATCGCCGCAGGCGCAACGCATGCTGAAGTACGCGTTCAACCTGACCGACGACGGCCTGGTCGGCCAGCAGCTGTTCGCCGGGGAGGCCACGCGCCTGGCGTACATGACCGACGAGGCCGTCGAGGGCCGCGACGCGTTCCTGGAGAAGCGCGCGCCGGACTGGAGCCCGTACCCCTGGTACTTCTGACGCGGTGCTGGTGGCCGGAACCGGCGGCGCGGGTTCCGGCCATGAGCGCGCCGGAGTGAGGGAAGCGCGGCGACTACCCTGTGCCGGGTGGAGATCCTGAGCGCCCGAACCCTGCTGCGCCCCGTGGACTACGAGCGCACGCTGGCGTTCTATCGCGACGGGCTGGGGTTGGCGATCGCCCGCGAATATCCGGGCGGCACCGTGTTCTTCGCCGGGCAGGCACTGCTCGAGGTCGCCGGGCACGGCCGCGGCGACGATGCGCCCGCGGGATTCTCCGGCGCGCTGTGGCTGCAGGTACGCGATGCCGCGGCCGCCGCGGCCGAGCTGACCTCGCGCGGCATCCCGATCGATCGGCCGCCGGTGCGCGAGCCCTGGGGGCTGATCGAGATGTGGCTGCGCGATCCCGACGGGGTGCCGATCGTGCTGGTCGAGGTTCCCGCGAACCATCCGATCCGGCGCGATCTCCGCTGAGCGTCGCCCCGGGACACGACGCGCCTTACCACTCGGCGCACTCGCGCCATGCGGCGACCTACCGGTCTGTTTTACGGGTCCATCACGCACACTGAGGATGTGACCGCCGAACTAGCCGTTCTGCTCATCGTTATCGTCACCGCACTGGTCTTCGACTTCACCAACGGTTTTCACGACACCGCCAACGCGATGGCCACCTCCATCGCCACCGGCGCCCTCGGACCCCGCACCGCCGTCGCACTGTCGGGCGTGCTGAATCTGCTCGGTGCGTTCCTGAGCGTCCAGGTGGCCGCGACCGTGGCCGAGGGGATTGTCCGGCTCAACAGCGTGAGCGGCAGCGAACTGCTGGCCATCGTGTTCGCCGGCCTGGTCGGCGGCATCCTGTGGAATCTACTGACCTGGCTGCTCGGGTTGCCGTCGAGTTCCTCGCACGCGCTGTTCGGCGGCGTCATCGGCGCCACCATCGCCGCCCTGGGCTGGAACGGGGTGATCTGGACCGCCGGCAAGCAGGGCGTGCTGACCAAGATCGTGGTGCCGGCCGTGGTGGCGCCCGTGGTGGCCGCGCTGGTCGCGGCGATCGGCACCTGGCTGGTGTATCGCATCACCCGCGGCAGCGAGCAACGCGTGGTCGACCGCGGATTCCGCTGGGGCCAGATCGGCTCGGCCTCGCTGGTCTCGCTCGCGCACGGCACCAACGACGCGCAGAAGACGATGGGCATCATCTTCCTGGCCCTGATCGCCCACGGCACCAGCAAGCCGGGCCAGGAGATCCCGCTGTGGGTGATCGTGGCCTGTGCGCTGGCCATGGCGACCGGCACCGCGCTCGGCGGCTGGCGCATCATCCGCACCCTGGGCAAGGGCCTGGTCGGCATCACCCCGCCGCAGGGCCTGGCCGCCGAATCCACCAGTGCCGCAATCATCCTCACCTCCGCCCACTTCGGCCTGCCGCTCTCGACGACGCAGACGGTGACCGGCGCGATCCTGGGCACCGGCCTGGGCCGTCCGGGCGCCGCGGTGCGGTGGAGCGTACTGGGCCGGATGACCGTGGCATGGCTGGTCACCCTGCCGCTGGCCGGACTCGTCGGTGCGGGTTGCTGGGCGCTCGCACACGCGATCGGCGGGCTGCCGGGAGTGCTCGTGGTGTTCGCCGTGCTGATCGCGCTGTCGGGGTACATGTATCTGCGCTCGCGCCGGACTCCGGTGAGCGCGAGCAATGTCAACGACGCGTGGGACGAGCCGCGCGGCACCGTGGCTGCGGGCCCGCCGGTCGGTGTCGACTCGGGACACACCACCACGGGTGCGAAATCGCCATTCATCATCGAACCGGTGGACGACCCTGCGGTGCGCGATCCGAAATCGGCGGGGAGGGCCTGATGCACACCGTGATCATGGATGTGCAGCAGCTGTGGCGGGTCACGCTGGCCGCCCTCGTCTTCGGCGCCGGGCTGCCGCTGACCTTCGCCGTCGGCGTCCGCTACCAGTCCGCCGGACGCGCCGGGACGCTATCGCTCACCCGGCGGCGCACCGCACTCGCGATCGCCGCACTGTGCTACGCCATCGTGCTGGCCGTTGTCGTGGCCGGAGTGCTGTATGTCGCCAAGGATTTTCTCGCCACCCGTCTCGGCATCCACCTGTTCTGACCAGCCCGCGCCGCCGAAAGGACGACCCGTGACACAACCGCCGCCACCCCGGCGACAACCGCCGCCGACTCCGCGGCGTCGCAATCGATACTGCGCACAGTGCTCGGCTGGCTCCGGGCGGGCTACCCGCAGGGCGTGCCGCAATCGGACTACGTCGCGCTGCTGGCGGTGCTGCACCGCCGGCTCACCGACTACGAGGTGCGCATCGTCGTCGACGAGCTGGTACGCGAGCGTACGGGTGACGACGAGATCGCCCGCCACGAGATCGAGGAGGCGATCAGCCGAGTTGCCAAAGAGCTGCCGGGCGAGGACGATATCGCTCGAGTGACCTCCCGGCTCGCGGCTGGTGGCTGGCCACTGGCGACACCGACGTCCGATTGACCCCGACCCCCGAGTTGACCGAAGGAGGCGCGGGGACCCGTTCGCGGGTCGTCGGCGCGGACATGACACGATCGCGAACTGTGAGTGGAGCGAAGCTGAGCGAACCGCTGGTACGGCGCGCTTCGCGCACGACGGATCCGAGCGTCGGCGAGGTGGAGTCGTGACCACTCTGCGCACCCTCCCCATGCCGACCGGCGCATCGGTGGGCGATGTGCTGCCGCACCTGCGCGGCGCCCTCGAGGGCAGCGGTCCGGCCTGGCTGCCGGTACCCGGCGGCGACCGCCGCGAATCGCACCGGCTCTCCAGCGCCCTGCGCCCCGGCGAACCGATCGACGACGACATCGTCCTGGTCGTGACCACCTCCGGCACCACCGGCGTGCCCAAGGGCGCCATGCTCACCGCGGCCGCGTTGCGCGCCAGCGGCAATGCCACCCACGAGCGCCTGGGTGGCCCCGGCCAGTGGCTGCTGGCGCTGCCGACCTATCACATCGCGGGTCTGCAGGTGCTCATGCGCGGCATCCTCGCCGGCACCGAACCGGCCGTGCTCGACGTCTCGGACGGCTTCCTGACCAGCGGCCTGACCAGCGCGATCACCGGTATGACCGGCCCGCGACGGTACACCTCGCTGGTCCCGACCCAGCTGATCAAATCGCTGGACGACCCGGCCTGCGCCGAGGCCCTGGCGTCACTGGACGCGGTGCTGGTCGGCGGCGCCGCCACTCCCCCGCCGGTGCTCGAGCGGGCCCGCGCGGCCGGAATCACCGTCGTGCGCACCTACGGCATGAGCGAGACCTGCGGCGGCTCGGTCTACGACGGGGTGCCGCTGACCGGGACCACCGTGCGCATCGAGGACGGCCGGGTCCTGCTCGGCGGCGCCATGCTCGCCCGCGGCTATCGCGGCCTGCCCGATCATCCGGCCTTCGCCGAGCCGGGCTGGTTCCGCACCGACGACGCCGGCGTGTTCGAGGACGGTGTGCTCAGGATCACCGGTCGCCTCGACGAGGCCATCACCACCGGCGGGCTGCTGGTGCTCCCGCAGGTCGTGGAGGCCGTGCTGATCGAGCACCCGGCGGTGCAGGAGTGCGCCGTACTGGGCCTGCCCGACGAGCGCCTGGGCCAGCGCGTCGTGGCCGCCGTCGTCCCGGTCGCCGGCGCGAAGCCGACCCTGGACGAGCTACGCGCCTACGTCACCACGGAGCTCGATTCCACCGCGGCACCGCGCGAACTGGCCCTCGTCGAGGAGATACCGCTCCGCGGCCCCGGCAAGCCCAACCGCACCGCCCTGCGCGAGTACTTTCTCACCGCCACCCCCTGACGCCGGTCTTGCGCCGCGACGCAACGACGGCGCAAGGGGCGTGCAAGACGGGCGCCGCACAGTAGCGGCATGACTTCTTACACACCCGCCGATGCCCTCGCGATCGAGGCGGACGGGCTGGTCAAGGTCTTCGGGGAGCAGCGGGCCGTCGACGGCGTGAGCCTGACGGTGCCGCGGGGCGCCGTCTACGGCGTGCTGGGCCCCAACGGAGCCGGTAAGACCACCACCATCCGCATGCTCGCCACCCTGCTGCGCCCGGACGGCGGCAGCGCCCGGATCTTCGGCCACGACGTGGTCGCCGAGCCCACCGCCGTGCGATCCCTCATCGGGGTCACCGGACAGTACGCGTCGGTCGACGAAAAGCTCACCGCCACCGAGAATCTCGTGATCTTCTCGCGCCTGCTGGGCCTGAGCCGGGCCGAGTCCCGGCGCAAGGCCGGCGAACTGCTCGAGGAGTTCGGGCTGACCGAGGCCGCGAACAAGGCGCTGGAGAACTTCTCCGGCGGCATGCGCCGGCGCCTCGACCTGGCCGCCAGCCTGATCGCCACGCCGCCGCTGCTGTTCCTGGACGAGCCCACCACCGGCCTGGACCCGCGCACCCGCGCCCAGATGTGGGAGACGATCCGCCGCCTGGTCCGCGAGGGCGCGACGGTGCTGCTGACCACGCAGTACCTCGACGAGGCCGATCAGCTGGCCGACCGGATCGCGGTCATCGACAACGGCAGGGTCATCGCCGACGGCACCTCCGATGAGCTGAAGTCCTCGGTGGGCCTGTCCGCCCTGCAGCTCACCGTCGCCGATCGCGACCGCCTCGAGCAGGCCCGCACCCTGATCGGCGAATTCCTCTCCCGCGCGGCCGGCCGCCTGATCGAGGCGACCATCACTCCGGAGGCGGGCCGGGTCACCGTGCCGCTGGACGATCCGAGCCTCACCGTCGATCTGCTGATCCGATTGCGCGACAGCGACATCCGGATCGATGAGATCAATGTCAGCAAGCCCAGCCTGGACGAGGTGTTCTTCGCACTCACCGGGCACGGCGCCGAATCCGATTCCCCCACCGACTCTCAGGAGAGTGCGGCATGACCACCACCATCACCGCGCCCGCGACCAGCGGGCGGCACGCGGCCAGGGCCGCGATCCCCGAGGTGAGCAATCACATCGGACTCCGCCAGGCCGTGGCGAATTCGCTCACCATGGCCTACCGCGGGATTCTGAAGATCAAGCACAATCCCGAGCAGCTGTTCGACGTGACGATCCAGCCGGTACTGTTCACCGCGCTGTTCGCCTACATCTTCGGCGGCGCGATCGGCGGCAGCGTGCACAACTACCTGCCCGTGCTGATTCCCGGCATCCTGGTGCAGACCGTCGTGCTGACCTCGGTCGTCACCGGCACCCAGCTGCGCGAGGACATGGACAAGGGCGTGTTCGACCGCTTCAAATCCCTTCCCATCGCCCGTGTTTCGGCCCTGGCGGGTGCGCTGCTCGCCGACATGGTCCGCTACGGCATCGCCACGACGCTGACCGTCGTCGTGGGCCTGATCCTGGGCTACCGGCCGGGCGGCGGTGTCGTGGGCGTGGTCGCCGCGGGCCTGATCGTGGTGTTCTGTTCGTTCGCTATCAGCTGGATCTGGGCGCTGGTCGGCGTCACCGGCAAGAGCGCCGCGTCGGTGCAGGGCATCTCGATGATGATCATGTTCCCGCTGACGTTCATGTCCGGCGCGTTCGCCCTGGTGAAGACGATGCCGGGCTGGATGCAGGCGATCGACAAGGCCAATCCCGTGTACTACATGGTGAATTCGTGCCGCGAGCTGATGAACGGCAACGTCTACACCAGCAATATCGCGTGGTGCCTGATCGGTTCGGCCGTCGTGATCGCGATCTTCGCGCCGCTGGCCATCCGGGCCTACATGCGCCGGGCGTAACTCGCTCCCGCACTGTGATTTCCGCAGACAGAGCCCGTCGGACAACCGGTCCGGCGGGCTCTGCCGTTCACTCCCGGCTGCCTCGTCGTCACAGCGGGGCGCCAGCCTATTGGACCTGCCCCGAAATCTGTTCCAGGAGAGCCATGATTCGCCTTCCGGCTGCGCGACGGCCGATCTTCGCCGCACGTCGGCGGGGCTCGGCCATCAGCTCGTCCGCGACCACCGCGCCGTGATGCGCCAGATGCCGTTCGATCCGCATCGACGGACTGTCCTGCCGGGCGGTCGTCTTGGGCGCGAGCGCGATCAGTTCGCGGGCAACATCCGGAAAGCGGTCGGTAGCAAGCAGATACGAGCCGATCGCCACGGCGACCGAACCGATCTGCGGCAGGTCGACGAACTGGCCGAGCTGATCGCGGGTGATGTCGACGAGTTCCTGCGGCAGCGACGGCACCGCGTCCAGACCGTCGTACAGCACATGCGAATCCAGCACCCCGGCGGCGACCATGACCGTGCCCGGACCGGCGAACTGCGCCCGGCTCGGCCACCCATACAGCTCGAGCACCTGGCGCGCGCGCCGCAACCCGGCCTCGATCTCCCCCTGCGCCAGCGCGAGTTCGAACCAGCCGACCTGCACCGCGGCCCGTCGATGGTTCGGGCGCAGCACCGGATCGTCCGGTCCCGCATCGCCATCGATGTATCCTGCGGCCATCTCGAGTTCCCACCGCGCCTGCTCCAGATCGCCCGCCCCGATCAGCGAAACGGCCATGAACGCGGCGAATTCGGAAACCTCGTCGAAGGAGCGCAGCTGCTGCAGGGCATCCACCGCCCGCCGGTAGTGCGCTGCCGCCTCGCGATAGTGCGCGATCTGCGAGGTCAGCTGAGCCATGTGCTGGAACAGCATCGCGGTACCCCAGACGTCGCCGGGATCCAGTTCGCGCATGGCGGACTGCGCATCTCGCATCGAACCGCGCACGTCGCCACCGTTCTCGCGGATGTTGGCGCGCAACAGCAGTGCGGTCCACCGGATGTCGTGGTCGTCGGATCGGACGCCCTCGGCGAGCTTGCGCGTCACCCGCGCCGGGGTCGGCTCGGCGCACATCAACTCGCCGACGAAGCGCGATCCCCGCGACAGCGTCGTCGATGTGCGCAGCAGCCGCCGCAGCCGGACCCGAAGCGTGGCGAGTTCACGGATGCCGGCGTTGGCGAACATCAGATGCAGACCCAGCATGGCGTGCGCGCCCAGTTGCAGGTTGTCGAAGGGCTCGACGGCGCACGCGGGCGGCGGAGGCACCGCGGAAACCCTTGGCAGCCAGCCGATCAGCTCCGCGTGCGCCCCACGGATGGCCCACAGCACCGCGGGCAGCGGGAAGAGCGTGTAGACGGTCTCGGCGTCGCCGGTGTCGCAGGCCCGCCGCAGCACCGCGAGCAGGTTGTCCAGCTCGGTGGCCACCGAAAACACGACCCCGACCTGTTCCCGCGCGGTATACCGGCGGTACGCGTCGACGGCGAAATCCCTGGCCCACCGGGCCATCCGGTCCATCACCAGCTCCGCCTCACCGGCGGCGGCCAGCTGCTCCTCGCCGAATTCCCGCACGGTTTCCAGCATTCGGTAGCGGGTGCCGCCGAGCTCGTCCTCGAGCACCGACAGCAGCGACTGGCTCACCAATCCGTCCACGGCGGCGGCGATATCACCGACCTCCGGCCCGGCGGCCACGATCTGCGCGGCGGCGAAGGTGAATCCGGCCGGGAAACGACACAGCCGCCGCAGCGCGATGCGCTGCGGTTCGCCGAGCAGATTCCAGCTCCACTCGATCACGGCGTGCAGCGTGCGGTGACGCTGTGGGGACGTGCGATCCCCGCTGCGCAGCAACGTGAATCGATGCTCGAGGCGCGCGTCGATCTCCTCTACGCTCATGGTGCGCGCCCGCGCCGCCGCCAGTTCGATCGCCAGCGGCAACCCGTCCAGGGTGCGGCACAGCCGGGCCACCACCGCCGGGTCCAGGCGCACCGAGGGCCGCACCGCGCGGGCCCGCGATTCGAACAGTTCAGTGGCGGGCGACCCGTGCGCGTCGATCGCCAACGGCGGCAACGGATATACCGTCTCCGCAGTGATCTCGAGCGGCGCGCGGCTGGTCGTGAGCACCGTCAGCCGGTCGCAGGCTCCGATGAGATCGGCGACCACCTCGGCGACGCCGTCGATGAGGTGCTCGCAGTTGTCCAGGATCAGCAGCATGGGGCGCGCGGCCACGGCATCACGCAGGCGCTGGCGCCCGTCGATCTTGCGAGACCGCAGGCCGGTGGCGTCGCGAACCACCTCGGCGACGCCCAGCGCGGCACTGATGGCGGCCTCCACCTCGGCGCGAGCATCCTCGGGCGCGGCGCGCACCGACGCCAGCTCGATCAGCGCCACCGCCGCCCCGGCCGCCGCCCGCAGCCCCAATTCGTTTGCCACCCTGGTCTTTCCGGTGCCGCCCGGTCCCAGCACGGTCGTCACCCGGGAGGCGTGCAGCAGATCCAGCAGCGCGCCCAGATCCGCATCGCGACCCAGTAGCGGATTGGGTGCGGCCCGCAGGCCGATCACCGCTGGCGCGGAAACGTTGGTGGACAGGGTATTCGGGGATGGCGCTGCGGAGCTCGTGGTCCCGCCGTGCCAGGGCCCGCCCGTTTGCCACACCTCGGCATCGGCGGCGCTACCGTGCGCGGCACCGGTATTCGGGGCCCAGGTCTGCCAGGTCTCAGCACTCGTGGACCCGCCCTGGGCGGAACCGGTGTTCGACGATCCACCCTGCTGGGCCTCGGGATTCGCGGCCCCTCCTTGCACAGGACCGGGACTCGACGCCGCAGCCTGTCGAGATCCGGCATTCGACAGTCCAGCGTGCGGGAATCCCGGCCGCGGGGGCTCGGACGCCGCCCGATGCGTGGTCCCCGGGGGTCGCGGCGCGGTCATCGGCTCGCCGCGCAGGATCGCGGCGTTGAGCTCGATCAGCGCCGGC
Organism: Nocardia sp. GP40; assembly: GCF_050434125.1. NCBI lineage: Bacteria > Bacillati > Actinomycetota > Actinomycetes > Mycobacteriales > Nocardiaceae > Nocardia > Nocardia sp. GP40. Next base: position 18,798 of record NZ_JBNPVW010000023.1, on the reverse strand, counting down.
CCGGGGTCCGCGCCGAGTTCATCGGCCAACCGTGCCCGCATGGCCGCGAAGATCTCCAGCGCCTCGTTGCCGCGCCCGGAGGCCGCGAGCAGCCGCATCAGCAGGCCGTGCGCCGGCTCGTCCAGCGGCCGCGCCGCGGCGATACGGCGCGCCATCCGCAGCGCGCCGTCCAGATCGCCGGACGCCTCGCGGGAGGCCAGCTCCAGTTCGTCCAGCGCGGCCCAGCGGGTCGCGGCCAGGTCGGCCAGTTCCTCGGCGACCGGGCCGGGCGGCAGATCGGCGGCGGGCTCGCCGCGCCACAGCGATCGGGCGCGGTCCACCAGGTCCAGGCAGGCCCGGTCGTCGCCGGCGGCGTGCAGCTCGCGGGCCCGGCGTTCGAGGCGGCGGGCCAGCGTCAGGTCGATCTGCTCTTCGGCCAGGATCAGGCGATACCCGGCCGGACCGGCCTCGAGCGCGCCCTCCGGCAGCGCCGAACGCAACCGCGAGACCTGGGTGTGCAGGGCGTTCATCGGTACGCGCGGCGGCTGCTCGCCCCAGACGTCCCCGATGAGCGCCTGGGCGCTGCGGCTGCGGCCGGGATGGGTGGCGAGGGCCGCGATCAGCAGCCGGGCCCGAGCGCCGGGCACCGCCGCACGCCCCGCGACGCCGTCGCGACTCAGCGCGATCTCACCCAGCAGCGACACGCACACCGTTGCACCGACGGGATTTTCGGCCCCGGACGGCGGGCCCGCGAACGAGCTCGCGGCCCGGGAGGACGGCGCCGCCTCCTGGTCCGCGGCCGACCGGGCGTGCGACATCCGCTTGCCGGTCGTCCCGGCGCCCGCGGAACCGCTGTGATCAGGAATCATGCCGTACGCCATCGTATGTGAGCGGTCCATTGATTATCGGGCACGCGGCGCCCGGACCACCCCTCACGGATCCGCGTCACGTTCACCACACAATACTCCGATATATCGACATAATGCTACCGATAATGATCCGTCCCGGCCACGCGAAGTGTGGAGCACAGCATTAGGCTTCGAGCATGGCTAGTGCAGCACAGTGGCTCGAAGGCGCGCGTCCGCGGACCCTTCCCAATGCCATCGCCCCGATCCTCGTCGGCACCGGCGCGGCCGCCTCGCTCGGCGCCGCCGTGTGGTGGAAAGCGCTGTTGTCGCTGCTGGTCTCGCTGGCCCTGATCATCGGGGTCAACTACGCGAACGACTATTCCGACGGCATCCGAGGCACCGACGACGAGCGGGTCGGGCCGTTGCGCCTCGTCGGCTCCGGGACGGCCTCGCCGAAGGCGGTGCGCGCCGCGGCGTTCGCCTGCCTGGGCCTCGGCGCCGTCTTCGGCCTGGTGCTGGCGATCACGACCGCGTGGTGGCTGCTGCTGGTCGGCGTCCTGTGCCTGGCCGGGGCCTGGTTCTACACCGGCGGCAGTAAGCCGTACGGCTACAGCGGTTTCGGTGAGGTCGCGGTCTTCGTCTTCTTCGGGCTGATCGCGGTGCTCGGCACCGAATTCGTGCAGGCGCGGCGGATCGACTGGGTCGGCCTGGCCGGCGCGGTGGCGGTCGGCGCGTTCTCCAGCGCGGTGCTGGTGACCAACAATCTGCGCGATATCCCCACCGATTCGGTGACCGGCAAGACCACGCTGGCCGTCCGCCTCGGCGACGCCCGTACCCGCACACTGCATCTGGTGCTGATGGTGGTGCCGTTCGTGGCCACGCTGGCCCTGGCCGCTCGCACCCCGTGGACGCTGCTCGCCCTGCTGGCCATCCCGCTCGCCGCGCGCTCGAACACGCCGGTGCGCGGCGGGCAGCAGGGGCCGGGATTGATTCCGTCGCTGCGCGATACGGGCCTGGCGATGCTGCTCTGGTCGCTGCTGACCGGCCTGGCCCTGACCCTGTTCTGAGCCGGCTACTTCCGGCCGCCCTCGGGCACGAAGATGCCCAGTACCCAGTTGACGACGGTGATGATGATGGCGCCGAGCACCGCGGCGCCGAAGCCGTGGACCCGCAGACCATAGGAGGTGGTCTCGGTGATCACGGCGGTCAGCCACAGCATCAGGGCGTTGATGACCAGCAGGAACAGCCCCAGGGTCAGCACCACCAGCGGCAGCGACAGCATCTTGACCAGCGGCTTGACCAGCGCGTTCACCAGGCCGAAGATCAGCGCGACGACCAGCACCACGATGATCTTCCCGGTGTTGCCCTTATCGGCAGGGCTGATCAGCTCGATGTGGTGCACCCAGTGCGAGGCGAGCCAGATCGCGACGGCGTTGATGATCAGGCGTAGCAGGAAGGCCATGGCGTCATGGTAACCGTCACCACGCCCCGGCACCGGACATAACGTGCGCCGTTCGCGCCGAATTCAGGCGGCGCGATCCAACAAATCGTGCGCCGATCGGCGCAGTGCCTCGATGCCCGCGTCGCCGCCGAGCAGCTCCAGGGTCCGCGGATTGGCCGCGCGCAGCACGCCGAGCAGCACGTGCGCGGCCTCGATGCGTTCGTCACCGCGCGAAATCGCCTCACGCAGCGATAATTCCAGGGTCTTCTTGGCATCCCGGGTGAACGGGACGTGGCCGAAATTCATGCCGCCGCCGAATCCGAACCGCCCGCGCGGCTTCTCCGGCGCCACGGCCCGGTCCAGGGCGTCGGCGCCGAACGTGGCCTCCAGGCTCTCGCGCACGGCGTCCAGATCGATGCCGATGGACCGCAGCGCCGCGGCATCGTCGTCACCCAGCGGCTGCCCGGACCGGCCGGCCGACAGCGATTCACGCAGGCCTGCGGCGGTAATTCCGTTGTCCTGCAGTATCTTCCGAACGCTCTCGTCCGGACTCGCGGCGATACCGAGCAGCACGTGCTCGACATCTATTTCCGGCGAACGCAATTCGCGGGCCTCCTCCTGCGCGACCACGATCGCGTAACGCGCCGCCTTGGCAAATCTCTCGAACATCAGCGGATCCCGCCTCTCCGGTTGTACTTCTGATGGACCGCCTGCCGGCTGACCTCGAGCGCATCGGCGATCGCCTGCCAGGACCAGCCCTGCGTGCGGGCATTGGCCACCTGGATCGCCTCGAGACGCTCGAGCAACCGCCGCAGTGCCAGCACCGCGCGCAGGCCGACCGTGGGGTCGGGACTGCCGGCGGCGGCCGCCAGGGTCGTTGCTTCACTCATGCATGTCAATTTACGTTGACATCGACGGGTCGTCAACAAAAATTGACATCATGGCCGCACGGGTTCACCGCGGGCGAAAATTGATCTCGGCGGCTACTCGCCGCGCATCCGCGCGCGCAGCTGCGCCTTGTTGGTGCGACGCTTCTCGTCCACCGCGGCAATGTCCCGGTTCACCCGGGACCGCAGGCGCTTGAACAGCACCAGAGACAGCGGCAACGCGACGATCAGCGCGAACAGCAGGGCCACGACCACCGGGATCTGCACATTCAGCAAATGCGCGACCACTACGATGACAGCGGCGATCACCGCGACCAGCGCCAGCCGGGCAACGGTGTACAGGATCAGGTTGCGCGCCAGCCGCCGGCCCGCCGAGCCGGTGACCCCGGCAGCGGGAACGTCGTCCGGTCGGGATGCCTCACTCACGCCTACCAGCCTAAGCGACGCGCCCGGGCGGACTCGACCCGCCGCCAGTCACCACCCCCCGAAGATCGCTGAATGTTCGCCAGCGGGCGCTTTCGGGCACGTCACGAAGCCGTACGCTTATCCGATTTGTCTATTACTTCCCCTTTACCATTGTTAGATCATTCGAGTACGTGGGGGGTCCGGTGCAACGATGTCGCTATCTGATGAGGGACTGTCGATTACGGAAAGGTTTGCGAATGACTGCGATCACCGCGGCGAGCCGCACGTTTGGTTCCGTCAACGGCCAGGAGGCCCTCCTGACCCCCGGCCAAGTAGCGGCGTTGTTCCACGTAGATCCCAAAACAGTCACCCGCTGGGCACACGCCGGGCGACTGGGCTCATTGCGTACCCCAGGCGGCCACCGGCGGTTCCGTGAGACCGAGGTGATGCAGCTTCTCCGGTCGCTGACCACCGAGGCAACTCGGGTGTAGTCCCTATTTCCGCGTAGGCGGTGCCGCAGGTACGTACACGGATTACCCTCGAAGACAGGAGGTGAGCGACGTGACGTACCTGTTGGCACTCATCGCGGTGGTGGCCGTTGCGATGCTGTGCTGGAAGGCGTTCGGGCCGCAGCGGCCGAACAAGATCGGCGCCGGTCGTACGGCATCGCAACGCAGGCCCATCAAAGGCCCCGACGACGATCCGGAATTTCTCTGGCGCATCTCGCGCCAGCATCGTGACGGCGATCCCGGCGCCGGTGAATGATCCGGCCTGCGGTGCCGGCCGCAGACCGTCCACTTCAACGATTTGCTGGGGATATTCCGTCCCACGCCGCCAGCGCGGATTCTGTCGCGGTATCGCTGGCAGGCAGTAGAGGCAGGCGTACAGCCGCGCTCGAAATCAGGCCCTGCGAGGCCAAAATTGCTTTGATCACAACAGGATTGGACTCGGCGAACAGCGCCGCGGCCAGGGGTGTCAGTCGGTTGCCAAGTTCGCGAGCACGCGCGATCGCACCCCCGCGCCAGGCCTCGATCAGCTCGGCATACGCCCCGGGCGCCACATTCGCGCAGGCCAGAATCGCACCGGCGGCGCCGAGTGCGAGCAGCGGCGCCGCGTAGAGATCGTCGCCGGACAGCACCGCGACATCGGCCGGGACCCGGGCCAGGAAAGCGATCGTGGCCTCGTCTATCCCGCCCACCGCGTGTTTGAATCCGGCCACGTTCGGCAGTTCCGCCAGTCGGCACAGTGTCTCGGCGCTCAGCGGGCGTCCCGTGCGCTGTGGAACGTTGTAGACCAGCACCGGGACCGGCGATGCTGCCGCGAGCCGGCGAAAGTGTTCGACCACGCCGTCCTCCGAGGGGCGGGTGTAGTACGGGACCACCACCAGCGCGGCAGCGACCACCCCGGCATCGAGGGCGGCCAGCGCCCGCTGGGAGTCGGCGGTCGAATTCGAGCCCGTCCCGGCGATCAGCGCCGCCCCGCGCTCGCGGCAGACCGCCGCGCAGATCTCCAGTACCCTCCCGCGCTCCGGTCCGGTCAGCGTCGCGGGCTCCCCCGTCGTTCCGAGGGCGACTATCCCCGCAGCCCCCCGATCCAGGACCCGGTGGGCCAGGCCCTCCAGGTCGTCGGCGGCGAGTTCGCCGGATCGGGTAAAGGGGGTGATCAGCGGAACGTAGAGGCCCTGGAGTGTCATGTTCCTAGAGTGCGGGCTCGAATACATTACGTCTATTTCACGTTTCTTCCGAGAAGCATAAGCTGATCTGATGCTCGATGTGCGACGACTGCGGCTGCTGCGCGAACTGGCCCGGCGCGGGACCATCGCGGCGGTCGCCGATGCCCTGTCCTATACCCCCTCGGCCGTCTCGCAGCAGCTGGCCTCGCTCGAGCGCGAGGCCGGGGTGCCGTTGCTCGAGCGCACCGGGCGCAGCGTCGGGCTCACCCCGGCTGCCCTGCGGCTGACCGAGCATGCCGACACAATTCTGGCGGTGCTCGAACAGGCCGCGGCCGAACTCGCCACCGCCAGTGCCGATCTCACCGGCACGCTGCGAATTGGGGCCTTCCCCACCGCGGTTCACGCCGTACTGTCCCCCGCGCTGGTGCGCCTGAGCCGCGACCATCCCCGGCTGGAACTGTTCGTCACCGAACTCGATCCGGCGAACGCTCCCGACGCGCTGCGCGCCCACGCCCTCGACATCGCGCTGGTACAGGAATACGACTACGTACCGCGCGAGCCCGAATCCGGCCTGGACACCGAGGAATTCCTCACCGAAACGGTCTACCTGGCAACGCTGAGCTCACCCACCCCGCCGCCTCCGCAAGCTCCACCGGCTCACCATCCCCGGGACACCGAACCCCTGACCGCACACCGCGATTCGACCTGGATCGCCGGAACCCCGGGCACTTTGTGCCACAGCATGACCGTGCGCGCCTGCCAGGCAGCGGGATTCACGCCGCACATCCGCCACCACGCCGACGACTTCGGCACCGTATTGGCGCTCGTCGCCGCCGGTCAGGGCGTGGCGCTGGTACCGGAATTGGGCGCACTGTCGGTCCCGGACCCGGTCCGCCTCGTCCCCCTGTCCGCGCGCCGCCGCACCCACCTGGCCTATCGCCGCGGGCGCGGCGATCATCCGATCGTCGCTGCCGCCCGCGCCGCATTACATGCCGCCGCAGCCGAACAACCGAGCGCGACAGATCCGCCCGCGAGATAGGCGTCAATGATCGAGACCCTTCAGGAGAAGGCCGCGAGCACCAGCTGCCGAAGCTCCATCTCTCCCCAAAACCCCCGCACGCCAGGCAGTCCGGCGAGATAGGCGTGAATCCGATTCGCCGACCACCCGTGCGACTCCCGAAGTCCCGCCGCGAGCATGCCCAGGTATCGCGGCCCGGGCCTGCGGATTTCGACGGTTGCCGGATCCCACGGCGCGGTAAATGTCACCGCGGGAAATCCATCCACATCACCGACATACCGGAGGGTTTCGTACCGGCCCTCCCCCAACCGCACGACGCCCTCGCGAACCACCCTGTCCAGATCCACCCCCGTACCGACCCCGGGCACTCGATACATCTCCTGCGCCAGCAGATCCTCGAACTGCCCCGCGGACAACAGATATCCGCGCGCCGCGGCCCCGCGCGGCCAATCATCCACGGCCCGTTCGGCATAGAACGCCACCGCCCCGCCCCACACCGGACTCTCCCACGCGAAATACACGGTGCCCGGCAACATCAGCGCCCGCCGATCCCGCGGCGGCGTCCGATCCCGAAACCCCGGATACGTCCGCGCCGCCCCCGCCGGACGCCCACCCTCGACGTAGTAATTCAACCGCCCCGCAAGCAGATTCGACCCGTAGGCCACATACCAGACGGCTGGCGCCGCGCCCGCCCCTGACATCTCGACGTCAGTCCTGGGCCAGTTCTTCCAGGACAATCCATTTCGCCCGCACCGCCAAGTCCGGCTCCCCGCTGAACAACCCCGCAGAATGGAACTCACGACGAACGGTCAAACCTTCCAACTGAGGCGGAAGTTCCGTCGCAGCCGGAATTCGACTCTCGGGTATGACTGTGACCGAGTCGAGGAGTTCCTCGCGACTGGTGTGCATGATCGCAGTCTATGGCGTGGTGGCCGACAGACATCTGTATGACAACGTCATACGCTCGCGCTACGCTGTCCGACATGAGCAAGATGATCAGTTTTCGGGCTACCGGAGTGGATGGCGAGCGGATCGCCCGCCTCACCCATAACCAGGAAACCGCTACGGATGTCATCCGGCGCGCACTGGAAACGCTGGACAAGCTGGAGGGCGGCCGGAGTCGAAACCGTGACATCCTCGCCGGCCCGGTCGCTGGCGCCGGTTCACAGACCACACTGCAAGAACTTGCGGACATCGCCCGTGAGGCGCGTCCCGAGTGAGGCTGATTGTCGCCGACGCGAACGTATTCGTCCGAGCACTCACAGGACCCGTGGACGAACGGCAGGCGGAAGCTTGCCGCGCCGAACTTCGCAGCGCGGATGCCCTGCTGGTACCCACGCATACACCGTTAGAGGTCATGCACGTGCTGCACCGGGAAGCGTTGCGCAGCGCGATCACGCAACGCGTCGCCGAAGCGGCATACGGGGCGTTCCGCCAGCTGGACATCCGCACATACGAGCCGCCGTCCACCATGGTGTGGGCATGGAGGCACAATGTGAACCCCTATGACGGCGCATACCTGGCCGTTGCACTGGAACATGAAGCGTGCGTCGTGACCGGCGATGCCAAGCTCGCGCGGGCGTGCAAGATGCTCGCCATACCGGACTTGGACCTTCACTTGATCGGCTAGCTCACAACGGTCGAAGCCCTCAGTTCAGCCCGGCGTACGAGTGCAGGCCGCTCACCACGATGTTGATGATGAAGAGGTTGAACAGCATCGCGACGAAGCCTGCGATGTTGATCCAGGCGGCCTTGGTTTCGCGCCAGCCGGAGGTGGCGCGGGCGTGGAGGTAGGCGGCGTAGATGACCCAGGCGATGAAGGAGACCGTTTCCTTCGGGTCCCAGCCCCAGAAGCGACCCCAGGCCGATTCGGCCCAGATCGCGCCCAGGATGATGCCGGTGCCGAAGATCGGGAAGCCGATGATGGTGGTGCGGTAGGCCAGGCGGTCCAGGGTGCGGGCGTCGGGCAGGCGACGGGCGACGGCGCCGAGGATGTTGTCCGACTCCGCGCCGGCGGGCTGCACCAGGCGCAGCAGGAACAGCAGGCTCGCGACGCCGGCCACCAGGAACACGCCACTGCCGATGCTGACGACCGTCACGTGAATGGGCAGCCAGTACGACTTCAGCGCCGGAACCACCGGGGCCGCATCGGCATACAGCACGGTCCCGGCCAGGAACATCAGGATCAGCACGGGCACCAGCAGGAAGGCCCACATGCCGCGGTAGCGCTCGTTCCGCAGCAGCACCACGCCCAGCGCGACGGCGGCGCCGGTGGCCATCGTCACGAATTCGTACATGTTGCCCAGCGGGAAGCGGTGAGTCGCGAAGCCGCGCAACACGATCGAGAGAATGTGCAGCCCCAGCGCCACGAAAAGCACGGCGAAGGCCATATTTCCGACGCGCTCGGACATCGGCTTGCCCGGCGGCAGCGTCACGCGGCCCGGAACGTCCGGCGGCGTACCGGCGCCCGCGCCCACCAGGACCGGCTCGCGTTGTTCGGCCTTGCGGGTGTAGGCCGAGGCGTACTGCACCAGCAGCATCACGAAGACCAAGGCGTACACCACGATCGCCGACTTGAACGCGAGATCACTGTAGGACGCGATGGTCTCGTCGATCGGCATTGCTACTCTCCCGGGTTCTCGGAGTCGCCAAGCAGGCGGGCGCGCAGGCGGTCGAACTCGCCGCCCCATCCGGCCTGATCGGTTCGGGCCAGACCACCCATCTCTACTACGGTACGTCGTTTATCGTCCGCGGTCTCGTCGGGGTCCGGATAGGCGCGCAGCCAGATGCGCCGCCGCTTCACGAGCAGCGATACCAGCAGCCCCGCCATCATCGTCACCGCGAACACCAGCACCCAACCCTGCGCGGGGTCGTGGGACACCTGCAGGTTCGCGAACTGCTTGGCGCCGTCGAAGGTGATCTTGGTGCCGTCGGCCAGCGTCGTGGACTGACCGGGCTTCAGATTCACCCGCGCCTGCTTCATCAGCCGCCCCTGCTTGATCATCTCCGGATCCAGCGAGAACAGCGACTGGGGGCGGCCGGTATCCAGGCCGGTCTCACCCTGATAGATGTCGACCGCGACCGCCGGATCGGTCAGCGCCGGATACGACGAGGTCAGCAGGCTCCCGTGCAGGAACGCGGTGGGCGCGAACAGCCCCTCGATCGCGATCTGATGCTGGCGCTGCTCGGCATCGGAGGAATACATGCCCGCCGGCGGATCGAAGCGCATGGCGCCGCTGGACAGGAAGGTCGCGCCGTCGTCCGGGCGCCACTGCTGGGATTCGGTGCGGGTCTGGCCGTTGGGGTAGGTGACCGTGAAGGTCGGCGCGTAGCCGTGGCCCTGCACGTACACCCGATCCCCGGACACCCGCAGCGGGTGATTCACCTGGATGGCGGTGTCGCGCCAGGTGTTCGTCGTCAGATCCTTGCCGGTCTGGTACGAAAGGTCCGCGGTGAACATCTGCGCCTCGCCGCTGGGCAGGTAATCGGCCCGGAAGTCCTTGACGCGCACGCACAGCGGGGCCAGCCCGGTACCGTCGATGAGATTGCCCGCCTTGAAGGAGTCGAAGGCCGCGATCGAGCTCGTGCAGAAGCCCGGGCCGTCGTCCGCGATGACGACGACGTTGCCCTCGTAGCCGAGCAGCTTTCCGATCGCGACCGAGACCAGCAGCCCGACCAACGCCAGATGGAAGACCAGATTGCCGAATTCGCGGAAATAGCCCTTCTCTGCGGACAGCGTGACCTCGTCGCCGTTGACCCGCTCGACCGCGCGCCAACCGCGAAGCTGCTTGCGCGCCTTGGCAATCCGTTCCACGGGCGACTCGGTGACGGCCGTCGAGGCGTGGTGCGGCAGCCGGGACAGGTTGCGCGGCACCGCGACCGGGGGCGTACGCAGCGCCCTGTAGTGATCGAATACACGCGGCACGATGCAGCCGACCAGCGAGATGAACAGCAGCGCATAGATCGCGGTGAACCAGAAGCTGGAGAACACGTCGAACAGCTGCACCCGGTCCATCAGGTGCCCCAGCGTCGGGCGGTCCGCGATGTACTTGTCGACCTTCTGCGCGTTCAGGCTGCGCTGCGGTAGCAGGGCGCCCGGAATCGCCGCGAGCGCCAGCAGGAACAGCAGGATCAGCGCGGTGCGCATGCTGGTCAGCCCGCGCCAGGTGTTGCGGAGCATCGCCAGGATGCGGCGCACAGGCGATTGGCGGGGCGGGCGGGCGGGGGCCTCGGGGGCGGTGATGGTTGCAGTCATAAGTCAGATCGGGAGGGTCGCTTGGGAGACGAAGACATTGCGGACCCATCCCACGAACTGGTCCCACATGCCGGTGACCAGGGCAATGCCGACGGCGACGAGCAGGATTCCGCCGATCACCTGGATGGTGCGCGAATTGCGGCGCAGCCAGCCCACCCCGCGCAGCGCACTGGCCGAGCCGAACGCCAGGATCACGAACGGCAGGCCCAGGCCCAGGCAGTAGGCGATGGTCAGCACCACCCCGCGCACGGCGGTGGCGCCCGCGGTCCCGGCGGAGACCGCCATCACCCCGGACAGCGTGGGCCCGAGGCAGGGCGTCCAGCCCAGCGCGAAGACCGCGCCCAGCAGCGGCGCGCCGACCAGGCCGGTCAGGCGCCGGGGATGTATCCGGGTGTCGCGCTGCAGCGCGGGCACCAGGCCCAGGAACACCAGCCCCATCAGGATGGTGACCACGCCGCCGATGCGTTGCAGCAGTTCACGATTCACGTTGAGCGTCTGAATGACGCCGAAGACGGTCACCGAGGCCAGCACGAACACGACCGTGAATCCGGCCACGAACAGGCCCGCCGCCCCGGCCACGCGCGCCCGGCCGCCGCGTTCGGCGGTCGCGGTCCCCGAGCGTCGGGCCCGCTTGCTGCCCGTCGCCTCGGCCACGGTCACCGGCGGCGCCTCGGCCCCGACCAGACCCGCCAGATACGACAGATATCCGGGCACCAGCGGCACCACGCACGGCGAGGCGAACGACACCAGCCCCGCCAGCAGGCACGCGCCGAGCGCCACGAGCAGCGGACCCGTCGCGGCGGCCTGCTGGAACGAATCCCCCACGGACGCAAGCACAGTCACGCTCATCGCCACTCACCTCGGCTGCGCCCCCGAACCACCTCGGCATCCCGGCCGGGCGTCTGCTCGTCCCGGCACGCCGGGGGTCCGCACAGAGATCCCGCGAGATTCCGGCCGCAAGCACGCCGGAACGACGGGAGCGCGCGCGGGACGGAGGCGCCCGCCCGAGTGCGGCGATCCCGGCGGGCGGCCGGGCAGGTGCTCACTGCGGCTCCGCGGCGACGCGGTCGACGACCGGCTGCAGGTCGGTGGCCAGCAGCGAACGCAGGAAGACCGCGGCCACCCGGTGGTGCCGGTCCAGGACCAGGGTGGTCGGGATGACGCTGGTGGGGAACTTGCCGCCGAGGGCCAGCAGACTACGCATCTCGGGGTCGTAGATCGACGGGTAGCCGACGTGGCTGGAGGTGACGAAGTCCTGTGCCTTGTCCTGCTGCGGATCACGCACATTGATCCCCAGGAAGGCCACGCCGCGCGACTTGGACGCCTCGTAGACCTTCTCCAGCTCGGGCGCCTCGGCCCGGCAGGGCCCGCACCACTGACCCCAGAGATTCAGCACCACAACCTGATTCGGGAAGTCCGACACCGAAACGGTCTTGTTCGTCAGCAGATCCGGGCCCGACAGATTGCCGATGGTGCCGCGCTTGGCGGGCGGATCGTAGAAGATATCGGTCTTGCCGCCGGGCGAGACGAACTGGAAGGTGCCGCCCGTCGCGACGGCATCGCTGCCGGTCGAGCAGCCCGCGAGCGCGGCAACCAGTGCCACACAGGCCAGCAAGACCGGCATTACCCACCGGATCGGCCTGCGAGACACAGTCGCTCGCACGCCGCGGGCGCAATCGCCCGCGGTCGCATCGAATTCCGTGCCGGTCACGCTCCCGTCACCCGTGGGTCCGACTCCCCCGCAGGCTCGGAATAGACGATGTCGATCAACGTATCCCCCTGATACACAAGGGAAGTCAGCGAGGCCAGCGAGCACTGCCGGTTGCGCGGATCGTGCCACAGTCGCTTGCCCTCGAGGAATCGGCGCAGCGTCCAGACGGGCAGCTGGTGCGACACCACCACCGCCTCGTGACCGGCGGCCTCCACCCGTGCCTTGTTCACCGCGGCCAGCATGCGGTGCGCGATCTGCAGATACGGCTCGCCCCACGACGGGGTGAACGGATCGCGCAGCTTCCACCAGTGCCGCGGCTTGCGCAGCGCGCCGTCGCCGACCGAGACCCGCAGGCCCTCGAAGGTGTTGCCGGCCTCGATGAGGTTGTCGTCGGTACGCACGATCAGCCCGTGCGGTGCGGCGATCGGCGCCGCGGTCTCCTGCGCGCGCTGCAGCGGCGAGGCCACCACCAGCGAGATGTCGTGGTCGGCCAGCGCCCGCCCGACCGTCACGGCCTGCGCGCGTCCGGTCACCGACAGGCTGAACCCGGGCAGACGGCCGTACAGGATGCCCTTCGGGTTGTGCACCTCGCCGTGCCGCATGACGTGCACGATCGTCTCGGTGTCCGAGGCGACCTCACCGGGCAGGATCGTCGCGGGGTCGGCGCCCGCACCCGCGATACCAGCGTTCTCCGCCGCACCGCCGGAGAACGCCGACGGGCCGTCGGGCTGCGTCACGGCGCCGGACAACGCCGCCCCGGTCGCGGGCCGCGGGTCGCCTGCGCCGGACACAGTGGGCCGATCGATTACCGCGGCCGCTTCCGGAGCGGTGGAAAGAGCTGGGGCGGAGGGGGATTCGTACTGATCCTGGGCGCTCTCGTTCACGCGTCGGTTCCTTCGGGTGTGGCGGCCGCTGCGGCAGCAGCGGCGGCGGGCATCGCCGCGGCGATCCGGTCGAATGCGTCGTCGTCGAGCGCGGCGGAGACGAACCAGGTCTCGAACGCACTGGGCGGCGGGTAGACGCCGCGGTCGAGCAGCGCGTGGAAGAACGCCGGGAAACGCCAGGTCTGACTGGCCTTCGCGGCGGCGTAGTCGGTGACCGGCTGGTCGGCGAAGAACACGTTCACCATATTGCCCGCGAACTGCACCTGATGGGCGACTCCGGCCGCGCTCAGTGCGTCGGACATCAGCCCGCCCAGCCGCTCGGCGTTCCGGTCCAGGGCGGCGTACACCTCGGCGTCCGCGGCACGCAGCGTGGCCAGCCCGGCCGCGACGGCGACCGGATTGCCCGACAGCGTGCCGGCCTGGTACACGGGCCCGATCGGCGCGAGCCGGTTCATGATCTCGGCGCGCCCGCCGAACGCCGCGGCGGGCAGGCCACCGCTCATCACCTTGCCGAAGGTGTACAGATCGCCGGCGACGCCGTCGCGGCCGAACCACCCGGACGGGCTGACCCGGAATCCGGTCATCACCTCGTCCATGATCAGCAGCGCGCCGTGCTCCTGGGTGAGCCGGCGCAGGCCCGCGTTGTATCCCGGCAGCGGCGCGACCGTGCCCATGTTCCCGGCCGCGGCCTCGGTGATCACGCAGGCGATCTGGCCGGGATGCGCGGCAAAGGCCGCGGCCACCGCATCCAGATCGTTGTACGGCAGCACCAGCGTGTCGGCGGCCTGGGCGCCGGTGACGCCGGGTGAGGTCGGCAGGCCGAGCGTCGCCACGCCCGAGCCCGCGTCGGCCAGCAGCGCGTCCACGTGCCCGTGGTAGCAGCCCGAGAATTTGATGATCTTGCTGCGGCCGGTGAAGCCGCGGGCCAGCCGCACCGCGCTCATGGTCGCCTCGGTGCCCGAGTTGACCAGCCGCACCCGCTCCACGGGCTCGACCCGCCCGGCGATCGCCTCGGCCAGCTCGATCTCCGCCTCGGTCGGCGCCCCGAACGACAGACCGTCGGTCGCGACCCGCCGCACCGCCTCGACGACGGCCGGATGGGCGTGGCCCAGGATCATCGGGCCCCACGAGCAGACCAGGTCGACATAGTCGTTGCCGTCGGCGTCGGTGAGCGTGTAGCCGCGCGCCGAGGCGATGAATCGCGGTGTGCCCCCGACCGAATGGAACGCGCGGACGGGCGAGTTCACGCCGCCGGGGATGATCGCGGCGGCGCGGTCGAAGAGCTGCGCCGAGATCGGGACATTGACCTGAGTGGCGCGCGGAGAAGAACTCACGACTGCACCTCGCTGGCGCTCGGCTCCGTCGTGAGCTCCGCACGCTGTGTCACTGGTTCGCTCGCACGCTCACTCACGACCACCAGTGTCGCAGCAGCGCCCGCCCTCGTCGACGACAGGGTGTAGTGGGGTGAGCCACCCCACATCCGGGCGCCCGAAATGCCGCAACACGCCGGAATGCCCTTTCGCCCAATATCGATCGCTAGATGATTGCTGCTGCGTACCCTCGGTCCGTCAACCACACCTGGCCGGGAGAGATCTCATGCGAATCCTGATGTTCGGCGCAGTCCTTGCCGGCGCCCTGAGCGGCGCCGCGCTGACCGCGCTGACCGCGACGGCCGCGGCGGCCACGCCGGTCGACCAGGGCCGGGCGGTCGCACTGCCGCTGGTCCAGCCCGATCGGGGCCGCCTCGGGGTGAGCCTGTCGCACGACGAGACCGCCACCCTGGCCGACGGGCCGGTTCCGGCGCTGGTCAGCAAGGTCCTGCCGGTGAGCCTGATGGGTGCGGGGCTGCGGCCGGACAGCCGCCTCTACCGCGACGAGCACGGCGGCGTGCACGCCTCGCTGCGGGATCTGCTGCTCGAATCGGCCGACCACCCGGACGGCAACGTGATCGTCTACCTGGATGCCCCGGGCACGCACGGGTCGCGGGTGCTCGATATCTACGAGCACTGGCACTGAGCCGCCTCAGGACCGCGATCCACCCAGGCAGGACAGCGCAAAACCGCTGGTCAGCAGGCAATCCAGCGGAGCCGGGACGAGCTCGAGCACGGGCGCGTGCACAATGGGCGCGGGTGCGGGGCCGGCATCCTTCGCCGTCATGACGTCCAGGGCCGCGGTGGCGGTACCGATGACCCCCGTGGTGAGCACCGCGATCATGGTGCTGCGCACAGGATGCGTGCGGGTCATCTCACCAGTGTGAGCGCGTTCGGCGTCCGATGACATACCGATTGTGGTTGCAGTTTTTGCGATGGTTGCCGAAAGTTGGCCTAACCGGTGCGCCCGAATCCCGCGGGTCAGTGCGCCCGGCCCGCGCAGCGCGCCACCAGATCGATGACCGCCAGCCCGGCCACCGCGACCAGCACGGCGGCCAGCCCCAGCCACGGCCCCGAATAGCGGGTCGCCTCGAAGGCGGGTTGATCGGCGGACGCGGCGAATCCGATCGATTCGACACCGGTGCGCCAGCTCGGGACGGCCGCGCCGATGCACACGAGCAGTGCGACGACGTCCAGGACTATCCACATCCGCCGCATCATCGTGAACTCTCCTCGCCGTCGGGGGTCGCGTCGCCGGAATCCGCACCGCGCTCGGGCAGCCGTTCCAGGGCCGCGGTCAGCTCCGCGCGCAGGCGCTGGTGATCCCGGGCCCAGGCCTGCAGCAGGTGGCCGTCGCGCAGCTTCAGCCCGATGCCCTTGCGCCGTCGCGGCACCCCGGTCAGCTCGCCCAGCGCCCGCGCGGACTGCCAGTCCTCGTCGTCCCAGGACTCCTCGTCGGGCTCCGGAAAGACCGTCGCGATCGCGTCGAGCGACACGGTCTCGGTGCCCGCGCGCAGCGACGTGTCGGTGAGTTCGACGCTGACATGCCGCTTACCGGCTACCACCTGCAGCGCTACGAAGCCCGCCAGCAGCGCGGCGCAGAACACGAGCCCGAACCAGTGCACCGGACCGCGCCTGATGACCAGCTCGACAACGAGAATGGCCAGACACAGCAGGGGCCCGTAGGAGACCGAGCGCCAACGCGCGCCGGGCTCGGAAAACCGCACGGTGGGTGCGGCTTCGGTATCAGTCACCACGAACCTCTGTCTCATCGGCGGCGCTTCCGAGGGCCCTGCGCGGTTACGCAAGCTGGCTCCTCCGGGCCCACCGGGCGCGCCGCGAGCCGTCTCGCGTGCCGCGCACAGCCCATACACCGCATCAGCGCGAAGCAGATGCAGCGTATCCGGGGATCGTGTGCGGGATTCAGCCGACCTTTCCTGGCAGCAGCAGCACCGCGAGGGTGAGCAGGCCGAACAGCAGCAACAGGCTCAGCACCAGCACGTCGCGCCGAAGGCTTTGCGGTTGTTGAATCACGACTCGCATCTATGCCTCCGCTCCACCGGAACGATTCCCGCGATCCGAAGCGGAACGCCGAACCAACAACCCCGGTTCCCAAATCCTCTGTGACAACCCTCACCATACATCCTGGGCTGTCCGCGACAAATTCACCGCGGCAGCCGATTTCCGTTCATTCGGAAGTACATGGTGGATTCCGCCCTGTGACAGAGGAATACCGCAAACCCGGCGAGCACCGCCTGCAGGATCGCGGCCGCACCGGCGAGCATGTCCCAGGTGCCCGCGACCATGCCCAGCCCGAACATGGCATTGACCCCGCCCAGCACCAGCACCACGGTCGCGACGTCGAACAACGTACGCGCCCACAGTCTTCCGCGGCGCAGCTGATACGCCACGGCCACCGCCGCGGCCGCGATCCCCAGCCCGAACACGACGCTGAGCACGACCAGCAGCGTGACCATCAGCTCGTAGGTCGACAGCGGCGTCCGGGGCTGCTGGGCGTGCAGCTGGTCGTAGATGTTCCGCGCGATGGTGTGCCGATGCCCGTACCGGCCCACCGACCCGACGATCAGCCGCAGCACGCCCAGGACGACCACGCCCCACCACAACTGCCATGCGGTGCGGACGTCGACCGGCGTCGCCTCATCGGGGATCGGCTGCCCCCGGGGAGTCCACTGATTCACGACGGCCAGTGTGCTGCCTTACGCGCGGCCACGATTTCCGTACTCACGAGGACAACCAATGCGCGGCTTCGGTCGCCCAGTACGTCAGCACGATGTCCGCACCCGCGCGGCGGATGCCCATGAGCGACTCCAGGATCGCGCCGCGGCGATCGATCCAGCCGTTCTGGGCCGCGGCGGTGATCATCGAGTACTCGCCGGAGATTTGGTAGGCGGCCACCGGCACGGTCGAGCGGTCGGCGACCTCGCGCAGGATGTCCAGGTACGACATGGCCGGCTTGACCATGACGATGTCGGCGCCCTCCGCCAGGTCCAGGTCCAGCTCGCGGGCGGCCTCCCGGCGGTTCGCCGGATCCTGCTGGTAGGTGCGGCGATCGCCCTGCAGCGAGGAGGCCACCGCCTCGCGGAAGGGGCCGTAGAACGCGGAGGCGTATTTCGCGGCGTACGCCAGGATGGCGGTGTCCACCCGCCCGGCGGCGTCCAGGCCGGCCCGGATGGCGCCCACCTGACCGTCCATCATGCCGCTGGTGCCCAGCAGGTCCGCGCCCGCCTCGGCCTGAGCCAGGCTCATCGCGATGTAGCGCTCGAGGGTCGCATCGTTGTCGACCGAGCCGTCCGCGGCCAGCACGCCGCAGTGCCCGTGGTCGGTGAATTCGTCCAGGCACGTGTCGGCCATGACCACGGTCGCATCGCCCACCTCGTCGGCCAGCGCGCGCAGGCCGCGGTTCAGGATGCCCTTGGGATCGCTGGCCAGGCTGCCGGTCGGATCCTTGTCCTCCGGACGCGGCACCCCGAACAGCATCAGCCCGCCCACCCCGGCGGTGACGGCCTCGACGGCCGCCTTGCGCAGCGAATCCATCGAATGCTGGTACACCCCGGGCATCGAGCCGATCTCGCGCGCTTCGTCGAGCCCGTCGGCGACGAACATCGGAAGCACCAAATGCCTTGGTTCGAGTGTGGTTTCGGCGACGAGGCGACGCAGGGCGGGGGTACGACGCAACCGCCGCGGGCGGTCCATTCCGGTCATGATCCGCACGATACGCCGCGCTCCCGGGCCGTGCCGCATCGGATCGGGTCACATCCGCGAGCAACCGCGCAGCACCCCGGCGCGATGCCGCGAAAGCGGTTCTGGGCAGCGGTTTTTGTCGGTGCCACGAGGTAGAATCGAAGATGTGTTCGAACGATCTTCGTATCCGCTCGGCACGGTTTCGCTCGGCAAGGGGAGGTTCTCGTGGCCACAGATTCGGCAATCCAGCTCGCGCTCATCGAGGGGCCGTACGTGCCGCTGGCCAAGCGGCGACTGCCGCCCGGGCGGCCGCGGTCCTGGTACGTCACACACAACCGCCGGCTCAAGGCGATGCGGCTGGCCATCGCGCTGCTGGATTCGGGCGTCTACCGCGCAAGCCTGGCCGACAACGAAAAGATCAGGCGCACAGCCGATCTCGTCGGCATTCGCCCGCCCTCGGACAAGACCTGCCGCCTCGTCCGCGACATGATGCGGACCCGCCGCTGAGCGCACACCCGTCGTGGGGGGGGGCCCCGCCGGCGGGGGGCGCCCCGGGGGGCGCGGGGGGGGGGGGCGGGGGGGGGGGCCCCCCGCCGCCCGCGGGGCGAGCGGGGGGGGGCGGGGGC
>NZ_JBNPVW010000022.1:0-119023 GCF_050434125.1 Nocardia sp. GP40 | reverse complement strand
TACTGCTGGTGGGCAGCCGATTAGGGAGCTTCCCACCGGGTACCTGGGACTGATCCTGGCCGGGATCAAGCCCTACCACCAGTCTTAAGTAGCCGATGGGTGCGATCGACTCGCTCTCGCCACCGAAGATGTCCTGTGCCACGGCCAGCGCGCCGACACACAACACCACGTACCCGATCCGTCGGC
Source organism: Nocardia sp. GP40 (assembly GCF_050434125.1). NCBI lineage: Bacteria > Bacillati > Actinomycetota > Actinomycetes > Mycobacteriales > Nocardiaceae > Nocardia > Nocardia sp. GP40. The sequence goes on along the minus strand of NZ_JBNPVW010000022.1, from coordinate 118,837 downwards.
CGATAACGATCGAAACTCGTTCCGGCGCAGCGGTTACCGAAATCACCGGCCCGACGGCCGCTGCGCCGAGATCGGCCGTTGCGGCGAGGCGCTCCTGCTGTTCCGCGTCCGTGTGCACCATCGGGTGCTCCCGCGGCACCGAGGTGACGACGAGCCCTTCCTCCCGCGGCGGCCGGTACTTCCCGCGGAACACCCACCACGCATAGATGTTGTAGGCGAGCACCGCCGGCATGCACAGACCGATGCCGACGAGCAGGAACACCTGCGAGCCGGTCGGGCTGGCGGCCGCGTGCAGGGACAGCTCGGGCGGCACCACCACCGGCACCGTCGCCGCGACCAGCGCGAGTAATCCGGCGACCTGTGCGCCCACAACGGCGACGAAAGGACGCTCGTCGGTCCGCCGGCCGAACCCGTACCACGCCACAGCGCCGCCGGCGGCCGCGACCGCCACGGCGACACCGAACAGCGCGGCGCGTATCGGCTGGTCGAATCGGAAGTGGTGCGGGTCGGCCACCTCGAGGCCGAAGCCGAGCACGAGGCACGCCGCGACCGCGACAGCGAGCAGCGGGCGGCCCAGGCGCGCCGCGCGGATCCTGGCCCTGCCCTCGGTTTTGACCTGTAGCCACGCCGCTCCGGCCACCAGGTACAACACCGGAACAGCGAGCGCCCACAGCACGCCGTACGGTGTAAGCCACTGCAGCGCAGTGCCATTGAATACGCCGCCGTGCTGCGGCAGGCCGCTGAGCACCGTGCCGGCCGTCAGCCCCTGGCAGATCGCGACGACGAGCGACGAGACTCCGAACAGCCGTCCCCAGCCGCGTTGATAGCCGGGGGCGGCGCTCTGTAACTCCAGCCCGAGCCCGCGCAAGACGAAGGCCAGCAACATCACGATCAGCGGCAGATAGACCCCGGGCAGCACCGTGGCATAAACGCCGGGCAGCGTGCCCCACAGCGTGACACCGGCCAGGATGATCCAGCTCTCGTTGGCATCCCAGGCGGTCGCGATCAGCTCCGTATATTCCTTGCGCCGGTTGTCGTCGCGATCGAACAGGGTCAGAATTCCGATCCCGAGGTCGTAGCCGTCGAGTACGACATAGGCGCCGACCGCGAACAGGATCAGTGCGTACGAAGCGTATTCAGCCATTGGTGACCTCCGGTGAGGCGCTGACGACCGAGGGGAGTTCGGCGGCGAACGAGGTGGGGGATGCATCGCCGGGAGAGTCCAGCGCCTCCGGGCCCGCCTTGACGGTCCGGACGATATATCTGATCCAGACCGTCGCTAGAACCGCATATACGGTGACGAATCCGGCCAGGCTCAACGCCGCCTCGGTGGTGGACAGGTGCGACACCGCATCGGCCGTGCGGATCTTGCCGTATACGACCCAGGGCTGCCGTCCGGTCTCCGCGGTGATCCAGCCTCCGGTGATCGCGACGATGCCCGCCGGCGTCATCCACACCAGCAGCCGGTGGTAGCGGCGAGCGGTGAACAGCCGTCCGCGCAGGCGCAGCACCAGACCGGCGAAGGCCATGACGAACATGGCCAGTGCGGTGAGGTACATCGCCCGGAAGCCGTAGAAGGCGCTCCACATGTTCGGGCGCTGATCCGGCGGCGTCTGTCGCAGGCCGGGAACATGTGCCTGCCCGGTCAGGTCCTTGCCGATCACCGCGCCGAGGTAGGGGATCTCGATCCGGAAGGCGTTGCCGCCCTGGCCTCCGTCCGGGATGACGACGAGGTTGTAACCGTTGTTGTCGGTCTTCCAATTGCCTTCGAAGGCTTCCAGTTTGGCCGGCTGGTGTACGCCCATGAAGACCGCGGTCTCGTCACCGGCATACAGCTGGATCGGCATCAGGATTGCCAGCACCCCGAGCGCGATCGAGACGGTCCGGCGTGCGAACGCGCCCGCGCGGTTCAGCTCCACGGTCGCGGGCGACGTCACGGGGCTCCTCTCGACTGGAAACGAACAGGGCTGCGGAGTGATCCAGGTCGGGGATGCGTCACGACCTGGCAGTCCAGCTTCGAGTGGAACGGGCTGCGAAGCGTCCGGAGACGACGATCGCGGCCAGAACGAACACCGCGGTCGCGAGCGTGGCCGGGCCGTGGCCGTGGACGACAAGTGCGGAGCCGATCGCCGCGCCGGCGAACATGGCGGCGATCGGAATCAGACGTCGGCCCAGCTTGCTGTTGGTTCCGCCCGCGGCCACGCTGTCGGCCGCAATGCCGGTGAGCGTGAGCGTTAGGACCGTGGTGGTCAGGTCGGGGACGGCCAGGGCGCGGGCAGTCGCATTCTGCAGACCCAAGCCCGTGCCGAGGAACGTGATGAGGATCGCCAGCGACCAGCCGCGGTAGGGCTGATCGGTCGCCAGCGTCGTGATCCACGCCGCCGCCGATCAGGAAGGCCGCCACCGCCAGCAGCAGTGCCCACCAGAGGAAGCCGGGCGCGTGTGCGGCGGCGAAGCCTGCGAAGACGACGTTTCCGGTCATGTTCGCGACCAGCACGTGCCCCAGCTCGAGGTAGCTGAACGCATCGACCAGTCCGGTGACCAAGGTCAGTCCGAGCAGCAGCGGCGGTAGCGGGCCGTGCATCTGCTCGCGCCCGGGCACGATCAGCCGGCCGGCGTCGATCAAATGCTGTCTCATACGCGGCTCCTGGGCGGGCTGTCGACCACTCCGGTCGATTCGGTCATGGCAGCACTGTGGCGTTACAGGAACGGCCGCGTCGGCGCCTCGCCAATTCTCGACTACGGCCAGCGAACTCCGCCCCTCCGAATGGGCCGAAAAAGCCTGAGATCAGGACATGCGGAGCCGGTCGGCGCCGACATCGCGGCGGTCGCCGGTGTCACCGCCGATGGATCGGGCAGGAGTGTCGATTCAGGTTTGCGGTGTCGTAGGCTCGGCCCGTACTTCGGCCAACTGCTCGGATTGGAGTGCCATGACAAATTTCGTAGCTCTGGTGCTCGGTGCTAGTGGGCGGACCTGAATCGAACCGAGGACGAAGGGAGTTACCGAGATGGCTGAGACGAATTCCACCACCGCGTGGCCGCAGTTGCGGGTGGCGGACTGGACGGATACTTGTGAGACCCTCCACATGTGGACGCAGGTGGTGGGCAAGATCCGGCTCGCGCACGCTCCGTTGTTGAACCACTGGTGGCAGGTGACCCTCTATGTCAGCCCGCGCGGGCTGACGACCTCGGCCATCCCCTACGGCGAACGGCTCTTCGATATCGAATTCGATTTCCTTGCACACCGATTGGTGATCCGCGCCGATAGCGGCTATACGCGCAGCGTGGCGCTCGCGCCGAAATCGGTGGCGCAGTTCTACGCCGAAACCATGCAAGCCCTGGTCGAATTGGGACTCGAGACCTGGATTCAGGCCCGCCCCAACGAAGTCGACCCGTCCATTCCCTTCGCCGAGGACACCCGGCACGCTTCCTACGATCCACAGTCCGCGCACGCGTTCTGGCGGCAGCTCGTGCATGCCAACCGCCTGCTCGACGAGTTCCGTTCCGGCTTTATTGGCAAATCCAGTCCGGTGCATTTCTATTGGGGTGCAATGGATCTGGCCTGTACTCGTTTCTCGGGAAGGACCGCGCCCGAACATGGCGGCGGTGCACCGCACTGTGCCGATTGGGTGATGGTGGAGGGGTATTCCCGCGAACTCAGCAGCTGCGGATTCTGGCCCGGCGGCGGTGCGGAAGGCGCGTTCTACGCGTACTCCTATCCCGAACCCGACGGCTACCGCGAACGTCGGCTGCATGTGCCCGGCGCGACCTACGATGCCGACCTGGGTGAATTCGTCCTACCCTATGAGACGGTGCGTACCGCGGAAGATCCGAACGCGCTGGTGACCGATTTCCTCCGCGAAACATATGAGGCCGCAGCCGAACTCGGCCATTGGGACCGAAACACGCTGGAATGCGATCCGCAGCGGTGGGCCCAGAAGCGAGCCGCGGCGCCCTGGTCCCTGCGCTGACCTCACAGGAACAGGATTTACGAACGATCGAGCTTCCCTCAGCGTGACCAGAGCGGCGATGGCGCTGGTGATCGGTGTTTCTTGGGCCTGCGTTGGTGACCTATTTGGCGTCGGTGACTACGGCGATCTGACGCATGAAGGTGTCTTCCACGGCGGAGTGGAGGAGGAAGTCGGCGACGTTTGTGCGGGAGGTTGACGGGTAGATCGGCAATTTCGTGACGTCTGCGAGCGCAACGGCGTTGTGGCGGGTGCTGTCACCGTTGTTCAATGCTCCGGGGTATTCGAGGGTCCATTTCAGATCGCTGGCCCTCGAGAGGACTTCCGATGCGGCTTTGTCTGCGTAGGTTTTCCGAAGCGCGGTTCGGAAAATGGGGCCGACGAGGAATGAGACCTTGGCGAGGGAGTCGCCGACTCCGAACGCAGACAGGATGACGAAACGGTCAACGCCTGATGTTTTCGCGGATGCGATGACTGCGCGGACGGTGTCGGTGATCAGCGTCGGGGTCTCGCGGGCGTTCTTCACTCCGAGCGTGCTGATGATCGCGTCGTGGCCTCGGGCTCATGCCCGGGAGATGCTGGACTTCCTGCACACGCACCACACCGGCGAGGACGAACTGCTCTTTCCCTTGCTGCGTAAGCGAACCACGCTCGACCCGGATCTGATGGACCGGATGGACGCACAGCACGCACAGGTCGACGACACCGTCACAGCCGTCAACGCGGAACTGCCGGGGTGGACAGCTACCGCGGACCCAGCCACCGGCGAGAAGATGGCCGCCCGCATCGAAGCCACGATGCCGACACTGATCGATCACCTGGCCGAGGAGGAGCAGAAGCTGCTCCCGGTCGTCTCGGTCACCCTGACGCAAAGCGAATGGGACGCACTCGGCAAGCACAGCATGAGCGCGATCCCGCTCACCCGGCGACTGGTCATCCTCGGCCACATCACCGAGGAAGCCGACGACGCGGAACGCCAGAGGTTCATGCAGGTGATACCCGCCCCAGCCCGTTTGGCCTACAAGCTGATCGGCGTCACAGCCCAAACCCATCTTCTCTCCAGCGAGTGGTGCGACCACCATGACCCTCACGGTGTCACCCGATGCTCATGCCAGAGGCCGACGAGCAGACCAGAGACCTGTTCTTCGAACTGCTCGTGCCGGTTGCCGACGCACTACCCGCCGACGAGGTGCGCGCGGAGGTACGGTGCAGTCCGGCCGGTGCGATCGGCCGCAACTCGATCGGGTGTGCCCTGTGCGACGATCCGGCCGCCGTCGGTACCGCCACCGGGCCCCAGATCGATGACGTAATCGGCCTGTGCGACGACCGTCAGGTCGTGCTCGACCACCACGACGGTGGCTCCGCCGTCGACCAGTGTGTTCAGCTGGGTGAGCAGGACATCGGTGTCGGCGGGATGCAGGCCGGTGGTGGGCTCGTCGAGCAGGTAGATCGTTCCGGCGCGGCGTACGCGCTGGAGTTCGGTGGCCAGTTTTACCCGTTGTGCTTCTCCGCCCGACAGTTCGGTGGCGGGTTGACCGAGTCGCAGGTAACCCAGGCCGACGTCGGCCAGGGTCCGCAGGGCGCGTGCCGCCGCGGGGACGTCACCGAGGAAGTCGAGGGCTCGGTCGACCGGCAGGTCCAGCACCTCGGCGATCGTGCTGTCCCGGTAGACGACCTCGAGCGTCTCGGCGTTGTATCGGGCGCCGTGACATTCGGGGCAGGGACTCTCGGTGCTGGGCAGGAAGAGCAGTTCGACGGTGATGTAGCCCTCGCCCTGGCAGGTGGGGCAGCGTCCGCCGGGGACGTTGAACGAGAACCGGCTCACGCCGTAGTCGCGTGCCCGCGCGATGTCGGTGCCGGCGAACAGTTTTCGCACGACGTCGAACAATCCGGTGTAGGTGGCGAGATTCGATCGTGGGGTGCGGCCGATCGGCTGCTGGTCGACGTCCACCACCCGGGTGACCGCCGGATCCTGTGGGGCGCCGGACGAAATCGCGTGCAACAGAGTGGATTTGCCGGACCCGGAGACGCCGGTGATCGCCGTGAAGACCCCGAGCGGGATGTCGACGTCGACCCCGGCCAGGTTGTGGCTCGTCACGTCGCGCAGCGGCAAGTTTCCGGTGGCCGTCCGCGACGGACGGCGCGGACGCGCGATGTCGCCGAACAGGTATGGGCGCGTGACGGATTCGGTCACCTCGCGCAGGCCGTCGACCGCACCGCTGTACAGCACCCGGCCGCCGTGCACGCCGGCGCCCGGTCCCACGTCGACCACCCAGTCGGCGGTGCGCACCACATCCAGGTCGTGCTCGACGAGGAAGACGCTGTTGCCGGACGTCTTCAGCCGGCCCAGCACGGTGGACAGCGCCGCGGTGTCCGCGGGATGCAGCCCCGCCGAGGGTTCGTCGAGAATGTAGACGACACCGAACAATCCGGACCGCAACTGCGTTCCGAGGCGCAGGCGCTGCAGCTCGCCCGCGGACAGGGTCGGGCTCTCCCGATCGACGCTCAGATAGCCGAGCCCGAGTTCGATCAGGACATCGATCCGGCTCGTCAGATCCTCGGTCAACACCGCGGCCGCCCCGGTGCCCTCCCGGTACGGGCGCAGGACCGCCGCCAGCTCGCGCAACGGCAGCGCCGCCAGTTCGATGATGTTGTACCCGGCGAAGGTCACCGCCAGCGCTTCCGGTTTCAAGCGCCGGCCGGCACACACCGGGCAGACCGTGGTGTGCAGGAACTCCGCGGCCCGCCGGCGGGTGGCCTCGCTCTTGGACTCCGCATAGGAACGAAGCAGTATCCGCCGGGCACTGGAGTAGGTCCCCTGGTAGGGCCGCTGGATCCGGTGGGCCTCCCGTTCGGGGTGCACGGTCACCACCGGCTGCTCGTCGGTGAACAGGATCCAATTCCGTTCCGCGGCAGGCAGATCCCGCCAGGGCCGGTCGATGTCGTAGCCCAGGGCGACCAGGATGTCGCGGAGGTTCTTGCCCTGCCACGCGCCGGGCCAGGACGCGACGGCTCCGTCTCGGATACTGCGCGACGGATCCGGGACCATCGACGATTCGGTCGCCTCGTGAACCACGCCCTGCCCGTGGCAGCGCGGGCACGCGCCCTCGATCGTGTTCGGCGAGAAGGCATCCGAATACAGCCGATTGGTGCCGGCCGGATAGTGGCCCGGACCCTCGCGGGCCGGTCCGGGCGGATAGTCGCCCTCGCGGGACATCAGCATCCGCAGCGAGTTCGAGATTGCGGTCACCGTGCCGACCGTCGATCGCGACGACGGTGCGGACCGCCGCTGCGCGAGCGCCACCGTCGGCGGCAAACCGGTGATGTCGTCCACCTCCGGAGCGGGTACCTGGTGGAGCAATCGACGGGCGTACGGTGCCACCGATTCCAGGTACCTCCGTTGCGATTCCGCGTACAGGGTGCCGAACGCGAGCGACGACTTGCCCGAACCTGAGACACCGGTGAAGGCCACCAGGGCATCTCGCGGGATCGCCACCTCGACATCGCGCAGGTTGTGCACTCGGGCACCGCGAACCCGGACGAATGAATCCACCATCACAGCACTCCGATCCGGTCGCGAGGTGGGTTCGGCATGGCACTGAACGCTGATGCTACCAACCGATGGTTGCCAAAATGTTGCCATGTGCCGTCGATCTGGAAGGGTACCGATGTCGGTCATCATCGGCGTGGACCCGCACAAGCGCTCGCTCACCATCGTCTACCAGCGGACGCTGCGCGGAGTTACCCCCCAACACGTTCCACGCCACCACCGGACAAAACGCCCACATCAGAAGGGCCGCGAGGCCGGTCGAGCTTATCCACCAGGGTGATCCGGACGCTATATACTCCCGACACCGTCGTCGGAATCACCTTGTCTGCGGCACCTGAACCGAGGCGGCGCGATCGACACCGGAAGTTCGGCCGGCTGCTCCCGGTAGCCGCATCCAGGAACGGCTGCAGTTGTTCTCACACACTATGGAGGGCGTTGCATGGCGACAGATTTGACGCAGCTCGAGCTTTTGACCGCATTGGAGCCGGTGGTCGGTGAGAATATCGACCGGCACCTGCTGATCGCCAAGGACTGGTATCCGCACGACTACGTGCCCTGGGATCAGGGCCGCAATTTCGCTGCGCTGGGCGGAACCGATTGGGACCCGGACCAATCCCGGCTGTCCGAGGTCGCGAAGATCGCGATGATCACCAATCTGCTCACCGAGGACAATTTGCCCTCCTACCACCGCACCATCGCCGAGAACTTCTCTACCGATGGTGCCTGGGGCACGTGGGTGGGCCGCTGGACCGCCGAAGAAAATCGGCACGCCATTGCCATGCGCGATTATCTGATCGTCACCCGCAGCGTCGATCCGATAGCACTCGAAAACGACCGGATGGTCCATCTGACCAGAGGCGTCCACGCACCCGAGGAGTTCGGCGGTGTGCTGGACCAGGTCGTGTACGTGACGTTTCAGGAGCTCGCGACCCGCGTCAGCCACCGCACCACCGGCGCCGTCTGCGCCGACCCGATCGCCGATCGCATGCTGGCACGCATCGCCGCGGACGAGAACCTGCACATGATCTTCTACCGCAACATCGCCGGAGCCGCGTTCGACCTGGCTCCCGACCAAACCATCGAAGCCATCACCAAGGTCGTGAAAAATTTCGCGATGCCCGGCAAAGGCATGCCGAACTGGCGCCGAAACGGCGTGCTGATGGTCAAACACGGCATCTATGATCTGCGTCAGCACCTCGATGAGGTCCTCCGGCCGGTGCTCAAGATCTGGAAGGTCTTCGAACGCAACGATTTCACCGCGCGCGGCGAGCAAAGCCGCGAAGAACTCGGTGCCTACCTCGACGAACTCGGACGCGACGTGATCCGGTTCGAAGAACAGCGCGACCGCCTTCTCGCCCGAGAAGCCGCCAAGTCGGAGAAGGCATTCCAGGCTGTCAGATAACCACAGCGCCACCGGATGAAGCGGATCGCAGCCACTTGCCCTGCCGGTGATCGCCGGCAGGGCAAGTGATTTCGGGCCTCTGGCCTCGATGCCGAAACCGACCCGGCGACATCGGCCCGGTGGCATACCAGATCACCTACGGATAACCCGCCACGTTGACGCTGGTCATGAGTTGCGCGCCGTAGCGCGGTAGTGACCGGGTGTCTGGCCGACGAGGTTGGTGAAGGCATCGATGAAGCTGCTCGGGTTCGCCCAGCCCAGTCGCACGGCGGTGTCGGTGACCGAGGTGCCCTCGGTGAGTTCGATCAGTGCCCGCTGAATACGCAGCAGCGTGCGCCACTGATGGAAGCTCATCGACAGTTCGCTGCCGAAAAGCCGGCTGAGGGTGCGTTCGCTCGAGCCGGTTCGGTGCCCCAGCTCCGCCAGCGTCGCCGGGCTGGCGGGGTCGGCGTGCAGCAGATCGGTCACGGCCTTGAGGCGAGTGTCGCGCGGCTCCGGAAGGCGCAGTGGTTCTTTCGGGGCGCGAGCGAGCTCCGTGACGACGACTTCGAGCAGCAGCCGGGCGCGGGGGCTGTCGGCGGGTTCGGTGTCGCTGACCATCGCCAGGTATGCCTCGCGCAGCAGCGCACTGGCCACGAATACCGACGGTTCCGGCGGCAGTCGCTCGGCCAGCGCCGCCGGAACCCCGAGCACTCGGACATCGGTCTCGCCGTACGAGCGACTGCTGTGTACATAGAAAGGTGGCACCCAGGTAATGCGGTTCGCCGGCGCCACCCAGGTGCCGACCTCGGTCGCGGTCACCAGCGCTCCGGAAACGGCATACCTGAGCTGCCCGAAGTCATGGAAGTGCGCGGCGACGTTCTCGCCGTGGGCCAGGAGTTCGCAGACCGACGAATCGTCGGTCCAGAACACCGGCTGGGGGACAAGTTCGGTCATCGGCACCTACTTTAGGCGGCGGTCGGAACGCTGGCGGGTTATCGGGATTTTCTGGCGTGACACCGGTGGTACGCCTGTCTTCTGTCGTTCATCGTTGAATTATGCGAGCAATCACCCAACGCACACTCGGGGGCCCGGAGGTCCTCACCCTCGCGGAAGCGCCCGCGCCCCGCCCCCTGCCGACCGAAGTCCTCGTCCGGGTCGAGGCGATCGGGCTGAACCCACTCGAACCGCGCCTGCGCGCCGGTGAATTCCCGCTACTCGGCCGGCCGCCGTTCATCCTCGGCTGGGATATCAGCGGTGTGGTCGAGACGGCGCAGACGTGGCGCTTGCGGCCCGGCGACGAGGTGTTCGGGATGCCGCTGTTCCCGCGAGCCGCCAATGCGTACGCCGAACTCGTGGCAGCGCCGGCCCTGCACCTGGTGCGCAAACCGGCATCGCTCTCGCACGTCGAGGCGGCGGCGTTGCCGATCGTCGGGCTGACCGCGTGGCAGGGCCTGGTCGACCTCGGCGGCGTGCGCGAAGGCACCCGCGTCCTGATCCACGCCGGTGGTGGCGGGGTCGGTCACGTAGCGATCCAGATCGCGAAATCACTTGGCGCGCATGTGATCACAACCGCAAGCGAGAGCAAACGGGAGTTCGTCGAGGAACTCGGCGCCGACGAGGTCATCGATTACACCGCGGTCGACTTCACCGAAGTCGTCAGCGACATCGAGGTGGTGCTCGACACGCTCGGCGGCGATACCGCCGCGCGCTCGCTCGAAGTGCTCCGCCCCGGGGGCCACCTCGTGACCGCGGTCGCCGACGAGGATGCGGAGCTCATCGCGAAGTTCGAGGCGGCCGGCAAGCATTTCAGCGGCATCGCGGTCGACCCCGATCCGGTCGCCCTGCGAGGACTCGTCGACCTCGTCGAACAGGGCAAGCTCCGGGTCCACGTGCAGGCGACCTTCCCGTTCGAGCAGATCGCCGACGCACACCGGCTGATCGAGAGCGGCCATCTCCAGGGCAAGGTCGTCCTCACCGTCTGATCCCCTCATGGGACCTCACGCGAACGGGGATATGGCTGGGGCGGTGCTGGACTCGGCGAGGTGACCTCGAGACTGCCCAACGAGTGCCGCGCAGCCAATCCGGAGATGTTTGTGCCGGCAGTTCTCCCGGAAGGGGCGGCTGATCCCTACCGCGCGGCTCGAGCCAGCTTCAGATTCCGGGGCTATGACGGCCAGGCTCGTATCGGTTCAGGTATCGCTCTCGGCCAGTTCCTGGTTGTGGTTGCCCGTACCCCAGCCTATGTGTGCCTCGGCACGCATTCGCTCGACCATGTGCGGGTAGTGCAACTCGAACGCGGGACGCTCGGAGCGGATCCGCGGCAGTTCGTAGAAATTGTGCCGCGGCGGCGGGCAGGATGTGGCCCATTCCAGCGAGTTGCCGTAACCCCACGGGTCGTCCACGGTGACGACCTCACCGTAGCGGTAGCTCTTGAAGACGTTCCACAGGAATGGCAGCAACGACGCGCCGAGGATGAACGCACCGATCGTGGAGACCGTATTCAGCGCGGTGAAACCGTCGCCGGGCAGGTAGTCGGCGTAGCGGCGCGGCATGCCCTCGGCGCCGAGCCAGTGCTGTACCAGGAAGGTGGTGTGGAAACCGACCAACGTCGTCCAGAAGTGCCACCTGGCCAGCCGCTCGTCCAGCATTCGTCCGGTCATCTTCGGGAACCAGAAGTAGATGCCCGCGTAGGTGGAGAACACGATGGTGCCGAACAGTACGTAGTGGAAGTGCGCAACAACGAAGTAGGTGTCGGTGATGTGGAAGTCCAGCGGCGGGCTGGCCAGGATGACACCCGACAGACCACCGAACAGGAACGTCACCAGGAAGCCGATCGAAAACAGCATCGGTGACTCGAAGGTCAGCTGACCCTGCCACATGGTGCCGATCCAGTTGAAGAACTTGATCCCTGTCGGCACCGCGATGAGGTACGACATAAACGAGAAGAACGGCAGCAGCACCGCTCCGGTGGCATACATATGGTGCGCCCACACCGCCATCGACAACACCCCGATAGCCAGCGTTGCATATACCAGGGTGGTGTAACCGAATATGGGCTTACGCGAGAACACCGGGAAGATTTCGGACACGACGCCGAAGAACGGTAGCGCGATGATATAGACCTCGGGGTGGCCGAAGAACCAGAACAGGTGCTGCCACAACAACACGCCGCCAGTGGCCGGGTCGTAGATGTGCCCACCCAGATGCCGATCCACGGCCAACCCCATCAACGCCGCGGTCAGCAGGGGGAACGCCAGCAGGATCAGCAAGCTTGTCACCAGGATGTTCCAGGTGAAGATCGGCATCCGGAACATCGTCATGCCCGGTGCGCGTAGGCAGACGACAGTGGTCACCATGTTGACCGAGGCGAGGATAGTGCCCAGACCGGAGACAGCCATACCCATGACCCACAGGTCGGCGCCGATGCTGGGCGAGTGGATCATGGCGGTCAGCGGCGAATACGCTGTCCAGCCGAAGTCGGCTGCGCCACTGGGGGTGACGAAGCCCGCGGTCGCCATGGACGCGCCGAACAGGTACAGCCAGTAGCTGAATGCGTTCAGGCGTGGGAACGCTACATCGGGGGCGCCGATCTGCAGCGGCAGGATGAAATTGGCGAAGCCGAACACGATCGGCGTCGCATAGAACAGCAACATGATCGTGCCGTGCATGGTGAACAACTGGTTGAACTGTTCCGTCGACAGGAACTGCAGACCCGGCCTGGCCAGCTCGGCACGCATCAGCAGCGCCATCAGGCCGCCGACCAAGAAGAACGTCATCGACGTGACCAGGTACATGACGCCGAGCACCTTGGGGTCGGTGGTCGTCACCATCTTCCAGATGTAGGAGCCCTTCGGGCCCAAGCGTCGCGGGTAGGGGCGCACGGCCTCTACCTGGGGTATGGGTTGGGGCGCTACATCAGTCATCGATCCTCCTGAATGGCATCTCGACCTGAAGGCCATCCCATAGCTTATGGGCAGCAAATCAATTTTCAGTCATTATGCAGTGCTATCTGCGAAATATTGCTAAAATATGTGCTATTGGCTATCGGTCAGCGACCGACGGGATGGGCAAGTCGGGGTGCCGTTGACCGAACCACCGACCCGAGCCTATGGGAGGCGTGGCCCTTGCTCGATCGACTCACTCGTGCCGGAGGCAGCCCGCGCCGCGAAGGTCGGCGTTCCATCGATGATCCCGTGGCACCTCCAATTACCGACCGCTGAGCCGGGACTGTAGGCAGCCGGTCACTGCTTACCGACGAAGTGCGACGGTCTCAACGTACGCACATGCCTGCGGGTTCAGGCGGTCATCGCAACACTTCGTTGAGTGCTTATGACGGGTGATCCAGGTGCCAGCCGCACTTCGATCGGCACCTGAGGTCACTTCACTTGACCTGCGTCGGAAACTTCCCGACCCTGCGACCCTGGTTCCGCCGCGCGCCGTTCGTCCCAAACCCGGCCGGGCACGTCAACTCGACACCGATCAGGTCCGGGAACTCATCGCTGGATATAAGAGTGGGGAGACGGTGTACCAGTTGGGTGCCCGGTTCGGTATCGAGCGGCGGACGGTCAGCGAGATCCTTCGTCGGCATGAGGTTCCGATGCGTCGCCGGGGCTTGTCCCCCGAGCAGATCGATGACGCCATCCATCTGTACAACCTCGGCTGGTCCCTCGCCCGCGTCGGCCAGCACCTGGGTGTCGACCCCACCACCGTGCTGGCCGAACTCCGCCAACGCGGCATCCCTACGCGTGATGCTCACGGACGGCCACGCGCATGAACGCAGCAGCATCGACACACACGAACGGATGTCGCAGGTTCGCGCCCCGGCGACTTCCTCGACATGACGAAGGACCGCCAAGCGCTGACGCACCTCGCGGTCCATGACAGGCTCACTCAATCGAATCTCCTTACGGTTCAGGGGATCCGAGTGTCAAGCATCTCCGTCGGCTTTATAATTTTCCCTGTTGTTGTTGTCGGCGAGCGTCGTTTGGTCAGGCGTTGCCCGATGCCGTTCTCGCGGCAGACCCGCTCGAACAGCGCCTCGGCCGGGAACGGGCGGGTGAATCGGCCGGTGAACTGTTTCCCGTTGTCGGTCAACACTTCCGAGGGCACCCCGTAGCGGCACATAGCGGCGGTGAATGCTTCGACCACCGCGCGGCTTGTGGGCCTCACGGCCGCGTGCACACCGCCGTTGCCCGTTGTCATCGGGCGCCTGCCTCAGTCAGCAGGACGGACAACAGTTCACCGGTCGTGGCCAGGTCGGCCTGCTTGGGAAAGATCTTCTCGACGAGGAAGTCGTGGACTGCGTTGTCCGGGTCGGCGCACCCATCCGAGAGGACGATCACGCGGTAATCGAGGTCGTGTGCCTCGCGCACTGTCGTGAGCACGACGCCACTGGTGTGGACACCCGCTAGGACCAGTGTTGTGATGCCGAGGTTGGTCAGCTGCTCATGGAGATCGGTGGTCGAGAATGCACTCACCCGGGACTTGCGCACCACGATGTCGCCATCCCGGACCCCGAGCCCCTCGTGCAGGGCGGTAGTGGGAGAGTCCGCGTCCATGTTCGGGCGACTTTCTTTGACGCGGTCGCCCATGATGTGTCCCTCGGGGAAGCCCGCGTAGTCGGCGTCGTTGAACGCCACGCGCACGTATCCCACTCGGCCACCGCTCTCGCGAACCGCATCGGCCGTGGCAGCGGCCGACGAAACAAGAGGCGTCGGGTCATCCAGAAACCCCAGGGTGACTGGCTGGTAGTCCATCACCAGCAGAGCGGTCTTCGAGGGATCCAGGTTCAATGCCATGGTGCCGGGCATCCTTTACTTTTCTGGTGTCCGGCACAGCGCCGAACAGCGTTGATGGTTTTCGGTCGGTTCGGTTGGCGATCGGGCGTCGCTCGATCTCGCACCGGCTCACCTTCTACTCGGCCGCAGCCGGGGCGGGCCGGTAGAACAGCGCCAGCAAGCCCGCAGTTGCGAGCGCACCTGCGATCAGTGCGACGGCACCTCCAGGCCAGCCGGAGATTTCGATACCGAACAGGTGGTCCAAGGAGAGCCATCCGGGGCCGAGCAGCGCTAGTCCGATGGTGGAGATGGCGAGCACGAGGACGTATTCATAGCCGTCTTTGAATACGAAGAACCCGTTGGTGCGATGAGCGAGTAGCCCGGCCACGAGCATCACGGACACAACCGCAGCGGCCGCGAAGGGGGTGAGGAGGCCGAGTGCCAGCAGTACGCCCGCACCGATTTCGGTGATTACGCTCAACCATGCCTGGAGGACGCCGTTGCGGAGCCCGAGACTGCTGAACCAGCCTGCGGTACCGGCGATCTTGCCGCCCCCGATCCAGTGGTTGATCCCGTGCGCGATCATCGTGGTCCCGATGGTGATGCGAAGAAGTGCGGTGACGAGGTCGTTGACTTCCATTGCTCTCCCCAGCCCTATCGCTTGTCGACGAATCGCGAGATGGCCTCTGCCGAGTTCGGATAGGTGGACAGGTGCCGGGTGTAGTCCTGCTCCGTGCGATACGCCGTTTCGAGCGGCAGCGTGTCGGTGCGGACCACCGAGGCTTTCGCCATCCGGACCGCGACCGGGTCCTTCGCGGCGATCACGGTGGCGAGCGCATGGGCCCGCGGCAGCAACTCCGCAGGTTCGACGACCGCTTCGACGGCGCCGAGGCGGTACATCTCCTCGGCCGGTACCCGCTGGCCGGTGTAGAACATCCACCGTGCTTTGGCGGGACCGACCATCCACTGTGCAAAGGAGGCAGCGCCCAGGACGCCGACGTCGATCTCGGTCAGCGCGAAGGTGGCGGACTGCACCGCCAGCGCGATGTCGCTCACCGCGGCTAGGGCCACCCCGGCGCCGACCGCCGCGCCGTTGACCGCGCAGACCACTGGCACCGCGCAATGCCGCACCGCGAAGAACGCCTCCCGTGCCAGGTGCATCGGGTCGCCGACGTTTGCCGGTTTGGCCTCGGATCGTTCGACACGCAGGTCGTGAATATCGCGTCCGCCGCAGAAAACGCGGTCTCCCGCCCCGGTGAGCACGGCGACGGAGATGTCGTCACGGTCGCGGAACGAATCGAAGACCTGCCTGATCTCCCGATAGGTCTCGCGAGACAGCGCGTTCACCGGCGGTCGGTCGATGACCACCGTCGCGATTCGGTCCTGCGTGGTCACTGTCAGCCCGGACATGTCTACCCCTGTCTGCATGGTGATTCGAGTCGGCTTGCCCGCCTGGCTGGAACGTATCCCGATCAACATGCAACTGTCAACACCGTTGTTGACTGACGCTGTGGTGTCCGATGTAATTCCCCGGTACGACGCGAACCGACGAACCGGGAGAGTGGCCTTCGATGACCGACCAGACGAACGATGACGAACTGATCGTCGAGACGCGGGGTGCGGTCCGCATTCTGCGTCTCAACCGACCGCAACAGTTGGGTGCATTCACCTGGAAGATGCTCGATCACTGGGTGGCGGCCCTGGTTGACGCGCAATGTGACCGGGCAGTGCGTGCTGTACTCCTCACCGGAACCGGCCGCGGATTCTGCTCGGGTGTGGATCTCGACGAATTCACCGCGGCGGGGGACAGTCCGATCGACCGGAAACGTGTGCTCACCGACCGAGTGCACCGGGTCGCGCGTGCGGTGGAGGACCTGGACAAACCGCTGATCTGCGCGGTCAACGGCCTCGCGGTCGGAGCCGGGATGGATATGGCTCTTATGTGCGATATCCGGCTGGCCGCCCGGAGTGCGACCTTCTGTGAGGGGTACATCAAGATCGGCCTGGTTCCCGGGGACGGCGGCGCCTATTTCCTGCCCAGGCTGGTAGGTACCGCGCGGGCCCTGGAACTGCTGTGGACCGGGCAGACGATCTCCGCTGACGACGCACTGGCCATGGGCATCGTGAATCACGTCCACTCGGACGACGAATTATTCACGCGCGCAATGGAATTGGCCGATAGGATCGCTTGCCGATCGCCCATCGCCGTGTCGATGATCAAGCGGAGTGTGTACCAGTCGCAGCGACTGGACCTGCGTACGAGCCTGGATCTGATCTCGTCGCATATGGGAATCGTCCAGTCGACGTTCGATCAGCAGGAGGCGATGCGGGCGTTTCGTGAGCACCGCACGCCGGAGTTCCGCGATCGATGATCGGCCGGTTTCTCGGGCGCCGGTCGATCGTGTCCCGCCCCAGCCGAATCTCGTCGCCATTTTTCAACAGTCATGTTGCATAACTGGTTACGGCCGTCTAGAGTTGCGGTCATGACGGGCAGCTCCCATGTCCGTTTCAGCGGTTGGGCCGATGGCAGGCCCGACGTTCGCATATGCCGAACCGACCTGACCTGACCTTGTTTCGGGTCGGTGCCGGCAGTTCACTGAGAGGACGACCAACGGTGACTGTTGAATCAACGAGACTGTTCGACGATGTTGATGAATCGATGCGGGGTATCAAGATCATCGACGTTGATACGCACCTCACCGAGCCCGCGGACATATGGACTTCGCGCGCTCCGGAACGTCTGCGCAAGCGGGTACCACACGTCGTGCTGGCCAAGGACCTGACCGACGGCATGCGTGCGCAGGTCGCGAAGCTGGGGACCACCGGGCCGACCGACGGCGCGCCGATGTGGGTGGTGGACGAGACCCAGGTGCTCGGTCCCGCCGGCGCGGGCAGCGTCATCAACCGCAACAACGAGAAAGTCAAGGGCAGCGTCTTCCTGCAGTGGCCGCTGGACGAATCCTCGCTTGCCGCATCCTATGTCGAGCCGCGCGTGGCGATGATGGACCAGCTCGGGATCAGCGCGCAGATCGTGTTCCCGAACGTCGTCGGCTTCGGCGGCCAGAACTTCTTCCGCATCAGCGACCACGACCTGCGCATGGATATCGTTCGCATCTGGAACGACGCGATGGCGGACATGCAGAAGGAGTCCGGCGGTCGCCTGTTCGGGATGGCTCTGCTGCCCTGGTGGGACATCGACAAGACCGTCGCGGAGATCAAGCGCGTCGCCGAGCTCGGGCTCAAGGGCATCATCACCAACGCCGACCCGCAGAACCAGGGGATGCCGGATCTGGCCGAATCGTTCTGGGACCCGATGTGGCAGCACCTGCAGGACCTGGATCTGCCGGTCAACTTCCACTGCGGCGCCAGCGCCACCCAGCGCACCTACAACGGTGGCTCACCGTGGCCGTCGATGACCCAGAACAGCAAACTCGCCGTCGGCTCCGCGATGCTGCAGATGGGCAACGCCCGCCTCGTCGCGAACATGATCCTGTCCGGCGTATGCGAGCGCTTCCCCCGGCTGAAGGCGGTGTCGGTGGAAAGCGGCATCGGCTGGTTGCCGTTCATGCTCGAGGCGCTGGACTACCACGCCGATGAAAATGCCGCCGACGGCCTGACCCTGAAGCCGTCGGAATACTTCCGGCGACAGATGTACGCGTGCTTCTGGTTCGAGAACGGCCCGAGCCTGATCGATTCGATCGAGCGGCTGGGCGTGGACAACTGCATGTTCGAAACCGATTTCCCGCACCCGACATGCCTGTTCCCCGAGCCGCTTCGCAGCGCGGTGCCGACGTTCAAAGATGCCGGCGAATCGCTCCGCCGGAAGGTGTTCAGCGAGAACGCCGCACACGTATACAACCTCGATCTCGCTGCGCTGTAAGGGAGCTCGATACCACAAACCGACAATGCCGGCCCGGTGAGACACCCCTGCCGCCGGCGCACGATAAAAGCCCTTCGCCCCGGATCACAGTGCCCACGAGGCACCGGTCCGGGGCGAAGGCTTTCCGGACACAGGTACTCACCTGTGCAGCATGAGGAGTCAGCCTTGAGCACAGCACCCGAAAGCGGTGGGGAAGTAGCAGTTTCCTCGCGCCGGGACACCGGCGAGCGGGCATTCGGTCCGCGTTTCGCAACCCCCTTGTTCATCGGTGCCGCATTGAATCCCATCAACAGCTCACTGATCGCGACCGCCTTGGTACCCATCGCGCTCGCACTGCATGTCAGTGCTGGGCGGACCACCGTTCTGATCTCGAGTCTGTACCTGACCAGCGCCATCGCGCAGCCCATCTGCGGCCGCCTGTCGGAGATCTTCGGTCCGCGCCGCGTATTCCTGGCCGGCATCGCGATCGTGCTCGCCGCGGGCATCATCGGCGGTCTGGCGCAGAATATGCCGACCCTGGTGGTGACCAGAGTGCTCATCGGCCTCGGCACGTCGGCGGGCTATCCCTCGGCGATGCTGCTGATTCGACGCCGCGCCGCCACGGTGGGATTGCGTCAGCCGCCCGGTCGCATGATCGCCGGGATGACCACCACCAGCGCGGCCACCCTGGCGATCGGTCCGACGGTGGGCGGCGCGCTGGTCGCGTGGTTCAATTGGCGAGCGGTATTCTGGGTCAACATTCCGGTGGCCGTGATCGCATTCGTCATGGCGCTGTTGTGGATTGCCAAGGACAGCGACCACATCCGGGGGCACTCGATCAGGAGTCTGATCGCTCAGGTCGATCTTGCGGGCGTGCTGGTCTTCGGCGGCACGATCACCGCCCTGCTGGTCTTCCTCATGGACCTGCCCCGCCTCGACTGGGTGGCGCTGGGCATCACCGTGGTCGCCGCCGGGGTTCTCGTCGCGGTCGAATTGCAGGTCCCTGAACCATTTTTCGACCTTCGGCTACTGGTCACCAGGCTGCCCCTCACCCGCACCTATGTGCGGTATTGCCTGACGCTGCTCGGGATATACGTTGTACTGTACGGACTTACGCAATGGCTCGAGGTCGGCCACCGTATGTCGGCCTATGCGGCCGGACTGGTGCTCATCCCGATGGGCCTGCTGTCGGCGGTGACCGGTCGCATGGCGGGCCGCTATCGCAGGCTGCTGCCGTCGTTGATCGTCTCGTCCGTCGCGCTGTTGCTCGGCGCGATCGGAACGTTCTTCCTCACCAGCCAGAGTCCGATGTGGCTGATCGTGGTCGTCACCGCGGTATTCGGTCTGGTCGCCGGATTCGGCAACGTCACGAACCAGACCGTGCTGTACAAGGAGGCGCCGGCCGAAAAGGTCGGCACGGCCTCGGGCCTGTTGCGCACGTTCGGTTACGTCGGTTCGATTGCGGCAGCGACGATTTCCGGTATCGCATTCCACACCCGGGTCGACGATTCCGGGCTGCATCTGGTTGCCGCCATCCTGATCGGGGTCGGGATCGTGGTGTTGCTCATGACGGTTCTCGATCGGCAACTCGCGGAATCCGATCGGCAATCACCGGCGTGAAAACCTCTCGGGGGCGGCGACTTTCGTCGCCGCCCCTGAGGGGAGTCCTATTCGGTCATGCATTCCCGGCGGTGAGAGTGTCGCGCAGCCGGAACTTCTGCACTTTTCCACTCGGGTTCGTCGGAAGTTCGCTGACTATGTGAATCCGGCGGGGCACCTTGAACGACGCGAGTAGGCCCGTCACATGCGTCAGCAGTTCCGGTTCGGTCGCGGCGGCCTCCGCTCGCACGTGCACCCAGGCGTGGCCGACCTCGCCGAGTCGTTCGTCGGGCACGCCCAGTGCCGCCGCGCGCAGTACGTCCGGATGGGACTGGATCGCCGCCTCGACCTCGACCGGATCGACGAGTTCCCCGCCCACCCGGTAACCATCGCCCTGCCGCCCGATGAACGTGATGTTGCCGGCGGCGTCCATCGACGCGAGATCGCCCGTGCGGAACCATCCTTCGTCGTCGAAGGCGGCGGCGGTGGCTTCGGGCAGGTCGTGATACTTCCACAGGATCGACGGCCCGCGCATCAGCAGTGCACCCGATTCACCGTGGGGGACCGGCAGTCCCGTGGTGTCGTCGACGACCTTGGCCGCCATGCCCGCCAGTGGGCGCCCCACGGTCCCCACGGCGATCTCCGGCGGATCGTCCAACCCCGCGACCATTACCAGTGCGGCGGTCTCGGTCATACCGTAGGGATTGAGGCACTTCACCCCGGTCTTGTCGTGTACCTTCCGGCAGAGGTCGGGCGCCAGCGATGTGAAGGCGAAACGCACCCCGCTGAAGTCGATGTCGTCGATGAGCGGGTTGTTGAGCTGGTCGATGTACGTCGTCGGGATGCCGTAGATGATCGTCGCCTTCTCGTCGCGGATCAGCCGCAGCGAGGTGGTCGCGTCGAACCGGGCCATCAGCACGGTGCGCGCCCCGGCGAGGGACAGCATGACCAGGCCGGCGACCAGGGCCAAAATGTGGAACAACGGCAGATAGAGGACGGCGACGTCGGTTTCGCACATCTCGAGGTGGTCCACTCCGGCGAACAGCGTGGCGACGAAGCTGTGCGTGTGTACGGCGCCCTTGGGCCGGCCGGTCGTGCCCGAGGTGTACAGCATGATCGCGGGATCGGTCACGTCGACGGAGGGGAGCTGGACCTCGTGCTCGGTGAGTCGCGTCAGCTGGGCCCACGAGGTGATGTCCGCATCGCCGGCGTGGTCGACCCCGACCAGCCGCAGGTGATCGCCGACCCCGGTCCGCAGTTGCCGAGCCTCGGCGAGGTAGTCGCGGTTCCGGTAGGCCGAGCAGGCGATCAGCAGCGATGCGCCGGACTGGGCGACCTGGTACTCGATCTCCTTGGCGGACAGCGCCGTGTTCAGCGCTACGACGGTCGCGCCGGCGTAGATCGCACCGAAGAAGGCGACGACCCACTCCAGGCTGTTCGGCAGCCATATGGCCACCCGATCGCCCTTGCGGATCCCGATCCGGGCGAACCCGCCCGCCGCGTCGCGCGCTCGCCTGCGCAGCTCCGAGTACGTACAGCGGCGCTCGCCGTCGACGAGGGCGACCCGCTCGCCCCACTGCGCGGCCGCGTATTCCAGGACGTCGGCGAGTGTCCACGCCGTCACGTCGGCACGCGTGACGGTCGCGTTGTCGGGTGTGATCATCAGTGCGGAACCTCCGGGATATCGGCCACTCCGATACGGACATCGATCACCACGGGCCGGGTGGGCGATCGGAAAGCCGCGAGGGCGGCGGGAACATCGGCCACCGTGTCGACCGTCAGCCCATCGGCGCCCAGCGCCCGGGCTACTTCGGCGAAGTCCGGCCAATCGAACAGCGACAGGCTCGGGTCGAGGCCTCTGCTCACGAACTGGTCGTATTCGGCGCCGTAACTGCTGTCGTTGCAGATGACCACGATCAGTGGCAGCCCGGCGCGGATGGCCGAGTGCAGTTCGGCCATGCCGTTCATCATGAACCCGCCGTCACCGGTCACCAGGACGGCGGGCTCATCGCGGGCGGCCGCCGCCGCGCCGATCGCCGCGCCCATGCCCAGGCCGACGACACCGAAGTCCGTGGTCAGCACCTGGCTTCGGTAGTCGGTGCCCCAGATGTATTTGTAGGCCTCGCCCTCGAAACGGCCGCCGTCATACACCACGGTCCGGTTGCGCGGCAGCGCCCGGTTCATCGCGCTCAGCACTCCGGCGAGGGTGACCCGCTGTCCCAGCGCGGTGTCCCATATGAGGTCGGCCTGCTCGACGCCCGCCGTCACCCGGTCACGGAAGCCGGTCGGCGGTACGCCGGCCGCGTCCAGGGCCTCGATGAACTGCTGTGCGACGACGGCCGCGTCACCGAGGACGGTGGCGGTCACGGGCACCTCGCGACGGAAGCCGGCCTCGTTGGTGTCGATGTGTACCACTCGCTTGCCGGCGATCAGCGAGTTGCGCACGGTGGTCCAGGTGTTCAGGCTCGCGCCGAACGCGATGATGCAGTCGCTCTCACCGATCGCCCGCATACCCGGCTCGGTCGACACCGTCCCGCAGACGCCGACGCAGCCCTCAGCCGCGCTGTAGAGGTTGCGCGCGCGCAGTGTGGTGGCGATCGGTGCACCGATCCGCTCGGCGAACGCGAGCACGGCCTGACGCTGCTCCTTGCCGATCACGCCGTGGCCCGCCAGCACGAGAGGTCGACGGGCCGAGGCGATGACGCTGAGAGCCTCGTCGGGCACATCCTCGGATATCTCTAGGTTTTTCTCGGGACCGGACCACGGGTCCTCATCGTCGGCGGCTGAGCCGACCTCGTGCCATTGGTATTCCGTCGGGCAGTTCAGGACGTACGGCCGGGATTCCGCCATCGCGCGCCGTGCGGCCAGGCGGACCGCCGAGCGCACCTCGTCGGGCGCGGTGACCAGCACGTAGCCGGCGCCGGTCGCGCGGACGAGGGGTTCCTGGTCGAACGTCTGCCGGTTGAGCCGATTGCTGGGTGCGGTGTCGCCGGTGATCAGCAGCACCGGCGAGCTCGACCGCACGCAGTCGGTCAACGCCGTCGCGGTATTCGTCAGGCCCGGCCCTTGCGTCACCGTGGCGACGCCCAGGCGCGCCCCACGGCAGGCGTAGCCGTGCGCCATCATGACCGAACTCGCCTCGTGGACCGCGGAAACATAGGTGCCGTGCTGCTTTTCGACAAATGCGTTGACCATGAACATATTGGCGTCGCCGATCAGGCCGAACATGGTGTCGGCCCCCGCCGCGCCGACTTCCTGGGCAATTACCTCGTGTACGAACATCAATCCATCCCTGCTTGGCGAGCGACTACGTGTACAACCACAATTTCTCTCCGGAAAGCGCTGATGACCGGTGCCGGCGGAGTGCGATGCCGCCGCCGCTACCCGCCGACTAGACTTAATCAACATACATGTTGACTGTGTTGCAAGCCATAGTGTGATCGCCGGTGGTGCGCTGGGCCGCGATTCGCGCGGCCTCCGCGCGCGTGATCGGTGTCTCGTTCGAGAGTGGTGCCGCTGACTTCGGGTATTCTTCTGTAATGCGAGCATTGGACGCGACTGCACGGCGCGGTCGACTGCTGAGGGGATGACAGATGGCTGACGTCGAAAAGCAGTCAACACTGGCGATGAAGCGTGATGCCGCTCAGAAACGGGAGCGCCCCCGCTATGGGGCCAAGCGCGAGGCGATCATCAGGGCGGCGGGACCGGTGCTGGATCGGAACGGGTTCGCCGGCACCACGGTTGAGGCCATCGCGCGCGAGGCCGGCCTCGATAGGGCTACCGTCTACTACTACTTCTCGGACAAGGGCGCCATCTTCCGCGCGGCGATTCACGACGGGCTCACCGATATGGTCAAGTCCCTGGAGGAGGTGGCAGGCAGCGACGAGCAGCCCGAGGCGCGACTGCGCAGCTCGATGCGTGCCGTGATGCGCTCGTTCGAACGGCACTACCCGATGCTGTACATCTACCTGAGGAGCGGCGATTCGGCGTCGGTCATCGACAGTGATCTCAACCAGGAGCTCATCGAGTCCGGTCGGCGCTATGAGTACCTCGTCGAGCGGGTCGTGCGCTACGGCGTGGGCGAGGGTGTGTTCAATACGTCTCTGCCGCCGAAGGTCTTCGCCAAGTCGGTGACCGGGATGCTCAACTGGACTTCGCACTGGTTCGTCCCCGGCGGCATGCTCACGGCCGACGATGTCGCCGACGGTATGGCGGACATGATCCTGTCCGGTGTGTTGCCCCGGTAGGCTTGAGTACAGATTTCAACAGATGTGTTGATATCGTGTTGGCATGCGATGGTACTGCGTGTCGGCGACGTCTGGTCGGTCACGGTGACGGGGCCCGGGAACCCGGCGGATATGAATCGGCCCCCGCTCGGAGTCCGGTCGGACCTGCTCGGCGGGGTTACGCGGATCTGCCTCGACCGGCCGCCGGTCAACGCCTTCACCGTCGAGATGTTCGGCCAGCTGGCCGCTGCCGTGCGGTGCTCGCGCGCCGATCCGAGACCGGTGCTGCTGACCGGGGCGAACGGCAGGTTTTCTGCTGGTTTCGACATCAACGAGCCGGATCCGGCCGGGTCGGCGCCGCATGAAGCGTCCCTGGAGTGCCTTGCCGCGATCCGTGAGCATCCAGCACCGGTGGTCGCCGCGGTGGAGGGTGCCGCCGTCGGGATCGGCCTGCTCATCGCCATGTCGGCGGACATCCTCGTCGTATCACGGTCGGCCCGGCTGCGCATGCCGGAGGCGAGGCTGGGCATCGACATCGACGTCGCCCCGCTACGGCGGTTTCTCCCGGCGCCGTGGATTCGCCGGCTGTGCCTGCTCGGCGAGGTGCTCACCGCCGCCGACCTGTGCCTCGATCACGGGACGGGCGCGATCGTCTGTGAGCCCGGCGAGGCCGAACGGCACGCCCGGGCCGTGCTGGACTCACTCGCCGGTGTCGACGAGGCATTTCTCCGGCGCGCGAAGCGGCAGCTGATCGAGCAATTATCAACGTGAGCGTTGACAGCGGTTGAGGTCGGTCATACCGTGGATTCGTGCATCCTTACTTCCCATTGCCGATTACCGGCCGCACGGGCGCGGGCGCCCGACAAGCGCAAGCGCAGCGGAGCGAACCATCAGCGCAGTGCGCGCCTGGCACGACGGAGCCGAGCGCCGACGAGGTGTTGTCGTGACCGTGGCATACCTCGTGGACGGCGTACGCACGCCGATCGGCCGCTACGGGGGCGCGCTGGCGGCGGTACGTCCGGATGATCTGGCGGCGCATGCGCTGCGCGCTCTGCGGGCCCGGCAGCCGTCGGTGGACTGGTCCGCCGTGGACGACGTCATTCTCGGCTGCGTGAACCAGGCCGGGGAGGACAATCGCAACGTCGCCCGAATGGCCTTGCTGCTGGCCGGCTTACCCGAAACCGTCTCCGGCACAACGATCAACAGATTGTGTGGGTCCGGCGCCGACGCGGTTGCGGTTGCGGCACGGACGATTCGCACAGGCGAGGCGGATCTGGTGGTCGCTGGCGGCGTCGAGAGCATGAGCCGCGCGCCGTTCGTAATCCCCAAGGCCGCAACGCCATTCGCGCGAACGGCCGAGATGTACGACTCCACCATGGGCTGGCGGTTCGTCAACCCCGCGTTCCGTGACGCATTCGGCACGGACACGATGGGGGAAACCGCCGAGATCGTAGCGGCCGAACGCGGCATCGCGCGGGCCGATCAGGACGCCTTCGCGTTCCGTTCGCAGCAACGCACGGCCAAGGCCATCGCGGACGGCTGGTTCGACGAGGAGATCACGCCCGTTGCGGTGCCCCGAAGCAAGGGCGAGCCGGTGTCCGTCACGCGCGACGAGCATCCCCGCGACACGGATCCGGATCGACTCGCCGCGCTGCCGGCGGCCTTCCGCGTCGGCGGCACTGTCACCGCGGGAAATTCATCCGGCGTCAACGACGGTGCCGCGGCACTGCTGCTGGCCTCGGAGCAGGCGGTGCGGCGCTTCGGGCTGACGCCGCTGGCCGTGGTTGCCGGTGCGGCAACCGCCGGTGTCGCCCCGCGGGTCATGGGCCTCGGCCCGATCCCCGCCACGCACAAACTGCTCGGCCGGACCGGCCTGGCGATCAGCGATATCGACGTGGTCGAGCTGAACGAGGCGTTCGCCGCCCAGGCGCTCGCCGTGCTGCGCGACCTCGGCATCACCGACGACGCCGACCATGTCAATCCGCACGGCGGAGCCATCGCGCTGGGTCATCCGCTGGGCATGAGCGGCGCGCGGCTGGTGCTCACCGCCGCCCGCGAACTGCGGCGCCGCGACGGCCGGCGTGCACTGGTAACGATGTGTATCGGTGTCGGTCAGGGCATCGCGGTACTTTTGGAGGCGGCGTGAATAGTATCGTGGTCCGCCGCGAGGGCGACCTGTTGTGGATCGGGCTCAACCGTCCCGATCGGCGCAACGCACACGACGAGGCGATGGTCGCCGAGATGGACGCGGTGCTCACCGAGGCCCACCGGACGCCGTCGGTTCTGCTGATCCACTCGACGACGCCGGGCATGTTCGCCGCCGGGGCCGATATCCGCGAGATGCGCGAACGTGATTCCGCGCATGCGTTGCGCGCCATCAACTCCGGGCTGTTCGAACAGCTCGAGGCATATCGCTGGCCGACGATCGCCCTCATCGACGGGCCCGCGTTCGGCGGTGGCTGTGAGATGGCGCTGGCCTGCGACTTCCGGATTGCCAGCCCGCGAGCGCTTTTCGCTCAGCCGGAACTGTCGCTGGGCATCTTGGCCGGTGCGGGCGGAAACTGGCGGCTGGCGCAGTTGGTCGGCCTGAGTACCGCGCGGCGGATGCTTTACGCCGGAATGCGCCTGGATGCCGAATCCGCGTTGGCCGCAGGGCTTGTGGACGAGATCTCCGACAACGCCGATGACTTGGCTGCGCGGGGAGCTGCCCTGGCCGCCACCGTCGCGCGGCGGTCATGGCGGGCGCTGGAGCTGACCAAGCTGGCATTGCGCGCCCACCGCCCGGCCACGACGCAGTTCGATACCGCCGCGCAGGCACTGCTTTTCGACAGCACGGACAAATACGAGCGCATGACTGCGTTCTTGGAGCGAAAGCAGAAGTGAGCCGCAGTTGCTGACCGGCCACGGCGCAGGTCGTGGCCGGTCAGCTTGTGCCACCAAGTCCGATCGCCCGCAGCACGAATGCCGGTCGCTCCCAGTTGCCGCGGCCGGTAGACTCGCGATACTGCGGCTGTGATGCGTGGCAAGCCGAGCGAACTGGCCACGGGCGGGCGGTCCCGATCAGCGCAGTCATGGTGTGTGGCAAGCGGTCCGAACCGGTCACGGAGGTGTGCCGCGGCCGATCGGCCGTGTTACCGCCGCGGTGATGGCGTGGCAAACGCCTCGAATCGAGGTGTCCGTTTGTCGCGCCAGGCCGCGATGCCCTCGCGATGGTCGGCCGACGCCAGCGCGGGAATCATGAGTTCGGTTGCCTGCAAGTAGGATTCGCGCAGGGAGAGATGTTCGGCGTCGACGAGTTGCCGTTTGATCGTCGCCCAGCTGTTCGGGGCTCCGGTTCGGACCAGTTCTCGCGCGTAATCCATTGCAGCATTGAGTGTTTGCCCGGCTTCGACGGTGCGGTTCACCAACCCGATGGCTTCGGCTTGTGCGCCGGTGATCGTGCGGCCGGACAGCAGCAGGTCCATCGCATGCGCGCGGCCCACGAGGCGGGGGAGCAGCCAGGCGGCGCCGTGCTCGGCCACCAGACCGAGCCGGGCGAAGGACGTGGTGAGCTTGGCGTCGGAGCTGGCGATGCGGATGTCGCACCACAGCGCGAGAACGAAGCCGAGGCCGGCGGCGGGCCCATTGATCGCCGCGATAACCGGTTTGGGGAATTCGGCCAGTTCACAGAGTTCGCGGCGACCCGTCCGATCGTTCGAGCGGGCCGCCTCGCCGAGCATGTCGAGCGAGGCGCCGGCGCAGAATCCGCGTCCGGCGCCGGTGACCACTACCACCCGCACCTCCGGGTCGGCCGCCGCCGCGTCCAGCGTGGCGAAGAAGACCGCCTCCAATGCGGGGGTCCAGGCGTTGAGTTGCGCCGGCCGATTGAGGATCAACTGGACGATGCCCGACTCGCTGCTGTTCACGATCAACTCACTCGAATCCATGATCTGACGCTACCCGCCCCGGAATTTTTGTCAACACATATGTTGAATTATGAGGTAGGCTGCTGGCGTGGCACATCTACATCAGTCAGGGCGTTTGGTCGTGGTCGGCGCGGGCATCATGGGTTCTGGCATAGCGCAATTAGCGGCGACCGCGGGCTACGAGGTCGCCATGGCCGATGCCGATGCCGATCAGTTGGCCCGCGCTCGCGCTCAGATCCATGCCAGCGTTGAAAAATTGTCGGCCAAGGGTGTGATCGATGCGGACGCCGGGGCGCGTGCGCTGGGCCGGCTGCATCCGCACACCTCGGTATGCGATGCCGCGAAGGACGCCGACGTGGTGATCGAGGCCGTCGTGGAGCGGCTGCCCGTCAAGCAGGCGGTCCTGGCCGAGGCCGCGTCGGTCGCTGCGCCGGATGCGTTGCTGGCGACGAACACCTCGCAGTTATCCGTGACCGCGATAGCCGGTGCGCTGCCCGACGCTGTCGACCGGGTCGTCGGCATGCACTTCTTCAACCCCCCGGTTCTGATGCGCCTGGTGGAGATCGTGGCCGGGTTGGAAACCAGTGCGGCGAGCGTCGCCACCGCCGCGGCCTTCGCCGAAAGCCTCGGCAAGGAGACGGTGATCTGCCGTAAGGACAGCCCGGGTTTCCTGACCTCGCGGATCGCGGCCATAGTTCGGCTGGAGTGCCTGCGCATGCTGGAGGAAGGTGTCGGCACTGCCGAGGATATCGATCGCGCGCTGCGGCTGGGCCTGAACTTCCCCATCGGGCCGCTGG
This sequence comes from Nocardia sp. GP40, assembly GCF_050434125.1. Lineage (NCBI taxonomy): Bacteria > Bacillati > Actinomycetota > Actinomycetes > Mycobacteriales > Nocardiaceae > Nocardia > Nocardia sp. GP40. The sequence continues at coordinate 89,772 of NZ_JBNPVW010000022.1, read as the reverse complement.
AGCTCGGGGACCGCAACGGGCACGACACCTTCCTGCTGGCGGTCGAGTCGATGGCGCAGACGCTCGGCGAGCGGTTCCGGCCGACCGTAGGCCTGCGAAATCTGGTCGCGGCCGGTCGCCTCGGCCGCAAAACCGGGCGGGGGATCTATCAATACGACGAAGACGGCCGGATCATCCGTGCGGATTCCGTCGGCTGATACGGCCCAGCCCGCGGTAGAAGCCGAGTCTTTCAGCCGCATCGTCGAACTACATTTACGGGAGTCAGTCGAGTGGACGCAACGAATACCGAGACAACCAACATCGGGAAAAGCGAACTAGCGCATATCACCGAGTCGGCGAATATTCCGACGCTGTTGATGGTGCTCTACCAGGTGACCGGAGATCGTCGCTGGCTGGCGGCGCCGTACGTGCCGACCCGGACCAGGGGGCTGAGCGACCACGACACCGGCGGGCTGCCGGAGGACGTCCAGGCCGAGATCAGACGGGCCGCGGTGGATGCGTTCGACCATCTGCTGCAGGGAAAACCGCCGGCCATCGACGTCCCGACAGCAGAGCAGACGGCCGAGATGCTGGGCGTCTGCGTCGGCGAGCCGGTGGACGACTCCTACGGGGTGATGTTCGCCGAGGAGTTCCGGCGTAGGGTCGGCGCGGCGGGAGAGGACAGCCGGCTCGAGGCGAAGGCGCCCAGCGACTTCCGGGTGCTGATCATCGGCAGCGGTGTATCCGGAATCATTGCGGCGCAACGTTTCCAGGAAATGGGTGTGCCCTATCTGATGGTCGACAAGCACGATTCGCCCGGGGGCAACTGGTTGGACAACCGCTATCCCGGCGCCGGCGTCGACACACCCAGCCATTTGTATTCCTATTCGTTCGCGCCGCACGACTGGGGGCATCACTTCGAACTCCGGGCCTCGCTCGAGGAATATTTCGGTAAAGCGTTCGACCTGGTCGGGGCGCGACCGAACGCCCGGTTCGGGACCGAAGTGGTCCGCGCCGAATACGACGAAGCCGAGGCTCGCTGGCGGGTCACCCTTCGTGCCGCGGACAGAACCACCGAGGTCCTGCCGTTCAACGCGATCGTCAGCGCGGTGGGCATGCTCAATCGGCCGAAACTACCGCCCGTGTCGGGCCTGGACCGATTCCGCGGCCCATCGTTTCACTCCTCCGAGTGGCCCGCCGATCTGGATATCGCAGGCAAGCGAGTCGCGGTGATCGGCAACGGGGCCAGCGCGATGCAGATCGTGCCGGCCATCGCCGACCAGGTCGGCGAGCTGAGCATCTTCCAGCGCACACCACAGTGGATCGCCCCGTTCGAGAAGTTCCAGCAGCCGATCGACGAGGGCTCCCGATATCTGCTGCGTACGTTCGCTATTTACCGAACCTGGTACTGGCTCAAGCTCTACTGGCAGTTCGGCGACAAGGTGCTGGACTCGTTGCGCAAGGACCCCGAGTGGCCGCACCCGGAGCGCGCGGTGAACGCCCGCAACGACGGTCACCGCGAATATTTCACCCAGTACATCCGGGACGAACTGGGCGACCGCACGGATCTGTTCGACAAGACGCTGCCCACGTATCCGCCCTACGGCAAACGGATTCTGCTCGACAACGGCTGGTATCGGGCGCTGTGCCTGCCCAATGTGACGTTGGTGACCGACGCGGTCGAGTCGGTCACCGAGACCGGCGTGGTGACGGGCTCGGGTGCCGCTTACGACGCCGATATTCTGGTCTGGGCAACGGGTTTCGATGCGACGCGATTCGTGTCCTCGCTGGATGTCATCGGGCGCGAGGGGGTGACGCTGCGCGAGGCATGGGACGACGACGATGCCCGCGCCTATCTGGGCGTGGCGGTGCCCGGGTTCCCGAACCTCTTCCTCATCGGCGGCCCCAACTCGTTTCCCGGCAGCGGCAGCTTCATGTATTTCATGGAGGTGCAGATGGGTTACATCGCAAGGCTTTTCGCGAGCATGTTCGCCACGGGCGCGGCGGCGATCGATGTGCGTGAGGATGTCTACGAGGAGTACAGCGACCTGGTCGACCGCACCAGCGAGCAGACGGTGTGGACCCACCCGGGCACCAATACGTATTTCCGCAACGCGCGTGGCCGGTTGCTGTTCGTCTCGCCGTTCCGCAACGTGGAGTACTGGACCCGCGCCCGCGAGTCCAGCATCGAGGACTATCACGTGCTCGCGACGGTGCCCGGGCGGTAGGGCCGTCATGGACCCCGCTCCGGCGGATTCCTGCGCCGAATTGCGCCTGGCGGTGCGGAGTGTGACGGCCGACTGGCGGCGCGCCGGACGCTATGTCCCCCGCAGCGACTCCTGGCTGCGCTCCTTCGATCCGGAGTTCAGCAAGGAACTCGCCGCCCGCGGGCTCATCGCCATGACCTATCCCCGGGAGTTCGGTGGCCATGCGCGCACCAACGTCGAGCGGCTCGCCGTCACCGAGGAACTGCTGCGCGCCGGAGCTCCGGTCGCCGCCCACTGGATCGGTGACCGGCAGATCGGCCCGGCAATCATGCGCCACGGTTCGCGTGAGCTGCAATGCGAGATCGTGCCGCGGATCGCCGCCGCCGACGCGCTCTTCTGCCTGGGCATGAGCGAACCCGAGGCCGGCTCCGACCTCGCCTCGGTGCGGACCGCCGCCACCGCGGCCGAGGGCGGCTGGCGGATCACCGGGCACAAGATCTGGACCAGCCAGGCACACCGCGCCACCCACATGTACCTGCTCGCCCGCACCGAGCGCACCGGACGCAACCACGAGGGCCTGACCGAGTTCATCGTCGACATGGACGCCGAGGGCATCACCGTCGGCCCGATCGTCGACCTCAGCGGCGAACATCACTTCAACGAGGTCCGCTTCGACAACGTCCTGGTGCCCGCACACCGGGTCGTCGGCACGGTCGGCAACGGCTGGCGGCAGGTCGTCGATCAGCTCTCGTTCGAGCGCGGCGGCGTCGAGCGGGTGCTGTCCAGCTACCCCGTGCTCGTGGAACTGATCGCCGAGACCGCCCGGCACGACGACGACCGCGAACTGCATGCCCTGCTGGGCTCCCTGGTGGCCCGGCTGGCGGTGTTGCGCCGCCTGTGCTTCGAGGTCGCTGTCGTCATGGACGCGGGCCGGGCACCGATCCAGGAGGCCGCGGCCCTGAAGTTCCTCGGCAACGCCTTCGAACGCGACGTCATCGAGGCCTGGCGCCGGACCGACCGGTGTCAGGATCCGTTCGCCGACGCGGTCTTCGGCCAGGCGCTGCTCGCCTCGCCCGGTTTCGGCCTGCGCGGCGGTTCGGCAGAGGTCTTGCTCTCCCTCATCGCCCATCAGGAGGCGCGCTCATGAGCCTTGCCACCGAGCTCCGCGATCTGGTCGACGACCTGGTAGGTGACCGGATCCACCACACCGCCGCCGGTGGGCCAGGAACACCCCGGGGAACGCGCCCAGGCCGAAGGTCAGCCGCGGACCAGCGCGCATTGTGGGCGCGGCTGCGCGAACTCGGCCTCACACGGGTGGGCATCGACGAGGACCGGGGCGGCTCCGGCGGCACGTTCGACGATCTGCTGATCATCGTGAACGCACTGGCCGCGCACGGCATCAGCCAGCCCATCGTCGAGTCCGCCACCGCCGATTGGGTCCTCGGCCACAGTGGGCGGCTCGGAGAGCGCTTCAGCACCCTGCTCGTGCTGGACGAGCCGCTGAACTACGTCGGCGGTCCGATCACCGCCGAGCTGCCTGCCGTACCGTGGGCCCGCGCCGCCGAGCAGCTCGTAGTCTCCACTCCCGGCATGGCACTGTTCGTGGACCTGCATCATCCTTCGGTCACGATCCACCCCGGTGAGAACCTCGCCGGTGAGCCGCGCAACACCGTGCTGCTGAGCGCCGCCCCCGCCATACCGCTCGCCCCGGCGCTGGACCACGAACTCATCCGAGCCCGGCTGGCACTGCTGTGGTCCGCCGCTGTAGCGGGCGCCGCAGCCGGCGCCTACCGGCTGACCAGAACATACGTATCCGAGCGCGAACAGTTCGGCGCCCCACTGTCGAAGATCCCCGCCGTAGCGACCAACCTGGCACTGATGCGCGTGCAGCTGATCCAGGCCGACGCCGCCCTGGCACGAGTCCGCGAAACCGGCCCAACCCCGGCCACGGCCGAAATCGCCCGCATCATCACCGCCTCCACGGCAACGACCATTGCCCAGACCGCCCACCAACTCCACGGTGCAATGGGCGTCACCATGGAATATCCCCTTCATCACTACACCCGCCGCCTCTGGGCCTGGCGCGACGCGGTAGCCACCGAGCGCCACTGGGCCGAAGACCTCGGCCGCCGCGCGGCAGCCGCCGGCGAGCTCGGCATCTGGACCCGACTCACCACGACCGCAGCCCCTGCACAGCATTGACCAGTTGATTCGTAGGCGCCGTGTGACCGAGACGTTGACCGAGCGCACGTTGCTGCCGAAGCATCCGGATCAGCTGGCGGAGGTTCGCAGGTTCCCGGACCGGCCGTGCACGGTGATGCGGATCCGGGTAGTGCCGACATTGATTGTCGCCGCCACCCGGATCCGCATCACCTGGACCTCACTCGGGAACCGCAGCAGCGCTTGGCATTCTGCTTCTGCCTCGGCGTCGCGCCGACACGCCTCGAGGCCGCCGGTGCTCTCCCGGCCCTGTTCGAGCGTGCCTCCGGTCGGCGCTCGTCGGACTCACCGATCGGCTCGCTCAGGACGCGCTTTCCGGAGCAGCGCGGGGACGAGGCCGGCGAGTCCCTTCGGCGCTGCGATGACGAAGATGACAACCATTGCGCCATAGACGATCTGGGCATAGCCGCTGGCGTGCTGTGCCGCGCCGGGAGATGTCACGACCAGGTTGACGAGGTCTGGGACGGTGATCGGGAGCAGGGTGACGACCGCGGCGCCGATCAGGGGGCCGGCCTGGGTATCCAGGCCGCCGATCAGGATCATGGCGATGACCGAGATCGACAGGGGCAGTGTGTATCCCTCGTAGCTGACCGATCCGGTGAACCGAGCCGTCAGCCCGCCCTGCACGCCGATGATCGCCGATGTGATCACGAACAGCACGAGCTTGTACCGGGATACCGGAATGCCCATGGTGGCGGCCGCGAGTTCGTGGTCTCTGATCATTCGCCACCCGCGCCCGCTGCGTCCACCGCGCAGCCAGCCTACGAGGACGATCGTGCCGGCGAGCACGGCCAGGAGCAGCCAGGCCCAACTCGCCGACTGTCGGGCGATGGTTCCGGTGAATATGGGCCGCAGGAAGAAGCCCGCGTCGCCGACGGTGGCCTTCTGGTATTTCAATGCCGCGAATTGAGCCAGGTAGCACGCGGCCAGAGTGGCCAGCGCCAGATACATGCCGCGGATGCGCAGGGCCGGTAGACCCACGACGAAACCGCCTATTGCACACGCGAACCCGCCGATGATGACGTCGAATGGGAACGGCACGCCCAGCCGGCCCGCCCACACCGTCACATAGGCGCCGACGCAAAGGAATGCGGCATTACCGATGGATACCTGGCCGCCGGTGCCCATCAGCAGGTCCAGCGCCAGCGCGCCGATCGCGGCCAGCAGGATCGTGTCCACGACGTAGATCGAGTACGACGAGCCGACCGTGGTGACGAGCGCGACCACCACGAACGCGACGATGATGCCGAAATACCGCTGCCACAAGGGGTTTCGCCAGAGGGTCGGCCGGGCGGATGGGGCACTGATGTCCGATATCGTGTGAATCACTAGACCCGCCTGACATTCCGGGTGCCGGCGATGCCATGCGGCAGAAGCAGCATGACGGCGAGCAGCACGAGATAGGTGATGACCGTGACGTATTCGCCGCCGAAGTATGCCGAGGTGAATCCCCCGAGCAGTCCGATGCCGAAGCCGCCGACGAGGGAGCCCGGAATGCTGTCGAGCCCGCCGAGCAGCGCGGCGGGAAATGCGAGCAGGGCCAGATCCTCGATGCCCCGGTTGACCGAATTCACACTGCTGTAGGCGATTCCGGCGATTCCGGCGAGCACACAGGCCAGCGTCCATGAGCCGAGATACACCCAGCGGATATCGATACCGCCCTGGCTGGCCAGCAGCGGATCCTGACCGCCCGCACGAATTCGGGTGCCGAGCGAGGTGAACCGGAACACGAGCACCAGCGCGACCGTCAGTATGACGGCGAACGCTCCGATCTCCAGCGACGCGGTCCCGAAGGTCGCGCCGAGGATGGTCGTCGATCCGGTCGATAGCCCCGGAATAGTGACGGTGTACTGGGTCTCGGGAAAGACGATATTGATGACCCCATCCGCGACCGAGGCGAACCCCAGAGTGGCGATCACGGCGACGAAATGTGGCCGGCCGACCGCCCAGCGCAGGACGAACCGGAACAATATGGCGCCCAGCAGGCCGGCGACACCCAGGGCGAGGAGCGCGAGAATGGCGAACGGCAGGCCCGAACCGTGCTGCAGCTTGCCGACGATCAGGGCGGCCAGCAGCATGAAGCTGCCGTGCGCGAAGTTGAACGTCTCGGTCGCGCGAAAAATGATGACGATGCCGAGCGTCACCAGTGAATAGATGGCTCCGAGGGTGAGGCCGCCGATGATCGCGGCTGTCAATTCAGACATCGGCGGTCACCACGTTCGCTCCGGTCCTGCCACCGGCCATGGTGACGCGGAATTCCTCGGAATCGAGCACCTCATCGGTCGGCCCGTGCAGTGCCACGGAGCCGGAGACCAGGCCGAGCACGCGATCGGCGATCGCCCGGACCAGATCCATGTGATGTTCGACGACCACCATCGGAATGCCGAACTCGGTGTGGATCTCGAGGAGCATGTCCCGGATCCGTGCGCGCTCGGCCCGATCCAGGCCGGACGAGGGCTCGTCCAGCAGCAGCACATTCGGTCGCGCGATGGTTGCCCGCACGATGTCGACCATCTTGCGGGAGCCGTAGGGCAGTCGCCCCGCCTCGACATCGGCCAGATCCGCGAGACCGAACCGGCCGAGCAGTTCCCGGGCGTCGGTGCGCGCCCGGCGTTCGGCCCGGGACACCTCGAACCGGCGGAAGATCTGGCCCGCCAGCGAGTAACCGATCGTCTGATGCGCACCGCACAGGACGTTGTCCAGGACGGTCGCCGAATCGATCAGTTTGGGGTCCTGGAAACTGCGTCCGAGCCCGCCGCATGCGATTGCGGTCGGGTGGGCATTGGTCATGTCTACGCCGCGGTGCCGGATCTCGCCGCCGGATGTCCGGGCCAGGCCACAGATCGCATTCAGGAATGTCGTCTTGCCCGCGCCGTTCGGGCCGATGACAGCGACGATGTGGGCTGCGTCGATCGCGGCCGACACGTCGGTCAATGCCCGCAGGCCACCGAAGGCGACAGTGATGGCACGAACGTCGAGGACGTTCGGTGGTGATTGGTTGTCTTCGTTCATGACGGAGCCTTCTATCGGTCGCCGATCACGGCACAGTGATCGGGTCGCTCTCGGAAAATCTGCCGGTCGCGGGGTCGTAGTTGTGGAACCGGACCGTGCCGGCGGCAACGTGATTCGTGGCGCTCAACCTCACCGGCCCGTAGGAGGCGCCGTCGGACACGGTGAAATCGGAAACCTGTTCCAGCGCGGTGTTCAGCGCCGCGCTCGTGCAGCCGGTCCCGCACTTCTCGAGCGACTTGGCCAGGACATATCCGGTCACCCAGCCCGACATCGCGAACATCGAGCTCGATACATCGGCGGTCTTGTGGTACTTGTCCGCGACCGCGAGGAACTCGGGCAGCGTGGTCGCATACGGGTTGGCCGCCAGGGCAAAGTATTTGGGCGAGGCGATCTGCTGCAGGGTGGCCTGGGCCGCGCCCGACGGGATGCCGAGCTGTAGCGCTGTCACCCCGGCAGCTGTCAGCGACTTGGACACCACTACGGTGTCGTCGGTTGAGCCCAGGGTCAGCACCACGTTCGGGTTGTCGCGGGCGATCGCGCCGGCCTGCGTGGCGAAGGATGCCAACGGCACGTCGTATCGCTGGATGCCCGCGACCCTGGCGCCCGCCCGCTCCAGCAGTGTGCGCGCCTGTTTGATGATCACATCGACGTAGGGCGAGTTGATGGCCGCGACGTCGACCGTCTTGCCCGACACCGAGCCGTTCTCCTGCTGTTCGACGAAGCGGTACAACGCCTCCGCGTCCTGCTTCGCTGTCAGGCTGGTCTGGAACAGATACGGCTGCGCCGGGTAGAGCGAGGTGTCGGACAGGGCCGGGCTCAGCAACGGCACCTTCGCCGACTGCGCCAGCGACGTGATCGACGCCGCTCCCGCCGACCCAGAGAACATCACCAGGGCAAGCGGATTCGCCGCGATCGCCTTTTGCGCAGCGGTGAGCGCGAGGCTCCCGCTGGACTGGCTGTCGATGACCTGCAGATCTATTTTCTTGCCGTTGACGCCGCCGGTGGCGTTGATATTATTCACGGCCATCTCGATGCTGGACGCGCCGGGCGCCGAAACACTCGAAAACGCCCCGGAGATATCCGAAATCACGGTGACCCGGTAGGAATTACCCGACCCGGAACCGTCCGAGTCGGCGCCTTGTCCGCAGGCCGCGGTGATCAATAGGGAAAGTATTGTCGCTGCTGCAACGAGAATGCGACGATGCAGCGTTTGTGCACGCATGACGAGATCAGTCCTCTGATATATGTATTGATGCGGTGAGGGTATTGTTGGTCGCGTTTATGCGCCGATATCCGATATGCCGAACAGGTCGGTATTCACGAAGTCGGCCGAGTTCCCGTGCGCGGTGATGCGTCCGCCTTCGAGCAGATAGCAATACTGCGCGGTGGTCACGGTGCGGGTGGCGCTCTCGTCGATGACCAGGCAGGCGGTCCCGTCCCCGGCGATCGTTTCCAGCGCCTCGAACAGCGGTCGCTGCAGGCTGGCGTGCAATCCCAGCATCATCTCGTCGACGATGAGCAGCCGCGGGCGGCTCACCAACGCCCGGATGATCGCGACCATCTGCTGCTCGCCGCCGCTGAGCGTGCCGGCGCTGTGCTTCATGCGGCCGCGGATCGTCGGGAAAAGGTGCAGGCCGAATTCGACCGCCTCCTCCCGCTCCGCCCCGGACCGATGCATTCCCGCGGACAGGAAATGCTCGCGCACACTGAGATTCGGAAATACCTTGTTGCGCTCGGGAACTGCGGCGATGCCCGCCTTGACCAGGCGATGTGGCTCGCGACCGGTCACATCGACACCGTCGAATACGACCTTGCCGCGCACGATCTGCGCGCCTTCGGTGCGCAGAAAGCCGCTCAGGGCGCGACATGTCGTGGTCTTACCCGCACCGTTGGCGCCGACGAGTGCCACGATCCGGCCCGTCTCGATCCGTATCGAGACATCCTCGATGCCGATGGCTCCGTTCGGATATCGCACCGCGAGATTTTCGGTCTCCAGAAGCATGTGCCTGACTACCTTTCGGGCCGTTATCGGCGGAAATCCCGGGCGGCGGTTGCGGAGTATTTATATCCGGCCTGCCTGCCACCGTCGATGAAGTGCTGATCGCCGGTGATGAAGGACGACTCGTCACCTGCGAGGAAGGCGACCAGTGCGGCCACATCCTCTGGTTCGGCGATGCGCCCGAGTGGTGGCAGATCGGATGTGTCCGGCGAGGCCACGGCGGCGACTGCGTCGCTGTTGCTCATCGGTGTGTCGACTCGGCTGGGATGAATCGAGTTGACGCGAATGCCATACTGGGAGAGCTCGATTGCCGCAGACCGAGCAATCATGGTGTTCGCTGCCTTGCTCGCGCAATACGCGGACATTCCCTCGATGCCGACCGCGCCGCCGACCGAGGACACCACGACCACGGAACCGCCGCCGGCTGCGCGCATCGGGTCCAGCACCGCGTGAATTCCCTGGACCGCGCCCAGCGCATTGATTTCGAACAGCCGGCGGAAATCCTCCGGCGTGGTTTTCTCGAACGGGCTCGAGAACATCACGCCTGCGTTGCACACCAGGATGTTCGGATTACCGAATGTGGCGCAGGCCAATTCGACCGCCGCGCGCCAGTCCTGGTGCTCGGTGACATCGAGATGGGCGTATGCGGCCTGCGGCCCAAGGCTTTCGGCCACTGCTTGGCCGGGGTTATCGAGCACGTCGCCGATGACGACTTGCGCGCCGTCGGCGACGAGGCGCCGGGCGATCGCTGCTCCGATACCCCGGGCGCCGCCGCTGACGATCGCGATCTTGTGCCGTAGGGGATTGTGCTGCAAGTGCGCACGCGGATCCGTGGCGGTCATGACGGCCACCGGATGCTAGCCACGGTCGACGAATGAATCATGCTGACGGCCTCCTTTGGCCCTGTCGGCCCCTGTCGATGACTGCTCGGCAGGGCGGCTTTCAGGAACGTTAGCTCGGTCACATCGGATTGTCAACGAAGTAGTTGAACAGTTGGGAGCCCTTGGTCATCTGCATCCTTACGTCGATAGCTCTGTCCATGACTGTGCTGGCTGACAGCTATGCTCAGCTGATCGGAGACACGTCACCAACGCCGATACAATCAACATGAATGTTGAAATATGCCAACCAGATTCGTAGGATGGGCTTATGACCACAACGTCCGACTCGATGGCGAGTAATCCAGCGGCAATAGATGTCGAGCCGACGATCTTCCGGCGAGTGCTCGGTCACTTCCTGACCGGCGTTGTCGTGGTATCGACCATGGACGGTGAGCAGCCGGCCGGACTGGCGATCGGCTCGTTCTTCTCGATCTCGCTGGCCCCGCCGTTGGTTGGCTTCTGCGCGGCGAATTCGTCGGAGACGTGGCCGATCATCAAGCGCGCGCGGCGGTTCTGCATCAATGTTCTGGCCGCCGACCAGGAAGCGGTATGTCGTCAGTTCGCCCGCAGCGGAGCGGAAAAGTTCGACGGGGTCGGCTGGTCCACATCGGAGGGCGGCTGCCCGCGGCTCGACGATGTGATCGCGTGGATCGACTGTGACATCGAGACGATCCACCCCGGCGGCGACCACGAGATCTGCGTGGGGCGCGTGCGAGCGCTGGGGGATGGGCGCCTGTCGTCTCCGCTGCCGTTCTTCCGCGGCGGTCACCGGATCGGCTGAGTGTTGCGGGGCCTGGAACTCATCTTCAGCGGCCACCGCCGAGCAATCGCCCGTTGAAGTGGATCTGCAGCCCACAGACCCCCGCGCGCCCGCAGACGCGGATCTTCTCGGCAAGGAGTCCTTCGGTGCGGGCGACTGGGGTTCATGATCGCCTCGCGCCCCTGCTCTGAGAGCCGACGCTGACTGGACCACGACGGCGTCAAGCCGGAGCGGACGTACAGTTGGTTGGGATCGGCTGTCTGCGTGGCGATCCGGACTCGGCGATCGAAACTCCTGCTCCGTAGTGGCCGCCGGGCCGGGATGCGGCGGGACGGGCGGCTGTCGCGGTCGGATCGAATCACTGAACCGATAGCGCATGCCCTCTGCCTCGAGCATCGGGGACCCGCATCGCGATCGCTATGGTTGTTATCGATATTCGAAATGCATTCCCGGACAGTATGATCGATTCTTACGACTTCGATTTCCCATTCCGGGAAGGCATTTCGCCCCTCACCGCACACTCAGTGTGATACTCGAGCCTCCGGGCTCGGGCTCGCCGCACCGACATGTGGGTGAGAGTATCCGGCCGTTCGGTCCGGGCTGACGGTGCGTTGCGGGAGAGCGTCCTGTCGAATGCCGTAACATGATGTACGGCAGGTACTTTCGTATAGGACTGGGAAGCGGGCTCTGTGGGAGAGCGTTCGGCGCCCGGTGGTGAAAGTCCCGCTGCGCCGAAACACTCCGGGGTGGTTGCGGGCTACTTCGTTGTGGCGGGGGCGGGGCTGGGTGCGGGTTCGTTGATGGTGGTGAAGTACTGGACCGCGGCCATGATGGTGAGTGGTGCGGTGACCAGGAGCTGGCCCAGGGCGGTGCCGAGGGCTCCGATGGCCACGATGCCGCCGAGGCAGCCGACGGCGGCTGCGGGGATGAATGGGCCGAACATGCCGACGATGGTCGCCGCGGCGATGGTGGCGCCGGCGATGCCGCCCAGTACGCAGCCCACTGCCGCGCCGCCGAGGCCGCCGACCATGGTTCCGACAGTGGCGCCGGTCGTGATGGTGCTGGCCATGCGGGTCCAGGCGGCCTGCTCGCGGTCGTACTGGGTTTTGAACGGTGCCTGGTCCTCGAACGGCAGGGCGACCGGTTTGTAGGTGGCGTGCGCGAGGTCGAACTGGGGGGTGAGCGTGGCGGTGTGGCCGTTGATCTTGGCGGCGATGGGGAACATGAAGTCGTCGACCCGGAAGGACAGGTCGGATCCGGCGAGCACGGTTCCGTTGCGGCTCTTGATCTTGAATACGCCGTTGTCGGCGTCCAGGGTTCCCGCGTCGGTGGTGATGACGGTTCCCGTCGGTGTGGCGGTCGTCTTGTAGTGGATGGCGTCCGGTTGCGGGGCCGCCTGCGCGGTTCCCGCGATGCCCACGGCGGCTCCGGCGACCAACGCGCATGTCGCAGCGATTTTCCTCATCGATGTTTCCTCTCATCGGGCTCCTCGGCTTCGTTGCGGAGGAGGTGGAGCTCCGGCGTGACGCCGGGGAGGGGCGACGGCCGGTGTAGCGGCCGGACCTGTTCGGGGAGGTAGGAGTTCGCTCGCTCGACCGGCGACACCGATTTCCAGTCGGGCAGACCGAGTTCCGGGGTTCCGACAGGGCTCTTACCCTCGGACAGGAACGTTAGCTCGGTCACATCGGGTTGTCAACGAAGTAGTTGAACAATTATGAGGCCCCTGGATTTCTGTGCCCCATGTCGGCGGCTACTCGCCACGACTATGCTGGCTGACAGCTCTGCTCGGCTGGTCGGAGACGTGTCGCCATCGCCAACGTAATCAACATATCTGTTGAAATATGTAAGCCCGATTCGTAGGATGGGCTTACGACCACAACGTCCGACTCGATGGCGAGTAATCCAGCGGCAATAGATATCGAGCCGACGATCTCCGCTGCCGTTCTTCGGCGGCGGCCACCGGATCGGCTGAGCCCGTAGATCCGCAGATCGTGGACCGGCCCCGCGTACCCGCTGCCCAGACTTTGCCGGGCCCGGTCCATGATCGCGTCACGCCCCTGGTCGACGACAGCCCGAGGCCGACGTCGACCATGGTGGCGTCGGGCCGGAGTAGGCCGGACAGCTGGTCGAGGTCGGCCGTCTATGTGGCGGTCCACAGTAGGCGATGGAACTCATGTTCCGCAGTGGCCGGCGGCGGTAATCGAAATGCCTTCCCGGACAGAATAATCGAGTCTTACAACTTCGATTTTCACAGTCCGGGAAGGCATTTCGCCCCTCGTCGCACGTTCAGTGCGATACTCGAACCCCCGGGCTCAGGCCCAGCTCGGCGAATGCGAGGCGGGCCGGATCCTGGTCGTCGCCGCGGCCCTTGGTGAAGGTTGCCGCCGCGGGCGAGGACCAGTACGCGGGTTCGCCGAGGCTGCGCGTCCAGTCCACGAGCGAAACCCGGTCGGCGATTTTCCAGGTGCCCTCGATGCGGGCCATGCGGTCGACGTAGCGGCCGCCCATCAGGACGGCCTCGGCGCCACCGTTCGTGACGAATTCGGGGTCGTCGATGAATTCGATGTAGCAGAGGTAGTAGCTTTCGCAGACCGCGCGGTCGCCGGAAATTTCGACCAGCTGGTTGGCGACGATGTGCTGTTTAGCGCCGCGATACTTGGCTTTGGCGGCCAGCCAGCCGGCCAGTTCCGCCGGCCCGCCTTGGAAGGCGCCGTGGTCATCGGCGGCTTCGGGCATGTAGCAGTCGGCCACCAAATCCCAGTTCAGCCGGTCGGTGCCGTGGCAGTAGCGCAGCACACAATTTTTGATCTCACGTTCGTCGAGCAGCAGTTGCAATCGGGCATCCAGTCCGTTGCTGCTCGCGGTCGTTGTGGTATCCACCAGAATTCTCCTCGATGAGTGTGCTCAGCCGACACCGGACGATGCCGGGACGGTGTAGCCCCTCTCGTCCCGGATCGTCTCGACGTTGTCCCGCACGTCCTCGAGCCGCAGGTCCGCCAGCTCGATTCCCGGCGTCTCGGCGACGAAGATGCGCCCGACCTTGCCGCCCGCCGCACGCCAGACCTCGCCGGTGACCCCGCAGTCCTCGTGCGCGAGGTACGCGGCCACCGGTGCCACCCGCTCGGGCGTGCACTGTTCGCGGATCCATTGCAGCCGGCCGGTCGGGTCCGCGGTGCGTCCCGTCGTGGCGTGCCGCGCGGCGGACGTGTAGGCGATCGGCGCGATGGCATTGACCTTGATGTCGGCGGCCCGGCCCCGGTTCGCCAGATGCCGGGTGAGGCCGTACGCGCCGGCCTTGGCCACCCCGTACAACCAGTTCTCGCCGAATCCGGTCGCACTCTCGTCCTCGGCGCGCTGCCCGCCGGCGCCGGAACCGTACATCCCGACGCCCGATGTCGTGATCAGCACCCGCCCGTACTGGCGTTCCACCATTCCCGGCCAAAGCTCGTGCAGCACCCACACGGCGCCCTTGAGATGAAGGTCGAGGTGATGGTCGAGGCTGCCGGTGGCGGTGCCGGCATTGTGGATGAAAATATCCACCCGGCCGTGCTTGCGTAGCGTCTCGCGGGCGAGCTCACGAGAACTCGCCTCCGATGTGAGATCGGCATATATCATTTCGGCGTTTCCGCCGCCGCGCTGAATCGTCTCGATCACGGCGGGCTGGGATGAATTGTCATCCCGGTCGACCGATTCCACCGCGAGATCATTGGCCACTACCGTCGCGCCGCGTGACGCGAGCAATTCGGCATAGGCACGTCCCAGTCCGCGGCCCGCCCCCGTGATGAGGGCGACTCGGCCATCGAATCGCATTTGGGTCATATTCGGTTCTACTCCATTGTTTCCGAAATCAGGACAGGCCGAGCGTGATACGACTCGACGGTGCGGGGAAGCGGACCATCAGCAATTCGCTGCCCGATACCCCACTCACCGTGACGCCCTCGCCGGATTCGGCCCACACCCCGGTGTGCGGTCCGAATTCCTGGCCGTCGTGAGTAAAGCTGCCCTTCGTGGTGAACAGGAATGTCGGCCGGGGATCACCGGCCGGCACCTCGAACGATCCGTTCGCATGCCATTGCACCGACTCGACCGCCAGCCCGTTCTCGGTGAAGACACCGTGCTTGCGGCTCTGGGTGACCCCGTCGCCCTCGGACCAGCCGAAGGCCGACGGGGTCATCAGCACCGGTTGCCGGTAGCGCGGTTTCTGGGGCTTGTAAGGCTCACCGAACACCTGCTCCCAGATCGCATTCAGCGGATCCTTGTTGAAGGGACGACCGCCCTCACCGACGCCGTGGTAGATGCCGTCGCGAAATTCACCGTGCTTGGACAATTCGGCGACGGCCGCGTCGCTCTCCTCCTTGGTGACGAAGCGGTCGCCCCACTGCGCGACCAGAATCAGCGCACCCTCGCACTTCTGCGGCCCGTAATAGGCGTTGGCCGGGAAATACCCGACGTCACCCTCCTCGAGGACGTCGAATCCGAGGTCCATCCGGCCGAGAGCGGCAAAGCGGAGCTGCTCGAAATCATGGCGATGCCGGATCGAGTTGTATCCGCGATCGCCCTCCCCGAAGCGCTCGAACCGAATGTCGTAGCTGACCTGCTTGCCGCCCTTCGCGGCCAGGATGACCTTCCGCCACACGTCGCCGCCCCGGGTATTCGGGACTACCAATTCCCACGGCAGTCGCGTCGTGTCCACGATGTGCATCGCCGGCTCCTCTCGTTGTGTCCGTGTGCGCGATCAGGCCCCGATGAGCGGGCGATCCAGGTCACCGCGATAGGTCGGCTGCACCGCGGGCGGGGTCAGCGCGTCGGCCTCGTCGAGTCCGATCTTCTCGGCGAGTGCGTCGAGCGCGGTCAGGTCGAACCCGAAGACGGTCGCGGCGTTCGAGCCGAACATCTTGCGGGCGTCGGCGGGCGGCACATGCTCGGCGCCGAAGGTGGCCTTGACGTATTCGCGGGTGCCGAAGCGCCAGGCGCCCTCACTGTGCGGAAAGTCGATGCCGATCATCATCTTGTCCAGGCCGATGCGGTGGCGGGCCGCAACCTCGGCGCGCGAGAACAGCGAGGACCCGAGGTAGCACTGGCGGCGCCAGTATTCGCTCGGCCGCATCGGGACGACCTCGCGGATGTCCCGCCGCAGATCACTGCGGTCGTACTGGTGGTCCATCCGCTGCAACGCGCCCAGCACCCAGTCGGAGTGCGTCTCGGTGAACACGATCCGCAGCCTCGGGAACCGCTCCAGGACGCCGCCGAGGATCAACGACGGCAGCAGGTTTCGCACGCTGGTGAAGATGTCCGCGCCGACCATGGCACGCGCCGAGGTCAGCGTGGGCGCTTCGGTGTACGAGGGCAGGGTGCTGCCGATCGCGACGTGAATGTTGACGACAAGGTCATTGTCCTGCAGGGCTGCCCACACCCGGTCGTACCGCGGCTGGTACGGCCGGTCCGTGCCGGGGAGCGCCGGCAGTGCGATGCCGGAGAATCCCATCTCCTTGACGGCCTCGATCTCCTTGACCGCCGCGTCGACGTCGTGCAGGCTGATCGCCGCCATGGGCGCCCACCGGTGCGGCGCGTATGCGCGGAAATCGCTGACCCACCGGTTGTATGCCCGGTACCCCGCGCTGAGCTGGTCATCGGTCGGCTGCGCGACCTGCAGCGTGGCGGCGTGCGTCGGCGAGCTCATCAGGAACGGCGTCGCGAACTCCTGGAACAGGACCTCGGCCGCGATGCCTTCTCGGTCCAGCTCAGTGACACGCCGTGCGGGATCCCAGCTCGCGTCGAGCCTGCCGGTGTTGGTGACCTTTTCCTGCCACTCGGCCGCGACGTCGGGATCCAGGCGGTTCATGATATTCGTCGAATCCGTAGTCACCACACCGTATTTGCGGTAATCGATGAGAAACGCGTCGAAGTCCTCGTGGTACCTCGACTCGAGGTAGGGGCGATAGTCACCCATGTGCGCGGCGACATGCCCGTCGCTCGAGATCAGCGTTATCCGACTCATCGTCAACCACCATCCATTCATGAACAATTCGGCGAGCCAGAAACAATTCGACAAGGGAATGCAACGGACATGCCGGGGGTAAAAGGTTGTCTCCACCTGGGACGCTAGCCCCGGGGTCAAGTGTTGTCAACACTCATGTTGAAAGTTAGGAGCCGAGGTGACCCGCCGCGCGAAGTGATTCCGCCTCGGCGCGGGCGCGCTCGGTGAGCCACCAGGTGTCCGCGCCGACCGCCAGGAAGCTGAATCCCCGCTCTGCCAGCGCCATCGCGCTCGCCGCGGTGGTGCACGGCATGCCGACCGCAATGCCGCGGGCCGCGGCGACCTTGCGTACGCGCTCGATGCCGTCGGCGTGCGGGCCGGGTATCGGATCGTTGCCGGGTGGCAGGCCGTATGTGATCGCCAGGTCGCCGGGCCCGATGTAGATGCAATCGATGCCGGGCACCGCGGCGATCGCTTCGATGTTCTCCACGCCGAGCGCGGTTTCGATCATGACGATGCAGCTCACGCCCTCGCTCACCACGATTGGATCGCGGCCGAACGACTGCGAGGCGCGCACGGGCCCGAAGCTGCGCCGGCCGTTGGGGTGGATGCGGCAGGCCTCGACCGCCTCACGCGCGTCGTCGGCGGTTTCGACCATCGGGAAGATGACGCCGTGCGCGCCGGCGTCGAGCATCCGGCCGGCGGCCGCCGCGTCGCGCGAGGGCATCCGCACGATGATCCCGGCGCCGGTTCGCGCCAGCGCCATCATGCTCGACAGCAGCCGGTCGTAGCTCCACAGGCCGTGCTGCGCGTCCAGGCCGATGAAGTCGTAACCCTGCAGCGCGATGACCTCGGCGACGAAAGGTGTTCCGGTGGAACACCATCCGCCGAACAGCGGCTCACGCCGGGCCAGGCGATCCTTCAGGGGGTTTCCGTCCATTGAGTCCTCCATTGGGGTGACGGGGCCTGACTCCGGCGCGTACATTCCCTGTTCGCGCCGGCGCCGGACGAGACGCCTCGATGGTAGATACGGCCGATTCGCGCTGTCAACGGAAGTATTGAAAACTATAATCCTTGGTGGGTGGCCATGATATCCACCTCCGAACCACTGTTATCAACATGAGTGTTGACATTTGGCCCGGCTCAGGATTAGCGTCACCGTGTGTACTTCCTGCGGGCAGTCTCGAGGCCGGCGGGTCCACTGGGGCCGGGCCGGTCGCCGTGCCGACCTGGCCACCGTTCACCTCGCCGCGGCAGTGCAAGCTCAATTTTCGTCTGCGAGCGCCCCAAGGAGGTCGCGTCATGACCGGTCAGCAGGATTCCCCCCAGCGGTCGTCGTTCTTCGGCGATAACGCTTTGAAACTCGGCGTCTTCTGCCTCAATGTCAGCGGGGGCATGATGCTCTCCGGTGCATCGAAGCCCACGCTGGACTGGGACGAGAACGCCTCGGTCGCCAAGGCCGCCGACGACGCCGGCTGGGAGTTCCTGCTCCCCATCGGCCGGTGGCGCGGGCACGGCGGCAAATACAACGCGAATGCCGAACAGTACGAATGCTTCACCTGGGCGGCCGCCATGGCCGCCCTGACGCGGCGAATTCAGGTCTTCGCGACCTGTCACGTGCCGATCTACCATCCGATGCTCGCGGCGAAACTGTGCGCGACGATCGACAACATCAGCGGCGGCCGATTCGGGCTCAACATCGTTTCGGGCTGGAATGCCGCCGAATTCGGCATGTTCGGCATCGAGCAGTTGCCGCACGACGATCGCTACCTGATGTCGGCCGAATGGCTGGAGATTATGGAATCACTGTGGGCCAAGCACGGTGAACTCGACCATCAGGGCAGGTACTACACCGTCGAGAAGGGGTACCTCGAGCCGAAAACGGTCCAGCAGCGGCCGGTGATTGTCGCCGCCGGCCAGTCGCCCGCCGGACTCGACTTCGGGATTACGCACGCGGACTACTGTTTCGTCGGCAGCGACAACTGGGACCTGCTCGAACAGACGATGCAGCGTTGTAAGACGCACGCCGCCGGATTGAACCGAAAGTTCAATGCACTGACCTTCTGCACCGTCGTGGTGAAGGACACCGAAGCGGAGGCAAAACGTTACTTCGACTGGTACGTAGACGAACTCGGTGATCTGGAGACCGCCCAGCGCCTGGCGAACAACATCATCAGCGGTGGCGCCCAGGCCCTCCCGCCAGAGCTTATGGCCGAGCGGGCCCGGGCATACGTCGCCGGGTGGGGTGCGTTGCCGCTGGTGGGCACCGCTGAACAGGTCGCCGACCAACTCACCCGCCTGAGCGGCATGGGAATCAGCGGCGCCGCACTCGGCTGGCTCGACTACACCGAGGGTATCGACCGCTTCAACGCCGAGGTCATGCCGCTACTGCACCAAGCGGGGCTGCGCACGGACACACGGAGCCTGTCATGACGAAACATCGTCCGAACGCCTCTGAACTCGAGCGGCTGCGCAATACCATGGGACGTGTGTCGGACGCCGTCGACAGTATCCTCGACGGACGTGCTGTTGTCATCGCCGATGACACCGACGGCGTCGGCTATCTCGCGTTCGCCGGTAGTCTCGCATCCGAAAGCCTCGTCGCATGGGCCGTTCGATACGGCTCCGGATTCCTTTGCGCGGCAATGCTGCCCGACCGTGCCGGGGCCCTCGGTCTTCCGCTGATCGCGTCGACAGGCCCCGAGATCGATAGGCACTACGCGGTTTCGGTCGATGCAATCGAGGGCACGTCGACAGGTATTTCCGCGCAGGACCGCGCTCGGACTCTCGCGCTGCTCGCTCACCGGCACGCGCATCCGGACGCCTTCACCCGGCCCGGGCACCTCGTCGTCGAACTGGTCGCCCCCGGTGGCGTGCTCGACAGACCGCGGCCGGGCGAATGCCTTCTCGACCTGCTGAGCATCGCCGAACTACCGCCGGTCGGCGGGCTGTGCGCCCTGGTGAGCGAACGCGATTCGACGGCACTGGCCACCGGGGACGAACTTCGCGAGTTCTGCGACACCCAAGATACGGCGCTGATCTGCGTCGAGGATATGGTCGCGTTCCGCGAGCTCACCGAGCGGCGCGTCGTGCAAGTGCATGCCGAGATCGAATGGCTGCCCTCGCGGGCCTACTCGACCGAGAATTGCGTGCGGAGGGCGAGTCGTCCGGCGTCCTCGGTGCCGGGTTCGGCGGTGTAGATACCCCAGACCGGTTCGGTGCACGGACCGGTTGTCGTCCTCGACGCGCTCGACCACCAGGCGACCGAGAACAACATCGACAACCTGTCGATGAAGCCGGCGCAGGTCTACAACCTCGAGCTGCCGACACTCTGATCCGGGAGAAGAAGAAGTTGAATGCGATCGATGCTTCGGACGTCGTAATCGGTGTCCTGCGGGTCACGGTTGGAGTTGTTTTCATCCTGCACGGGTGGAATCACGCCTTCGGTGGCGGGCGGATCGACGGCACTGCACGGTGGTTCGAGAGCATGGGGATGCGCCCTGGTCGGCTGCACGCTTGGACGGCCAGTGGAATCGAATTCAGTGGAGGGGTCCTGCTCGCTCTGGGGCTCGTTTCTCCGATCGCGGCTGCTGTCCTGCTCGGCACGATGGTTGTCGCTTTCGTGACCAATCACCGGCGCAATGGCTTCTTCATCTTCCGTCCCGGCGAGGGCTACGAGTATGTGCTCGTGCTGGCCGTGGCACTGATCTGCCTCGGTGGACTTGGCGGCGGCCGGCTGACGATCGACTACAGCCTGGGAATCTTCGGTGCTGGGTGGACCCCTCTCGTACTGACCGTCGCTCTCGGAATTGTCGGCGGATTGACCCAGGTCCTGCTGTTCTGGCGCCCGACTGCCCCGGCTCCTGCCGGCTGATTCGAACAACTACCGATAGATGGAGGTTCCCGAATGCGGGCCGAATCCCTACCCCTGCGTGAGCACGATCGTATCGCCGGCCTCGTGGACGGCTCGATTGTCCTGCAGCGAGATACCGCCGGAGGCCTGTCACTTCAGGTGACTCTCGGGCCGCCCGGCCCGGATCACCCACGGCACAGCCCCTTGCTCGAGATCGGGTTGTCTGTTGACGCGGTGCGAGCCGTGGCTGCTCTCTTGCTCACCGACGACGCGGAGGTCCTGCACGTCGGATGTTGCGTCGGCGTCCGCGCACGAGAGACCTGATGCGAAGAGGCTTCTCGCACCGCGTCCGTTCCGGGTGATCGCATTTCCGAACGACAAGGCATTGGTTGAGTCGGCCCGCCGCGCGGCACCGGTGTCGCCACCGGTCCATTTCTGCGAGCCGCTCGCCGAACCCGGCGTGTGGGTGCGCAAACGTGGCACGATTTCATGCTTGGCCACCGAAAGGCTATGCACCGCAGCGGTTTCATCTACAAGCGGGAAAAGCGCTGTCCATCGCGCCATCAGAGATGAGCGGCGCGCAGCGCCTCGGATGCGAGCGAATACGCTGCGCCACAGTGCAACTGTGGCCGACAGCCTATCGGTTCAAACGCGGCCACCGCATCCGTGTGCAGGTCTCGAGCGGCGCGTTCCCCCGCTATGCCGCAACCACGGGACCGGGGAGCCACACGCTACGGCGACCACCCGGCTGGCTGCCGAGCAAGCCGTGTACCACGATCCCGCACACCCATCGGCAGTGATCCTGCCGGTCGCGGAAAGCGCTGTAACCCAAAAGATGCCGGGAGGCATGATCGATCGCCTCATCGTGGAAGGCTTCGACCTGCCCCGCATCGAGCGCTCGTTCATATCCACCGTCCCATCGCGACGCATGCTCTCGGGTCCCGCGCCTGCATGAGTTCCCGCACGGCGGGAATCCCAACCGGCAACATTGTCGGCACAGAGGGCGGCACACGAGACCACATCGCTTCGAGTTCCGGATCGAATCTGGCTAGGACGCTTCGCCGCGAAGTCGGACATATGGTCGCTTGACCTGGTGTTTTGTTGCTTCGAGAGGCGCGCTTGGGGCACTGACCGGGCAAGGTCACAGCGGCGAACCAATCAGCCCGCCCCCGCCGACCCGGACGCGAAGGCCGCAGAAACCAGCAACGCCACCCCTTCGTAAGGAAGTGGTGGCGTTGACGTCCTGCTGCACGGCATTGGCTTAGTGCCGTGTTCTAGTAAGCCCCCCAAGGTGGTCCTAACGCTAATCAATCCGAACCATCCCACGGCCGAAGGGCCCCAGCTGCGCATCAAACCGGTAGATGATCGACGATCGTCACGCGCCAGATTCACTCCCGCCAAGATCCTCCGGTCGTCGCGCCTCGACTGGGCCGCGGTGGCACTGCCCAGGGAATGCCCGAACACGCTGGTAATGCAATGCCGACACAAGACCAGACGTGATTGCGGGATTGTGTTGGGTCAGCACTACACCCCCAGCGGACCACCACCAAACGGTGACCTACATCGCCGCCGCCACCACCATCCTCATCATCCGCCGACTCGCCATAATGCCGACCGGCCCCTACGGCACGCAGCGCAAGGCCGCCGCACGTAACCGTGTCGCGATCATCGAGGCCGCCCACGAGCTGTTCGCGGACAACCCGCTCGTGCCGCTCGGCGAGGTCGCCAAACGCGCAGGCGTCGGCGCAGGGACGCTCTACCGCCACTTCCCCACCCGCGAGGACCTGATCCTCGCGGCCTACCAGCACGACATCGACCGCCTGACCACCACCGCCGACGAGGTGCTGGCGCGCCATTCTTCGGCCAAGGCCGCGTTCGTCGAGTGGTTCGAGACCCTGTCCGCCTACATCCGCATCAAGCACGGTCTGGGCGATGCCTTGCACAGCGCCGCGGCCCAGGACGTGATCAGCGCTTTCTGGGCGCCGACCACCGCGGCGGTGGCGAAACTGGTCGATGCCTGTGTGGCCGAGGGGACCATGGCCGCCGGGCACGACCCCGCCGACATCATCATGCTCATGAGCTTCCTGTGGCGCGTCGCGAACAACGACGACGGCGTGACCCAGGGACGGCGTCTGACCGCTGCGGTTTTCTCCGGCCTTGAGGAAGCGCCCCAGCCGATCGAGCGCAACGCAGTACATGGCCAGCACCAACTGCCACGACGCCCGGGTCGCCCGGTGCCGATCTATACGGCGGTAAGCCCGTATTGCTTGAGTTTGCGGTAGAGCGACGACCGTGCCAGGCCGAGTGATTGTGCTGCCTTGAGTCGGTTTCCCTGGTTGTCGCGTAGCGCCGCGAGGATGGTGTCGCGCTCGGCTTCCTCGATTTGGGTGAGGCTTCGGCGCGAGGTGGTGGAGCAGTAGCCGGGGAAGTCGCGTTCGGTGATGATGCCTACAGGCTTGTGTTCCAGCGTCTCCCGCAGTGCGTCGCGGAGTTGGCGGATGTTCCCGGGCCAGGTGTATCGGGCGAGCAGGCGCATGCCCTGCGGGGACACCGTGATGTCGCGGTGCGGGGCCAACTCACGCAGGATACGGGTCACGATGGCGGGGATGTCGGCTGCTCGGTGCCGTAGCGGCGGCACCGTGACGGTCGCCTGGACGTCGGCGAGCACCGCGGCGAACGGGACTTCGGTCGGCAACCTGGTTTGTGACACGGTCACGACCACGGTGACCGCTTTCCCGGATTGCCCGATCAACGCGAGCGCAGTCCGCAGGTCGGCCGCTTGTCGATTGTCGACATCGTCGCCGAGGTGGACGATGCAGAGGATGGGATCCGTTACGGATTCGAGCCATTGGTCGATTTCTGTTATCGACTCGTGGGATACCGTGGATGCCTCGACGATCAGCCGGTGGCCTGGTCCGTGCAAGGAAGCGTGAACTTCGGTGGCCAGGGTGGCTTTGCCGCTGCCGGCTTCTCCCATGATGAGGACGTGGTCACCGCGTTGGAATGCGGCCTTGATATCGGCGGCGGCCGCGCGCCAGGCCGGCGTGAGACTGTCGTAGACGGGTGTGTCGGCCAGTTGTGGGCGCTCGGGGTAGGGGCGATGCGGCGCCGGGGGCGTAGCAGGCATCCACTTCCCCGGCCGAGCGATCTGGGCGGGGGTGATGACCAGGATGACGCCGACGGCCTCCGCGCCGACGGTGATGCGGGTGGCGTGGATGTGGACGCATTCGCCGCCGGCCAGGACGATCTGGTCGCGAAACTCATCGCGGTGGGTGAGGATGAACCGGGCGTGGTCCTGCAGCATCAGCTGATCCGTCGAGTCGAGCAGTTGCTGAGCCTTCGCGTTGGCCATCACCATGTTCGCGCCGACGGCGAGGACGGCTTTGTTGGAGCGCGCGTCGACACGGACGTAGGCGTCGAACAAGCCCTGCTGCGCCTGGCTGTGGTCCAGCATGAGTCCGCGTTCTATCTCCGCGGCCGCCGAGCGCACCAGTGAGTGCAATAGCGGAGTGGAATGCTCGGCAAGGCAGGAAATGTCGAGGACTCCCTGAACCCGGCCCGTGATCGGGTCTCGGACGGGGGCGCCCGCGCAGGCGAACGGTTGGACCGCGTCATTGAAATGCTCGGGTCCTACGATGTAGACAGAGGACCCGGATTCCAGCACCGTCCCGATGCCGTTGGTGCCCGCGGCGCCCTCATCCCATCCGAAACCACTGGTGAGCGAGACCTTTTCGAGCAGGATCCCGATGGTGCGGGCGGTGTCGGTTCGGCTGAGCACGCGCGCCTTGCTATCGGTGAGCGCGATGCTCAGCGGTAGGTCGTGGGTCTCCTCGGTGAGACGGTGGATGACCGGCTCGGCACAGCGGACCAACCGCGAGGCGATGTCGAGGTCGCTGTAGTAGGGCAGGACGAAGTCCTCGTGGGAGACTCCGGCTGCTGCGCTACGCTGCCAGCTTGCTGCGACGATATCGGGAACAGTGGACGTCCGGGTTCCGGTGTTCAGAAAGTCGGCTCGTGCCGCAGCGATCTCCAGGCGACGATCTGCTGCGTTGTTCATGCGGGTGTCCTGGTTCGTCATCGAACAGTTGTGCCGTTTATGGCCTGCATCTCCATTCTGTCAAACAGTTAGCAACCACACTGACCCAAATTGGGACACCTTTGTGTCCTGGGACACAACGCATTCTTTCGTAGCGCGAGCAGTTCGGCTCGCCAGCGGAAGGCGGCACCCAGGAGTGAGCATGGATCACCTCATCAACATCGACAACGGCGGCACGCTGACCGACATCTGTGTCTGGAACGGTGCGGGGTACTCCTTCACAAAGACCCTGACCACGCCGTTCGATCTGTCGCAGTGCTTGTTCGACGGTCTGGGCAAGGCGTCCGCTCAGGTGTACGGCCACCACGACCTCGACCGACTGCTTCATAACACCGACCACATCCGCTACTCGACCACGCAGGGCACCAACGCGTTGGTCCAAAGAAAGGGCCCCAAGATCGGGCTGGTCGTCGAGGACGAGGGCGTTGTCGCGGAGTTCCGCGCCGACCAGTCCTCCCGGGCGTTGTTCCACGACCTGATCGATGACCGCACCGCGGTGGTCGATCCATCGATGCCGGACGACGACTTCGCGTTCGAGTTGGTGCAGGCAGTGAACAGGCTGACCACCGACGGCGCCGAGCGCATCGTGGTCATCGGCGAGTCACCGCGGTCCGAACAGCAGATGCGCCGGGTCCTGCTGCGCAGGCTCCCGCGCCATCTCCTCGGATCGGTGCCGCTGCTCTACAGCTGGGACCTGGTCGCCGACCGGAGCCGGGATCGACGGGGCTGGTCGAGCATTCTCAACTCGTTCCTGCATCCGGTGATGGAGGGATTCCTGTACCAGGCCCAGCACCGACTACGCGACATGAAGATCACCAATCCGCTGCTGGTCTACCGCAACGACGGTGCGTCGTCGCGAGTGGCGAAGGCTGTGGCGTTGAAGACCTACTCTTCGGGCCCGCGCGGTGGCCTGGAGGGCACGCGCGCGCTGGCCGACAGCTACGGTCTGGCGCGGGTGCTGATGATGGATGTCGGCGGCACCACCACCGATGTCGGGATCGTCGAGAACGGTGCCATCTCCACCAGCCGCCGCGGCGCGGTCGAAGGCGTACCGATCTCGTTCCCCATGAGCACCGTGCACTCCAGCGGCATCGGGGGAAGTTCGGTCATCACGGTCCACGGCGGCGAGATCACCGTTGGGCCGCGCAGCGTCGGTGCCGCCCCCGGCCCAGCCTGCTTCGGGCTGGGTGGCAAGGAAGCCACGATCACCGACGTCAACCTGCTGCTCGGCGTCCTGGACCCGGACACCTACTTGGACGGCCGGCTTCGCCTCGACGCCAACCGTGCGCGGGCGGTGATCACCGACACGATCGCCACCCCGCTGGGAGTCGGACTCGGGGAAGCCCTCATCCGGATGGAGCAGGTGTATTTCGCCGCGATCGCGGACTCGTTCGCGGCGTTGGCCGACGAGACCACCACGCTCGCCGCGTTCGGCGGCGCCGGCCCGATGAGCGCGGCAGGCGCGGCTCGCCTGGCAGGCGTCAGCAAGGTGCTGATTCCGCGGACCGCGGCGGTGTTCTCCGCGTTCGGCATCGGGTTCTCCGATATCGGCAAGACCTATGAGGTGCTCGTCGATAACGCGGGAACCGAGCAGGCCGCGGCCACCTTCGACCAGGTGCTCGTGCGCGCCGAGCGAGACATGTTCCAGGAGGGTTACGACCTCGCCGACTGCACGCAGACCTGGCAACTGATCGTCGAGGACGAAACCGGCGAGCAGTTCTCGATGATGCCGTACACGCGCGGCGACCGGATCGACGCCGCGGGCAAGCAGGTTTCCCTGCGCCTGGACGTCGCCGCCGCCCTACGCCACCCACGTCTGGACCCCACGACGGACCTGCCCGCTGTGACCGCCATCCCGAACGGGACCCGTGCGGTGCGCACTGCGGCCGATCAGGTCGACGACGTACCCGTCTTCGTCCTGTCCGAGCAGCAGCCAGGCGCACGCGCCGCAGGGCCGGCGATCGTCGAAGGCCCATTCTTCACCGCCCGGGTGCCGCACGGCTGGCGCTTCGACGTCACCTCCCACGGCGACCTGCTGCTCACCGATATCAAGTGACCCCGGTCCATCGACCGAAGAAGGGAATCATCATGCGAGTCCCCGTGACCGAATATCTGGTCATCGACTTGGACAGCGAACGCTGGGTGTGCCGGGTGTGTGAACACGACCTCGGCGACGCCCACGGCAACTACAAGCCGGGCACGCTGGTCTACGACCGCGACCCCCGCGAGATCCACCAGCCGATCATCGACCCGGAACGCTACGAGTTCACCTTCTCCCCGGATCCCGGCTACTGCCGCATTCTCGAGTATTACTGCCCGGGCTGCGCGACGCAGATCGAGACCGAATACGTGCCGCCGGGCCACCCGCCGACCGTCGACATGGTGTTCGACGTAGATGCGCTGCGTCGGCAATGGCAAGCCCGTGGCGTCGATCCCGAAGTGGTCGCCAACTACGGGTCCGGCCCGGACGCCGAGAAGTACACCGCCGACCTCAGGGCCGCAGGCCGGATTCGCTGACATCAGAAACGGGACGACACGATCATGAAACGCATCTCCGTCGACATCGGTGGCACCTTCACCGACTGCTTCTTCGTCTGGGACGACACGTATGTGGAAGCGAAAGCCTTGACCACCCATCACAATCTGGCGCTTGGGTTCAACGAAGCGCTCGACCTGGCCTGCAAACGCGCCCAGCTCGACCGCGGTAGCGTCCTCGCGGAAGTCGACTCGGTGCGCTATGCCACCACGCTCGGCACCAACGCGCTCATCGAGCGCAAGGGGCCCAAGATCGGCGCCATCGTCACCCATGGGTTCGAGGACACCATCCCGCTCTCTCGTGGCCGCGGCTATGGCGAAGGCCTGGACTACTCCTTGCAGCAGAATCTGACCTGTGCCGAGCGGCCCGAGCCGCTCGTGCCACGCAAATACATCCGGTCGGTCAAGGAACGGGTCAATTCCGCAGGTCGGATCGTCGCACCGCTGGATCCGCAGGACGTCCGCACTGTCGTGCGTCAGCTGGTCGATGTCGGTGTCGAGGCGCTGGTCGTCAGCCTGACCAATGCGACCGAGAACCCGGAACACGAGCTCGCCATCCAGGAGATCATCCTGGAAGAGTTCCCGGCTCATGAGCTCGGCGCCATCCCGGTGTTGTTGGGACATCAGGTGTCCGGTCGCAAGGGTGAGTACGTGCGCGCCACCTCGACCATTGTCGACGGCTTTCTGCACAAGATCATGTTCCATGCGCTGAGTCAGCTGTCGGACAACCTGCGCGAATCCGGGTACGGCAAGCCGATGCTGGTCATCCACAACTCCGGCGGCATGGCGCAGATGAACTCCACCGACGCGCTGCAGACCATCCACTCCGGGCCAATCGCCGGTGTCGGAGCCGCCGAGCATCTGTCCCGGCAAACCGGGTTGGGGCATGTCATCTCCACCGACATGGGCGGCACCTCGTTCGACATCGGCCTGGTGCCCGAGGGCGGGGTGAAGCACTACGACTTCATGCCAACCATCGATCGGTGGCTGGTGTCGGTACCGATGGTGCATCTGGACACCCTCGGCGCCGGCGGTGGATCGATCGCAAGCTTCGACCGCATCCACAATGCGATCAAGATCGGGCCCGAGTCCGCGGGATCCAACCCCGGACCCGCCTGTTATGACCGCGGCGGGCTCCAACCCACCGTGACCGATGCCGACCTGCTGCTGGGTTACCTCGACCCGGACAACTACGCCAACGGCTATATCCAGCTCAATCCCAAGCGCTCAGTGTTCGCCATCGAGGAGAACCTCTGCGACGAACTCGATATGGATTTGCTGGACGTCGCCAAGGAGATCAAACGTGGCGTCGACGAACAGATGGCCATCGGTATCGGCAAAGAGTTGCGGGTACGCGGCTACCTGCCCGAGGACTTCACCATGCTCGCCTACGGCGGCAACGGGCCGCTGCACGCCTGTGGCATCGCCGCGCAATCCGGCATCAAACGGGTCCTGGCTCCGCCGTTCTCCTCGGTGTTCTCCGCGTGCGGTGCGGGCAACATGAGCCAGCTGCACTTCCACGAGCGCGGCACCCATGCCGTCCTGTACAACGCCACCACCCGCACCCTCTACAGCGACTACGACGAATTCAACGCCATTGTCGAGGAATTGGAAGCGCTGGGCCGCGAAGACCTTGTCCGCCAAGGCTTCTCATCCGATGACGTCGAGTACCGGCTCGAGATGGACATGCGCTACGGCAACCAACTGGTCACCACGGCGGTCGTGGTGGATGTGCGGCGAATGCACGGTGTCGGCGATGTCCTGCACATGATCCGCACCTTCGCCGAGATCTATGACCAGCGCTACGGGCGCGGTTCGGCCGCCCCGGAGGCAGGCATCCGGGTCCAGACGGTCCGGGTCGCCTCCTACGTCGACGGTGACACGGTCCGATTCGATTCCCTCGACTCGGGCGACACTCCGCGCCGGGTGCCCGATCCGGTCGACCACCGGCTCATCCATCTGGTCGACAACGCCGAACCCGTCGAGGCCGCCATCTACAACGCCGACGCGCTGACCAGCGGGCACGTCATCCCCGGTCCGGCGATCGTGACGACGGAGAACACCACGTTCCTCGTCGAGCCCGGATGGCGGCTGGAGCCGACTCCGCAGGGTGCCGTCTGGTTCCTGCAGGACTGACCACCGACTCAGGAGAAAACGAGAACCGACATGACTGCACTCGATGACCACCGCACCCATGCGCTGAACCCACAGGAACAACAGTGGGTCGACGACTTCATGGACGAAACCACGTTGTTCCTCGGCCCCGACCCCGAAATCATGCGGTCGCACCAGATTTCCGAGCGTTCGGATTTCGAGGAGCTCTGCATCGTCCAAGGCGTGGACCGGATCATGGTCGACCGCATCCGCAAACGCATCGCCGGCGCGCTCGACGAGGGCTACGAGATGTGCGAAGCCCAGGGCGCCGCGCCCGGTGCGAAATGGGGCGACCTGACCACGGCGATCTACACCGCCGCCGGTGACGTGTCCTATCTGTCCTGCCACGGCGTCATCGCGTTCTCCGCGATCTTGCACCATCCGATTCGGTACATCATGAAGTACTGGAAGGACGAACCCACCGTCGGAATCTACGAGGGCGACGGGTTCATCCACAACGACGCCCGATTCGGCAATATCCACAACACCGACCAGTCGATGATCATGCCGGTGTTCCGCGACGGAGAGCTCATCGCCTGGATCGCCGCCACCATTCACGAGGGCGAAAACGGCGCTTGCGAACCGGGCGGCATGCCGTCGGGGTCGGAGACACCGTTCGACGACGGCCTTCGCATGAGTCCGTTCAAGGTCGTCGAAAAGGGACACCTGCGCCGCGATCTGCTTACGTTCCTGCAACATTCGGTGCGCGACCCCAAACTGCAGCTCGCCGATATGAAGGTCAAGATCGCCTCGGTGCGCCGGATCATGGAACGCATTCACAAGCTGATCGACGAGGTCGGTACCGCGGCGTTCGTCGCCGCGCTGCGCACCACGGTCGAAGATGTCGACGCCGAAGTCAGGCGCCGCATCACCGATCTGCCCGACGGGACTGTGCGTTTCAACCAGTTCATGGACAGCACGCTGAAGGAGAACATCCTCATCAAGATGTCGTGCAAGATCACGGTCAAGGGCGACAAGATGACCATCGATCTGCGTGGCACCGGCCCGGAAATCCTCAACCGGGCGATGAATTCGCCGCTGTGCTCGGTGAAGTCGATGATGATGCAGGCGATCCTCGGCCATTGGTGGCCCGACCTGCCGCGATGCACGTCGGCGATGAGCTGCATCGATATCATCTCCGACGAGGGGACCTGGGCCGATGCCAGCTACGACGCGCCGATGGGGCAGTCGCTGCAGGCGTCCTTCCGCGGGTTCTCCGCGCTGCAGTCCAGCTGGGCCAAGATGCAGTTCTCAGTGCCGCAGAAGCACTCGAACGTGGTTGCCCCGTGGTTCAACCAGATCAACACCTTCCTCTGGGGCGGGGTCACCCAGCACGGCGATGTGGTTGGCAATCTGTGCGCCGATCTCAACGGAATGCCTGGTGGCGCACTGCCTTTCCGCGACGGTGAGGACGCTGTCTCTCCGCTGTTCTGCGCGATGGCCGACATGGCCGAGCAGGAGGTCATGGAGGAGGAAGTGCCGTTCATGCAGCTGGTGTCCAAGCGGCTGGTCCGCGACAACATGGGCTTCGGCAAGTTCACCGGCGGCATGGGTTACGAGATGATCGTCGCCAGTGAGGGCAGCCCGCAATGGGGATTCATGACCGTGACGTCCGGGGCGAAGTTCTCCTCGGTGTACGGCCTGTTCGGCGGATACGGGTGCGGCACCTACCCGCTGGCGATGGTCAAGGGCGTCAACGTCTACGACGCGATCCGTTCCGAGCCTGGCAAATTCGATCTGTCGATCGAGAAGGTCATGAACGAGACGCCCTTCGACGGCGGCAAGTACAAGACTGCGCACATGGGCCTGCAGTTCGACCTGGCCAAGGACGGCGAGTTGTACATGATTGCCCAGGGGGCCGGGGGTGGGTACGGTGACCCGCTCGAACGCGCCCCCGAGGCAGTGATCACCGACGCCGAGCTGAACCGGATCAGCCGCACGGTCGCCGAGGACATCTTCGGCGTCGTCTACGACCCGGACACGTTCGTGCTCGACACCGCCGCCACCACCGCGCGCCGCGCCGACATCCGTGTCGACCGGCTGCGATGTGGTCGCCCGTTCCAGGAGTTCGTCGACGAATGGGTAACCGCTGAGCCGCCGCAGGACCTGCTCTACTACGGCTCCTGGGGTGACGACACCGACGACATGACCGCCACCGTGTTCGATATCGACGGTCCCAAGCGGGTCACCGCGCCCTTGGGTGAGCTGCCGATCATCATGATGCCCGACCGCCGCGAAGTGGCCATCGCCCGGCTCGAGCAGCGGGTCCGGGAGCTGGAGGACAAGCACGGCGAGACCGTGACCCGCCTCAGCTGACCATCCTTACGACGGGCTCCGCGCGCCCGACACACGCGCGGAGCCCATCCCGCACGCTCGTCAGGAAAGAACTCCGATGCCCACCGAATTCGATGCGCTGGTCTCCAGCCCGCCCTCCGGCCGACCGACAGCGCTGCTGATCGACCACTCCGCCTACGGATCCCATCGACTGCTCGGCGGTGCGGCCGTGCCCTGGGAGGATCCCACGCTGTGCGCCGGCTACTTCCGGACTGCCCAGGCGTTGCTCTCCCCGGACGCCACACTGGCCGACGTGGGCGCGATCTACCGACGCCACCTCGGAACCCGTGCCGACCTCCGTGCGGCCATGGCAACTCGTTCCCGGGTCGGGTACGCGTTGAAGGCTCTGTTGACCGACACCAAGGCCACCGATGCTGTCTTCGCCGCCGTCGCCGTGCTGGCCGAAACCAGCAGGCAGCCATTGGTTCTGCAGGTGCCGTCTCCGGTCCACTGGTTGGTGCGGGCACACTACGACGCCGGACATCAAGACCCACCCGCCATCTCGTCCGACCACGCCGAATCGGCCTCCATCTACATCTCCGACTGGTTGCGGCGGTTCAGCGAACTGCCAGTGAGCTTGGTCCTGCTCGACGCGCGCAGCGACGAAACAGGAGTTCCGGCAGACGATCTCGCGGCCTACACGCCACTGTCGAACGCCGTCTCCCACTATCGATGGGCGCTGGCGCTGCTGGATCGAGACCGCATCCAGGTATTCGGCAGTTCCTTGGCCGGCGCTGTGGTGTCGCCGCGGTACTGGCACGGTCACGGCGAGGTCCCCGATGCGGATTTCTTGTACTCGACCATCCCCGCCGACGCCGATCCCGAGCTCGTGCTGGCCCGGGCGAACCCCACCACGGCAGGAGCGCATCAGTGAACAAGGTTTTCGACGACGCCCGCACCGCGGTAGCCGATATCGCTGACGGCGCCTCGATCGGTGCCGCTCGGTGGTCGTGCGGGTGCGGCGGCTGGTCTGTCCGACGCCGCAGTGCTGCAGAACCTTCCGTGAGCGGGTTCCCGGCGTGTTCGAACGCTACCAACGGCGAACCATCCAGCTGACCGGCCAGGTGCGGTCGATCGTAAGTGAACTGGCCGGTCGGGCGGCGGTCTGCGTGCTGGCCGCGTTGCCCAGCACCGCCACCACAGCCCACTCAAACGGCATCAGGGTCCTGGCCAGAGGAAAACCGCTGGCCAGGACCCTGATGAAACCGGTTCGGATTGGTGCTAATTTGTGGAGCTAAGGGGAATCGAACCCCTGACCTTCTCGATGCGAACGAGACGCGCTACCAACTGCGCTATAGCCCCGTGGTTCGTTTCCGAACCAACGTTGGAGAACTCTAGCAGGTGGGGTGGGGAGACTCCGAATCGGCTGGTTGTGGGGGGTTTCAGGGGTGGATGGGTGGACTTCGGCGGGGGAGGTGGGGAGGGTGCGGGAGGGGTGGGTGGGGAGGTTGGGAATTGCCCGTGGTTTGCGGTGGGGTGAGGCGGGACTCGGGCAAATGGGGTCCAGCAACCCTGGTGGGTGAGATGTCATGTCGTGGATGTCTCACAGGGCGGGTTGATAGCATGACGCCTGGCCTGGAGGCTGCGGCGATGCGACCCGCATTGCGCGCATCCTGCGCGAACAACTTCGAGAGAGTTAGCTTTCATGCAGTTTGAGATCGTCGAGCGGGACGAGACGTGGGTTGCGGGGCTGCCGGTGCGCAGTCCCAAGCGTGCGCTCGGGGAGCTGCGGGATCGAGATCTCGAGGCCGCCTGGGGGACGGTGCTGCATCAGGAGCTCGGCGGGCCGTTGGCCTGCGCCTACACCGACTACGCGGCGGATCTGGGCACCTTCAACACCCAGATCGTCGGCTATGAATGCACCTCGTTCGACCAGGTCACCCGCGGGCACATCGTCGCCCGGCTGCCCCGGGGGTCCTATGCCCGCTTCTCCTCGGTCGGCAACTTCCCGCAGCTCATGACCGACCTGTGGACCCAGATCGCGTACGCCGAGGAACACAACCAGATCAAGCGCACCCATACGGGAGACTTCGAGTGCTACCCGCACGCGTACAAGATCGACGTGTATCTGGCGGTTGAACCGCGATGAGCTACACGATTGTCGTGCGTGACCAGGCGATCTACGGCGGCCTGGTGGTACCGCGGGTGCGGCCGAGCTTCAAGGTCAGCAACAGTGAGCTGATCGAATTCCTGCGCGACCGGCTGCGCGATCGCGAGGTGCGGCCCACCTCGCCGCTGTACACCGTGTACACGCCCGATCCGGCCGGCAATTACAACGTGCTGGTCAGTCACGACTATCCGACCGTCGAGGCGGTTCCGGCCGGTGATGTGCTGATCCGCGTGCCCAAGGGCGTCTACGCGCGCTTCGAGCCCAACGGCGACTATCACGACCCGGTCGAGGACGTGTGGGCCCAGGTCGACGACGCGACGGCCTCGGCCGAGATCACCCGCGCCTACCGCGAGGAGATCGAGATCTGGCGCGGGCCGGCGGAGGTCGAGCTGTACATCTCTATCCTGGTCTAGAGCCGTATGGTAGCCATCGGTTAGCCAATCTAGAACCAACCGGTCTTCCTGTTCTGCTTGCCAGCCGTATCCGTGGCCGTGACCAGGGCTAATTTCGGACCTTCCACCCAGGTTTCGGAAGATTAGCCGGACGTCTGGTCAATTCCTGCCGGATGACGGATACTGCCTAAGCGGCCTACCCCGGATTTCAGCCGCGAACCGAACGGTCCGCCACTGGGCCTGGGTAGTCGCGCGGTATCGCGCAGCAACGGAGTAGGAAACCTATGACTGTCGAAGCGACCGCGGTCGGCGCGGCGGACCTCGGCGGCGGCGGGGCGATGCGGACAGGGGTGCTCGCGGCGATTTCCCCGGAATTCGTCGATACACTAGCGTCATTTCGGGGCAGGTTCCTGGACTTACTGGAGGTGCCTGCGCATGAGACCATGGCGTTGGTGCAGCTGACGCGATCGGAGATAAGGTGCCTCGGCGGACACTCGACTCACTGGTGACACAGGTCGCCTCCGAGTTGATGGGCATCGACGCCACGACGGTAGTGGCGGCGACGGAGCGCGTGCTGGCAAGTCTCGTCGAGCATTTCGATGTCGACTTCTGCTACCTGCGCCGTACCGATCGCGACCAGCGCGCCACGATTCTGGTGGCCGAATGGCCGCACCGACCGGACATTCCGGAACCCGACCCGCTCTCGGTCATATATTTCGCGGACGCGGACATCGGGTTCAAGGTCGTCGAGCACGCCACCGAACCGCTGATCGTCCGGCCCGGAGCCTTTGTCGAGTATCAGGACGGCATCCGCGAATCCTCGGGCATCGAGGCGATCACCTCCGCGGCGGTGCCACTGCTCTCGCGCGGCGTTCCGATCGGCCTGCTGGGCTTCATCAAGCACGGCGACCGCGAGTGGAGTACCCGGGAACTCAACGTGCTCAAGGCGATCGCCTCGCTGTTCGCGCAGCTGCAGGCGCGGATCGAGGCCGAGGAGCGGCTGCGGTACATCGCCATGCACGACGACCTCACCGGATTGGCGAATCGCCGGGCGCTGCTGGAATACATGGAACAGCGCCTGGAACCGGGTAGTCCGGGGCCGGTGGCCGCCTTCTTCGTGGATCTGGACCGGCTCAAGGCGCTCAACGACTTTCTGGGGCACACCGCCGGCGACAACTTCATCCAGACGCTGTCCATGCGACTACGCGACCACCTGGATCCGGCCGACATGATCGCCCGGCTCGGCGGCGACGAGTTCGTGATCGTGCCGGCGAAGCCGATGGAGGCGGTGGAGGCCGAGCTCGAGGGCACCCGCCTGCAGCAGCTGATCGCCCGGCGCGTCACCGTGGGCGAGGAATCGGTCAGCCGGGCGGCGAGCGTCGGTGTCGCGGTGGGCATTCCGGGCGAAATGACCGTGGCCGACGTGCTGCGGCGGGCCGATCACGCCCTGCTGTCCGCGAAATCCGGGGGTGGCAACGGTGTCGCGGTGTTCACCGATGCGATGCGCGCGCAATTCGAGTTGCAGGACGACGTGGAGCTCAACCTGCGCAGCGCGGTAGCCGACGGATCGCTGGTCCTGCATTATCAGCCCGAGGTCGATCTGCGGACCGGGCGGATCGTTGCGCTCGAGGCCCTGGTGCGCTGGCAGCATCCCACGCGCGGACTGCTGCCGCCAGGTGCTTTCGTCGGGGTCGCCGAGGCGACGAATCTGGCGGGCGAGCTGGGGCGCTGGGTGATTCGCACCGCGTGCGCCCAGTTTGCCCAGTGGCAGCAGGCGGGCCTGGCCTCCAATGTCGTCATCCGCATCAACGTCTCGCCGGTGCAGCTGGTCAGCCTGGATTTCGTCGAATCCATCGAGGAGACGCTGCGCAGCCACGGCATCGACGGCAGTTCGGTCTGCCTCGAGATCACCGAACACGTTGTCGTGCAGGATCTCGCGCGCACGCAGCTGACGCTGCGCGGGCTCAAGCGGATGGGCGTGCAGATCGCCATCGACGATTTCGGCACCGGATACAGCTCGCTGTCCCACCTGAAGGCGCTGCCGGTCGACGCGGTGAAGATCGACCGCGGGTTCGTGCAGCGCCTCGGCGTCAGCACCGATGATCTGGCGATCGTGAAATCCATTGTCGGACTGGCAGGTTCGTTCGGACTGGGGGTGGTCGGCGAGGGCGTCGAGACCGCGGTGGCCGCGCGCACGCTGGTCGGCCTGGGTTGCTATCGGGCGCAAGGGTTTCTGATCGCCAGGCCGCTGCCCGCCGAGGAAGTGCAGACGCATCTCGCCGCCGGCCGGATCGCGCTGGACCTCGAGCTACCCCGGGTGTCCCGCGGCAGCAACAGGAACTGACCGGTCCGATGGCCGGTGGGGAGCGGCTCGTCTTCGAAACACTGGACCCGGCACCTCTACGACTGGGTCAGCGCCCCGGTGCCCCCGCTGGCCCGCCGGCTCACCAAGCGGCCCGAATTCCACCCCGACGATCTGCCGGTCTACCGCGCGGCGTGCCAGGAACTGTTCGCGGGCGCGCCGGGCGGCGACGACCGTGAACTGAACTCCCGGGTCCGGTTCGACGGTGGCGGTGCGCGCCGTGCTGACGCGATTCGGCGAGGAAATGCCCCCACGGCCTCATCCGCGTGCGCCCCGCACTCCCTGGCTAACGAGCCTTCCACCGCTGTTCACGCCGCGTTGCCACGGCGGGCGTACGCCCACTGGACCATCGGCGGCGTGCGCATCGTTCAGCTGGCCAATTTCTACGGTCCGCGTTCGGGGGGACTGCGGACCGCGCTGCACCATCTGGGTGCGGGGTACGCGGCCGCCGGGCACGAGGTGGTCCTGATCGTGCCGGGGCCGCGGCGTGAGGAACGGGAACTGCCGGGGGGAGTGCTGCGGATCATGCTGCCCGCCGTGGCCATTCCGTGGACGAGTGGATATCGCGCCGCGGATCCGCGGCGGGTGGCCGACGTGCTGGACGGGCTGTCGCCCGACGTGCTCGAGGTCTCGGATCGGCTGACGCTGCGCGGATTCGGGCGCTGGGCCCGGCGCCGGGACGTGGCGGGGGTGATGATCTCGCACGAGCGGCTGGACCGGCTGCTGGGACAGGTGCTGCCGGGGCCGGTCGCGCGTCGCGCGGCCGACGCGGCCAATCGGCGCACCGCCGCCGACTACGACATGGTGGTCTGCACAACGGAATTCGCGCGGGCGGAGTTCGCGCGCATCGAGGCGCCGAATGTGGAGCTGGTGCCGCTGGGTGTGGATCTGGAGATGTTCACCCCGGGCCGCCGCGATCGGCTCCTGCGGGCGCGATACGGGGCCGCGGAGCATCCGCTGCTGGTGCACTGCGGGCGGCTGTCGGTGGAGAAGCGGGTGGACCGCAGCATCGAGGCCGTCGGGGAGCTGCGCCGCGACGGGGTGGACGCGCGGCTGATCGTCGCCGGCGACGGCCCGCGCCGCGAGTCGCTGGAACGGCGGGCACGGGGGATCATGCCGCTGCCCGACGGCAGCCCGGCCGTGCACTTCACCGGGTTCATCTCCGACCGCACCCACCTTGCGACCCTGCTGGCCAGCGCGGACGTCTCGCTGGCGCCCGGGCCGCACGAGACGTTCGGGCTGGCCGCGCTCGAGGCGCTGGCGGCGGGCACGCCCGTGGTGGCCAGCCGGTCCTCGGCCCTGGCCGACATCGTGACCGCCGACTGCGGAGCCGTCGCCGCCAACGATCCGGCCGACTTCGCCCGGGCGGTGACCGAGGTGCTGGCCCGCCCGGCCGCCGCTCGCCGCCGCGCCGCCCGCACCCGGGCCGAGCAGTTCACCTGGCCCGCGGCCGTGGCGGGCATGCTGAGAGTGCTGTGTTTTCGGCCTCCGCTTCGCTCCGGCGGGTTTTCGGCGCCCTAGGGGCTCGTCGTACTTATCGCTTCGCGGGCGAGTCCCAGCCGGACAGAGACGCATCGCCGCTGGGCACGTCGGTTGTTGCGTTCTCGGCGAATGGCACCCGACAGGCACACTCGGCCTGGTACGGGCCCCCGGCGATGCGCACCACGTATGCTCCAGGGCACAGCAACACATCCGGCGCGCCGCCGCCCGGTGCGCCACCGAGCCTGCGAGGAACGGTGTGCCCGATCGCCTGAAGTCCGTCAGCGGTAAGAAGGTCCTGATCACCGGCGCGGCCAGCGGTATCGGCCGGGCGACGGCCCTGGCCGCGGCCCGCGAGGGCGCCGAGCTGGTGCTCACCGATGTCAATGCCGCCGGGCTCGACGAAACGGTGCGGCTGATCGGCGTCGACGGGGGCAAGATGCTCGCCGCCCAGGCCCTGGACATCAGCGACTACGAGGCGGTCACCGCGTTCGCCGCCGACGTGTTCGACCAGCACGGCAGCCTCGATGTGGTGATGAACATCGCCGGGGTGTCGGCCTGGGGCACGGTGGAGAATCTCGAGCACCGGCACTGGCGCGCGATGATCGACATCAATCTGATGGGCCCCATCCACATCATCGAGAACTTCGTGCCCCCGATGATCGCGGCCGGGCGCGGCGGCGCGCTGGTGAACGTGTCCTCGGCGGCCGGGCTGCTGGCCTTCCCGTGGCACGCGGCCTACAGCGCCTCCAAATTCGGGGTGCGCGGGCTGTCGGAGGTGCTGCGATTCGACCTCGAGCGACACGGCATCACGGTGCACCTGGTGGCGCCGGGCGCGGTGAACACCCACCTGGTCGAGACCGTGGAGATCGCCGGGGTGAATCGCGACGACCCGCGAATTCAACGCTATTTCAAGCAGTTTCAGCGCCACGCCAGCTCGCCGGAGCGGGTCGCCGAGCGCATTCTGCGCGGCATCGAGCGCAACCGGTTCCTGATCCATACCTCCTTCGATGTGCGCTTCGGCTACTGGTGGGCGCGAAAGTTCGCCTGGCCCTACGAATTCGCGATGCGCCGGGCCAATGACGGCTTCAATGCTCTCTACGAGCGGGTCTCCGCGAGCGAGCCGGACTCGCGCGGCAAGCGTATGTAGCTCGTCGTTCCGACGGTTCGATGGCGTGATCAGCAGGGGTGATCCGGATTCACCCCGGCCGGGATCGAGCATTCGGCCTCGGCGCACGCAACGCCCTTCTCCCCGTTGAGGTTCACATCGAGTACCCGGGCGCCCGGGCCGTCGTCGCCGAGCCGGTCGTGGAAGTTCACGATCCGGCAGCTGGCCAGGGACAGGCAGCCGCAGCCGATGCAGCTGCTGACGCTGTCGCGCAGGCGGATCAGCTGTTCGATGCGCTGATCGAGGTCCTGGCGCCAGATGGTGGACAGTCGCTCCCAGTCCTTGCGGTTGGGCGTGCGGCCTTCGGGTAGGGTGTGAAGTGCATCGCGAATCTCGCTGAGCGGTATGCCGACTCGCTGCGAGATCCGAATGAAGGCGACGCGACGAAGCGTCTCGCGCGGATAGCGGCGTTGATTGCCGCTCGTGCGGCGGCTGGTGATCAGCCCCTCGCGTTCGTAGAAATGCAATGCCGACACCGCGACCCCACTGCGTTCGGACAGCTGCCCGGGGGTGAGCTCCTTGACTTGCCAGGTGGTGTGCTGCATACCTCAACAATACTTCAGGTGTGGGTCGTCGTATCCGGGTTTCCGAATCTGCGCATCCGCCGATACCCAGCGAATTCCGTGCCAATGCGGCCGCGGAATACTACGGTCGAAACCATGGACACGCAGGCGGACGGCGGCTCGCAGGCAGGCGGTAGCGCAGGAGGCGGCCCGAGCGCCGCACCACCGCTCTGCGTAACCTCGGAGGTCGGCGCCCTGCGCACGGTCCTGCTGCACCGGCCCGGCGACGAGCTGCGCCGCCTCACCCCGCGCAACAACGACCAGCTGCTGTTCGACGCCATCCCGTGGGTCGAGCGCGCACAGCAGGAGCACGACACCTTCGTCGAGGTGCTGCGCGGGCGCGGGGTCGAGGTGCTGCTGCTGGCCGACCTGCTCACGCAGACCCTGGCCGTCAGCGGCGCGGGGCGCAGCATGGGCATCACCGCGGCGGTGGACGCGCGCCGCGTCGGCTATGCGCTGGCCGAGGAGCTCAAGGCCCACCTGCGCGGCGTCCCGGCACCGGAGCTGGCCCGAATCCTGATGGCGGGCATGACCTTCGACGAGCTGCCCTTCGCGCCCGCCACCACCTCGCTGGTGCGCCGCATGCACCACGGCACCGATTTCGTCATTGACCCGCTGCCGAATCTGCTGTTCACACGCGATTCCTCGTTCTGGGTGGGCCGCAAGGTGGCGATCACCTCGCTGGCGCTGCCCGCCCGGGCCCGGGAGACCTCGCTCACCGACCTCATCTACGCCTTCCACCCGCGCTTCCTCGGGGTGCGTCGTGCCTACGAATCGCACATCGCGCCGATGGAGGGCGGCGACGTGCTACTGCTCGCGCCCGGAGTGGTGGCGATCGGGGTGGGCGAGCGCACCTCCCCGGCCGGTGCGGAGGCGTTGGCGCGCAGCCTGTTCGAGGACAGTCTGGCGCACACGGTGCTGGTGGTGCCGATCGCCCAGAACCGGGCCACCATGCACCTGGACACCGTCTGCACCATGGTCGACGCCGATGCCGTGGTGATGTATCCCGCGGTGCGGGATGAGCTGCTCGCGTTCACGATCGCCATCCGCGACGACGGTTCGGTCGACATGCGCGGCCCGGATCCGTTCCTGCCCGCCGCGGCCGAGGCCATGGGGATCGGGAAACTGCGGGTCATCGACACGGGGCTCGACGGCATCACCGCCGAGCGCGAACAATGGGACGACGGCAACAACACCCTCGCGCTGGCGCCCGGGGTGGTGGTCGCCTACGAACGCAACGAGAATACGAATGGGCGGCTGGCCGACGCCGGTGTCGAGGTGCTGACCATCCCCGGGTCCGAACTGGGATCCGGCCGGGGCGGTCCGCGCTGCCTGTCCTGCCCCCTAGCCCGGGACGAGATGTGAGGCGCCGATGGAAATACCGGTCGACCACCATTCGGCGGTCCCACCGTACGAGCAGCTGCGGCAGGGCATCATCGTCCGCGTGCGCTCGGGTGAGCTGACGGCCGGCACCAAGATTCCGACGGTGCGGGCGCTGGCCGCGCAGCTGGGCCTGGCGCCCAACACGGTCGCGCGCGCGTACCGGGAGCTGGAACAGGACGGCGTGCTCGAGACCCGCGGCCGCCTAGGCTCGTTCATCGCCTCTTCCGGCGATCCGACCCAGGACGCGGCCGGACTCGCGGCGACCGAATACGTTGCGGCCGTTCGGCGCCTGGGCCTGGACGACGAGGCCGCGCTGCGCTACGTCCACAATGCCCTGGGCGAACAGGCCTAGCGCCAGCTGGGCAGCCAGAGATGGTTGTGCCAGTCGCCGACGGTGATCGGCAGCGCGGTCATGATCGGCCACAGGTAGATGAAGTTCGCGACGACCACGCCCACATACAGGGTCACCAGCAGCAGGCTCAGGGTATGCCGCTCGCTGGTCACCAGGAACCGGTAGCCGGCGGCGGTGTGCGCGTCGGGCCCGGAGGCGGCAGCCTGCGTCAGGCCGTGCATACCGCGCAGAGACCCCGCCGCACGGACGAACGGGGCGGGGCCGAGGATGTCGCCCAGCACCAGCGCGATGCCGATCACGAGGAACGGAGCCATCGGCACCGCGTAGAAGAAGTACATCTGCCGGTCCAGGTCCATGAACCACGGCAGCAGACCGGCCAGGTACCCCACCAGCATCGCGGCGTACCGCCAGTCGAAGCGGGTCGCGGTCCGCCAGATCGCCCACCCCAGCATCGGCAGCGAGAGCCACCACATCGCGGGCGTGCCGATCAGCATGACCGCCTTCACGCAGACGGACTGGCCGCAGCCGCCGATGCCGCCGTCGGCGTAGTAGTACAGCATCGGCCGCAGGCCCATCGGCCACGACCACGGCTTGGATTCCCACGGGTGATGGTTTCCGGCCGAATTGGTCAGGCCCTCATGGAATTTCAGTGATTCGCCCTGGTTGTGCCACAGCGAGCGCAGCGCGTCCGGGATCCAGGACCAGGTGCCCCCGGCGCCGATCGCATTGCCCACCGAGTACCGGTCGTAGCCGTCCTCGCTTGCGAACCACAGGCTCCAGCTGCCCAGATAGACCAGGATCGGCACGAGGACCAGCGCGGCGAGCGCGGGCACGACGTCGCGCACGATCGTGCCGAGCCACGGTCGCGGCACCCCGTACGCCCGCCGGGCGGCGACATCGAAGAAGACCGACAGCAGCCCGAAGGCCACGATGTAGTACAGGCCGTTCCATTTCACGCCGAGCGTGAGCCCGATCAGCACGCCCCCGCCGAACCGCCACCACCGCACGCCGAGCCGGGGCCCCCACACGCTCCAGGCGATGCGCCCCTGCGCATCCGCGCGGGCCAGCCGTTCGCGCACGACGTCGCGGTCCACGATCAGGCAGCCGAACGCCGCCAGCACGAATCCGGCCTGGAAGATGTCGAGCATCCCGACGCGCGCGGATACGAACGTCACGCCGTCGGCGATCA
The DNA here is from genome assembly GCF_050434125.1 of Nocardia sp. GP40. NCBI lineage: Bacteria > Bacillati > Actinomycetota > Actinomycetes > Mycobacteriales > Nocardiaceae > Nocardia > Nocardia sp. GP40. Next base: position 46,767 of record NZ_JBNPVW010000022.1, on the reverse strand, counting down.
GCAGGATCCCCGCGAGCGCGCCGAGCATCGTGGAGCGCGTCATGCGGCGGGTGATCCGAATGACCAGTAGTACCAGCATCGAACCGAAGATCGCGGCGACGAACCGCCAGCCCAGCGGGGTGTAACCGAAGATGGCCTCGCCCAGCCCGATCATCTGCTTGCCCACCGGCGGGTGCACAACCAGCCCGTAGGCGGGGTTGTCCTCGACGCCGCCGCCGGTCACCATCTGCCAGGCCTGTGGGGCGTAATGCTTCTCGTCGAACACCGGCGTGCCCGCGTCGGTCGGATAGTTCAGCATCGTGAACCGGGTGAGCGCGGCGATCGCGGTGAGAACCGCGGTGACCAGCCAGCCCCGCGCGCGATCGGTCGGGCCGAAATCGGGGGAGGGGCGCAGCGGCGCCGGACTCGAGGGCCCCGCGCCGATCGCCGGTCGCACGTTGGTCAGCTGGGGCACGCCGACGCCTCGCTGGCACTCGGCGTCGCCATGCCCCACCGGTGCTGTGACAATGGTTCGCTCGCAAGCTCGCTCACCGACGCCTCGCCGGCACTCGGCGTCGCCATGCCCCACCGGTGCTGTGACAATGGTTTGCTCGCAAGCTCGCTCACCGACGCCTCGCCGGCGCTCGGCGTCGCCATGCCCCACAGGTGCTCTAACAATGGTTCGCTCGCAAGCTCGCTCACGAGATCCGAGTCTAGGTGCGCCCGGGATCCGCGCACGACCGGGCATATTCGACACGGTTCCCCGGATGACCGGGCGGGTGCGGTCGGCGTATGTATGCGACCGGACCTCGTGGCAAGGCACGCGGGGGTGCCACGACCGTCCGGCCGCGGGCCGATGGTGCGAGGCAGGGCGAGCGTAAGCGGCTGTGGCACACGGACTTCGCGGGGTCGTGCGATGTGGAAGGCAGCGGTCGAAGCCGCATGCGGTGCCTGCTGCGCCTGGATGTGCGGCCTCGTCGCCGGACGGGGGCCGCGCGCGGACGCCTAGGGTGGTGCTGTGGACAAGGTGGCGACGGGGAGGCTGGTGCTGGCGGCGACGCCGATGGGTGAGGTGGGGGATGCCTCGCAGCGGTTGCGCGATGCGCTCGGGGCGGCGGAGGTGGTCGCGGCGGAGGACACCCGGCGGACCAAGGCGCTGGCCAAGGCGCTGGGGGTGGAGATCGCCGGGCGGGTGGTGAGTTTCTACGACCACGTCGAGGCGGCGCGAATTCCGATGCTGCTGGAGGAGATCGAGGCCGGGCGCACGGTGCTGCTGGTCACCGATGCGGGCATGCCGTCGGTGAGCGATCCCGGGTATCGGATGGTCGCGGCGTGCGTCGAGCGGAATCTTCCGGTCACCTGCCTGCCCGGTCCGTCGGCCGTGACGACCGCGCTGGCCCTGTCCGGGCTACCGATGGAACGGTTCTGCTTCGACGGTTTCGCGCCGCGCAAGGGTGGACAGCGCAGGCAGTGGTTGGGCACCCTCGCCGCCGAACCGCGCGCCGTTGTCTTCTTCGAGGCCCCGCACAGGCTGGCCGACTGCCTGGCCGACGCCGTCGAGGTCCTGGGCCCGGACCGCCGCGCCGCGGTCTGCCGCGAGCTGACCAAGACCTACGAGGAGGTCGTGCGCGGCACGCTGGCCGAGCTGGCGGCCTGGGCCGTCGACGGCGCTCGGGGTGAGATCACCGTGGTTCTCGAAGGCGCGCAACCGGTTTCGGTCGAGCCGGCCGACCTGGTCGACCGCGTTGAGGCCCTCGTGGCCAAGGGCATGCGCCTCAAGGACGCCTGCGCCGAGATCGCCGCGAGCACCGGCGCGTCCCGGCGTGAGCTGTACGACGCGGTACTTACCGCTCGCGCCAACTGACGCGGCGGCGACTCGATCCTCGGGCTCGACGTACCTCGGGAACACCGGCTCGGGGCAGGGCGCCCGGCTCGGCCGGGGCAGCGATGCCGACGAAGGTGCGCTCGCTCCGGCCGCCTGTTCCGGGTGCCCCCGCCTCCGGGGCGTGCCGAGTCCTAATACACGTAGACCTGGCCCGGCTTCGAGAGCGAGAAACCGTGGCTGCCGGAGGTGGCACATCCGGCAGCCATGTAGTGGCCGTCACCGCACCGCACCTGGGTGCCCCGGAGGGGCGGATTGGGCGTGCAACCCTGTCCCGGGCAGCCGTTCCACTCGTACACCGGCGGCGGATTGCCGCCCGGGCGGGTGAACGGCGTCCCCGCAAGCGTGGCTGCGTGCATCGGTGCGCCGGGTGCGTCCTGGACGATCTGCCGCCCCGATACCGACAGGCCCGCGCCCTCTGCGCTGCCCGCGGGCAGGAACCCGGGGCGCTCCATCACCACGGTGCCGTTCGGTACGTCGCATCCCAGCGCGCCACCCGGGGTGACCTCGCAGTTCCAGCCCTGATAGTTGAAGAAGACCGGGGTCGCGGCCTGTGCCGTTCCGCCGCACATGATCGCCGCGGTCACGGCCGCCAGCCCGATCGTCGTCCCAGCTGCCGAAAGTCTCATAGTCGCCTCCCAATGCCTAGAACTTCCCAGCGGGCAATACGCCTCGTCAGGATCTGCCGAAGATCAGGATTCCCGTGCCTACGGTAACCGGAGGAGCCGCGGATTGCGAAGGTATCGGGCCTCACCGGGTGCGAGTCTGAGCCGCCGCCGAGTCGACGCTCAGTCTTTGGGCTCCACGTACTTCGGGAACACCGGCTCCGGGGCGGGCAGGGGCAGACCCGGCTCGATCGGGGTCGCGATATCGGCGAAGCTGCGCTTGGTCTGGCCGAGCTGGTCCAGGATGCGCCCGGCCGAACCCGGCAGCACCGGCTGGACCAGGATCGAGACGATGCGCAGCACCTCGAGGGTGACGTACAGCACCGTCGCCTCGCGTGCCAGATCCTCCGGCGTGCCCGATTTGGCCAGGGCCCAGGGCTGCTGGGCGGAGAAGTAGCGGTTCGTCTCGCCCAGGGTCAGCCAGATCGCGTCCAGCGCGAGGTGCATCTGCTGCTGGTCGAATTCGGCGCGGCACCGCTCCAGCAGGCCGTTCGCGCGCTCCAGCAGCTCGCGGTCGTCCGCGGTGAATTCGCCCGGTGTCGGCACGGTCGAATCACAGTCGCGGGCAACCATTTTCAGGCTGCGCTGCACGAGATTGCCGTATTCGTTGGCCAGATCGGAGTTGATGCGCCCGACGATCGCCTCGTGGCTGTAGGAGCCGTCCTGCCCGTAGGAGATCTCGCGCAGCAGGAAGAAGCGCACCGCGTCCAGGCCGTAGGTGTCGACCAGGGCCAGCGGGTCGACGACGTTGCCGACCGACTTGGACATCTTCTCGCCCTTGTTGTACAGGAACCCGTGCACGAAAACGCGTTCGGGCAGCTCGAGCCCCGCCGACAGCAGGAACGCGGGCCAGTACACGGTGTGGAAACGGCTGATGTCCTTGCCGATGATGTGCAGATCGGCCGGCCAGAACCGTTGGAACGACGCGGATTCGATATTCGGGAATCCGGCGCCGGTGAGGTAGTTGGTGAGCGCGTCCACCCACACGTACATCACGTGCGCGGGATCGCCGGGCACCGGCACACCCCAGTCGAAGGTGGTGCGCGAGATGGACAGATCCTTCAGCCCGGCCTTGACGTAGCTGACGATCTCGTTGCGCCGCGTCGCCGGGAGGATGAACTCGGGGTGCTGCTCGTAGTGCTCGAGCAGTCGGTCCTGGTACTTCGACAGGCGGAAGAAGTAGTTCGACTCCTCGGTCCACTCCACGGGAGTGCGGGTCTCGGTCGACACGCGGGCGCCGTCTTCGAGGACCGTGGTCTCCTCGTCGGTGTAGAACGCCTCGTCCCGCACCGAGTACCAGCCGGCGTAGGTGTCCAGGTAAATGTCGCCCGCTGCCTGCATCCGCTTCCAGATCGCGATCGACGCGGCGATGTGGTCCTCGTCGGTCGTTCGCATGAAGCGGTCGAAGGAGATCTCGAGCGTCTTGTCCATGCGCTCGAACACGTCCGAGTTGCGCGCGGCGTACTCCTGCACCGGGACGTCGGCGGCGCGCGCGGCCTGCTGCACCTTCTGGCCGTGCTCGTCGGTGCCGGTCATGAAGAACACCTCGAATCCGTCGAGGCGCTTGAACCGGGCCAGCGAGTCGGAGGAGATGTACTCGTAGGCATGCCCGATGTGCGGCACGCCGTTCGGGTAGGCGATGGCCGTGGTGATGTAGAAGGAGGGGCGTTCGAGTTCACTCATGGTGGCTCTACTGTAGTAGGGCCCGGCGGCGGATCGCGTCGTGCACCGGTGTGGTTGGCTGGTGCCGCTATATTCCCGAACCCCGATCCCGAGGTCGCCGATGCCCGGTCAACGTCCCGCCCCGGAGCCGCCGGAGCCGCTGTCCCCCTTGGTGGATGCGCACACCCATCTGGACGCGTGCGGCGCCACCGATGCGGAATCGGTTGCGGCCATTGTGGATCGGGCCGCCGCGGTCGGCGTCGGGAGGGTCGTCACCGTCGCGGACGATCTCGAGGCCGCCCGGTTCGCCGTGCGGGCCGCGCACTGGGACCAGCGGGTGTACGCGGCCGTCGCGCTGCATCCCACCCGCGCCAACGTCCTGGACGACGACGCGAAGGCCGAGCTCGAGAAGCTGGCGGGCGACCCACGCGTGGTCGCGGTCGGCGAGACGGGCCTGGACTACTACTGGCCCGGCAAGCTCGACGGCTGCGCCGAGGTCGAGGACCAGGTCGAGGGCTTCCGCTGGCACATCGATCTGGCCAAACGGCTGGGCAAGCCGCTGATGATCCACAACCGCGAGGCCGATCACGACCTGCTCACGGTGCTGCTGGACGAGGGCGCGCCCGACACGGTGATCTTCCACTGCTTCTCCTCCGACGCGGTGATGGCGCAGGCCTGCGTGGAGGAGGGGTACGTGCTGTCGTTTTCCGGGACGGTCAGCTTCAAGAACGCGCACGAGCTGCGCGAGGCCGCGACCCTCGTGCCCGACGGGCAGATCCTGGTCGAGACCGATGCCCCCTTCCTGACCCCGCACCCGTTCCGCGGGGCGCCGAACGAGCCGTACTGCCTGCCGTACACGGTTCGCGCCCTGGCCGAGGTCCGCGGGCAGGATCCCGCCGAGCTGGCCCGGCTGACCACCGCGAATGCCCAGCGGCTGTATCGGCTCTGATCGGTCGCGCCGGCCCTGATCGGCTGAGATCGACAGCGGGCCGGGCCGCCGTACCGTCGCGCGGCCGGAATATACAGCAGCAGCTTCCGGTAAAAAATTACCCCGGGCAGTGGTGAATGTCACACCGTGTCGCTTCGGGGTGCGACGGCGTGCCCTGGGTCACTACGATTGCGGCGGCTGTTATACCGCCACCCCCTCGATGCTTTTTCGTGATGTGAAAACTGCCTGCTCAATCTTCTGTGGTTGTTGGGCCCCGACCTGATCGTTATCATCTTGTGACAATGCCGGAGCCCTCGATGTCCGCGCTAGCGCGAATCAACTCCTCTCGATCGCCGTTGCTGTACACGGCGATCGCGGCGCTGCTGGTCACGCTCATCTTCGGCGCGGCGCTGGCGATCGTGGATCGTAAGACCGTCACCCTCGTCGTCGACGGGCAACGGACCACCCTGACGACCATGTCCGTGACCGTGCGCGCGGCGCTGAATTCCGCCGGATACGAGGTGTCCGAGCACGACGCCATCACTCCGGCCGGGGGCGTCATCCTGACGAACGGGGCCACCATCACCCTGAATCGGGCCCGGCAGGTCGCGCTCGTGGTCGACGGCCAGCAGCAGCAGGTGTGGACCACCGCCGACACCGTCGGTGATGCGTTGGCGCAGTTGAAGATTCCGGACGATGTCTTCGCCTCCCCGGCCCGGCCCACCCCGCTGCCGCTGCGGGGGGCCGCGCTGTCGGTGACCAGCCCGCACACGGTGATGCTGTCCGACAACGGCGCCGCGGCGAGCTATGTGCGACTGGCCGCTCCGACGGTCGGGCAGCTGCTGAAGGTGCGCGGGGTGCCGCTGGCCGACCAGGACACCGTGGTCCCCTCCGCCGACACCCAGCTCAGCGACGGTATGCCGATCACCGTCACGCGCCGGCGGACCGTGAACCGCGTCGAACGGGTGCCGCTGGATCCACCGCAAAACGTCATTCAGGACGTGACCATGAACATGGACCGCAGCTCGGTGGAGAATCCGGGTAAACCGGGCGTGCAGGACGTGACCTACGCGGTATCGATCGTCAACGGGCGGGCGCAGGAGAAGAAGCAGATCAGCAGCACCGTCATCGTGCCCGCGCAGCCCAAGACCGTTCACAAGGGCGCCAAGCCCGGCACCGAGGTGCCGCCGATTCGCAACGGCGCGACGTGGGATGCGCTGGCCAAGTGCGAATCCGGCGGCAACTGGGGTATCAATACCGGCAACGGGTTCTTCGGCGGGGTTCAGTTCGACCAGAACACGTGGGTGCGTCAGGGCGGGCTGCGATACGCGCCGCGGCCCGATCTGGCGACCCGCGAGGAACAGATCACGATCGCGACTGTGACCCAGCAGCGGCAGGGGTGGCACGCGTGGCCCGCGTGCACCGCGCACCTGGGTATCGGGCAGTAGGGGCCGAGCGCCACCCGGGCACGCTTACGGCCGGGATCCCGAGATCCCGGCCGTAGAACTGCTAAATCATTGCCCCGCAGGCGATTACATGAGTGCGCCGCCGTCGACACGGATCTCGGTGCCGGTCATGTAGCGGCCATCCTCGGAGGCGACCATCGCGACGACGCCCGCGATGTCCTGCGGATCGCCGAGCGCGCCGCCGTTCATCCAGCCGGTCAGGCGGGCCAACAGGCTCCAGTCCGCATCCGGGGGCAACTGCAGGCCCGAGGTGATACCGGTGTTGATGCCGCCGGGCACGATGTTCACCGCGCGCAGCCCCTGCTTCACGTACTCCAGCGCCAGCGAGTGGGTCAGCGCGTTGACCCCGCCCTTGGAGGCCGAATAGGCGGCCATGTAGGGATTCGAACCGAACGCCGCGGTCGAGGAGAAGTTCACAATCACCGGATGCTCGCCGCGCAGCAGCTGCGGCAGCGCGGCCTGGCACATCAGGAAGGTGCCGGTGAGGTTGACCCCGATCACCTGATTCCAGTCCTCGAACGGCATCTCGTGGGTGTGTGCGGCGCGCATGATGCCCGCCGCGTTGACCAGCACATCCAGCCCGCCCAGCAGCTCGAGGGCCCGCCCGCTCCCCTCGCGCACCGAGGCCGGGTCGGAGACGTCGATGCGCACGGTCTGCAACCGCTCGCGCTCGGGCTCCGGGGCCGTCTCTGCGGTCTCCTTCAGCCCCGCCTCGGCGATATCGGCCGCGACCAGGGTGGCGCCCTCGGTGAGCAGGCGCAGCGCGATGCCCCGCCCGATGCCCGAGCCCGCGCCCGTCACGAGCACCCGCCGTCCCTCATACCTGCGCTGCATTGTGCCAACCTCTCGAAAAGTGCGGGTGGGATGTAACTTTCGCCGTCGCATCGCTCGGGCGGGTGTGTGGCGACCCGGGGACCGTCGCATACCGCTGTGTCAGAAAACTAGAACCCGTATCAGTCCGCGTCAATGGTGTGTTGTGATCTTGACCTCCGTCGCGTCGCGGTGCCTATGACCTCCCGCCCCGCTCCGGCGTGCCGCGCCGCCTCCACTGTCGCGTCTGCTCACAATGGCGTCTCAGGAACGATCGATACGCTCCGCCCGGATTTGGCCCGATAGGACTGTGAGGAGTTCGGATGCGACTGATGGGCGGCTGGGGACGCACGATCCTCGCAGGGGCGCTCGCCCTTGCTGCCGCGGCTACTCCGGTGATCGCGGAGGCGGCGCCGACCACCGGCACGCCCGGATCGGTCATCGGCGTCGACCCGCGGCCCGCCGGATTCCACGGGTTGTCCGGCGGTTCGGTCATCGACTACTGGATGACCGGATCCGACGGCGCGCCGCGGCGGGCAAGCGGGGCGCTGTTCGTCCCGCCCGGCCAGGCGCCCGCCGGTGGCTGGCCGATCATGGCCTACGACCACGGCACCTCCGGGCTCGGTTCCGGATGCGGGGGCATGTCCGCGCCCGGGCCCATGGCCGGGGAGAACTCGGCGCAGGACCAGCTGCTCCAGTACTTCGTATCGAAGGGTTTCACGGTCGTCGCGCCCGACTACCTCGGGCTCGGCCGCTTCGACACCGGACCGCACCCGTATCTGGAGCGCCGGACCGAGGCCACCTCGACGATCGATCTCGTCCGCGCGGCCCGGGCCGCGAATTCGGCGCTGTCCCGGACCTGGGCGGTCACCGGCACCTCGCAGGGCGGACAGGCCGCGCTCGGCACCGGGCACCTGCAGCGGACCTATGCGCCCGACCTGGACTTCCGCGGCACGATCACCATCGACCCCGAATCGGACCTCGAGGCGGTGCTGCCCGTGGGCGGTCCTTGGGTGCCGGCCGTGCCCGGTGTCGCCGGCGACGACACCACCGCCTTCATCGCGATGACGCTGGCCGGATTGCGGGAGACCCACCCGGAGGCGAACGTCGACAGCTATCTGAGCCCCCGGGGCCGCGAGGTTCTCGACTCCGCCGGCGCGCTGTGCCTGCCCGGGATCGTGAAGCAGGTCCACGGCGCCTCGATCGGCGATCTGCTCTCGCGCCAGCTGACCACGCCCTCGTTCCAGGCCGCGCTCGACTCGTACATGACCGTGCCGACCAGCGGCTACAACGCTCCGATCCTGTTGCTGACCAACGTGACCGACAATGTGATCCCGCCGCCGCTCCACGCCGCGCTCGCCGCGCAGTTCGTCGCGAACGGTGTGGACTTCCGCGCGGTGGTCGGCAAGGGGAAGCACTGCGAGCTCAACCCGCAGATGCATGCGGCGATGGATGCCTTCGTCGCCCGCATCGCCTCCCCGCCCACCCGGCCGTAGTGATAGCCCGTGGCGAGCAGACCGGCCAGTAGTGCGGCATGCCGGGGCGTGGGTGCAGGATCAGGCTGTTCGGCTGTGCCGGGCTGATAGGTTTGCGGACATGTCAGAGCCTTTCGTCGCTGCCCGTGGTCAGGCCGAACTGCTCGGTCCGGCCGAGGTGCGGGTGCTGGCGGAGCGGTTCGGGGTGCGGCCCACCAAGCAGTTGGGGCAGAACTTCGTCCACGATGCGAATACCGTGCGGCGGATCGTCGCCGCGGCGGGCGTGGGGCGCGAGGATGTGGTGCTCGAGGTCGGTCCGGGGCTGGGGTCGCTGACGCTGGCGCTGCTGGACGTGGTGGACCGGGTGGTCGCGGTGGAGCTCGATCCGATACTGGCGCAGCATCTTCCGGAGACGGTGGGCGATCGGGCCGCCGGGCTCGCCGATCGGCTCTCGGTCGTGCCGGGCGATGCGCTGCGGGTGCACGCGGGCGATCTGCCCGCCGTGCCGACCGCGCTGGTCGCGAATCTGCCCTACAACGTCGCGGTGCCGGTGCTGCTGCATCTGATGGCCGAACTGCCCAGCATCGCAACGGCTCTGGTGATGGTGCAGGCCGAGGTGGCGGACCGGCTCTCGGCCGAGCCGGGTTCGCGGATCTACGGGGTGCCGAGTGTGAAGGCAGGCTTCTTCGGGTCGGTCCGGCGATCGGGATCCGTTGGCCGGCAGGTGTTCTGGCCGGTTCCGCAGGTGGAATCCGGACTGGTCCGCATCGATCGCTTCACCGAGCCCCCGTGGCCGACGGACGAGGCGCACCGCAGGCGGGTGTTCCAGGTCGTCGATGCGGCATTTGCTCAGCGCCGCAAGACATTACGCGCCGCACTGGGGAGCTGGGCCGGTTCGCCCGCCGAGGCGGAAAAGCTGCTGGTTGCCGCCGGAATCGATCCGACGGCCCGCGGCGAAACCCTCGACACCGCCGCCTTCGTCCGCCTCGCCGCGCAGCGCTGATCCGCCGTCGGTCGCCTTCCGGATCTGTCCGCGCACGGGACGAGGCTGCTCGATGGAGAGCGGGCCGCCACGGCGATCGGTCGCAGTCTGGTTCAGACCACGTCGTCGCCACCGTGTGTGTTGGGGCCTGGGCGCGCTGTCGGACGGCAGATATAGATCCGCGCCCGTCCCAAGTCTCTGGAACGGGCGCGGAGCTGGTGGCGAGCGGTCGGCTCAGCCGCGGAAGCGGCGCAGGCGCAGGCTGTTGCTGACCACGAAGACGCTGGACAGGGCCATGGCCGCGCCGGCGAGCATCGGGTTCAGCAGGCCCGCCGCCGCCAGGGGAATCGCGGCGACGTTGTAGCCGAAGGCCCAGAACAGATTGCCCTTGATGGTGCGCAGGGTGGCCCGCGAGAGGCGGATGGCGCTGCCGACGGTGCGCAGGTCGCCGCGGACCAGGGTGATGTCGCCCGCCTCGATCGCGACGTCGGTGCCGGTGCCCATGGCCAGGCCCAGGTCGGCCTGGGCCAGTGCGGCCGCGTCGTTGACGCCGTCGCCGACCATCGCGACGACCTTGCCTTCGTCCTGCAGGCGTTTAACTACGTCGAGCTTGTCGCTGGGCAGCACCTCGGCGATCACCTCGTCGATGCCGACCCGGTCGGCGACCGTCCGCGCGGCGGCGGCGTTGTCGCCGGTGAGCAGCACCGGGGTCAGGCCCAGGGCCCGCATCTCGGCGATGGCGTCGGCGCTGGTGGACTTGATCGCGTCGGCGATCACCAGCACGCCGCGGGCGCTGCCGTCCCAGGCGACGACGATCGCGGTCCGCCCGGCCGCCTCGGCCTCGGACTTGGCCCGCGCCAACGCATCCGGCACGGCGATCGACCAGTCGTCGAGCAGTTCGGCGCGGCCGATCACGACCGCCCGCTCGCCGACCAGGCCCTGCACGCCCTTGCCGCCGTGACTCACGAACTGCTGCACCGGATCCGGTGTCAGCCCGCGGTGCGCCGCGCCCGCGACGACCGCGCGCGCCACCGGATGCTCCGAGCCGTGTTCGACCGCGGCGGCCACCGCGAGCAGTTCCTCCGGATCGGTTCCGGCGCCGGGGATCACGTCCGCGAGGGTCATCGTCCCGGTGGTCACGGTGCCGGTCTTGTCCAGGACGACGGTGTCGATCCGGCGGGTCGACTCGAGCACCTGCGGGCCCTTGATCAGGATGCCGAGCTGGGCGCCGCGGCCCGTGCCGACCAGCAGTGCGGTCGGCGTGGCCAGGCCCAGCGCGCACGGGCAGGCGATGATCAGCACCGCCACCGCGGCGCCGAACGCGGCGGCCACCGCCGCCCCCGACACCAGCCAGGCGATCAGGGTGAGCGCCGCGACCGCAAGCACGATCGGCACGAAGATCCCGGCGACCCGGTCGGCCAGGCGCTGCACGGGCGCCTTGCCGTTCTGCGCCTGCTCGACGAGGGCGGCCATCTGTGCCAGTTGGGTGTCGGCGCCGACCCGGGTGGCGCGCACGGTCAGCACGCCGCCGGCGTTCACGGTGGCGCCGACCACCGGATCGCCGGGCGAGACCTCCACAGGAATCGACTCGCCGGTCAGCATGCTCATGTCGATGGCCGAATTACCCTCGGTCACAGTGCCGTCCGTGGCGACCTTCTCGCCGGGACGGACCAGGAAGAGCTCGCCGGGACGCAGATCCCCGATGGGAACCCGGATTTCGGTGCCATCGCGCAGCACCGCGACATCCTTGGCGCCCATTTCCAGCAGCGCCCGCAGCGCGGATCCGGCCCGTTCCTTCGAACGCGCCTCGAAATACCTTCCGGCCAGGATGAATACGATGACACCCGCCGCGACCTCGAAGTAGATATTGGAGGCCGCACCGCCGCGCTCCACGGCGAAACTGAAGCCATGCTTCATGCCTGGCATTCCGGCATCGCCGAAGAACAAGGCGTACACCGACCAGCCGAAGGCGGCCAGGGTCCCCAGCGAGATCAGCGTATCCATGGTGGAGGCGCCGTGCCGGGCGTTGGTCCACGCGGCGCGGTGGAATCCGGCGCCGCCCCAGATCACCACCGGCGCGGCCAGCGTGAGCGAAAGCCATTGCCAGTTCCGGAATTGCAGCGCCGGAACCATCGCCATCGCGATGACGGGCACCGACAGCGCCAGCGTGATCAGCAGCTTGTTACGCAGTGCGGTGGCCGGCGAGGGCGCCGAATCCGGCTGGGCCGCAGCCGGTGCTGTCTCGTGCACCTCGGCGGTGTAACCCGTGTCCACGACCCGGGCGATGAGCTGCGCGGGCGTCACCGAGTCCGGAAAGCTGACCTTCGCCTTCTCGGTGGCATAGTTCACGGCCGCGGTGACGCCCTCGATCCGGTTGAGCTTCTTCTCGATCCGGGCCGCGCAGGAGGCGCACGTCATCCCGCCGATATCCAATTCGATCGATCGTTCGGCGACGGGTGTAGTCATCCGGGACTCCTCCTTCGGTGTGGCGGTACTGGTGCGACGGTCGCCGGTGCGGCGGCGCGGGGGAGGTCAGGCGAGCTGGTAGCCCGCCTCGTCGACGGCGGCGGCGATCGCCTCGTCGGATACGGGCGCCTGCGAGGTGACCTCGACCCTGCCGCTGGCGAGGTCGACCTCGACGCCGGTGACGCCCTCGATGCCGCCGATCTCCTTCCGCACCGAGGACACGCAGTGTCCGCAGGTCATCCCGGTGACGGTGTAGGTGCTGGTCGACATGATCGACTCCTTCGTGTGCCATACGGTGAGGGGGTATCCCCTGGAACGATGTCCAACATACCCCCCATGGGTACCTTGGGCAAGTGATTCGAGCCACTCGACCCGGGCCGGCGGCGCGTTGGCGGCCGCCGCGGCGGCGGATGTCCCCGCTGCCCATTACCCTTGGAGCCCGTGCTTTCTGTTGTCCCCAGCCCTGTGGTCGTGCGGGCGCCCTCGAAGGTGAACCTGCACCTCGGGGTGGGTGACCTGCGTGCGGACGGGTATCACGAGCTGACCACCGTCTTCCAGGCGCTGTCTCTGAGCGACGATATCGAGCTCACCCCCGCCTCGTCGTTGTCGGTACGGGTCAGCGGGGAGGGCGCCGGCGAGGTGCCGACCGATCGGACCAATCTGGTATGGCAGGCCGCGGTGCGGCTGGCGCACGTGGCCGGGCGGGCGCCGCTGGTGGAGATCGCGATCCGTAAGGGCATTCCGGTGGCGGGCGGCATGGCGGGCGGCAGTGCGGACGCGGCGGCGGCCCTGGTGGGGCTCAACGCGCTGTGGGAGGTCGGCCTCAGCCGCGACGAGCTCGCCGCGATCGCCGCCGAGCTGGGCAGCGATGTGCCGTTCTCGCTCGCGGGCGGGACCGCGCTCGGGCGCGGGCGCGGGGAGAGACTGCTTCCGGTGTTGTCGCGCAGCACCTTTCACTGGGTGCTGGCGCTCGCGCGGGACGGGCTGTCCACCCCGGTGGTCTTCGGCGAACTCGACCGGCTCCGCGACCACGGTGATCCGCCGCGTCTGGGCGAACCGCAGGAACTGCTGCAGGCCCTGGCCTCCGGGGATCCGGCGCAGCTGGCCCCGCTGCTGGGCAACGACCTGCAGGCCCCGGCGCTGTCACTGCGGCCGGATCTGCGCCGCACGCTGCGGGCGGGCACCACGGCCGGGGCGCTGGCCGGGCTGGTCTCGGGTTCGGGCCCCACGTGCGCATTCCTGTGCGAGAGCGAACAGGCCGCGATCGAGGTGGCGGCCGAACTCTCCGGTGCGGGTGTGTGCCGCAGCGTGCGCACGGCCAGCGGCCCGGTGCCGGGCGCGCGGATCCTCGACGAGTCCTGACCCGGCCGAGTTCAGACGCCCAGCGCGGCGGCGAACAGCGGCCAGGAGTTGTGCGGGTCTTCCTGCCAGTAGGGCCAGGCGTGGGTGCCGCTGCGGTAGACGACCGTTGCGGGGATGGCGAGGGCGTTGAGGCGGTTCACCAGGGCCGCGCCTCGAGCGTGCCCACGCACAGCGTCTCGGTGATCCGGAGCACATTCACCACCGGTCCGAAACCGCCTCGTACGGTGTGGCTCTCGCCGAGATCGCGCCGCATGGCCTCGTGTCGGTAGCGCCGACCGCACCGCGCCGACCACCCGCGCCCGCGCCGAGCCGGTGTAGGCGCGCTCCTCCTCGAGCAGTTCGGCAATGGTGAGCGGGGCGTGCGCGGATTCTCGCCGAGCGGGCGAATCCGTTGCGGAGGTGTACAACTCGGCCGTGCGCCGAAACACCCCGGCGGCGCCGGGGCAGTCCTGCACGATGTGGTGGCTGCGCAGGTACAGCAGGTGAATTTCGGGTCCGACCTCGAAAAGCGTGGCTACCGTGAGCCGGTCGGCGAGCAGGTCCAAGGGGCGAGTGTGGTCCCGCTCCATCGCGTCCGGTGCGTCGGCGATCGGATCGTCCCGATCGGTGAGATCCATGTAACTCATCGGCTCGAATGTGCCGGGGTCCTGGTCGAACCGTCCGCGGCAAACCTACGGCGTCGATGCCCCGGTTCCGGGGGAGCAAGCACGTGTCCGCAAGGCCTGACCTGGCGATTCGGTGTGGCGGAGGGGTTCATGTAAGGTAGTAATCACGACGCGGGATGGAGCAGCTCGGTAGCTCGCTGGGCTCATAACCCAGAGGTCGCAGGTTCAAATCCTGTTCCCGCTACTGAGAAAGTGGCCCGGAAGCCAAAGCTTCCGGGCCACTTTCATGTCTGCGGATCGTGGGTGCTCCCTCGGAAACGCCAGCGGCACAACCATTTCCGCCGGCCAAGCCGCCTCATGCACACCTGGTATCGCCAGGTCGGCTGTGCAAAATTAAACTTGCAGTTCGGTAACATCCGGACAGGTGTACGGATATACCGGACATTGGGTTGTTTAGATGGAAGGTCCGCCGCACGGTGGGGAAGGTGTCGTAGTGCCGATGACTACCGGGGGTCGCCGCCCTCCACGGACCTCCCGTCGCCGGAAGTCGGCGGTCGTCCAGTTCGGGCAGTTGCTGACGGCGGCGGTGGAATCCTCGGCGGATTCGGTGGCCATCTCGTTCGATCCCGCCGGTGACGGTTCCGCGACGCGCCGGCTGACCTACCGTGAGCTGGACGAGGCATCCTCGCGGCTCGCGCGCGAGCTGATCGCGCACGGGGTCGGCGCCGGCGACGTCGTGGCACTGGGCATCGCCCGCTCGATCGAATCCGTGCTCGCGGTCTGGGCGATCGCCAAGACCGGAGCGGCGTACGTGCCGGTCGATCCGTCCTATCCGGCGGAGCGTATCGCGCACATCGTGTCGGATTCCGGCGCGGTGCTGGGCGTCACGATGTCGGCGCATCGTGCGGTACTGGGCGACGGCGTGCCGTGGCTCGAGCTGGACGTCCCGGAGACGGCCGAAAGGATCGCGCGGCACGCGGGCCATCCGGTGTCCTATGCCGACCGGGTTCGTGCGATCCAGCAGGGACATCCCGCCTACGTTATCTACACCTCCGGCTCGACCGGACGGCCCAAGGGCGTCGTGGTCACCCACGCCGGGCTCGGTTCACTCGTGGTCGCCGAGCGGGAACATTATGGGGTGAGCGGCGATTCGCGGGTGCTGCACGTGTGCTCGCCGAATTTCGATGTGTCCGTGCTGGAGTTGATGCTGGCGTTCTCCTCGGGCGCGACGCTGGTGGTGTCGCCGCCGAAGGTGTTCGGCGGGTTCGAGCTGGCGGATCTGATTGCGCGCGAGCGGGTTACGCACATGCTGATCACGCCCGGCGCGCTGGAATCGGTCGATCCCGCGGGCCTGGACGACCTCGAGGTCGTCATCGTCGCGGGCGATACCTTCGGACCCGAGCTGGTGCAGCGCTGGGCGCGGCCGGATCGTGTGTTCTACAACGGATACGGCCCGACCGAGGCGACGATTCTGGCCACCTCCACCGCCGCGATGGTCGCGGGCGGACCGATCACGATCGGCACGCCGATCGCGGGAGTCGGTGCCTTCGTGCTGGATTCGCGGCTGCGGCCGGTGCCCGACGGGGTGATCGGCGAGCTGTATCTCGCGGGTCCCGCGCTGGCGCAGGGATATCTCGGGCGTCCGGGCCTGACCGCGGAGCGGTTCGTGGCCAGCCCCTTCGAGCCGGGCTTGCGCCTGTACCGGACCGGTGATCTGGTGCGCCGCAACGAATCCGACGGAACCATCGGCTACCTGGGCCGCTCGGACTTCCAGGTGAAGGTGCGCGGATTCCGGATCGAGCTGGGCGAGATCGACAACGCGCTCACCGCTCATCCCGATATCGACTACGCCGTCACGATCGGGCGCGCGCTGCCCGCGGGCACGACGGCGCTGCTGTCGTATGTGCTGCCGCGCCCGGGAGCCACCGTGGATACCCGCCGGGTGGCCGAATTCCTCGCCGAATCGCTGCCCGCGCATATGATTCCGGCCTCGATCATGGTGCTGGACGAGATTCCGCTGACCCCCGTCGGCAAGCTGGACCGGGCGCGTCTGCCCGAGCCGGTGTTCGCCTCTCGGGAGTTCCGCGCACCCTCGACGCCGGTCGAGGAGATCGTGGCCGACGTGTTCGCCGGTCTCGTCGGTCCGGCCGGGATATCGAGCCGGGTGGGCGCCGACGACGACTTCTTCGAACTGGGCGGAAACTCGCTGCTGGCGGCGCAGGCCGTGGCCCGGATCGGTGCGGCGCTGGGGTTGCGGGTGCCGGTACAACTGCTGTTCGAGGCATCCTCGGTGTCGGGATTCGCCGAGCATGTCGAGCGACATACCGGTTCGGCCGCGGGGCAGCAGTTGCGGGCGATGGAGCGGCCGGATCGGGTGCCGTTGTCGTATGCACAGCAGCGGATGTGGTTCCTGAATCGGTTCGATCCGGGTAGTGCGGTGAACAATATTCCGGTCGCGGTCCGGTTGTCGGGCCGGTTGGATGTCGATGCGTTGCGGTTGGCGGTGCGGGATGTGGTGGCGCGGCACGAGGTGTTGCGCACGGTGTATCCGGAGGTGGATGGCGAGGGCCGGCAGGTGGTGCTGCCGGTGTCGGATGTGCGTGCGGTGCCGGAGCTTTCGGTGGTGGAGTCCGATGAGGCCGGTGTGCTGGGGTTGGTTGCAGAGGCGGTGACGGCGGGCTTCGATGTGACCGCGGCGCCGCCGGTTCGGCTGCGGCTGATTCGAGTCGGAGACATCGCGGAAGGTCAGTTCGTCCTGGTCTGCGTCGTGCATCATATTGCGGGGGACGGCTTTTCGATGGGCCCGCTCACGCGGGACCTGATGACCGCCTACCTGGAACGGGCCCGGGGTGGGCAGCCGGAATGGACGCCGCTGGAAGTGCAGTACGCGGATTACGCGCTCTGGCAGCGCGAGGTGCTGGGCACCGAGGACGATCCGGCGTCGCTGCTGGCGAGGCAGGTCGAATTCTGGCGCCGAGAGCTGGCGGACCTACCCGAACAGCTGGACCTGTCCACGGACCGTCCGCGCCCCGCGGCGTTGTCGCCCCTGGGCGCCGTCGTCGGTTTCGAGATCCCGGCGGACGTGCACGCCGGACTGAATAATGTTGCGCACGATCATAATTCGACGCTGTTCATGGTGGTGCACGCGGCGCTGACGGTGCTGCTGGCGCGGTTGTCGGGGGCGCGGGACATCGCGGTGGGCACGCCGATCGCCGGGCGGGGCGAGGCGCAGCTCGACGAGCTGATCGGGATGTTCGTGAACACGCTGGTGCTGCGGACGCAGGTCGAGCCCGCGCTCGCCTTCGAGGAGTTGCTGGCCGCGGTGCGCCGGGCCGATGTCGAGGCGTTCGGGCATGCGGATGTTCCGTTCGAGCGGCTGGTGGAACTGCTCGATCCGGTGCGCTCGGCGGCGCGGCATCCGCTCTTCCAGGTCGCACTCACCTTCCAGAACATGGCGCAGCCGCGGTTCGAGCTGCCGGATCTGTCCGTGTCCGCGGTCGAATTCGATACCGCCCTGGCGAAATTCGATCTGCAGCTGACCCTGGCGGAACGGATCGACGAGCGCGGCACGGCGCAGGGCATGGCCGCGACGTTCACCTACGCGACGGACCTGTTCGACGCGGCCACCGTGCGCGACATCGCGGAACGATTCCAGCGGGTCCTGGCGGCAGTCGTCGCGGACCCCCGCGCGGTGGTCGGCGACATCGACGTGCTCGCGCCGGGCGAGCGAGAATCGGTGCTGCACGCATGGAATTCGACGAGCGCGCGGGTCCCCTCGGTGACGCTACCCGAGCTGATTGCCGAGCAGGTGCGGCGGCGCCCGGACGCGGTGGCCATCCGGCACGGGGACGCTGCGCTCAGCTTCGGCGAGCTGCAGCGCCGGGCGAATCGGGTGGCGCGGGCGCTGATCGCCCGGGGCGCGGGGCCGGAAACGCTGGTGGCGGTGGCGATGCCGCGGACCCACGAGCTGCCGGTGGCGCTGCTGGGCGTGCTGACGGCGGGGGCCGGCTATCTGCCGATCGACACCTCGTATCCGGCCGCGCGGCTGGAGTTCATGCTCGCCGACGCGTCCCCGGCGTGCATCCTCACGACCGAGCAGGCGCGGGAAGAATTGCCGGACAGCGACATTCCGGTGCTGCTGCTGGAGGACTGCGACGAGTTCGACGACGCGGTGATCGGGGATCCGGATCGTATTTCTCCGCTGCGGCCCGGCAATCTGGCGTACGTCATCTACACCTCGGGCTCGACGGGCGTGCCCAAGGGAGTCGGGGTGACGCACGCCAACGTGGCCGAGCTCTTCGCCCGGTCCCAGCCCCTGTTCGATTTCGACGAGACCGACGTGTGGACGCTGTTCCACTCCTACGCGTTCGATTTCTCGGTGTGGGAGCTGTGGTGCGCGCTGGCCACCGGCGGCACCGTGGTGGTCGTGGACTACCTGACGTCGCGGTCGCCGGAGGAGTTCCGGGAGTTGCTGATTCGCGAGCAGGTTACCGTGCTGAACCAGACGCCCTCGGCGTTCTATCAGCTCGCCGAGGCCGACCGCACCGCGCACACGCGCGAGACGGGCGCGGAAACCGACTCCGGAGCGGGCAAACTCGCCCTGCGCTACGTCGTCTTCGGCGGTGAGGCACTGGATCTGCGGCAGCTGCGGCGCTGGTACGACCGGCACGCCTCGGATGCCCCGCAGCTGGTGAACATGTACGGCATCACCGAGACCACCGTGCACGTCTCTCATCTGGCGGTGGACGACCGGCTCGCGGACAACCCCGCCAGCGTGATCGGCCGTGCCCTGCCGGGCCTGGCGACCTATGTTCTCGACGACCGCCTGCATCCGGTGGCGGTCGGCGTGGCCGGGGAGATGTACGTCGCGGGCGGGCAGGTGACGCGGGGCTACCTGGGGCGGCCGGGCCTGGCCGCGACCCGATTCGTGGCGAATCCGTTCGGGGAGCCGGGGTCTCGCATGTACCGTACCGGTGATCTCGGGCGCTGGGCCGGGCGCGACGGTGCGGCCGCGCTCGAGTACGCCGGGCGCGGCGATCAGCAGGTGCAGCTGCGTGGATTCCGGATCGAGCTCGGTGAGATCGAGGCGGCGCTGGGTTCCTGCGAGGGGGTGAGTCAGGCGGTCGTCGTGGTGCGTGCGGACGAGCACGCGGGCGATCGTCTGGTGGGTTATGTTGTGCCCGAGGATGACTCGGAGCTGGATCCGGCCGCGCTGCGTCGCCGGGTCGCCGGATTCCTCACCTCCTACATGATCCCGGACGCGATCGTCGTGCTCGAGACCTTGCCGCTCACTCCGAACGGGAAGCTCGACCGCCGGGCGCTGCCCGCCCCCGAATTCCTCGGGGCCACGGCAGTATTCCGCGCTCCCGGCACGCCGATCGAGCAGGCGGTCGCCGATGTGTTCGCAGGGTTGCTGGGTGCCGAGCGGGTGGGTCTGGACGACGATTTCTTTGCCCTGGGCGGTAATTCGCTGCTGGCCACGCGGGCGGTGGCCCGGGTCAACGAGGCCCTGGACGCGAATGTGGTGGTGCGGGAGCTGTTCGAGGCCTCGACCGTGGCCGCGCTGGCGGCGCGGGTCGTACCCGGCGCGGCGGCCGACGCGACCCGGCCCCGCCTGGTGCCCGCCTCGCGGACGCAGCAATTGCCGTTGTCGTTGGCGCAGCAGCGGATGTGGGTGATCAATCAGCTGGATCCGGAGTCGCCGTCGTACAACATTCCGTTGGCGATTCGGTTGACCGGTGAGCTGGATGTGGAGGCGTTGCGGGCGGCGGTGGGCGATGTGCTGGAGCGGCACGAGTCGTTGCGGACGCGGTATCCCGCGGATGGTCTGGGAGGGCTGCCCTATCAGCAGATCCTGCCCGTCGCCGACGCTCTACCGGGTGGTCTGGTCGTGGAGCCCGCAGCCGACCCGATCGCTCGGATCGGCGCGCTGATATCCACGGGATTCGATGTGACCCAGCAGGTTCCGGTGCGCGCACTGCTGCTGCGGAACGGCCGGGATCACCTGCTGGCGATGGTGGTTCATCACATCGCCGGCGATGCCGAATCGCTTGCCCCGCTGGCGCGCGACCTGGTCACCGCCTACCTCGCCAGAAGTGTGGGCGGCGAACCCGGGTGGGCGCCACTGGAAATCCAGTACGCGGACTACGCGGTGTGGCAGCGCGAGGTGATCGGCGAGGACGGCGACGAGAATTCCGTCGCGGCGCGGCAATTGGCGTATTGGCGCGAACGGCTTGCCGGCTTGCCGGCCCGGCTCGCGACCGATCGTCCCCGCCCGGCAGTGGCCTCTCTGCGCGGCGCCAAGACCGTATTCGCCCTGCCGGCGCAGGTGCATTCCGGGCTGATCGACATTGCCCGCGAACACAAGTCGTCGCTTTTCATGGTCGTGCACGCGGCGCTGTCCGCGGTGCTGGCCCGGGTCAGCGGCGGTGTGGAGATCGCGGTCGGGACGCCCGTCGCCGGACGTGGTGAACGCGCCCTGGACGACCTGGTCGGCATGTTCGTCAACACTCTCGTGCTGCGCACCACGGTCACCCCGGAAGGGAGCTTCGCCGACCTGGTCGGCCAGGCCCGCGAGACCGACCTGTCGGCGTTCGCGAACGCCGACATCCCGTTCGAGCGAGTCGCGGAGGTGGTGACCGGTGGCCGCGCCCACGAGCAGAACTCGCCCTTCCAGGTGATGCTGTCGTTCCAGAATGCGACGCAGCCGGTGCTGGAACTGCCGGGGCTGACCGTGGCGCCCGTCGATACGGACGCGGTGGTGGCCAAGTTCGATCTGCAGGTGATCGTGGAGCCGCAGCGCGCGGCCGACGGCTCGCCGGGCGAACTCGCCGTCGCGCTCAACTACGCCACCGATCTGTTCGACGACACCACGATGCGGGCCCTCGGGCGTGCGCTGGAGGGTGTGTTCGCCGCGGTGGCCGCCGACCCGGGCGTGCTGATCGGCGAGATAGATCTGCTCGACGCCGGGATAGCGGCCACCCAGCCCGCAGCGGTGATCGAGGCGGAGGCTCCCGACGGCCAGACCGCCGCGGTCGACAGTGCACCCGCCATCTCCCGCGGCACCGCGTTCAGCCAGGCGCTGGCGGCGATCGCGGAGGACGACCCCGATGGTCCCGCGCTGGCCTCCGGCGACGACGAGATCAGCTACGCGACTCTGCAGGCACGCGCGTCCAGGCTGGCGCGGGTGCTGATCGGGCGGGGTTGCGGTCCCGGCACGGGCGTCGCGGTGCGGCTCGATGGAGGCGCCGATTCGGTCGTCGCGATCTGGGCGATCCTGGCCGCGGGCGCGGCGGTGGTGCCGGACGGCGCGGCCGTTGCGAGCCCGGTGGGCGTCGCGCTCGGCCTGATCTCGGGCCCGGACGATGCCGCCGAGGACACCGCGGCGGCACACCCGGCCGAATGGCTCCGCCTCGACGACCCGGCGCTCGCCGCCGAGATCGCCGCCGCGTCCCCGCGCCCGGTGACCTACGCAGACCGCACGCGCGATCTGGCCGGCGAGGATCCGGCCTTCCTCGCGGGCGAGACGGTGACCTTCGACGAGCTCGCGGTGCTGGTCAATCGCTGCTGCGCGCGCACCGGGCTGACCTTCGAATCGCGCACGCTGCGCCACGGCGGCGCCGGTGATCTGGCCACGGTCGTCGAGGTCGCCGCCGCGGGTGCCGTCGGCGCCACGATCGTGACCACGTCCGCGCCCGCCGGTGAGCTGGCCGACGTCCTGGCGCAGGAATGGGTGACGCACCTGTTCACGGGCTCGGACGCCACGGCCGAACTAGATGGCGAACCGATCGAGGATCTGCATGCCATCGTGCTCGACGGCGGATCGGCGGCCATGGTGCTGGACGAACTACCCTGGGTGAATACCGTTGTCGCACTGAGTGATCTGCGGTAAGGCCGGGCGCAGTTCCGGTCGGACCCGACCGCGCGGCATCACCGGCATCCCGCCGCGCGAACCGATGGACAGGAATCCGACCGCCGCCCCTCCGGCGAGGCGTGCCCAAGACCCTGGTCCGTGCGGTCTGCGGTCTGTGGTCGTGCCACCGGGCGTCCGGACCGTCCGTCGACGAGCGAGCACGGATGGGGTTCGGATTCGGGCGAACCTCGTTCATATCCACTGCCGAGGAGCCTGCGGCAGCGGAACAGTACGCTGGTTCGGGCACTCATCGACGACACAGAGGATCCATGGTCAACCTGATCAACCTGGAACAGGTCAGCAAGAGTTTCGGCATCACGCCGCTGCTCGACGACGTCTCGCTCGGCGTGCAGGAGGGGGAGCGGATCGGGGTCGTCGGCCTCAACGGCGGCGGCAAGACGACGCTGCTGGAGGTGCTGACCGGGATCGAGGAGCCCGACGGCGGGCGGGTGAGCCGGGTGAACGGCCTGCGCATGGCGGTGGTCACCCAGCGCGGTTCGCTGCCCGAGGCCGCCACGGTCGGGGATGTGGTGCTGGCGGGGCTGGCCGATGACCAGATGACCGACGGTGTCGCCGAGCACGAGTGGGCGTCCAACGCGCGCATCCGCAACGTCATCGAGGGCATCGGCATCGCCGATCTCGGCATGGAATCCCCGGTCGAGAACCTGTCCGGCGGCGAGCGCCGCCGCGTCGCGCTCGCCGCCGCCCTGGTGCGCGAGCTGGACCTGCTGGTCCTGGACGAGCCCACGAACCACCTCGATGTCGAGGGCGTGCAGTGGCTGGCCGAGCACCTGCTGGCCCGTCGCAGCGCGCTGGTGGTCGTCACCCACGATCGCTGGTTCCTGGATACCGTCGCCACCCGCACCTGGGAGGTGGTGGGCGGCAAGGTCGAAAGCTACGAGGGCGGCTACAACGACTGGATCTTCGCCCGCGCCGAACGCGCCCGCCAGGCCGATGCCACCGAGGCCCGCCGCCGCAACCTCGCGCGCAAGGAGCTGGCCTGGCTGCGCCGCGGCCCGCAGGCCCGCACCTCCAAGCCGCGGTATCGGGTCGAGGCGGCCGAGGCGCTGATCGCCGACGTGCCCGCCCCGCGCGACACCGTGGAGCTGGCCGCGTTCGCCCGAAAGCGCCTGGGCCGCGTCGTGATCGAGCTCGAGGACCTCACGCTCGCCACTCCCGATGGTCGCGAACTCGTGCACGACCTGACCTGGCGCCTGGCGCCCGGCGAACGCGTCGGCCTGGTCGGGGTGAACGGCTCGGGCAAGACCACCCTGTTGCGCGCGCTGGCCGGTGACGCGGATCCGGCCGTCGGCAAGCGGATCCAGGGCCAGACCATCCGGATCGGCTGGCTGCGCCAGGAACTCGACGACCTGCCCGTGAATATGCGTGTGCTGGAGGCGATCTCCGATGTCGCCGAGCGAATCATGCTCGGCGACAAGGAGGTCAGCGCCGGTCAGATGGCCGAGCGGCTGGGATTTTCGCCCGCCAAGCAGCGCACCCCGGTGCGGGACCTGTCCGGTGGCGAGCGCCGCCGGCTGCAGCTCACCCGGATCCTCATGGCCGAGCCGAATGTGCTGCTGCTCGACGAGCCCACCAACGACCTCGACATCGACACCCTGCAGCAGCTCGAGGACCTGCTCGACGGCTGGGCGGGCACTCTCGTGGTGATCAGCCACGACCGCTACCTGATCGAGCGCATCTGCGATTCCACCTGGGCGCTGTTCGGCGACGGCAAACTCACCAACCTGCCGGGTGGCATCGAGGAGTACCTGCGCAGGCGTGCGGCGCTCGCTGGGGCGGGACGTGCCCCGGCCGCGGGCGGTTCGGCGGCCGCCTCGGCGAATTCGCCCGCCCCCGCGACGGATTCGGCCGCCTACCGGGCCGCCCGCAAGGAGTTCTCCCGCCTGGAACGGGCTCTGGAGAAGCTCACCGAGCGCGAGGAGCGCCTGCACACCGCCCTGGCCGAGGCCGCCACCGATCCGGATCGGCTGGTCACCCTCGGCGTCGAGCTCAAACAGGTGCAGGCGGAGAAGAACTCCACCGAGGAGCGCTGGCTCGAGCTCGCCGAAGAGGTCGGCTAGCCAGGCGCTGGTACCTAGATCATGGTGGCGGGAATGGCGTTGACGAGCCCGCCGTCGATCAGAAGGTCCTGCCCGTTGACGTAGCTCGCCTCGTCCGAGAGCAGAAATGCCACGGCGGCGGCGACCTCCTCGGCCGTGCCGACCCGGCCCGCCGCCACGAGAGTGCCTGCCGCGTCATGCGCCTGTTCGGACACCTCCGCCCGGTACGCGGGGGTGTCGATGTAGCCGGGACTCACCGAGTTGACTCGAATTCGCCGGGGCGCCAGCTCTGCGGCGAAGGTCCGCGCCAGATTGTGCACGGCCGCCTTGCTCGCCGAGTAGAGAGCGGTGGCGGGCGCGCCGCGATGCACCGCGAAGGACGCGTTGATCACCACCGCGGCCCGATCCGGCAGCAGCGGAAGCGATTTCTGGATGGTGAAGTAGACGCTCTTGAAGTTGGCGTCCACGACTCGATAGAACTCGGTCTCGGTGACGGTATCGGCGGGCTGGAACGCGCCGATACCGGCGTTCGCGAAGACCGCGTCCAACCGGCCGAAACGCTCCCGGACCATCTCGAACAGCGCGTCCAGATCGGCGAGATCGGTGGCATCGCCCGCAATTCCGGCAGCGTCCTCGCCGAGCTGCGCGGCCGCGTCGTCCAGCCGGGCCTTGTCGCGGCCGGTGATGATCACCCGGGCGCCCTCGGCCCGCAGCCGCCGCGCCGTGGCCAGCCCCATCCCGCTGGTACCGCCGGTGACGAGGGCGATCTTGCCGTCGAATCGAGAATTGTTGTGCGTCATGCTTTCAGCCTGCCGACGCTCGCACGCGGCAAACAGTGCGCACTTATCGTGGGTGTGGCACCACCCGGCTCAGGCCAGGCGGGGTGCGGCCAGACGCAGGCGTCGCAGACCGTCCAGCCGCTCTACGGTCGCGGTCCCGGCGTGCGGGTGATAGAGCACCAGATGCCAGCACGGGTGGTCGGCGACCGTGAGCGTGGTGGCGTCGAAGAACAGTTCCCCGGCTTCGGGATGCCGCAGCGCGTTGATCGCCTGCGCGGCGACGCCGACCTCGTGGCGGTCCCACAGCCGCGCGAATTCGGGACTCAGATCGCGGAGATCGTCTACCACCCTGCGGAATTCGGGATCCTCGGGGGCGCGCGCGGCATCCGCGCGATACGCGGCCACTACCGCCGGCGCCTCGGCCGCCCAGAATTCACTCATCGCGGTGTAGCGCGGGTTGGTGAAGTAGGTGACCAGGCAATTGTTCCCGGTGCCACCGTATCCGAACACGGACCGCGCGGAGTCGTTGAACGCCAGCACATTCCAGTACCGATCCCGCAGCACCGCGGGCCGCGGCTCCCAGGCGTCGAGCACCTGGCGGATCTCCGGGGTAATCGCGGTGGGCGAATCTTCGCCCGGCAGTGGCGGATTCATTCCAGCCAGCACATACAGATGCGCCCGCTCCGGCCCGTCCAGCCGCAGGGCCCGGGCGACAGCATCGAGCACATCGGCCGAGACGCTGATGTCGCGGCCCTGCTCGAGCCACGTGTACCAGGACACTCCGACCCCGGCCGTCAGAGCCACCTCTTCACGCCGCAATCCGGGCGTGCGCCGCCGCCCGGCCGAGGACAGCCCGACGTCCTCGGGCGCGAGCCGGGCGCGCCGGTTTCGCAGGAAGTCGCGGAGTTCTTCGCGCCGTGTGGAGCCGACGGTCACAGCCAGACCTTGGCCACGTCCGAGCCGAAGATCAGCAGGTGGGCGTAGCCGGCGATCAAGCCGAGCGCGCCGCCGTGCACGAACAGCAGCCACTCGTCCTGCTTGATCGCCGCGCGCAGCATGTCCACGAAGTTCTCCGGTGACAGCGCCGCCATCTGCTTGGCGATGTACCGGCTGACCTGGGTGCTCTGCTGGGCGTTGAAGGCCGGATCGGCGAAGGCGACCGGCGCCAGGCTCTTGGCCTTGTCGGCGAAGCTGTCCTGCAGGTTCTCGTAGTCGCGGTTGCCGATCATGAATTTGAACGGTGCGCGCACGGGTCCCAGCGCGCGGTCGGTGGCCGGGCGGAGGGTGTCCTCGAGCACCTGCATGGTCCGGTCCGAGCGCGGCCCGTTCAGCAGTTCGTCGCCGACGTTGGCGATCGTGATGATCTGGGTCGCCACCAATTCCGCATAGCCCTCGGTGATTTCGGGCTGGCGCTTGATCAACAGGCCCTGCCGCCACGGGCACCACCATTTCGGCTGGGCTGGGGCGAAGATCATGTTGATGCCGATCCAGTTCACCACCCAGCCGATCACCACCCCACCGATCGGAAGCACCGCCAGCGGCGACCAATGCGTCAGATGCAGGATGGCGACCAGCACCGCACCCATCGGCGCGCCGAAGTAGAAGCCGAAATTCTGCATGAATCGCAGTTCCTTGGCGCCCAGCACCTGAAATACCGTGTTGAGCAGCTGCGGGCGGGTCTGGAAATAGCGGATCACCATCTGCTTGACATCGAGCAGCTGCTCGATGTTGGTGCCTAGCTCGACGGTCAGATCGCGCAACACCTCGGGAAGTTGCTCGCGCACCCGTTCGTGCACCATCTCCCGGACCGGGGTGGGCAGATTGAACCAGAGCTGGGGATGCTCGCGGCGCGCGATTTCCTCGACGATGTCGCGGATCTGCTCCTCGGCCAGGGTGGTGAGGTGTTCGGCCAGGGCGTCGGGCTCGAGCTCGCGGTAGAAATCGCTGACGCTGCCGAGCTTGGACAGGCCCTTGTCCACGGCGATGGAGGCCATCTTGTCCGCGCGCGAGGGCACGATGCCCTGCCAGCCCATTCGGCCGTCATACCGCAACAACGGCAGCACCTGAACTCGTTTGGGCAGGAAGTGGAACAGCGATTTCAGCCCCGGCACCGAAATCCCGTGGAAGGCAAGTGGCTTGAACAGCATCAGGACGCCGGTCCAGTTGGTGATGTAGCCGATGATGCCGGTGAACAACGGGATCGTGATCAGTTCCATCAGGATGGACGGCTCGATATGAAAGAAACTGACTAGCACGAGACACCCTCCTGCCGAACCCGTACCGGTGACCGCCGCCTCACCGGTACCTCAAAGTACCCCGTCGGCATGCTGGACCTTACTGCGAATTTGCGAGAAGGATCCACTTTGACGCCGAATGTGGCCCACGGCGCGCCGAGATGAAAGACTTTCGCGGAGAGACCTCGGTCACACCCGCCACGCGGTGGCCTCCCCGGACGCGGGCGCGGCGGGCTCCCGGCGATAATCTGTGGGCGGTTTCGTTCACCTGGCGAGGTTCGGAGAATGACGTGGCAGACGACAGGACCGGGCACGAGGTGGTCCGCCCCGGGTCCCGATCCGTGGAGCGCAGCTCGGATGTGGAGCAGCGGCAGATCAGCAACGAGGCGCGGCTGATTCGCGGCGTCTTCCGCGCCGCCGGGCTGGCGGCGGGGACGGCGGTGCGCAGCGGGCAGTGGGCCGTGGGCACCACCTTCGAGGTCACCAAGCAGATCACCCAGGCGGCCCTGGACGGCGATTCGTCGGCCGACATCGCCGAACGCACCGGCGCGGCGCTGCAGTCGATCGCCCGCAGTGTGCTGGGTGTCACCGAGGGGTCGGTGCGCGAGATCGTCAGCTACGTGCCCACGTCGAACGGCCATCAGCCGCAGGCGATTACCGGTGGTTATGTGCGCTCGGCGACGATGGACGAGCTGCGGCGGCGCGGCGATGCGCTGCTGGCGCGGTCGGCGGATGTGTACTTCACCGAGGAGGTGCATCCGGCCTACGACCGCATTCTGGATCAGCTCGCCCCCGACGAGGCGCGCATTCTGCGGTTCATGGCGCAGAACGGCCCGCAGCCGTCGGTCGACGTGCGCACCAACCGCCCGCTGGGCATCGGATCCGAACTGGTGGCCGGGGATCTGACCTCGGTGCCCGAACAGGCGGGCGTCCGGTATCCCGACCGCGCGCGGCACTACCTGATCAACCTGAACCGGCTCGGGCTGCTGGCGAACTCCGACGATCCGGTGCTGCTGAGCCGCTACATGGTGCTCGAGGTGCAGCCGATCGTGGAGACCGCCCTCAAGGCCGCCGGACGAGTACCCAAGATCGTGCGAAAGAGCCTGCGGCTGACCGAATTCGGCGAGGATTTCTGCCGCACCTGCTTCAGCCTGCCCCCCGCCTGAACTTCCCGTCTTTCCGTGGCTCGCCGCAGGGGGCCACGCGACAACTGATCTCGCGAGAACATGGGTAACTCACCGGGGACGGGCCCACCGAGAGCGGGCCGCCAACCGCCGGCCCGACGAGCAAGTCTCGCGGCCAGCAGCGGCACGCTGAAGTCGCGGGGAGGCGGAACCGTAACACATCTCCCAAATCACGGAGAACCGGGTGTTCTAATGGGATTGTTGAGGTATGGATTCCGATGCCGTCTCCGCGATCAGCCGGCTGAAGTTCCGCTACCTGCGGGCGCTGGATACGAAGTCCTGGGACGACTTCGCCGACACGATGATCCCGGAGGCGACCGCGACCTACAGTGAATACCTGCAGTTCGAATCCCGCGACGCGTTCCTGGCGTTCATGCGCAACACCCTCGGCCCGCACGTCATCACCGAGCATCGCTGCGACCATCCCGAGATCGACGTCGAGGGCGGCACCGCCACCGGCACCTGGTATCTGGCCGACACCGTCCTCATCCCGGGCCACAACATGCTGCTGCGCGGCGCGGCGTTCTACTCCGACCGCTACGTTCTGTGCCCCGACGGCCAATGGCGCATCTCCCACACCGGCTACGAACGCACCTACGAGGTGGTCCTGTCCCTCTCCGACCTCCCGAGCCTGCGCCTGACCTCCAGCCGCTGGGGCCTGATCGCCCGCGAACCGGGCATGGAAGGCCAACCCCCGGACTCCGCGGAAACCATGGGGTGAGGGGTTCTTCCACCTCACCATGGCAGCAGGCCGGCCCATCCTTCCCGGCTGTGGCTAGTCGGCGGTGGCGACCAGGGGCTCGAGGGTGAGTTTCGGCAGTTCCTTCTGGATGTACTGCAGCCGCCACTTGTCGCTGAACAGGGCCAGGATCGCGCCGTCGGTGCGGGTGAAGACCTCCACGCCGCGCTGGCGGTCGAGTTCGGGGGCGGAGTCGGCGTCGGTGCGGCGGGCCAGCTGATAGGGCAGGAAGTCCAGCTGCGTCTCGACGTTGAATTCCGATTGCATGCGGGCGGTGACGACCTCGAACTGCATCGGGCCGACCGCGGCCAGCACAGGGGAGGCGTCGCCACGGCCCTCGTTGCGCAGCACCTGCACCACGCCCTCGGAGTCCAACTGGTCGATGGCCTTGCGGAACTGCTTGTACTTGCCCGCGCTCTGGGCGCGCAGCGTCGCGAAATGTTCGGGCGCGAAGGACGGGATCGGCGGGAATTCGACCTTCTTCTCCACGAACAGCGTGTGCCCCGGGGCCAGCGCGGTCGCGTTCACCAGGCCGACCACGTCGCCCGGATAGGCGGTGTCAACGGTGGAGCGCTCGCGGCCGAAGACGGTCAGGGCGTATTTGGTTGCGAAGGGCCGCCCGGTCTGCGCGTGGGTGACGACCATGCCGCGCTCGAACTCGCCGGACACGATGCGCATGAACGCCAGCCGATCGCGGTGCGCGGTGTCCATCCCGGCCTGCACCTTGAACACCACCGCGCTGAACGGGTCGGTGGTCGTGCGCGCGGATCCGTTCACGTCGTCGCGGGGGCCGGGCGGGGGAGCCAGGGCCACGAGGGTCTCGAGCAGCTGCCGCACCCCGAAGTTCAGCATCGCCGAGGCGTAGATGACCGGCGAGGTCTGCCCGGCCAGGAACATCTCCTGGTCGTGGTCCTGCCCGGTGGCCGAGAGCAGTTCGCTCTCCTCGGCCGCGGTGGTCCATACCTCGCCCTCGCGCGCGGCGGCCTCGTCCACCTCGTACGACTCCTCCGGCGCGATGGTCGCGCCGCCGGCGGTCCGGGTGAAGTGGATGTATTCGGTGGCCGCGCCCTCCTCGCCACGGCGCAGCAGGCCGCGGAAGTCCCCGGCGATGCCGACCGGCAGGAACAGCGGGGTCGGGGTGAGGCCGATGCGCTCGGCGATCTCGTCCAGCAGCTCCAGCGGCGCGCGGCCGGGGCGGTCCCACTTGTTGATGACGGTGATCACCGGGATGCCGCGGTGCCGGCACACCTGGAACAGCTTGAGGGTCTGCGGCTCGAGGCCCTTGGCGGCGTCGATGAGCATGACCGCGGCATCGACGGCGGTCAGCACCCGGTAGGTATCCTCGGAGAAATCGGAGTGGCCGGGGGTGTCCACCAGGTTGATCACGCAGTCGCCGTATTCGAACTGCAGCGCGGTCGAGCTGACGGAGATGCCGCGCGCCTTCTCCATCTCCATCCAGTCAGACACCGTGGACTTGCGCCCGGCCTTGCCGTGGATGGCGCCCGCCTCGGAGATGACCTTGGCGTGCAGCGCCAGCGCCTCGGTGAGCGTGGACTTGCCCGCGTCGGGGTGGGAGATCACCGCGAAGGTGCGTCGTCGCGCGACTTCCTGCGCCAAGCGCCCGGACGTGGTCGCGCTAGGGGACGGGGAATTCACGGGGGGGACGCTCCTTCAGCAGGGTAGGCAACCCCTTCAGCGTACTTGACCGGGGCGGTCCGGCCTGAGCGCGCACTTTCCCGGCATTCGCAACATCGAAAGGATCTGCGCGAATCGTTGGGATGGTGCATGATTGGGCCGGACCGTCGGGCGCTACTCGGCCCAGAGTGTCGGTACCCCGCCCGTGCAGGGCCGTTTCTGATTCGTGCTATCCTCTTCAGGTTGTCTCGGCGAGGGTGTGAGGCACGAAAGTACATCACACCGTGATCGACGCGGCTCGGCTTTCCGGCCGTCCTCGTTCGTATCTTCGCCCGACGAGCAGACCCTTTGCCAGGGCAGTCCCTGGCCAGTTAGGTAAAACCGCCCGGAGAGCCGTAGGAGCCCATCAGTCATGTCCGACGCCAGCCTTCTCGAAGCCACCGTCCGTACCGAGTTCGGCAAGGGTGCCGCCCGCCGCACTCGCCGCGACGGCAATGTTCCCGCCGTGCTGTATGGCCACGGCGAGGCCCCCAAGCATCTGGCGATCAACGCGCAGGCGTTCGCCGCCATCCTCCGTGAGCACGGCACCAACGCCGTGGTGAACCTGGAGATCGAGGGCACCAAGCAGTTCGCGCTGACCAAGTCCGTGGTCGTGCACCCGATCCGCCGCTACATCGAGCACGCCGACCTGCTGATCGTCAAGCGCGGCGAGAAGGTCGTCACCGACGTTTCCGTCGTCGTGAGCGGCGATGCCGCCCCGGGCACCCGGGTCGCCCAGGAGGCCACCACCCTGTCGGTCGAGGCCGATGCGCTGAACATCCCCGAGCAGATCGAGGTGTCGGTCGAGGGCGTCGAGGCGGGCACCCAGATCACCGCCGGTTCCATCGCGCTGCCCAAGGGCGTCGCCCTGGCCGCCGACGCCGACACGCTGATCGTGAACGTCATCGTCGCCGAAACGGCCGAGGCCGAGGAGGGCGCCGAGGGCGAGAGCGCCGAATAAGACTGCGTTCCACGGTTTTTCGATGGCCGAACTGAGCCCCGCGCTCGTGGTCGGGCTGGGTAATCCCGGATCCGAATACGAGCGCACCCGGCACAACATCGGTTTCATGGTCGCCGACGTGCTCGCCGAGCGCGTCGGCGGCCGTTTCACTGTGCACAAGAAGTCCGGCGCGGATCTGCTCGAGGCCCGGCTCGACGGGCGCAAGATACTGCTGGCCAAGCCGCGCTCGTACATGAATCTTTCGGGCCGCCCGGTCGCCGCCCTGGCCCGGTTCTTCTCGGTGCCGCCGACCGAGGTGGTCGCCGTGCACGACGAGCTCGATCTGCCCTTCGGCAGCATCCGCCTCAAGCGCGGCGGCGGCGAGGGCGGCCACAACGGGCTGCGTTCGCTGTCCAGCGCGCTGACCACCAAGGACTATCTGCGGGTGCGCATCGGTATCGGCCGCCCGCCGGGGCGCCAGGATCCGGCCGACTACGTGCTCAAACCGTTCGCGACCGTCGAGCGTAAAGAGCTTCCGGTAGTCGTCGAACAGGCCGCCGACGCGGTCGAACTGCTGTTGCGCGTCGGGCTCGAGCCCGCGCAGAATCAGCTGCACTGAGCCGCTGTCCCGCCTCCCCGCGCCTTCAGCGTGCCGTTGCATGCCAGGAGATTTGCTCGTCGGGCCGGCGGATGACGGCCTGCTCGAGGTGGGCCCGTCCCCGGTGAGTTACCCATGTTCTTACGAAATCAGTTGTTTCGTTCGGGGGTACGGGGCGCAGAGCATGCCGGGGTGACCAGGAGCCGCGAGCCCGCCGGAACGGCTCCGGGCACCGCGTGGAAATATCCGGAAAGTTGCCGGGATAGGCCGGTAAGGCGGATTTCACTTCTCCCGACCTGAGATGATCTGTCCCGTGCAGGATTACACGCAACTTTTCGACAGGGTCCGTGGCACGCTGCTGGGCGGGGCGATCGGCGATGCGCTGGGCTGGCCGATCGAATTTCTTCAGCTGGAGCAGATTCGGGAACGATACGGCCCCGGCGGCGTCGAGGATTTCCTGCCGGGACGCGATCCCGGTGCGCCGCAAGAGATCACCGACGACACCCAGATGACGCTGTTCACCGCCGAGGGGCTGCTGCGGCTGCCGCCGGGAGTCGATCCGGCGCCGGTGTTGCAGCACGCCTACCTGCGCTGGCTGCGGACCCAGCGCGAGGACGGTCCCGGCCCGGCTTCCGACGGCTGGCTGGCGAGCCATCCGTTCCTCTACGCCCGGCGCTCGCCGGGGCAGGCGTGCATGTCCGGCCTGGACCTGCAGGAGCGGGAATATCGCGCTCCCGGGCAGCTCGGCCAGCGCGGCCCTGTCAACTCCGATTCCAAGGGCTGCGGCACGGTGATGCGGTCCGCGCCGTTCGGGCTGGCCGGATTCGGGCCCGACCTCGCGTTCACCATGGCCGCGCGCTGCGCGCAGCTCACCCACGGTCATCCGACGGGCTACCTCGCGGCGGGCGTGTTCGCGGCCCTGATCGATCGCGTGCTGGCCGGGGTGGAGTTGCGAGTTGCGGTGCAGCACACCATCGCTCAGATCGAGGGTGGCCCCGCGTCCGAGGAGACCGTGGCGGCGTTGCGCCGCGCGGTCACCGTGGCGGACGAGGGTGAGCCCTCGCCCGAGCGGGTCGAGCAGGTCGGTGCGGGCTGGGTCGCGGAGGAATGCCTTGCGGTAGCGGTGTATTGCGCGCTGGTGGCCGCGCGGACCGCGGATCTGCGTGGGGCGCTGCTGCTTTCGGTCAACCACTCCGGCGACTCCGACTCCACCGGCGCCGTGGCGGGCAATCTCCTCGGCGCCGTCCACGGCCTGTCCGCGTTGCCGATGGCGTGGGCCGGGCGCGTGGAGGGCCGCGACGAACTGGTCCAGGTAGCCGACGATCTGGTCATGAACTTCCATCTCAAGGACCGCACCACCCTGGCCCCCCGTTACCCCATCGACGCCGGGGCGCTCGGGTAGGCCCGAGTCGGACGCCGGTGTTCGCGCCCCCCGTCCCGAGCGCCGTGGATTCGTTGACGTGCCGTCGACCGTCGAGCTATGTGCGGTGACCAGCGGTGAGTTCCACTACCCGTGCTGCTTCTCGGCCGTCCAGAACGACGCGCGGTTGCGCAGCGCCGCGAGTTCCGGGGGCAGATCGGGTATGTCCGGCATCGGGCGGTCGTAGGAGGCGAACAGCTCGGGCACGGTGATCCCGCGCACCGTCCAGCCGTGCTCGGCCAGCCAGTCGATCGGGTCCGCGCGCGCGTCGTCGTACCAGAGGTCGAACGGTGCGTCCGAGCCCCACGGGCCGGCCTGCATGCGGGCCTCGATGAACGTGCGGAATCGCTGCAGATCACCCGGGCCCGCGGGGCCGCTGTGCGCGCCCAGCCGGCTGCCCCCGGCCGACAGCTCATCGATCCGTTCGAACAGCGAATCCTGCGCCACGCCAGGCAGATACGGCAGCAGGCCCTCGGCCAGCCAGGCCGTGGGCGTCGCGGCATCGAAGCCGGCGGCGGTCAGTGCGGCCGGCCAGTTCTCGCGCAGATCGGCGGCCACGGTCCGCCGGTCGGCCCGGGGCTCGGCGGCGTGGTCGCCCAGCACCTTGTTCTTGAACTCCAGCACGGTATCCCTGTCGATCTCGAAAACGGTGGCGCCGGCCAGCCAGTCGAGGCGGTATGCACGCGCGTCCAGCCCGGCGGCCAGGATCACCGCCTGCCGCACGCCGTGTGCCGCCGCGTCGGTGAAGTAGTCGTCGAAATAGCGGGTGCGCGGGCCCATCATGCGGAGGAAGAAGTCTTGCTCGTCGATTGCCGACGGATCGGCCAGGATCTCGGCGAACCGCGGCTCCCCGGCCGCCTCGACGAACCAGCGGGCGAACTCGTCGTGAATCAGCGGGTCGCGCCGCTCGGTCTCGACGGCGCGAAACGTTGCCACGCCCAGCGCGGTGCGTCCGACGCTGCTGACGATGTCCCAGGTATCTCCGTCCGATCGCATGCCAGCCACCTCGCTGTCGATCTTCCCCGTGTCCTCGACGGTACGCCCGATCGCGGTCTCGGGGCAGGTCCGAAGGGCACCGTCAGGCCGGGGCCAGAGCGGCCACCGCCTCGACGAAGCGGTCGAGTTCGTCGGGGGTGACGAAGCAGTGCGGGGAGGCGCGGACCACCGAGTCGAGGCGGCGGGCGGACATGTCCAGCAGCGTGGAGCCGCGGTGGCTGACGGTGACGGTGATGTCCTGTGCCAGTAGGTGATCGCGAATGTCGACCGGTATCGCGCCCTCGATGGTGAACGAGACGATGCCGCCGTGCCGGGTGCCCAGATCCCGCACGGTCACCCCCGGGATCTGCGCCAGCGTCTTGCGCAGCTGCTCGGCGTTCGCCGATATGGCCGCGTAGACGTCGTCGGGGCCCAGCTCGAGCAGGTGCCGCACGGCCGCCCCGAGGCCCAGGCGGGCGGCGACATCGCATTCCCACAGCTCGAAGCGGCTGGCGTCGGCGGCTAGGCGATATTCGTCCGGACGCGTCCACGACGCGCTGTGCAGATCCAGCCGGGTGGGTTCCATAGTCGCGGCCAATTCCGGTCGCACATACAGGAATCCGGTGCCGCGCGGCCCGCGCAGCCACTTTCGCCCGGTCGCGGACAGCGCGTCGACGTCCAGTTCGGCGACGTCCAGCGGTAGCTGCCCGGCGGACTGGCAGGCATCCAGCAGCACCAGCGCGCCGACCCGATGCGCGATGCGCGCGGCCTCCCCGACCGGGTTGACCAGACCCCCGTTGGTCGGAATGTGTACCAGCGACACCACCTTGACCCGCTCGTCGAGCATCGCTGCCAGCGCGTCCACGTCGAGCTGGCCGGTGTCGTCGCTGGGGATCTGCTCGACGACGGCCCCCGTCGCCTGGGCGCGCTGCAGCGCGGCGATCGCATTGCTGGCATAGTCCGCGCCGGAGATCAGGATCCGGTCCCCGGCCTGCAGGGGGATCGCGTAGAAGAAGTCGGTCCACGCCCGGGTTGCGCTGTCGCTCAGCGCGATAGCCGAGGCGTCGGCGTTGACGAGCGTGGCGATGGCGATCTTGACCGACTCCAGATCGTCCAGGCGCTCGTTCGCGGCGCGATAGCCGCCGATCTCGGCCTCGCGGCGCAGGTGCCCGGTGACCGTGTCGAGCACCGCGCGCGGGGGCAGCGACGATCCGGCGCTGTCCAGGAATACCGGCGTCGGCCAGGTGACATTGTCGTAGGCCGGGATATCGGCGCGAAGTCGGTTCAGATCCAGCACCTCACCGACGATAGAAGATGACCGTGGGCGGCGGGGCGGCGAACGCACCGATCGGTGGGGGCGGTGTGGATCCTGGCCGATTTGGGCAGGTCAGGGCCTAAAGTTGACCGTTTGTCACCATTTCGTCAGATTCTTTGTCAGTGGGCGCCGCTACTCTGGTTCGGTCGGCGAAAAAAGGGTCTGGCTCGAGCAGACGTTTAAGGCTCGTGCTGCCCACCCAAACGACACAGCTACGAGCGGCACTGCTGCCGCACGGTCGATACGGCGGTGCGGCGGAGCGGAGGTTGTCATGGCAGTCACGGCGTTTCGCGCCCTTCTCAGCGCGGGTACCGAATTCACCTCACGGGCCGCGGCCGAGGCCTATATCGGCGGGGTGTGCTTCAAACAGGGCCCACCCAGACTCATCGGCGCCGAACTCGAGTGGCTCACCGCATCCGGTGAACCGTCGGCGCCCGCCTCGCGTCCGGAGCTGACGGTGCTCGCGGATGCGCTGGGGTCCTATGCACCGCCGTCTATTTCGCCAGACTCCCCAGCTCTACCACTGCCCGGGGGCAGCCGCGTCACCGTGGAACCCGGCGGGCAGGTCGAACTCTCCAGCGCCCCGTTCGAGTCCGCCGCCGAACTGTGCGAGCGCCTCCGGGCCGATGCCCACCATCTCGAACGACTCCTCGAATCCCGTTCCATTCGGATCCTCTCCGCCGCCGCCGATGGCGTTCGCCCGGCCCGGCGGGTCCTGCAGCTGCCGCGATACCGCGCGATGGAGCGTTCCTTCGCCGCCATCGGCCCGTTCGGCAAGCTCATGATGTGCAATACCGCGGCCACCCAGGTCAGCGTCGATGCCGGCGCCGATCCCGCGGAGGTGGCCGCGCGCTGGACCGCCCTCAATACCATCGGTCCCGCCCTGTTGGCGGCCTTCGCCTGCTCCCCGGATCTGCACGACGCCCCCGCCGGTGCGTGGGCCTCGCAGCGCATGCGGGCCTGGTTGCGACTGGATCACGCCCGGACCAGGCCCCCGGCGCTGGACTGGTCGGATCCGGTCACCGCATACGCCCGCTGGGTGCTCGACGTGCCGCTGCTGTGCGTGCGCAGACCCGCGGGGGAGGTCGACTGGGCAGCGCCGCCGGAGGCCACCTTCGCCGACTGGCTGTGCGGCGCCCTGGACGACGAGATCGGCCGCCGTCCCGACGCCGCCGACCTCGACTATCACCTGACAACGATGTTTCCACCGGTGCGGGCCGCGGGCCATCTCGAGGTGCGCTACCTCGACGCGCAGCCCGGTGCCGGGTGGACGGTGCCGATCCACGCGATCGATGCACTGATGTCCGCGCCCACGGTCGTCGCCGAGGCGACCGCGCTGGCCGCCCCGGTGGCCGGCTGCTGGCTGGAGGCGGCGCACTACGGCCTGTCCGGCGCCGATATTCGCTCGGCCGCGGTGGACCTGCTGAGCCTGGCCGCGGCGCACGCCTCGGATCCGGGCGCCGAAAGGCAACTCGTCGCCGCGGCACAACGATGTCGCGACGGCCGACCACCCACCGGTGAGGCGCTGCGCCTCACGGATTCGGAGGCGGAAAGGTAATGCGGCACAGCGCATATCGCGATGTGCCGGATTGTCCTCGACACCCGGACCGGAGTCCTGCCGTGCTCCGGCTCACGGGCGGGCCGAGGGCGCCCGCCCCGTTCGCTGCCTCTGTGTGGTGTCGCGGCTGTGTCGTGTGCCGCACGGGCGGCGGCATCCAGCTGCCGCGGCGCCTCGGGACTGCTCGGTCGCGCCGGTGTACCCGCCCGCCGCGCTGCGGGCCGGTGGCCTCGACCCGTGTCAGCCGTATCGAAGCGCCGATCATCTTCGGCGCGAACCACATTGGAGTTCTCCCCATGACCGTTCATCTACCCGGTACCGACCATGCCGAGACCGAGCGCCTGCGCGAGCGCATCGCGCAGGTGCTCGTCCAGGCCCGCGATCGGACCGCGACGCTCACCGAGTGCCTCGACGAGGCCGAACTGGTGGCCCAGCATTCGCGCCTGATGAGCCCGCTGGTGTGGGATCTGGCGCATATCGGGAATCAGGAGGAATTGTGGCTGGTCCGCGATGTCGGCGGCCGGGAACCGGTACGCGAGGACATCGATCGGCTCTACGACGCCTTCCAGCATCCGCGGGCGGATCGGCCCGCCCTGCCGCTGCTCGCGCCCACCGAGGCCCGCGCCTACACGGCCATGGTGCGCGAGAAGGTCTGGGATGTGCTGGCGGACAGCGATTTACGGGGCGGCCGGCTGATCGCGGGCGGCTTCGCCTTCGGGATGATCGCCCAGCACGAGCAGCAGCACGACGAGACGATGCTGGCCACGCACCAGCTGCGTACGGGCCCGGCGGTACTGGCGGCGCCGCCCGCGCCCACGGCGGCCGTGCCGGTGTCGGGTGAAATCGTCATCCCGGCAGGCGAATTCGTCATGGGCACCTCGACGGACCCGTGGGCCCTGGACAACGAGCGGCCCGCGCACCCGGTCCGGTTGCCCGGCTTCGCGATCGACGCGGCGCCGATCACCAACGCGCAGTATCTGGAGTTCATCGACGATGGCGGATACCACCGTCCGGAATTGTGGTCCGAGCGCGGCTGGGCGCATCGGCGGTCCGCGGACCTGTCCGCACCGCAGTTCTGGGAGCAGGACGGCGGGGGTGCCTGGTGGCGAAGGGTTTTCGGCACGATGACCCGGCTGCGCCCGCGGCAGCCGGTGGTGCACGTGTGCTGGTTCGAGGCCGAGGCGTACGCGAACTGGGCGGGCAAGCGGCTGCCGACCGAGGCCGAATGGGAGAAGGCCGCGCGCTTCGATGCGGCGACCGGGCGCTCGCGCCGATATCCCTGGGGCGACGCCGATCCCGGCGACGCCACGGCCAATCTCGGGCAGCGGCACCTGGAACCGGCCGATGTCGGCGCCTATCCGGCCGGGGCCTCACCGGCGGGCGTGCACCAGCTGATCGGCGATGTCTGGGAGTGGACCGCCTCGGGCTTCGAACCGTATCCGGGATTCGAGGCGTTCCCGTACCGCGAATATTCCGAGGTGTTCTTCGGCGGCGACTACCGGGTGCTGCGCGGCGGGAGCTTCGGCGCCGATCAGGTGGCCTGCCGCGGCACCTTCCGCAACTGGGACCATCCGATTCGCCGCCAGATCTTCTCCGGCTTCCGGCTGGCCCGAGACCTGCGATCGGACGAGTGCTGATGTGCCGCCACCTGGGCTATCTCGGGCCTGCCGCGCCGGTCGGCGAGATCCTCACGCGCGGCACGCATTCCCTGCGCAACCAGGCGTGGGAGCCGCAGGACATGCGCGGCGGCGGCACCATCAATGCCGACGGGTTCGGCGTCGCCTGGTGGCTGCGGGACGGTGGCGTCAGCAGATATCGCAACCCCGCGCCGATGTGGACCGACCCCGCGGTGGATGAGGTGCTGCCGCAGCTGAGTTCGACGGCGGTGCTGGCCGCGGTGCGCTCGGCCACCGTCGGTGCGCCCGTCGAACGCAATGCCAACGCCCCGTTCACCCACGGCCGCTGGGCATTCAGTCACAACGGCCGGATTCCGGACTGGCAACCTGCGCTCAGCGAGATCGCCACCGAATTCGGCTCGCCCCCGCTGCTCGAGGCCGAATCCCACACGGACTCAGCCGCGCTCTGGGTAATCGTGCGCGGACTGCTGGAAACTGCTGGTACCACAACCGGAGCCCGCGCTGGTGGGGCCGACGGTGCGGAATCCTTCCCGCACAGCGAAAGTCTCGTACCGACAGAGAAAATCGCTGCCGATGGTGCGCATCCGGATGGTCAGTCTGCGGAGGGGGCCGCAACGACTGCTGTCGCGACCGGACCGGGTTCGGTGCAATCCGCCGTTGGTCTGCGCCCCGCGAACCCAGCGGCGAATGATCCCGCGCAGGTGCTGCCACGAGTTATCCGCGCAGTCCTCGCCCGTTCACCCCGATCGCGCCTGAACCTGCTGTTGGGTGACGGCGAAACGCTCTGGGCCACCACCATTCACCACGCACTGTCCGTCCTGGTGACCGACGAGTTCGCGGTGGTGGCCTCCGAACCCTACGACGACGATCCGCGCTGGCAGCACATTCCGGACCGGCGGCTGGTGACGCTGCGGCCGGGCCGGTTCTCGATCGTCACGCTCGACTCCGAAGAATCCGAAAGGGCACTGGCATGACCGCACCGACGGTGGACATCCATCTGACCGACCACGACCTGGCCATGGCGCTGCGCGACGATGCCCTGCGCGGGCTGACCTCGAGCCCGAAGACGATGCCGCCCAAGTGGTTCTACGACGCGCGCGGCAGCGAGTTGTTCGAGGCGATCACCGAACTGCCCGAGTACTACCCGACGCGCACCGAGCGCGCCCTGCTCGAGCGGGTGGTCGGCGAGATCGCCCGTACCGCGCAGGCCGAGGTGCTGGTGGAGCTCGGCGCGGGCTCCGCGGCCAAGACCCGCCTGCTGCTCTCGGCCCTGAGCGCCGAGGGGCCATTGAAAACCTATGTGCCGCAGGATGTCTCCGAGTCGGCGTTGCGCGGCGCCGCCGAGCAGATCACCACCGAGTTCCCGGGCCTGGCGGTGCACGGCGTGGTCAGCGACTTCACCGACACCCTGCACAATCTGCCGGGCGGTGGCAGGCGCATGATCGCCTTCCTCGGCGGCACCATCGGCAATCTGGTGCCCGCCGAGCGCGCCGAATTCCTCTCGAGCGTCGCGCAGGTGCTGGAGCCGAGGGAGCAGTTGCTGCTGGGCGCCGGGCTCGTCATCGATCCGGCGGTACTCGTCCCCGCCTACGACGATGCTGCCGGTGTTACCGCCGAGTTCAACCGGAATGTGTTGCACGTGTTGAACTCCCGGCTGCATGCCGATTTCGATCCGGACGCGTTCGCGCACATCGCGCTGTGGGATGCGCGGAACGAATGGATCGAGATGCGCCTCGAGGCCACCCGGGACATGACCGTTACGGTGGCCGATCTGGATCTGACCGTCGAATTCGCCCGCGGTGAGCAGATGCGCACGGAGATCTCCGCCAAGTTCCGCGTCGACGGGCTCACCGCCGAGCTCGACGCGACCGGATTCCGGGCCGAACAGGTGTGGACCGATCCGCAGTACCGATTCGCGTTGATACTCGCCGAACGTCGCTGACGTTCGTTGCTGCAGAGCCGGCGGCGCCCGCCGGGTGGCGCCGGCTCTGCGCTGTCACGGTGCGCCGAGGGGGGACCGCAGGCCGGTGAACACGCGGCTGATCACCAACTCGATCTGATCGGTGGCGCGATCGATCGGGCCTACCGGCTGGAACAGGTGACTCAGCGTCAGCCGCACCAGGATCTCGACCATCGTTTCCAGGTCCTCATCGGACATGGCGGGCACCTCGTACTGGGCCCGCATGGCGGCGGTGAGCGCCGTGACCGCCCGGCCGAGCACGGGTTCGGGCTCGGTGACCAACGCGGGCAGCAGTGTCGTATCGCCGCTGTGACGGCCCGACAGCACCGCCTTGAGCAGGGTGTTGTCCGCGCCGGTGCGCAGGGTGTACTCCGCGGCGCGGGCCATGCCGGTGACGGGGTCGTCCGGATGTTCGGCCACCGTGGCCACGATTCCGCTCAGGAAGGTGCCGAGCTCACGCTCGATGAGCGCGTCCGCGAGCGCCTGCCGGGTGCCGATCTCCTTGTACAGCACCGGCCGGCTGATCCCGATGTCCTTGGCGATGCGGGACATGTTCACCGCACCCCACCCCTCGGTACAGACCACGTCACGGGCCACGTCCAGGGCCCGTTCACGCAGCAGCAGACGCATCTCGGTCTGAAAGTTCGGGGCTTCAGCC
This sequence comes from Nocardia sp. GP40, assembly GCF_050434125.1. Classification (NCBI taxonomy): domain Bacteria; kingdom Bacillati; phylum Actinomycetota; class Actinomycetes; order Mycobacteriales; family Nocardiaceae; genus Nocardia; species Nocardia sp. GP40. The sequence goes on along the minus strand of NZ_JBNPVW010000022.1, from coordinate 4,842 downwards.
ATGGGGGCCATCCTACGTCAGCGGTAGATGTGACTCTGTTATTGACAACTCTACCTGAGTTGTATTCACTGGATACACATTCGCTGAAAGTGTAAACGGAGTCTGACATGACGACATCTCGAATCGGGGAATCGGAGCACTCGGAGGCCGAGCCCCGGCCGTGGCGCGATCGAAAGCGATACCTGTGGCTGCTCGGGCTGGTGGCGCCGACCGCGCTGTTCATCGCGGCCGCGCTGGTCTGGGCGTTCAATGAGCTGGGCTGGAACCTCGCGGCGCCCGTCTGGTGGTGGGTCGGCCCCCTCCTGGTCTACGTGGCGCTGCCGCTGCTGGATCTGTTCTTCGGCCCCGACGGCCACAACCCGCCGGAGGAGGTGATGAAGCAGCTGGAGCACGACAAGTACTACCGGTACTGCACCTACGCCTACATTCCGTTCCAGCTGGTCGGCCTCGGCTTCGCCTGCTACCTGTGGACGGCCTCGGACCTGTCCTGGCTGGGCATCCACGGTGGCCTGGGCCTGGTCTCCAAGATCGGGCTGATGTTCAGCGTGGGCGCCATGGGCGGCATCGGTATCAACACCGCCCACGAACTCGGCCACAAGAAGGACGAGCTGGAGCGCTGGCTCTCGAAGATCACGCTGGCGCAGACCGCCTACGGCCACTTCTACATCGAGCACAACCGCGGCCATCACGTGCGGGTGGCGACGCCCGAGGATCCGGCCAGCGCCCGTTTCGGCGAGACGTTCTGGACGTTCCTGCCCCGCAGCGTCTGGGGCAGCCTGTCCTCCTCGTGGGAGCTGGAAAAGGCCCGCCTACATCGAATGGGCAAGAGCCCGTGGACGATTCACAACGACATCCTCAACGCCTGGCTGATGACCGTGGTGCTGTGGGGCGTGCTGGTCGCGATCTTCGGACCGATGGCGCTGCCGTATCTGATCGGGCAGGCCATCTATGGCTTCACGCTGCTGGAGACGGTGAACTACCTCGAGCACTACGGGCTGCTGCGGCAGCGGACCGCGAGCGGCCGGTACGAGCGCTGCACCCCGGTGCACAGCTGGAACTCCGATCACATCGTGACCAACATCTTCCTGTACCACCTGCAGCGGCACAGCGACCATCACGCCAACCCCACGCGCCGGTACCAGACGCTGCGCAGCATGGACGGCGCGCCGAACCTGCCCAGCGGTTACGCCAGCATGATCACGCTCGCGTACTTCCCGCCGCTGTGGCGCCGGGTGATGGACCACCGGGTGCTGGACCACTACGACGGCGACATCACCCGGGTGAACATCCAGCCCCGCAAGCGGGACCGCGTACTGGCGAAGTACGGAGCGTGCTGATGTCCGCCTATCGCTGCCCGGTCTGCGACTACGTCTACGACGAAAAATCCGGCGCGCCCCGCGAGGGATTCCCGGCCGGCACCCCATGGTCCGCGGTACCCGACGACTGGTGCTGCCCCGATTGCGGAGTCCGGGAAAAGCTCGACTTCGAAGCCGCCACCACCTGAGGAAAGGACTCCCCGATGAGCATCGACTACAAGCTGTTCCGTTGCCTGCAATGCGGTTTCGAGTACGACGAGGCGCTCGGCTGGCCCGAGGACGGCCTCGCGCCCGGCACCCGCTGGGACGACATTCCCGAGGACTGGTCCTGCCCGGATTGTGGTGCGGCCAAGTCCGATTTCGACATGGTCGAGGTCAGCCGGGCATGAGTCGACGGATCGTTATCGCGGGCGCCGGCGTCGCCGGTGCCACCGCGGCCAAGACCCTGCGCGCCGCGGGGTACACCGGCCGGATCGTGCTCGTGGGCGCCGAGCACCACGGACCCTACCGGCGTCCGATGGTGTCGAAAGATCTGCTCGCGAACCCCGACGCCGCCGCCCGCAGCCTGCTGGAATCCGAAGGGTCCTGGGCCGAACGCGATATCGATCTGCGGCTGGCGACCACGGTCGCCGACATCGATACCGACCGCCGCCGCGTCTGGCTGAGCAACGGCGAGGCGCTCGACTACGACAGCCTGCTGCTGGCGACCGGCGCGCAGGCGCGGCGGCTGGAACACCATCAGCCGATGCGGGTCCGCACGCTGCGCGGCGTCGCCGACGTCGAACCGCTGCGGGCTGCGATCGCGTCCGGACCGCTGCTCATCGTCGGCGCGGGCCTGGTCGGACTCGAGGTCGCGGCCACCGCGCGCGGGCTCGGTGCGTCCGTGCGCGTTCTGCACGCCGGCTCCGCGCCGCTGGATCGCATTGTGCCACCGCAGATCTCGGACCTGATGCGGGACTTGCACGCCGAACACGACGTGCTGATCGACAACGATGTGCGCCTGGCGGGACTCGAGCAGATCGACAGCGAGGGTGTCGTCGCGACGGCCGCCGACGGGCGCACCTGGCCCGCCTCCTCCGCGCTTGTCGCGATCGGCGCCTCCCCCGACACCGCCCTGGCCCGCACGGCCGGAATCGCTGTGGACAACGGCATTATCGTCGACGAGCAGTTCCGGACCTCGGCCCCGGGAGTCTTCGCGGCGGGCGATTGTGCGAATGTGTTCACCCCGCATCGCGACCGGCACGAGCGCAGCGAACACTGGAACAGTGCCCAGGCCCAGGGCGCCGCCGCCGCGAAAGCGATGCTGGGACAGCCGATCACCGGCATCGACGTGCCGTGGGGCTGGTCCAGTCAGTACGGGCTCAGCCTGCAATTCGCCGGATGGCCGCATCCGCACGACGAACTCGTCGTCCGGGGCTCGATCGAGGCGCGGAACTTCACCGCGTTGGCGCTGACCGACGGTGCGCTCGTCGGCGCGGTCGCGGTCGGGCGCCCGAAGGACATCCGGGCGGCACGGGCACTGATCGCCGCGGGCGCGGTGCGGCCGGGTTCGGAATGGGCCGACGAATCGGTCGACCTCGTCGCCCCGGAGCCGGTCCCGTTGCCCATGCGGGGCTGAGCGTCAACCATCCACGCCCGTAGGCCGTTTCGCCCGCCTGGTGGTTGCCGCCCGAACGCGACGCAGCGTCCGGCGAGCCTGTGGCGCAGGTAGCCGACTCGTTGCTCGCCGCCCGGCGTCACGCGGCGCCGAATGCCGACCGCGCCGGGACGTCAGTCGCGGATACCGCTCGTGACAGCGGCGACCCACTCCATGACCGGGCGCATGGTCTCCCAGGACTTGCGAATCTCCTTGGCCGCGCGCGGAGTCGGCAGCCAATCCGGTGCGCCGAACTCCCGGCTCACCACCAGGGATTTGTGCCGGAGCAGATCGATGCGCGGGTGGTCGGCCGGATAGCCCTTGGGGCGGGTCTTGAGCTTGTCGCCGCCAACGGTGTACCCGGCGGACGTGACCTTCGCGAGGATCCGCTCCAACTCGTGCCCGCGCACCTCGTCGGCGATCGTGGTGCGCAGCCGCGCGAGCTGATCGGGTGTGGCGGCGTAGATTCCGGCGGCGACGAACAGCCCGGCCGCGCCGATCTGCACGTACCACCCGGCCCCGGGCGCGGCGTGCACCACCGCGCCCTGATGGTCCTTGTAGGGCACCTTGTCCTTGGAAAATCGCACGTCCCGGTACGGCCGGAAGAGCTTGGCCGGGCCGAAATCGGGCTCCAGCTCGGCAATCAGCGCGGCCATCGGCTCGCGCACCGCGGAGTCGTAGACCTGCTTGTGCGCGGTCCAGAACGCCTTGGAATTGTCCGCCTCGAGGTCCTCGTAGAAATCCAGCCCCGCGAGCGGGAATCCCATGAATCCACTCATAGGCAGAACCCTAGCGCGGCGGGTACCACTTAACGGTGGTGCCGGTGCAGGTGCAGCGACGGCGCGACCCAGAAGATGACGACCAGGCCGACAACCGTGGCCGCCACCGAGGCCAGCGCGGCCCACTTGCCCAGGCGTTCGCCGCGGCGATGACCGATCGCACCCAGCACCAGACCGATCAGGCCCAACGGCCAGATGCACGAGACGAGGGTGATCGCGGCGCAGACGAAGCCGACCACCGAGAACACCGAGAACGGCTTTCGGGTGGCGGGCGCCTCGGGCTCGACCGGCGGGCGACGGCACGGAACCGGGTCGGGGCCGAGGCGTTTCCAGCTGCCGGACGTCTCGTCCTGGGGCGGATGCGGGGGGTGCGGACCGGGAGTCGGCTGTTCGTCCGGACCCTGCCGGGCTCCCGGATACTTCCAACTGCCGGGATCGTCGGAGAACTCGGGTCCCATGACACGTCCCCCTTCGCTGTCGATGTTCCCGTGCAACGTACTGGTTACCACGACAGCGGCGTTCGCGCGCGGCGACGGGCCCTCGAGGTCGGTGGGCCGGTGAGTCGGGCGGTCGCAGGGGCGGTGAGCGGGGTCAGTCGCGCGGCTCGTCGACGACTTCCATGGCCGCGAGCTCGGCCGGACGGTCGTCCTCGGCGCGCTGCTCTTCCCGGCGGCGGCGCTTGGTCCACGACTGTTCGAGATCGGCGGTGATGCCCTGACGGCCGTCGTCCTGGTGGTAACCGATGACCAGATTTCCCGGAGGGTCGGCGATATAGCGCTCGTACTCGCGGACCTCGTCGGCCTGCTCGTCGTCGCCCAGGTCGTAGTCCAGGTCCGGCTCGGCCTCGTCGATCTCGAAGACCTCGTCGATCAACGGATCCTGTTCCTGCTCCGGGGTCATGTTCACCGCCTCTCCGCAAGAGCGCAACGTCGGCAATTAGCCCCAACGCTACCGCCGAACGTGCACGAAGAGAATGGGCGCGCGGTGTCGATGCGAGTCGTGGGGGGGGGGGGGGGGGCCCCCCCCCCCCCCCCCCGGGGGGGGGGGGGGGGGGGGGGCCGGGGGGGGGGGGGCCCGGCGCGGAGAGCACACGCGGGGGGCGGGGGCCCCC
>NZ_JBNPVW010000021.1:0-120686 GCF_050434125.1 Nocardia sp. GP40 | reverse complement strand
GCCGCCCCCGGGCCCCCCGGCGCTCCCCGCCCCTCTCTTTCTTGGTTTCCGGGGGGGCCCGCCCCCCCCCCCCCCCCCCCCCCCCCCCGGGGGCCCGCGGGGGGGGGGGGGGGGGGGGGGGGGGGGGGGGGGGGGGGGGCGCCCCCCCCCCCCCCCCACGGCCCGGTTCTCAGGCGTTGCCGTTGAACAGGCCGGTGACGGACCCGTTCTCGAAGACCTCACGGATGGTGCGGGCCAGCAGCGGAGCAATCGAGAGCACCGTCAGCGAGGGGAACTTCTTGTCCTCGGTGATAGGCAGCGTGTTGGTGACGATGACCTCCTTGGCGCCGCAGGAGGACAGCCGCTCGGCGGCCGGGTGCGACAGCACGCCGTGGGTGGCGGCGATGACGACATCGCCCGCCCCGGCCTCGCGCAGCACGCGCACGGCCTCGGCGATGGTGCCGCCGGTGTCGATCATGTCGTCGATCAGGATGCAGGTGCGGCCCTCGACGTCACCGACGGGGCGGTGCGACTTGACCTGGTTGGGCACCAGCGGGTCGCGGGTCTTGTGGATGAACGCCACCGGGGCGCCGCTGAGCGAATCGGCCCACTTCTCGGCGACCTTGACCCGGCCCGCGTCGGGGGAGACGACGGTGACGTTCTCGGTGCTGTAGTGCGTGCGCACGTACTCCGACAGCTGGATCAGCGCGTGCATGTGATCGACAGGGCCGTCGAAGAAGCCCTGGATCTGGTCGGTGTGCAGATCGACGGTGATGATGCGGTCCGCGCCGGCGGTCTTGAGCAGATCGGCGACCAGGCGGGCGGAGATGGGCTCACGGCCGCGGTGCTTCTTGTCCTGGCGGGCGTAGGGATAGAACGGCAGCACCGAGGTGATTCGCTTGGCCGACCCGCGCTTGAGCGCGTCGATCATGATGAGATGCTCCATCAGCCATTCGTTCAGCGGAGCCGGAAAGCTCTGCAGCACAAAGGCATCCGAGCCGCGCACCGACTCTTCGAACCGGACGAAGATCTCGCCGTTGGCAAAGTCGCGCGCGGTTTGCGGGGTGATGGAGACGTCGAGTTCCTTCGCGACCTGCTCGGCCAACTCGGGGTGAGCGCGCCCCGAGAACAGCATCAGGTTCTTCTGGTTGTCGGTCGAGAACGCGGTCACTCTGTGTTGCCATCCTTTTGCTCGATTGCCTGACTCGCCCTGTCGGCGGCCGCGATTGCCTCGGCCGCGGCCTGCGCTGCAGCAGTTCCGGGACGGTTCCGCTGCACCCAGCCCTCGATATTGCGCTGCGCCCCGCCCGACACGGCCAGGGCACCCGGCGGAACGCTTCTACGCAGCACAGTACCCGCCCCCGAATAGGCTCCGTCACCCACCGTGATCGGCGCGATGAACATGGTGTCGCTGCCGGTGCGGACGTGTGAGCCGATGGTCGTGTGGTGCTTGTGCACACCGTCGTAATTGACGAACACGCTGGACGCGCCGATGTTGCTGTACTCGCCGATCGTCGCGTCGCCGACGTAGGTCAGGTGCGGCACCTTCGAATGCGCGCCGATGGAGGCGTTCTTGGTCTCGACGAATGCGCCGAGCTTGCCGGAAACCCCGACGACGGTGCCCGGCCGCAGATACGCAAAGGGGCCGATGGCCGAATGGGGACCGATGGTCGCGCCCTCGCCGTGGGTGCGCACCACTCGCGCGCCCTCGCCGACCACCACATCGGTGAGCGTGCTGTCGGGCCCGACCTCGGCATCCTCGCCGATCACCGTGTTGCCCAGCAGTTGGACGCCGGGCCGCAGCACCGCGTCGCGCCCGATCCGCACCCCGACGTCGATCCAGGTGGTGGCGGGGTCGATGACGCCCACCCCGGCCCGCATGTGCCGCTCGACGATGTACCGGTTCATGGTGCGCGCGGCCGCGGCCATCTGCACCCGGTCGTTGACCCCGGTCACCTTGGCCGAATCGATCAGGCGTGCGCCGTGCACCGGATGCCCGGCCTCGCGGGCGAGCTTGAGCACGTCGGTCAGGTATAGCTCGTGCTGGGCATTGGCCGTGGTGAGCCGGGAGACCATCGTGCGCAGCACGGTCACGTCGAAGACGTAGACGCCCGAGTTGACCTCGGTGATCGCGGCCTGCTCGGGGGTGGCGTCGGCATGCTCGACGATCTCCCGCACGCGCCCCTGCGCATCGCGCACGATGCGGCCGTAACCGTTGGCGTCGTCGGGCACGAAGGTCAGCACTGTGACCGCGGAGCGCTCGGAATAGCTGCGGTGATCCGCCAGCAGCGCCGAGAGGGTATGCCCGTCCAGCAGCGGCACGTCGGCGGAGGTGACCAGCAGATCGCCGGTGAAGTCCTCAGGCAGGGATTCCAGGGCACACTGCACCGCGTGCCCGGTGCCCAGCTGCTGTTCCTGGATGGCCGGGGTGATCTGTCGATTCAGTTCCGCCGCAACGGCATTCACCGCGGCGCCGACCTGTTCGCGGTCGTGGCCGATGACGGGGATCAGGTAGGAGGGGTCCATCTCGTGTGCGGCGTGCAGGGCATGCGCGAGCATGCTGCGGCCGGCCAGCGAATGCAGGACCTTGGGCGTCTTGGACCGCATCCGGGTGCCTGCCCCGGCCGCGAGAACGACGACGGCGGTCTGCTGTGGCATGGATCTCCCTCGGCTGGCGTCGTCGGGCTTCATCGTCGTACGTACACTGTTCGGGCCTGCTCGCCCCGGACGGGGACCAACCATAGTCACCGCGTCCCGCGCTCCGCCGCCAGGACTCGAACCTGGACTAACTGAACCAAAATCAGTGGTGCTGCCATTACACTACGGCGGATTGTCACACCGGCGGATCGTCGAACCCACCGCTGCGCCACGGCATGCGGGATAGATCCTCGCATGCGAGAGCCCGATAGGGCTAGTCAGTCCCGCCTCCCCGAGATTTCAGCGTGCCGATGCAGGCCGCGAGACTTGCTCGTCGGGCCGGCGGTTGCCGGCCCGGTCGGGGTGGCCCGTCCCCGGTGAGTTACCCATGTGCTCACGAAATCAGTGCTCTCGCTGGCACATCGTCGCCGGATCGCCTGCGCCGAGAAAGTCGGCGAGTTGTGAAGGCGTACAGCGCGGATACAGGGTACCTGGAACAGCGAACAACTTCGTCTGCAAGAGTTGTCGGAGCAGATCTGATGGATGCGCATGGGAGGTGTTGCGATGACCACCGGTGAGCACGGCCGGTCGGGGCGCCCGCGCATGACCGGGACACAGCGGCGCCAGCAGCTCATCGAGATCGGGCGGGCGCTGTTCGCCGAGCGCGGCTACGACGCCACCTCGATCGAGGAGATCGCGCAGCGCGCGCAGGTGTCCAAACCCGTTGTCTACGAACATTTCGGCGGCAAGGAGGGGCTGTACGCGGTCGTGGTGGACCGCGAGATGTCCTCGCTGCTGGACATGATCACCTCCTCGCTCACCCGCAACCGCTCCCGGGTGCGGCTCGAGCAGGTGGCGCTGGCGTTGCTGACCTACATCGAGGAACGTACCGACGGCTTCCGCATCCTCATGCGAGACCAGCCCGCCGCCGCGGCCGAGGGCACCTACTCGAGCCTGCTGAACGAGGCGGTGAATCAGGTCGCGCACATCCTCGCCGGCGATTTCGAGCGGCGCGGCTTCGACACCAGTCTGGCCACGCTCTACGCGCAGGGGCTGGTCGGCATGGTCGCCACGGCGGCCACCTGGTGGCTGGACGAACGCCAGCCCTCCAAGGAGGTGGTCGCGGCGCATCTGGTCAACCTCTGCTGGAACGGCCTGACCCATCTCGAGGCCGATCCGCAGCTGGCGTCGGAGTGGCCCGACCGGAGCGCCGCGCGGAGGCAGGGTGCAATGGGGCAGGAACTGGACAGTTAACCCAAAATTAGCGACGGAGGCTGGTCTGAATGCTCGATTCCACTGGCGGGCGCCGGTCGGGTGGTACGGTTCACCCATCCTTCAAGTGCTGTTCGAGCTGTGATGTCGGTCAACTTCGGGATGTCGGTCTACTTCGGGATGGCTGGTTTGAGGACAGGCGGATCTGATGGCTAGGCAAGCGCGCGCGGAGATTACGCGCGATTCCGTCCTCGCGGGCGCGGCCGATGTCTTTCTGCGCCTGGGCTACGCGAACGCGAGCCTGAGCGAGATCATCGCGCAGTCGAACGTTACCAAGGGCGCCCTGTATTTCCACTTCGGCTCCAAGGAGGAGCTGGCGCGCGCCGTGGTCGATCAGGGTAACGAGCGACTGGTCAGTGCCTGCCAGGGATTCTTCGATCCGCGCGTGCCCGCGCTCGAGGCGTGCATCGGAATCACCTATGTGGTCGCCGATCTCACGATGAACGACCCGATGGTCGGCGCCATGCTGAAGCTCACCCATCAGATCGGCGACTACCGCGGCGCCACCGGCGACAACATCGCCAAGACCTGGGGCGAGACGCACCGCGTACTGTCCGAGCGCGCCATCGCGCAGGGCGACCTGAAGCCGGATCTGGACCCGGAGACCATCGGCCTGCTGCTGCAGGAGATGACCGCGGGCGTGCACATCACCGCCGTCGGCACCGAGTCCATCGATCAGATGGCCGTGCGCATGGAACGCGTCTGGTACTTCCTGCTGCCCTCGATCGTGCCCGAGGAGAAGGTGGCCTATTTCCGGGAGTTCGCGGCCCGCAGGCTCCGTCGCTACGTGCCCTAGACCGCGGGTGGAACTCCTGTCGGTGGCGGTGACTAGACTCGTTTCGCCGCCCTAACCGCTTAGCTGCGCCAGGAGTCTGTTCATGTCCACCCAACGTCCACCTCTTGCGGGACTGGCCGCGGTGGCCGGCGCCGATGCGGCGCTCGCCCAGGTCGAGAGGCTGATCGGCCGCACGCCCGTGCAGTTGGTGGCGCCCTCGGCGGTGCGGCCGTTCGTGGCCGCGGCGATGGCCGGGCAGCGGCCGCTGGTGGTGGTGACGGCGACGGGGCGTGAGGCCGACGATCTGACGGTGGAGCTGGCCGAGATCGTCGGCGACGGAGTGGCCCTGTTCCCCTCCTGGGAGACGCTGCCGCACGAGCGGCTCTCGCCGAGCGCGGACACGGTGGGGCGCCGGCTGCAGGTGCTGCGGCGCCTGGCGCATCCCGACGACGCGTACTCCACCCCGCTGCGCATCGTGGTCACCACGATCCGGTCGCTCATGCAGCCGATGGCCTCGGGCCTGGGTGATATCGAGCCGGTGGTGCTGCGCATCGGCGCGGAATTCGATTTCGACGAATTGGCCGAGCGCCTGGTCGAATTCGCCTACGAGCGCGTCGATATGGTCGGTAAGCGCGGCGAGTTCGCGGTGCGCGGTGGCATTCTCGACATCTTCCCGCCCACCGCGGATCATCCCGTCCGCGTGGAGTTCTGGGGCGATGAGATCAGCGAGCTGCGGCCGTTCTCCGTCGCCGATCAGCGCTCGCTGTCCGAGGTCGCGGTGGATGTGGTTGTGGCGCAACCGTGCCGGGAGCTGCTGCTGACTCAGGAGCTGCGCATGCACGCGGCCAAGGTGGCCGCGGAGAATCCGGCCGACGCCGCGCTGGTCGAGATGCTGGACAAGCTGGCCGAGGGCATTCCGGTCGAGGGCATGGAGGCGCTGCTGCCGGTGCTGCGCCCGCAGGGCCTGCAGCTGCTGACCGAGGTGCTGCCCGCGGGCACCCATGTGCTGCTGTGCGATCCGGAGAAGATCCGTACCCGCGCCGCGGACCTCGTCCGGACCGGACAGGAATTCCTGGAGGCGTCGTGGACGGCGGCGTCGTTCGGCGGCGCGGCCCCGCTCGGCGCGCACGGGCTGGATCTGGCGGCCTCGGCGTATCGCGGGCTGGATGTCGTGCACGCCAACGCCGACGAGCGCGAGATGCCTTGGTGGACACTGAGTCCGCTGTCGTCGGGAGATCCGGCCGAGGTGGTGCTGCCGGTCATGTCCGCGCCCGCCGCGCGCGGTTCGCAGGAGTTGGTCGCGACGGTGTTCGCCTCGCTGCGGGCGCACGTGAACACGGGCGGGCGCGCGGTGATCGTCGTCGCGGGACACGGTACGGCGCAACGCTTTCTGGAGCGCCTCGGTGAGGCCGAGGTGCCCGCGGCCACGCTGGAGCCCGGCGCGGAGCCGGTGCGCGGGCTGGTCGGGGTGCTGTGCGGGTCGCTGCACGACGGCATCGTGTTCGACGACGCCAAACTGGTAGTCATCGCCGAATCGGATCTGACCGGCAACCGGGTCACCGCGCCCGGCGAGGGCAAGAAGCTGCCCGCGCGCCGCCGCAACCAGGTCGATCCGCTGGCGCTGAGCTCCGGCGACATGGTCGTGCACGATCAGCACGGCATCGGCCGCTTCGTGGAGATGATCGAGCGCACCGTCGGCGGGGCTCGGCGCGAATACCTGGTCATCGAGTACGCGCCCGGCAAGCGCGGCCAGCCCGGCGATCGGCTGTTCGTGCCGATGGATTCGCTGGATCAGCTCTCGCGCTACGTCGGCGGCGAGATGCCGAGCCTGTCCAAGCTCGGCGGTTCGGACTGGACGAATACGAAACGCAAGGCGCGCAAGGCCGTTCGCGAGATCGCCACCGAGCTGGTGCAGCTGTATGCCGCGCGCCAGGCCGCGCCGGGGCACGCCTTCGGCGCCGACAGCCCGTGGCAGCAGGAGATGGAGGACGCGTTCGCGTTCACCGAGACCCACGATCAGCTCACCGCCATAGCCGAGGTCAAGGCGGACATGGAGAAGGCGGTCCCGATGGACCGGGTGATCTGCGGCGACGTCGGCTATGGCAAGACCGAGATCGCGGTGCGCGCGGCGTTCAAGGCGGTGCAGGACGGCAAGCAGGTCGCGGTGCTGGTGCCGACAACCCTGCTGGCGCAACAGCATCTGCAGACCTTCGCCGAGCGCGTCGCCGGATTCCCCGTGACGGTCAAGGGCCTGTCGCGCTTCACCGATCCGGCCGAATCCCGGGAAGTACTGGAGGGCATGACAACCGGCGAGGTCGACATCGTCGTCGGCACGCACCGCCTGCTGCAGACCGGCGTGCGGTGGAAGGATTTGGGCCTGGTCGTCATCGACGAGGAGCAGCGGTTCGGCGTCGAGCACAAGGAGCACATCAAGGCGCTGCGCACCCATGTCGACATGCTGACCATGTCGGCCACGCCGATTCCGCGCACCCTGGAGATGAGCCTGGCGGGCATCCGCGAGATGTCCACCATCCTCACCCCGCCCGAGGAGCGCCATCCGATCCTCACCTACGTCGGCGCCTACAACGACAAGCAGGTCGCCGCGGCCATCCGCCGCGAGCTGCTGCGCGACGGCCAGGTGTTCTACGTGCACAACCGGGTGTCCTCGATCGACAAGGCGGCCAAGCGGATTCGCGATCTGGTGCCCGAGGCGCGGGTGGCGATCGCGCACGGCCAGATGAACGAGGACACCCTCGAGCGGACCGTGCAGGGCTTCTGGGAGCGCGAGTTCGACGTGCTGGTGTGCACGACCATCATCGAGACCGGCCTGGACATCTCCAATGCCAACACGCTGCTCGTGGAACGCGCCGACACCCTGGGCCTGTCGCAGCTGCATCAGCTGCGCGGGCGCGTCGGGCGCAGCCGCGAGCGCGGGTACGCGTACTTCCTGTACCCGCCCGAGAGGCCGCTCACCGAGACCGCCTACGACCGGCTGGCAACCATCTCGCAGAACTCCGATCTCGGCGCGGGCATGGCCGTGGCGATGAAGGACCTCGAGATCCGCGGCGCGGGAAATGTGCTGGGCGCCGAGCAGTCCGGGCATGTGGCCGGGGTCGGCTTCGATCTGTACGTGCGGCTGGTCGGGGAGGCGGTGGAGGCGTATCGCGCCGCGGCCGACGGGAAGCCGATCGTCACCGAGGAGGAGGTCAAGGAGGTTCGCATCGACCTTCCGGTGGATGCGCACATCCCGCCCGACTACATCGGCAGCGACCGGCTGCGCCTCGAGGCTTATCGCAAACTCGCTGCCGCCCAGGATGATTCGGCGCTGGCGAAGGTCGTCGAGGAGCTGGTCGACCGGTACGGCCCGCTGCCGGTGGAGGTCGGGCGCCTGGTGTCCGTCGCCCGGCTGCGGCTGCTGTGCCGCGAATACGGGCTCACGGAGGTCGGCGTCACCGGCACCACGCTGAAGCTGTCCCCGATGCAGCTGCCGGACTCGAAACAGTTGCGGCTCAAGCGTTTGTACCCGGCGGTGACCTACCGCCCGACCACCGGCATCGTGCAGCTGCCGCTGCCGCGCGTGGAGGACAGCGTGGGCGCGGCCCGCGTGCGCGATGTGCAGCTGCTGCAGTTCATCGCGGATCTGCTGCTGGCGCTGGACGGTAAGCCGCAGGGGATGGTGGATCTGCGGGTGGCGACAGAGATGTCGGAGCGGTGAGCGAGGCGGATTCTGCCCGGATGGCGCACGGCCTGGCCGAGGCCGTCGAGGTGATGGACCGGCTGTGGAATTTCGGCGGCTGGGAGGTCACCCAGACCCACGATTCGCTGCGGCCGTACCTGCTCGAGGAGACCTACGAGTTGCTGGATGCCATCCAGCACGAGGACAGCGAGACCATCCGCGAGGAACTCGGCGACCTGCTGCTGCAGGTGCTGTTCCACTCCCGCATTGCCGAGGCCGCGGGCGAATTCACCGTCGACGACGTCGCCGCGACCCTGGTCGCCAAACTCGTCCACCGCAGCCCCCACCTGCGCGATGCGCCGATCGACCCGGCCGCCACCCTGCAGGAGAAGATCGCCGCCCAGGAAAAGGCCTGGGAGGAACGCAAAACCAGCGAGAAGGCCCGCCGCTCCTGCCTCGACGGCATCGCCATGGCCCAGCCCGCCCTGGCCCTGGCGGAAAAGATCCTGTCCCGCAGCCGCCGCGCGGGCCTGCCGGACGAGTTGATCCCGGCGGATTTGCGCACGGTTCACCTGGGCGGTGAGGACAGCGCCGAGGAGCGGTTGCGCAAGGCCGCGCTGAGCTTCGCGGCGCAGATCCGCGCCGCCGAGGATGCCGCCGAGGCCGTCCGCGGCGCCCGCCTCCCCCTGTCGGCCACCGATTGGTCCACGTACTGGCCTCGCTGACCCTCTGGGCTCGCCGAGCAGGACGGCCCGCATCACTCCGATTGTGCTACCGGATCCCTTCGGGATCACAGTGGACACGTCCGATTTCTGACATCACTGCGACGTCACGTCTGGTCGGTTGATCCGACGGCCGGTAGCAGTGCTGAGTTCGGTGGAAGAGTTGTGGAAACGGCTGCGGTGGTGTGGGTCTCGCGGTAGCGGCCGGGGGTTGTCCCGAACTGTTTCTTGAATGCGTGTGAGAAGGCGTAGGGCGTGGCGTAGCCGATCTGTTCGGCGATTCCGGCGAGGGATCGGGTGGTGTCGCGCAGCGACGCCGCGGCCAGCGTCAGGCGCCACCAGGTCAGATAGCCCATCGGTGGCTGGCCAACGAGTGCGGTGAAGCGGCGGGCCAGGGTGGCGCGGGAGACGGCGGTCTCCGCGGCCAGCCGGTCGGTGGTCCAGGCGGCCGACGGGTCGGTGTGCAGCGCGCGCAGGGCTGCGGCGGTCACCGGATCGTTCAGTGCCGCGGGCCATACGCCGGTCCGATGGTCGTCCATCCACGCGCGGAGCATGTAGATCAGGAGCAGATCGAGCAGGCCGGGCACGGCGATGCAGGACCCGGGGCCGCGCCGGTCCAATTCGCGCCCGAGCAGATCGATGGCCGCGCGCAGCTCGGGGTGTTCGCCGATGCGGGCGGGCAGGTGGATGAGCGCCGGCAGCTCCTCGACGAGGGGATGCTGCCCGCGTCGGTCGAGCCGGTACTTGCCGCAGAGGATCTCGAATTCGGCTGTCCGCGAATCCACTTCGACGATCTCCTCACGCCAGCGCTCGAAGGGGATCGCCCGCGCCGCGGTGGCCGGATCGGCGGGAGAATCGGCGATCACATGCCCGATCCCGTGGGGCAGCAGCACCGCGTCGCCGGGGCCGAGCAGCACCGGATCGCCGCCGTCCGGCAGCACCCAGCAGCTGCCCCGCAGCATGATGTGGAAACCCGCACCGTCGTACGGATCCAGGCGCGTGCACCAGCCGCCGCCGCGGGACCGCAGCCGGTTCGACGACGGTTGCCCCAGGCGCATGGCGGCGATCGCATCGCTGAGTACGTCCATGCGTTGATGATAACTCCGATGCTCATCCATGAGACGATCCAGTATTTCTGCGAGCCGAATAAGCATTGATCAGCGCACAGTCGCGTTTTTAAGCTCGAGGACATGGAGAGTTCGAAGAGCATTGTGCTGGGGGATGTCGAGATCTTCCGGGTGATCGAATTGCAGGGCCCGCTGCGGCCGGGCCCGGATCTGGTGCCGGGTATCGACGCGCAGACCTGGTGCGACAACGCGGAGTGGCTGGCGCCGGGGCACTGGGACCCGGGCACCGGACTGACCCTGGGCGCCGTGCAGACCTGGGTGCTGCGCAGCGGCGGCCGCACCATCCTGATCGACACCGGCGTCGGCAACGGGCGCGAGCGGCCCAGCAGCGCGATGTTCCACCAACGGCAGAGCGATTTTCTGGAACGCCTGGAGCGGGCGGGAGTTCGCTCCGAGGACGTGGACGTCGTGGTCAACACCCACATCCACGGCGACCACGTCGGCTGGAACACCCGCGACGCCGACGGCGAGTGGATCCCGTCATTTCCCAACGCGCAGTATCTGATTCCGGCCGCCGACGACGCCTACTACGGCCCCGCCGGCGGCTACGCCCACGCCCGCCGCCCCGACGATCGCCTCCTCTACGAGGACAGCATCGCCCCCATCCACCGCGCCGGCCTGTCGACGCTCTGGGACGGCGCCCACCGCATCGACGACAACCTCACGCTCGAATCGGCCCCCGGCCACACCCCGGGCTCGGCCGTGGTGCGCCTGGCCTCCGGCCCCGACCGCGCGGTCTTCGTCGGCGACCTGGTCCACACCCCCATGCAACTCCTGCACCCCTCGCACAGCAGCTGCCTGTGCCTGGACCCCCATCAGGCCGCCGCGTCCCGTCACCGCATCCTCGAACGAGCCGCCGATGAACGGGAATTGGTCGTCCCCGCCCACTTCTCCGGCCCCGGCGCGGTGGAAATCCACCGCACCGGAACACATTTCACCCTCGGCGAGTGGGCCGCCACCGATCTACCCCGCTGAACTATCGCGCCCGACTCGTTGGCGCGCCGGAGCCTCGGAGCCGATTCGGCAACCCTCCTTATTAAAATACCGCGGCCGAGCTGCTCGACCGCAGCTACCCGGCGGTCGATGCGGCGATCGAACGACTCGCGGAGGTCGGCATTCTCCGCCAGCTTTCGGTCGGGCGTCGTAACCGAGCCTTCGAGGCCCCGGAGGTCATCGCGGCATTCACCCGCCCTGGAGCGGCAACTGGCCAGTCCAGAGGGGGATACGCGCCACTCTCCGCCGGGGCGGCCGGCGCCTCGGCGGCGGTAGGATATCCGCCGCCCTACTTCTCGGCGAGATACCGCTCGACGCTGGCGACCTTCGAGGTCATGCCGTCGGTGATGCCCGGGCGGACGTCGGCCTTGATCACCAGGCTGCAGCGGGGGGAGACGGCCATGACGGCGTCGGTGGCGCGCTTGATCACGGCCATGACCTCGTCCCATTCACCCTCGACGGTGGTGTACATGGCGGTGGTCTCGTTGGGCAGGCCGCTGGCGCGCACGACACGCACGGCCTCGGCGACGGCGCGGCCGACGTCCTCGCCGACGCCGAGCGGGGTGATCGAGAAGGCGGCAATCATGCCTCCACCTCGCTAGCGCTCGGCTCCGGCACGATTGCGGGCGATGCTGTGTCCATTGTTCGCTCGCTGCGCTCCCTCACGAGTGCGCCTCCGTCTCGGCCAGTTTGCGCAGCGTCGCGACGCGGGATTCCAGATAGCGCAGCTCGGAATCGTCGAGCACGTCGCGCTGGATGCCCGCGGTGATGGCGAACGCCGACTGGTGATGATCGTCGATCACGTCCACGTCGATGTCCACTGCCGCATAGTCGTCGGCGCCGGGCATCGGATCGGCCAGCACGTGGGCCCGCCCGCGCGCGCAGATGGCGACGTTTCCGGCGCCCAGAATCAGCAGCCCCACCTCGCGCCGCGCCCGCAGCCGTGCCAGCGAGCCGCGATCGGACTTGAGGCTCAACAGGATTCGCTTGTCGCCAGCGCGTACCGGCCAGGATACGGGGATGGCGTGCGGGGCCGGATCGGTCGTCACCAGTACCGCGATCGTCTCCTGCGGCCACTCCGGTAGAACGTCCAGTTCGGGGTGATCGGTCTGGGACTCTTGACGCTCTCGGGCTCCGGCTGCCATCTTTGCTCACCTCACGGTCGGCTATGCGGCGGGCTGCGCCACGATAACAGTGTAAGCCGTTGCGCCGCATGCCTGCTGGGTCGCATGTACTTTCCCACCGAGTAACGACACGTGCACCCACGCCGGGCGGACCGATTCGCCGTGCGCACCCGTTGGCGTGGATGACCGTCCGGTCCGCTGGTGCCGGTGATACCGAGCGTGCCCGGTAGGGCGCGCGACCGCGGGGAGCCTCGACACGGTGCGCGGCGGATCAGGCCGGGGTGAGCGTGCCGATCGGTAAGCCCCGCGCCCAGTCGGCGGCCTGGTCCTGCGGGCGGGTGGTGGTGGACGCGTCGTGGCGGGCGTGTTCGCCGAACTGGGTGGCGCCCAGGCGGATCAGCCGTTCCGCGCAGATCTCCCCGCCGCGATTGAAGGTGTCGTCATACACCGTGTCGCCGAGGCCGAAGACCGCGAAACGCAGTCCGGTCAGGTCGGGGAGGCGGTCCTCGAGCTGGGCAAAGAACGGTTCGGCGCCGGTGGGCAGCTCGCCCGAGCCGTAGGTGGAGCAGACGATGAGGCAGGGCCGGTCGAGGTCGAGGTCGTCCACGTCGAAGTCGGACATATCGCGCACGGCCGCCTCGTGATCCGATGCCAGCGCTTCCGCAATCGCCTCCGCGGCGCGCTCGGCGGTACCCATCTCCGTTCCGAACAGGATCGTCAACTTCATATGGTAAGGCTACCCTAAATCGATGAGATTCCGGCAATTCGGCTCCGTGGACGTTACCGCCGTGAAAACTGCACCCCACCAGGGCGGTTTCGGATTGACTTCTGGTAACGCCGGCTGCATCATTCGTAACAGTTCCTCGTCCATATGAGGTCTACTGAGTGACCGGCCGATGTCTGTCCGGTGAATCCCGCCGACACTGCCCTTCGGTTCGCCGAGCGCCGGTGCCGACACCTGCGACAACCACTGTGGCGCACTACCGCGCCCGTCTCCGAGCGAGGTGAGAACGAATGGAAATCCGGTCCTTACGGCTTCGATTGTGGGCTGCCTTCCCGAATAGTCTCACCGGGCGAAGTATTCACTAGCGCGCTGACGCAGCTTCTACCAGCGCGCTCACGGGGTTTGCGAGCCCTCCGTCGTCGTGGCGGAGGGCGTTGTGTGTGTTCGTCGTTCACGGGTGCCGGTGCCCGCGGGTCCGCAGGGGCGGGCCGTCCGGGCCGGACAATGAGGCAGGAGATGGTAATGATGGAATTCGATGCGGTCGACATGATCGGCTCGGCCGGTGTGCGCAATCTGGCGGTGTCGGCCGCGGTGGTCGGTGATCTGCGGTATCTGCGAGCCGAGTTCGCGGCGCTGGACGTCTCGTACCTGCTGGTGCGGGACTCGGCCCATCGGCTGGTGCTGGCGGTGGACTCGGCCCACCGCACCGCGTTGCGCCGGGTGCTGGGCGCGGCGATGGTCGCCGGTTTTACGTGTAACGAACTGCGTCACAACGTGTTCCGGCTGGGGCGCGATCTCGATCCGGCCCATCATGTCGAGATCGAGCTGTGGGACCACCACGGCGACACGGTCGAATGTCCCCGTCCGAACGCGCTGACTCGCAACGTCTTCGACCTCGACGATGTGAACCCGACGACGGTGCTGCTGTACGACGCGAGCTGGCCGACCCTGGACGGCATGTTCGCCCCGCATGCCACCGATGTCGGCTTCGACATCGATATCGTCTACTCCTGGGTCGATGGCAGCGATCCCGAATTCCGCGCTCGCCGTGCGGGAATGATGGCGCAGGTGGTCGTCGGGGAGGGAGACGAGGCCGACGCCCGCATCCGCCAGATCGACGAGCTCCGCTATGCGCTGCGCTCGGTGCACAAGAACGCGCCCTGGATTCGCCGCATCTTCATCGCCACCGACTCCGAACTGCCGCAATGGCTCACCGACGATCCGCAGGTGACCGTCGTGCGCGCGGTGGACCACTTCTCCGACACCAGTGGGCTTCCGGTGTTCAACTCGCACGCCATCGAATGTCAGCTCCAGCACATCGAGGGTCTGTCCGAGCACTTCCTGTACTCCAACGACGACATGTTCTTCGCGCGCCCGGTGCGGCCCTCGATGTTCTTCACCCCGGCCGGGATCAGCCGCTTCATCGAGGCGGGCACCCGGATCGGACCGGGCGGAAACAACGAGCGCCGCAGCGGTTTCGAGAACGCCGCCCGGGTGAACCGGCAGCTGCTCACGCGGCGTTTCGGGCCGGTCATCACCCGGCATCTCGAGCACACCCCGGTTCCCCTGCGGCGCAGCGTATTACACGAGATGGAGCAGGTCTTCGGCGAGGACTTCGCGCGCACCCGGGCCAGCCGGTTCCGCGCGGCGACCGACATCTCGGTCACCAATTCGCTCTACCACTACTATGCCCTGCTCACCGGGCGAGCGGTGCCGCAGGAGACGGCCACGATGCGGTACGTCGACACCACCCGCCACGCCGGTTTGGCGCTGCTCGAGGGGCTGAGGAGGAGCCGGAACGCGGACTTCTTCTGCCTCAACGACGGCAGCTTCCCGGAGGTCGCCGAGACCGAACGGGTGCGCGCGGTATCGGAATTCCTGCAGGTGTATTTCCCGGATCCCGCGCCGTGGGAGGAGATTCCGGACGACGATCCGCTCGCGGCACTCGAATCGGGAGCGGCATAAGAGGATTCGCCATCCCCGTGGAGTGACTTCGCCGGAATCGTCGTGCGGCCCGGACCGGCCGGCGGCCTGGTCGTGATGTCCGACCACCTGTGGAGGGTCCCTCCGGGGATCAGCTGATCGATTCGCCGTCCGATTCGGGTGCCGACGCGTCGAGGACCTCAGGAATGCGCGATGCCGGAGGAATGATGATCCCCTCCTCGGCCAGCCGCCGCGCGGCCTCCTCGGGGGTGGCTGGCTGTCCGACGGTCGGTCCCTGCGTGAGCGGAACCACCGAATGCACCACGGTGTCGGGATAGACGTGCACGTAGTTGAAGCTCTGCGCCCCGTCCCGGCCGCGCTGCCCGCCGTCAGCCACCGCCAGATCCTGGCTGTAGCACGCGGAAGATGCCACGGACACCGGGATTCCGGCGAACGTCGCGGTGGTCGAGAAGTGCAGATGGCCGGCCAGGATGCTGCGCACGTCGGTGCCGTCCAGCACCTGGGCGAGGCGGCGCTGGTCGCGCAGTTCCACGGTCACCGCGAGATCCTGGATGCAGGGAACCGGGGGGTGGTGCATGGCCAGGATCGTTCCGAAGGGCGCGGGTTCGGCCAATACCGAACGCAGCCAATGCAATTGGTCGGTGGTGAGTTCGCCGTAGTGGTGGCCCGGCACGGTCGTGTCGAGCACGACGACGCGCAGCCCGTCGAACAGGTACACCCGGTCCAGTGGTGCGTCCGAGCCGTCCTCGTCGAGCAACTGTTCGCGCAGCGTGGCGCGGTCGTCGTGGTTGCCGGGCACCCACACGACCGGCACACCGAGTCGGTGCGCGAGCGGCTCGACCAACGCGCGCAGGTCGCGATATGCGGCGATCTCGCCCCGGTCGGTCAGGTCCCCGGTGAACACGATCGCGGTCGGGGTGATCCGGCTGGCCTCGGCCCGGGCGAGCAGTGCGCGCAGGCGCTCCTGCGCGTCGACCGCTCCGTAGAGCCGGCCGTCGGCGACCAGATGGGTGTCGCTGAAGTGGAACAGAACATGGTCCGGTCGCGGGTATTCCGCAACTCTGCTGATGTGCACCGGACTCCTCCTGGCGTACTCGCCCTGGCTCGCGCTCCCTCGTGAGGATATCGAAGCCTTTCTCTACAAAGTGCCCACGGCCGGTGTCCGCATGCTTACACGAAGGTGAGAATTGCGTGTCGATCGCGGCCGATCGGGTGGGCTGAACTGCCGCAGGTGCGCCGAGCCTGACGTCGGTACGCTCGGTGGCCGTTCGATCGGTGCGCTAGCTCGAGCTGCTGCCGACCCGTTGCGCAGGAGGGCCGCTTCGCAGCAGTGAACGGGCGTGCAGCAGGGCGAAATACCGGCGCAGCATCAGCGTCGCGGTGGTCGCCAGCCCAGCCGTCAGGCCCAACCAGAGGCCCGCCGCACCCAGCCCGGCGGGGAAGGCCAGCAGCAGCGCGACGGGGAGGCCGACCACCCAGTAGCCGACGAGCGAGAGCCGGAATCCGGCGCGGGTGTCGTGCAGGCCGCGCAGCAGGCCGTTGCCGATGTTCTGGGCGGCATCGAAGAACTGCAGCACGATCGCGATCAGCAGCAGGGTGTGGGCGAGTCGGACGGTCTCGCCGTCGTGGCTGGTCAGGAAGGGGTGCAGCACCAGATCGGGCGTCGCGATGTACAGCGCCGCGACCAGTGCGACAACCACGGCCGCGTGCCGCAGCGCCAGCCATGCCAGGCCTCGGGCGCGCCGGAATTCCTCGCGCGCCGCGGCCCGGCTGACCAGGATCGACGCGCCGTGCGAGAGCCCGATCGCCACCTGGAACACGATGTAGACCAGCTGGTAGACGACGTTGTGCGCGGCCAGCGCGGCCGGGCCCAGGGTGCCCATCGCCAGCGCGAGCACCGAGAACAGCCCGGCCTCCGAGCCGTAGGTCAGCGCGATCGGGGTGCCCAGGCGCAGCTCGGCCGCGATCGTGGACCGGTGCGCCGGCCACATCCGGATCGGTAGCGTGGGGCCGAGCAGCGCATCGTGCCGCACCATCGCCCAGAACACCGCGCAGGTGATCAGGAAGACCAGCGAGGTGGCGACGCCGATCCCGGTCAAACCCAGCGCGGGCAGCCCCGCCCAGCCGTGCATGAGGGCCAGGGCCGCAACGAGATTCAGCGCCACCGAGCCCAGCGTCACCAGCAGCAACGCCTGCGGGCGCTGCATGCCCACGGTGTACTGGCGGATCGCCTGGAACCACAGGCAGGGCAGCAGGCCCGGGGCCAGGGCCACCAGCATCGGCCGGGCCTGCGCCAGGACGTCGGCGTCCTGGCCGAGCCATCGCAGCGCCCAGCCCAGGCCGATCAGCACCGCCGCGCCCGCGATGCCCGCGAGGGTCGAGATCAGCAAGCTCGCCCGGACGACGTCACGGATCTCGTTGTCCGCCCGGGTGTTCCGCTTCTCCGCCTGGCTCACCGCCGTCGCGACCCGATTGCCCGTCGCGGTGATCAGCCCGACGCACATCGTGCGAATCTGGTTGAACAGCACCAACGCCAGCCCACCGGCCGCGACCTGGTCGACCCCGAGCGAACCCATCAGGGCGATATTGGTGGTGGACACCGCAACCTGCGCCAGCTGCGTCATCGCGATGGGAGCCGCGAGTGCCGTCAGCTGTCGCCCGTCGGTGCGGATTGCCCTCCCGCTCACTGCAGTCGACCCCGCGACGTGTTGCGCACCAGGGATGTAAGCGCGCTCGCGGATGTCTTCCATGCATTCGAGGTCCGTGGTGCCCCACCATGGGTGGACTGCGCGCGGCGCCGATGGGCGGGGTTCGGTGCATTCATCGGGCGCCCGCCAGGTCTCGGTGGGCGGGGGCGTAGCGGTCGAGCAGAGCGAGGACCTCGAGTTCGGTGGCCTGGTCGAGCAGGTCGCGGTCGCTCATCCAGTCGTCGTCGAAGATCGTGTCGAGGTATTTCTCCCCGCCGTCGCAGACGATGGTCACCACGGTGGAGGCGGCGGGTAACTCCTCGAGGCGGGTCAGGGCGGCGTGCACGGAGCCGCCCGCGGAGCCGCCGATCAGCAGCCCGGTCCTGCGGGCCACGGCGCGGGCGGTGGCGAAGGCGGCCACGTCGGACACCTTCAGGCCCTCGTCCAGCAGCGAGTAGTCGACCGCGGTGCCGACCGTCGCGCCGGGCGGGGTGCCGGTGCCGGACTGCCAGTACGGGCCGCCGGGGCCGCCGAAGGCGATCGAGCCGACCGGCTCCACGCCGATCACCCGCGCCGGGCGGCCCAGTTCGCGCAGCCGTCGCGCGGTGCCGAACAGCGAGCCGCCGGTGCCGACCGCCGATAGCAGGATATCCACCCGGTCCAGGTCTGCCAGCAACTCCTCGGCGACCGCATAGTAGCCCAGGGCGTTCGCGTCGTTGTTGTGCTGCTCGGTGAAGTAGGCGTCGGGGCGGGCCGCGGCCATCGCCTCGGCCAGATCCTCGCGCGCCGAGGTCGCGAGTGCGTCGTCGCCGCCGTCGGCGACGTATACGAGCTCGGCTCCCATGGCGTGCATCGCGCGCAGTTTGTCCTTGCAGGCGTGGTGGTCGACGACCGCGGTGAAGCGGTAGCCGCGTTCGGCCGCCACCACCGCCAGACCCAGTCCGGTATTACCCGATGTCGATTCTATGATATGCCCGCGATCGTTCAGCAATCCACGGCGCTCGGCGTCGAGCACCATTTCGCGGGCCATCCGGATCTTGGCCGCGCCGGTCGGGTTGAACTGCTCGAGCTTGAGCAGCAGCCGGGTGCCGGTGGCCGTCGACGCCAGCTCGAACAGTGGGGTGTTGCCGATCAGGTCCGTCACGCGCGTGACGAGCGGCATGCGGGTCTCCTCGATGGTGAGTTGTGAGTGACAGGTGATTCGGGGGTGACGCGTCGTTCAGAGCGGGCCGGTGTCGAGCCGCCAGCGCATCCGCCCGTCCGATGTGGACCGCAGCACCACCTTCGGCGGGATCGGCAGCCCGTGGAACGCCGATTCGTTCGAATCCATCTGGTAGCCGGCGGTATTGGGATAGACGAGCAGGTCGCCGATCGTGGCGGCGCGGGGCAGCGGGATGCGCCGCCAGCTGAGCATGTCGGATTCCAGGCAGGTCGCGGCGCCGACGCAGGCCGGGGTGCCGGCGCCGGGCCGGGTGGGCCACAGCACCGGATCCGGGAGGTATTCGCTGTCGAACCACTGCTCGGACAGGCTCAGGCTGGTGCCGTCGACGGTGAGTAGTTGGTACGGATGGCCCTGTGCAGTACGGATTTTCACGCCCTGTACTCGCAGTACCGTGCTTCCCGCGCGATCGAGCAGGGCCCGCCCGGGTTCGATGGCCAGCCGGATCCCGTTCTCGCGCAGCCGCCGTGCCAGCTGAGCATTGTCGAGAACGGCTGCGAGCATGACCGGTCCCGGAGTGTCGCAGTGATAGGGGTAGTAGGTGTCGAAGGACTTGCCCGCATGGAACCGGCCCGGTCCCGCGGCGGCGAGAAAGCCCTGCCACGCCTCCACGCCCACGTAATCCACGGCGAAGCCCCCGCCGATGGAGATGGTCCGCGCCCGATGTCCCCGGGCGCGGGCGGCGAGGCATCGATCGACCAGCGTGGCGGCCAGCTCCGATCGGGGGATCGGATCGTAGCCGGACAGGTGAAAACTGAAGCCCTCCAGCATGATCGGCCCGAGATCGGCGCGGTTCACGGCGGCATCGAGTTCGGCCGGGGTCATCCCGAAGCGGCTGTCCGAGCCGGGTGGCAGCACCCGAAGCAGCACGCGGACCACGGATCCCGACTCCGCCAGGCGATCCAGCTCGCCCGGCTCGTCGACGGCGATCAGCGCCCCGTGCCGCGCGGCGAGCCACAACAGCTCGGCCGACTTTGCCGGACCCGTCACCACCAGATCCTCGCCCCGCACCCCGTTCGCCAGCGCCGCCACGAGCTCGCTCACGCTCGCAACATCCACTCCCGCACCATGATCCGCGCAGGCGCGAACGACGCACGCGGCCTTGTTCGCCTTCTTCCCGTAGAAGATCGCGCCGTCCACTCCCGCCTGCTCGAACACCGCCCGGAACCCGTCGATGTTGCGCCCGACCCGCTCGGGATACATCACATGAAACGGCCTGCCGATCGCGAAGGCCATGTCCCCCAGGAGATCCGGGTCTTCGAGTAGTCGCTGTTCCCACTCGTCCCGGTGTGCGGGCATCGGCGGCGCGGCAATCGCGAGTCGATCGTCCGCGATGGCCGACGTGCCGCCAGGTGCGGCTGCGGCTCGGTTCGCGCCGGGGCTCAATCCCACAGGGCGACCTCCGTTCCCCGGCCCTCGGCGATGGCACGCTCGGCAAGGGCGTGGGCCACCGCGATATCCGTCAGCACCAGGCCGCTGTTGTAGACGAAGATGCGTTCGTCGTCACGGGTGCGGCCGGGGGAGCGGCGGTTCAGGATCTGCGGCAGTTCGGTATCGACCCGGCGCAGGGTGCCGTCGGGGCCGGCCATATCGGTTCCGGTGAGGGCCATCTGTTCCGCGCTGGTCGCGACGACCCGGTCGGCGTCGGCGAGTGTCGAGGGGGCCAGGCCGTAGCCGACCAGAACTACCGTGGAACCCGGTGCGAGATCGGCGGATTCGAGGGCGACCTTGGTGCCCGGGCCCGCGGTGGCCAGCACCACGTCCGCGCTCGCCGCGGCCTCCCGCGGATCGGCGACGGTCTGCAGTTCCAGCTGCGGGTGGTGGGCCGCGAGGTGGTCGTACACCGCCTTCATGCCCTCGGGGTGGGTGCCGTAGAGCATCAGCCGGTTCAGCTGGGGATTGGCGGCGAGCAAGTGCGGCAGCGCATTTCGGCCCTGGGTGCCGGTGCCGATCAGCAGGACGCTGCGGGCCCCGGCCCGCACGGTCTCGCGCACCAGCAGCGCCGACACCGCGGGAGTGCGCAGCGCGCCGACGCGGGCGCAGTCCATCATCGCGATCGGCATGCCGGTCGCGTCGTCGTACAGGGTGATCGTCGTGTAGTAGCGCTTGGTGCTGCGGTCGTGGCTCGGATCGAACTTGTACGAGGTCTTCATCGCCACCACCCGGCGGCGGCCGTCGCGGCCCAGCATGGCGTACGCCACCGACCAGCCGTCCGGATGGGCCACGCTCAGCTTGCGCGGATTGTCCGAATCGCCCGCCGCCAGGGCCAGATACGCCTCCTCGACCGCGCGGACCACCGCGTCGGGGGTGATCGGAACGTCGGCGAGGTCGCTGCGGGACAGTACGCGCAGGGGTGTCGGTCGAGCACTCATGTCGATCCTCGGTTCGCTGGTCGCAGGTGTTCAGTTCTGATCCGGGGCAACGGTCCCCGGCGGCCGGGCGACGGACCGCGCCGAGAACGGGGTGACCGTGTGCTGCCCGTATCCATTCTCCGCCGCCTCGGCCGCCGACCGCCGCCGTTGCGGGAGGCGCACATTCACCCGCTTGAGCCACCGGTCGCTGCCGTCGTACCGCGGGGTGAACGGCACGCGGCCGTGCACGACCGCGTCGTTGTCGACCAGCAGGAGCTCGCCCGGTTCCAATACCGCTGTGCGGCACACCCTTTCGAGCTCGGCTCCGAGATGCTCGTAGGCGCTGCGGAATTCGTCGTCCGCGTCGTCGATCGGGGTGTAGGCGGGGTCGTAACGCAGCGTGGCCAGGCCGTCGCGATCGCCGACCGTCGCGACCGGTGCGGTGGGGTAGCGGTGAAAGTCGGTGCCGTAGGAGACATCCGGGAGGATCGGCAGGTGCGCGCGGCCCAGGAGCCGGCGCTGCCGCTCGTCCAGCCGCACCTGCCGTACCGAGGACACCGTGGTGCCCACCCGGTCCGGGTTGCGCAGGCAGCCCAGCATGAGCAGATGCGCCCGGCCCGGATGAAAGGCGTCCTCGGTGTGCGGACTCAGCAGCGTGGTGCTGCTCGCGCCCGACTGCTCCTGCTCGTGGCCCGGGGAGGGGACGATGTTGTTGACCAGGCGCCCGCCCTGCTGTCCGCGCCAGCCGAACGGTTCCCCGGCCGCGCGGGCGAGCAGCAGCATCGCGATGTCGAGCTCGAAGCTCGATCGCCGCCGCTCGGGATCCGCGCTCCAAGCGGCGGCCTCCCGCCAGTCGCGCGGGGTGGGGCCGAGCTCGTCGTCGCGCACCGGTAGACCGCTGATGATCGTTGCACCGGCGCTGGTCGCGGGGGGTGCGACCCTGGTCCGCACCGCATCGGGCAGGTCGGTGACCCGCGCGTCGACCAGGTCGATCAGCCGGGGATCGGCAAGGGTGGAGCAGGCCTGTCCGGACAACGAGGCGACGGCATCGATTGTGATAGCAATCTCATGCGCCGTATCGCATACCGTCCTTGCGGCGGCTGCGGGAAGGGTGCGGCGCTCGAGTTCTCCCGAGGGTGTGGGGGCGGGTGTGCCGTGCGGTGGGTGATACGTCTTACGTTCGCAGAGAACGTGTTTCACCAGGTCTTCCCTTCTGTGAGGCATGGTGAAGCAGGTATGGGCCACTCGATCTGCGAAGGTAGTCGCTTCAACATCATTAAGCAAGGCTTACCTAATGAATGGTGGCGGTGATAGAAGATGGGCATCGCACACGGCGCGGTGCGGGGTGCGTCCAGCCTGGGCTCACCTCTGTGAATCCGTCGCAGCCTCCCCGAGGGCGCGGATCTTCGTGGTGATGCTCACTCGAGTCCCGGGGCTGTCGAGCCCCGTCGGGCCCGATGATCTGGATGATGGAGTAGTGCGTAAGTCCAGGACCGGTCGTCGCGTGATTCCCGCTGCGCGTGCCGGTCTGCCGGCCGTCGCGGCGCTGGTGTTATCCGGATGTCTCGCGCTGTCGGGATGCGGAAGCTTCGAACACCTCCCGCCGATTCCCGACGGAATTCCGCCCGCCCCCGGCGCCCCGACGCCCGCGATCAACCTCGATGCCCCGGGCCGCACCGCCGAGCAACTGCACGACTGGGCCGCCGCGCGGTCCCGCGCCCTGAGCATCCCGGTGACGGCGCTCGAGGCATACGGCTACGCCGCGGCGGTCATGGCCCGTTCGCACCCGGACTGCGGCATCGGCTGGACCACCGTGGCCGCCATCGCCTACGTGGAGAGCAGGCACGGCAGCCACGGCGGCGCGCACATCGACCCCGACGGCAACGTCGCCCCGCCCATCCGCGGCATCCCCCTGGACGGATCCCCCGGCGTGGCAAGGATTCTCGACCAGGACGCCACCGCCCGCACCGGCAGCCCGGTCTACGTCCGGGCCATGGGCCCCTTCCAATTCCTCCCCGAAACCTGGCAGCGCTGGGGTGTGGACGCCAACGGCGACGGCATCGCCGACCCCGACAGCATCGACGACGCCTCCCTCACCGCCGCCCGCTACCTCTGCGCCAGCGGCGGCGACCTCACCACAGCCGCCGGCTGGCAGCGCGCGCTGCTGACCTATAACCAATCCACGACATACATGCTGACGGTCCGCCGTGCCGCCGCGGCCTACGGCGTCGGCCGCCACCCCTGATCAGTGCCCTTGATTCGGCCGACGCGCCGACAACCCAACGATCGGCGTGCCCAGCGGCGAAGCCTGTCCGTTCGGCTGGAACTCGCCCGCGAAGCTATGGGCACAAGAAGTAGACCTGCAGTTTTTCGGCGCGGCGCGGCGTTCGGGTACCGCTGCGCATTCGACGAACGAGCAAGCAGCGGTGCCCGAACGGCGCGCCCCTCGGGGGCCGAAAAACAGCCGGAGCGAAGCGGAGGCGATCAAACACAGTAGGCTCGCACCTGCACGGGATCCCGTGCGACCTGCCCATGGACGGCGGTGAGCAGGACCGTTGTTGCAGCCGAAGGAGTGTCGTTTTCGTGGCCATCATCGAACAGGTCGGAGCTCGCGAGATCCTGGATTCGCGCGGTAACCCCACCGTCGAGGTCGAGGTTGCACTCGACGACGGCACGCTCACCCGGGCGGCCGTACCCTCCGGCGCGTCCACCGGCGAGCACGAGGCCGTGGAGCTGCGTGACGGTGGAGACCGCTACGGCGGCAAGGGCGTGCGCAAGGCCGTCGAGGGCGTGCTGGACGAGATCGCACCGGCCGTGATCGGCCTGGACGCGGTCGAGCAGCGCACCGTCGACCAGGTGCTGCTGGATCTGGACGGCACGCCGGACAAGTCCCGGCTGGGCGCGAACGCGCTGCTGGGCGTCTCGCTGGCGGTCGCGCGCGGCGCCGCGGAATCCTCGGGGCTGGAGCTGTTCCGGTACCTGGGCGGTCCGAACGCGCACGTGCTGCCGGTGCCGATGATGAACATCGTCAACGGTGGCGCCCACGCGGACAACAGCATCGACTTCCAGGAATTCATGATCGCCCCGATCGGCGCGCCCACCTTCCGGGAGGCGCTGCGGTGGGGTGCGGAGGTCTACCACGCGCTCAAGTCCGAGCTGAAGAGCAAGGGCCTGTCGACCGGTCTGGGCGACGAGGGCGGCTTCGCCCCCGAGCTGACCGGCGGCACCCGTGAGGCGCTCGACCTGATCGTCGCCTCCATCCAGAAGGCCGGCTACAAGCCCGGCTCCGACGTTGCCGTGGCACTCGACGCGGCGGCCACCGAGTTCTACACCACCGGCCAGGGGTACAAGTTCGAGGGCAGCGTCCGCTCGGCCGACGAGATGGGCAAGTTCTACGCCGAGCTGCTGGCCGCCTACCCGCTGGTCTCCCTCGAAGATCCGCTGGCCGAGGACGACTGGGACGGCTGGGTCGCGCTCACCGACCTGATCGGCGACAAGGTGCAGATCGTCGGCGACGACCTGTTCGTCACCAACCCCGAGCGCCTCGAGGACGGCATCGTCAAGGGTGCGGCCAACGCGCTGCTGGTGAAGGTCAACCAGATCGGCACCCTGACCGAGACCCTGGACGCGGTCGATCTCGCGCACCGCAACGGCTACAAGACCATGATGAGCCACCGCTCGGGCGAGACCGAGGACACCACCATCGCCGACCTGGCGGTCGCGGTGGGCAGCGGCCAGATCAAGACCGGCGCCCCCGCCCGCAGCGAGCGCGTGGCCAAGTACAACCAGCTGCTGCGCATCGAGGACGCGCTGGGCGATTCGGCCCGCTACGCCGGGGACGTTGCGTTCCCGCGCTTTGCCGCCGAGGGGTAGTACCGTCGGATCCATTGTGGCCGCGGCGCGAACGTCGGATCCCCGGGTGGGATCCGGCTGCGCCGCGGTGTGGATCAGAGGCGACTTTCGAGGTGTGAGATGACCGAACGGCGCGGTGCCGGTCCCGGCGGACGTGGTGACCGCCGTTCGTCGCGGTCGGCGAATTCCCGCCCCGAGCGTCAGCGCGCCGCCGCGAGCACGCAGGCCCGCACCGCCGCCGGACAGCGGGCCGCGCAGCGCCGGACCTCGAGCTCCAAGGCCGAATCCGGTGTCGCGGAGAAGAAGTCGGCGCCGCGGCCCACCGGACGGTCCAGATCCCCGCGGGCGCGCGAAGCGAAACCCAAACGCGAGCACCGGATCCTGGGCCTGTCCACCGGCCGCGCGGTGGTGCTGGCGGCGGTGCTGTGCGCGCTGGCGCTGACCCTGGCGGTGCCGACGCGCACCTATCTGAGCCAGCGCGCGGAGGCGACCCAGCTGGCCCAGCAGCGCCGCGACCTCGAGGCCGACGTTGCGCAGCTGCGCGAACGCCGTGCGCAGCAACAGGATCCGAACTACATCAAGTCCGAGGCCCGGGATCGGCTGCGGCTGGTGATGCCCGGCGACACCGCCTACATCGTGCAGGTGCCCGGCATCGAACAGCCCGCGGTGCCCACCCCGACGGCCGCGCCCCGCAGGCCGGACCCCTGGTACACCCAGCTGTTCCGCAGCATGGACAACCCGCAGCCGGCCGTCGCGCCGGCCACGACCGCACCCCCGCCACCACCCACCCCGGAAGGACCGCACCGGTGACCGAGACCCCTCCCAGCGACGCCGATCTCGAGATCGTCGCCCGGCAGTTGGGCCGTCTGCCGCGCGGTGTGCTGGCCGTGGCCTATCGCACCCCGGACGGCCAACCGGCCGTGGTGAAGACCGCGCCGCGGCTGCCCGACGGGACCCCGTTCCCCACCCTGTACTATCTCACCGATCCGCGCCTGACCGCGGAGGCGAGCCGCCAGGAGGCCGAGGGCCTGATGCGGCCGATGCAGGAGCGGCTGGCGACGGACCCGGAGCTGGCCGCGGCCTACCGCAAGGCGCACGAGAGCTACCTGTCCGAGCGCAACGAGATCGAATTCCTCACCACGCACACCGATTTCAGCGGCGGTGGCATGCCGGACCGGGTGAAGTGCCTGCATGTGCTGATCGCGCACGCGCTGGCCAAGGGGCCGGGACTGAACCCGCTCGGTGACGAGGCGGTGGCGCTGGCCGCCGACAACGGCCTGCGCGGGACGGCGATTCCGGCCGATTGGCCCGCCTACGCCGATCTCCATCCGGCCGAGTCCTGACAATGCCGACAGCTGACGAGAAGAGGGTGGCGCGATGAGTAACCGGGTGGCCGCGGTGGACTGCGGCACGAACTCGATCCGATTGCTGATCGCGGATGCCGGCGCCGACGGCCGCCTCACCGACCTGCACCGCGAGATGCGGATCGTGCGCCTCGGACAGGGCGTGGACGCGACCGGGGAGCTGAATCCCGACGCGATCGAGCGCACTCGCGTGGCCCTGCACGACTACGTGACCATGATGCTCGAGGCCGGCGTCACGACCGTGCGCATGGTCGCCACCTCGGCCACCCGCGACGCGCGCAACCGGGACGACTTCTTCGCCATGACCGCAACGGAATTGGGCCGCGTCGTCGAGGGCGCACAGGCCGAGGTGATCACCGGCGACGAGGAGGCGCGGCTCTCGTTCGCCGGTGCGGTCGGGGAATTGTCCAGCGCCGCAGGGCCTTTCGTGGTCGTCGATCTCGGCGGCGGATCCACCGAGGTGGTGCTGGGTGACGCGAGCGGCGTACACGCCGCCTATTCGGCCGATATCGGTTGTGTGCGGATCACCGAGCGCTGCCTGCATTCGAATCCGCCCACACCCGAAGAGGTTGCCGCGGCACGGTTTTTCGCCTCGCAGCGCCTGGCGCAGGCGTTCGGCGTGGTGCCGGTGGAGCGGGCGCACACCTGGGTCGGCGTGGCCGGGACCATGACCACGATAGCCGCCGTCGCGCTGGACCTGCCCGAATACGATTCGGAGAAGGTACATCTGACGCGCATGAGCCTGGATCACCTTCGCGCCGTGTGTCATCGGCTGATCGGCATGGACCACGACCAGCGCGCGGCACTGGGTCCGATGCATCCGGGGCGGGTCGATGTGATCGGCGGGGGAGCGGTGATCGCCGAGGTGCTGGCCGACGAGCTGGCGCGCCGGGCCGGAATCGGTGAACTCATCGTCAGCGAGCACGACATTCTCGACGGAATCGCTTTATCCATCGCCTGATCGGGTCGGGGAACGATTCCGGGGTGCCCGCGGCCGGACTCCACGACGGCGCTGTGGATTACGCGGACGCCCGCCGAACGGCGCCTCGAGGTGGCCGGGCGGGACCGGGATCGTGAACCGGGACGGGGTCGTCCGTGCGGTCGCGGCGCGATCGATCCGCCCTCGGATTGCCGGGCATATGGACAAGGTTGTCCGGTAGGTCGCGGAGATGGGGTGTCAGGGGTGCTTTTTCGATGCGTGCCTCGGGTTGCGCGCGTCGGCCGGCCCGGGGCGTCGTGCGCTCGTCGAGCGTGGCGTTTTGCCGTGACGTCCGGTGGTTTCGTTTCCGCAAACGGCCATCCGCGGCGGTAGGGATTCGGTATGACGTGTCCGTGTTCCCCGCCTCGAGCCGTGAGCAGGAGATGCGGGCCCGGCCCCGGGCGCATCGCCGCCGGATTGTTCCTCGCCTACCCTGTTCAGGGGACTCACGGATATTCCGTGGCAAATGGGTGACGTGGGACACGATTGGACTGTGCAATCTGGTCAGTTGATCTAGATCACGGCGCAAATTAGCCTGGCACACTGCTCTGATTGAGAGCAATGTGATCGGAATTAACGTGTACGTCACATAAACCTGACTACTCTGCCTCCCGGCGGCGGCCCGGCAACCCGGTTCGCTCGAAGTACTGCAACCCAACCCTGGTTGCTGAGAAATTGCGTGCCATGGAAAGGTCGAGCGCATGACACAGGTGGACTACCGGCCCGAACGGGCTACCGAACGGGCAGCCGAACGAACCCTGTTCGG
The DNA here is from genome assembly GCF_050434125.1 of Nocardia sp. GP40. Classification (NCBI taxonomy): domain Bacteria; kingdom Bacillati; phylum Actinomycetota; class Actinomycetes; order Mycobacteriales; family Nocardiaceae; genus Nocardia; species Nocardia sp. GP40. The sequence goes on along the minus strand of NZ_JBNPVW010000021.1, from coordinate 92,495 downwards.
GCATCCGATCGGGTTGGTGAATCTGTTCGGGGTCGAGCTGTGGGAACGGTTCTCCTACTACGGCATGGTCACGATCCTGGGCTACTACCTGTACTACTCCCTGACACAGGGCGGGTTGGGGCTCGAGAAGACCACCGCCACCGGCATCGTTGGCGCCTACGGCGGCGTGGTGTACATGTCCACGGTGCTGGGCGGCTGGCTGGCGGACCGGGTGCTCGGCATGGAGCGGACCGTGTTCTACGGCGGCGTGGTGGTCATGGCGGGGCATATCGCGCTGGCCGTCCTGCCGGGCCTGTCGGGCGTCGGCGTGGGTCTGATGCTGGTCGCGCTGGGCAGCGGTGCGCTGAAGGCGAACGCGTCCTCGCTGCTGGGCACCCTCTACGAGAAGGGTGATGCGCGCGCCGACGGCGGATTCACGCTGTTCTACCTCGGGGTCAACATCGGTGCCTTCGTCGGCCCGCTGATCACCGGCGTGCTTCAGACCGGCCTCGGATTCCACTACGGCTTCGGGGCCGCCGCAATCGGTATGGCGCTGGGCCTGATTCAGTATGTGGTGTTCCGGCGCAACCTGGGCACGCACGGTCGCATCGTGCCGAATCCTTTGCCGCGTAACCAGATCCCGATCGTGATCGGATTCATCGCCGTGGTGATCGTGGTGATCGCGATGGCCGCGCTGACCGGACTGGTGAAGCTGTCCAACGTGTCGTTGTGGACCACCGGCGTCATCGCCTTCGCCGCCATCGTCTACTTCACCGTCATGCTGCGGAGCCCGAAGGTCGACGCGCTGGAGAAGACCCGCGTGCGGGCGTTCATTCCGCTGTTCATCGCCAATGCGGTGTTCTGGTCGCTGTTCCAGCAGATCTTCACCGTGCTCGCGGTGTACTCCGACGAGCGGATGAACTGGTCCATCTTCGGCTGGACCGCGCCGTCGAACTGGATCGGCTCGGAGGAGCCGGTGTGGGTGATCGCGCTGTCGCCGCTGTTCGCGCTCATGTGGACCCGTCTCGGCGACCGCGCGCCCAGCACGCCGCGCAAGTTCGCCTACGGCGTCATCGGAATGGGCGCGGCCTTCATGCTTTTCGTGCTGCTGACGGGATTCCACGGCAAGACGGTGCCCGCGCTGCTGGTCTTCCTCATTCTCGGCGCCTTCGCGATCTTCGAGCTGATGCTGTCCCCGATCGGCCTGGCCGTCACGACAAAGCTTGCGCCGGAGGCATTCCGGGCCCAGATGATGGCCCTGTACTTCTTCTCCGTCGGCATCGGCACTTCGATGTCCGGCGTGCTCTCGGACTATTACAGCCCGCACCACGAGGTCGCCTACTTCGGCATCCTCGGCCTGGTCACCATGGCGGTCGGCATCGGCGTCTTCCTCATCGCACCCCGGGTGAGCCGTCTGATGGAGGGCGTCCACTAACTTCCCAAAAGAATTCCGAGACGGACGTACGACTTCGGTACGCTGTCCCGGGAGCCCCCATAGCCCAATTGGCAGAGGCAGCGGACTTAAAATCCGCCCAGTGTCGGTTCGAGTCCGACTGGGGGCACGTACGGCATCCACACATGCCACTCCTGTGCTCTGAGCAGGGGTTTTCAGTCTTCCCGCAATCAGATGGTGAGCTGGGCGATCTCGCACAGCCGGCCACGCATCCCTCGGGCGCGTTACTGGTCGAGCAGTTGCGCGCACATTTCGCATCACACCGATACAAGGACTGCTGCAGAATCCGGTTGAGTCAGGTCAAAGCTCGCGGTTGCGTGCGAGACTCTGTGTATGGCTGCCGATGCTGCACTTCCGCCAGGGTTTCATTCGGTGACACCTCGAATGGTGGTCAACGACCAGCTTGCCGCGGTCGGGTTCCTGCGGACGGTATTCGGAGCCGTCGGCGACGTCGAGCCGAATCGACCGACCGAGGTCCGTATCGGCGACTCGCTGATCATGGTGTCGGGATCTGGCGAGCGCGAGGTGTTTCCAGCCTTTCTGTATATCTATGTCGATGACGTCGCCGCCACATATCAGCGAGCGCTGACCGCGGGTGCGGTCAGCGTGGAGCCACCGCTCGACACGCCTTATGGTGACCGCCGAGCGATGGTCCGTGACTCGTTCGGCAACGTCTATCAGATCGCGAGTCGGCGCGAGACCACCGTGTGAGGTTGCGTGCCGTTCTCGGTCAGACCGTTTCGGCGTACGCGACGGATGTCGATCCGGGCGACTCGCCGGTCCCTGACGGTGATGTCGATGACGGCGAGCAGGTGGCCGCCGGGGGCGATGACATGGACCGGGCGCCCGCCGATGAGCATCGGCGAGCTGGCTCGGATTCGGTCGGCGAACAGCGTCGTCTCCTCGGCGACGGCGCGGGCGCCGGTGACGACGGCCGGCGTGCCGGGAGGGAGGAGGGCTGGGTCGGCGACGCGTACGCAGTCGTCGGTCATCAGGGCGACCATCCGGTTGATGTCGCCGCCGGCGGCAGCGGCGAGGAACGCGTCCACGACGGCACTGTCGATAGTGGTCGCCCTCGGCGTCGGTTCGGTCGCTTCGATTCGGCTGCGGGCCCGGCTGGCGTGCTTCTTCGCGTTATCCGGTCTGGTGCCGAGAGCGTCCGCCACCTCGCGGAATGGGACATCGAACAGGTCGTGCAGAACGTACGCGACGCGTTGGGCGGGCGTCAGCAGGTCGAGGACCACCATCAATGCGCGGGAGACGTTCTCCCGCTGTAGGTAGTGCTCGTCCGCTGCCGGCGTCTCGGTGGGGAGCACGTCGGCGAGCAGGGGCTCCTCCCGACGGCGGTTCCGCATTCGTAGCTGGTCGAGGCACACGCGGGTCAGGACGGTCGTCAACCACGCGGCCGGGTTGCGGAGGGCGCCGGCGTCCGTGGTCGATGCCTTGATCCAGGTGCTCTGCACGGCGTCCTCCGCGTCCTGGAGGGATCCGAGGAATCGGAACGCCATTGCCGTCAGCTGCGGTCGGGCCGCTTCGAATTCCACAATCGGTACCACCGGATGTCACCTTTCCGAGGCGGGAAACGTCGGGACGGATGAGACCACCAACCATGTCCGACGATCCACCCCCGAGGAGACACTTGCCGATGAGCGTACAGACGATCCGATTCCGCACCGATCCCGCACCGATCCCCGCAGTGACCGAGCAGATCGCAGCGCTGTTCGCGCGGGCCGACCACCCAGCGCTGCGCTCCCACACAGTCATGGGCGGGTGCAGCGCATGACTACGACCCTGTTCGCCGCCACGATCGTGTGCATCGTCGCGAACGCTCTCATCGCTGTCGCCGACTACGTCAAGGCGCCGTTCGTGTTGGAGAACTCTGCCGAGGTGCACCTTCCCGCCGGCGTTCTGCCCTACCTCGCGACGTTGAAACTGGCCGGGGCCCTCGGGCTGGTCCTCGGTCCGACGGTGGCGCCCTGGCTCGGCGTCGCCGCCGGCATCGGGCTGATCCTGTTCTACCTAGGCGCCGTCGTTGCCCACGTCCGAGCCCGCGTCTTCTACAACATCGCCTTCCCGGGCCTGTACCTGCTTCTCGCGATAGCGTCCGCCGTCTACATGGTCCACCTGGCGGCCGGGTCGTAGCCGGGATGCCGACCACCTCAACGCCTCGGCTGTCCAGGCGAGCCATACGTAATCGGTTGTTGCGCAGTCTGTTTCCCGCTGGTTGTGGCAATCGGTGTCTAATCGTCCTGCACTGGAAGGCAAATCGTGTCGATTTTGGCCAAGGTGGTGATCAGCAGGCCTGCGCCGCGACGTACCTGCTCATCGGTCACCTTGGCTAATTTCTCGCACTCACGTAGTGCGGCATCCCGGTCGTTCGCGAACACGCCGAGTACATCGCGCATCGCTGTGTATATCCAGTCGGATTGTTCCCAGCCGGCCGAGGCGAGCCCTGCGGCGACCACCGCGAAACCGGCTGCATCCTGACGCCGGAGCAGTGCTTCTGCCGTGGCGTAGGTAACGAACGTATCGTCCGTATCAAGCACGAGGCTCACTAACGGCCCCCTGGTCTCGGGCATCTCGGCGAAGCTGGCCAGGCAGCGTCCGGCGTCCGCCCGGTCGCGGTAGTCGGGGCTTCCGGCAAGCCTGATCAGCTCGGCCACCACGGCACCTCGCACCTCGTTGCTCATGGAACCATTCTGCGGCGAGTTCGGTGCCGGGGTCGAGTCCGATTGGGGGCGTGAGAGTTTGGCGGATCAATCCTGCGAGGCCCGGAGAATATGACGCTCCAAAAGATCGTTGAACGGCGCGCCCAGCGACTGCACCGCGTGCTGGGCGCCGGGGAGCACCGCGTGCTCGCCGCCGATGTGCTCCGTCACGGTGGCGGCGACGGCGGTCAGGACGGGGGAGTGGTCGCCGGAGCACACCAGGGACGGGATGGATTGCTGGGCAATGGTTTCCAGGGGGAGGCGGGTGTCCCAGGGCGGGCGGCAGGTGCGGAGGCGGGCGATGGCGCGCCATTGTTCGGTGGTGAACTCGGTGTCGGCGGCCAGGCCCGCGAGGCGGCCGTAGGCGCCGGCGAACTCGAGTAGGTCCACGGGGCGGTCCCAGCGCCAGCGTTGGCGCATGCCCACGACGGCGGGATGGGACAGCACGCCCAGGCAGGTCGGTTCGATCAGGGTCAGGGACGCGACGCGGTCCGGCATCGCGGCCGCGGCCACGAGGCAGCCGACGGCGCCGTAGCCGTGCCCGACCAGATGGGCCGGTTCGGATTCGAGGAGGGAGAGCAGATCGCCGGCGTCGTGCAGGTAGTCACCACCGGGGAACAGTGCGCCGTCCCGGACGCCGCGGTGCAGGATGTCCAGGCGCATCCGTTGCGCGAGCGGTAGCTGGGCGGCCCAGCTGGCCCGCGCGGCCCGCATGCCGTGGACCAGGATCACCCGTGGTCCGGCCGTGCCCCTGCGCTCCACCACCAGCCAGCCCGCGTCGGTCGGTTGTGGCCAGGATGCCGAGCGGCTGTGGCACACCGATCGAATCGGATTCGGCGTCACCCGTCCCCGGAAGCGGTACGGGCAGTCTCGATCCATCTCACATACTCCTGTTGGATTGCTCAGGACACCTGTCCCGCAACGAGATCGGACATGGTGGCCGGGTGCACAAAGGTCTCGGCGAAGGCCGCGGCGAGCGCGGGATTCTGCGCGGCGGTGAGCAGCAGCTCCTGCATCCGCGGCGACGGATCGAGCATGGATATGGTCCACTCGGCCGCCGGATGGGCGATCTCGGTCAGCCAGGGCTGGGCCGTGGCCCGCATCCATTCGCGGTCGAACGGTCCCTCGGGCGTGGCCAAGATCGCCTCGGCGTAGCGGAAGCCGCAGTGCACCGCGTTGTTCGCGCCCTGTGCGCCGCCGGGATCCATCCGGCACACGACATCGGCGCCACCCAGGACCGCGGCGCCCGATGGCAGAACGCCGACCGGCTCCCGGACGGCCGGTGTCACGCCGCCGGCGAGCGTGGCGCCGGCATCGGTCAGGTCCACGTCGCGGAAGCGGTCGGCCAGCTCCGGCGGCAGGTACTTCACGATCAGCGCCCGGATCAGGTCCAGTCGAGCGGCCGGGGTGCGCGCCTCGTCGAACACATCCAGCTCGCCGCCCGGGAGCGCGGCGAACATGACGTTGTCGGCCCGTCGCTCGTGTCCGGGCGCGCCGACGAGACAGGGGGTGGTGACGGCCTCGCCCAGACCCGGCAGCGCCACATAGGCGCCCATGCCGTCCGGGTCGGGTGCGACGCCGTCCAGGTACACCGCGAGCAGCCGCCGCATCGGCCGGTCGGGCATCGGGCGCGCGGCATCGGCCGGGAAGCAGGCGGCCAGATCTTTCGACGCCCGAGTGACCACGGTCAGGTCGTAGTCGCCGGAGTGCCGGTCGGCCTCGGCCGCCGACAGCTCGGTGATCCGCAGATCCCCTCCGGCGGAAACGAATTCGGTCATCCGATGGCTCAGCGCGGTGCGCTGGTCGACGCTCTGCGCGGGCCGGCTGAACGGCGCGGTCCACGTCGTCACCAGTGCGGCGTCGACGGCCAGATGGAATCGGATGCCCAGGATCTGCGGCGCGGTCTCGCGCCAGGTCCCCATGCCCGCCGCGGTCTCCAGATCGAGCGTGCGGGGGAATTTGACCTGCGTGCTGGTGACCGAGCCGTTCAGCACCTGCTCGGCGGTGCGGTCGGCCACCAGGGTGACGGGCACTCCACCGTCCAGCAGCCGCCGCGCCAGCGGCAGACCACATTCACCCGCACCGAACACCCGCACCCGAGCCATGCTTCGCCCTTCCGGTTACCGCGCCCGACCCGTCCAGGCCCTGCCCCCAAGTCTGGGCAGATAGGTAGTCCCGGCACATCCGCACATTGCATCGGTGACCTGCCGATGTCGCACCGAGCTGCGGGTTTGCCGGTCGGGCGGACGCTGTGCGAACCAGCCGTTATGCTTTCCACTCATGTCAGCGGGACATGCGGCGCTGGGGGTCGGTATACCTACGGACAGCGACGGTTTCGTCGGCCGGGACGGCGAGCTGGACCGCATCGCCTCGCTGCTGTCCGACTCCGCGCGCCTGATCACGCTGGTCGGCTCGGGCGGAATCGGCAAGACCAGGCTCGCGATGGCCGTTGCGCGCAGAATGCGCAGGGCGCAACTACTTCCGGTGCACTGGGTGTATCTGGCCCGCCTGCCCAAGGGTGCGAGTGTCGGCGCGATCGAGGACGAGATCGTCGGCGCCGTGGTCGACGGCGACTACTCCGCGCGGCCGGGCAGGCAGACCCTGATCGACACCCTCGGCCGGACCGACGCGGTCGGCCGGGTCCTGCCGACCGTGCTGGTGCTGGACAACTGCGAACACGTGCTCGACGAGGTCGGCGAGGTCGTCGCGGAGCTGCTCGACGCGGTCCCGGGCCTGACGGTGCTGGCGACCAGCCGCACCGCGATCGGCTGGGTGGACGAGCACGTCGTGCCGATCCCGCCCCTGACGCGCGCCCAGGCCGTGGCCCTGTTCCGGCAGCGCGCGGACCTGGGCGGCCGGCCCGTCGCCGATGCCGATCTGCCTGTGGTGGAGTCGATCTGCCGTCATCTGCACTGCTATCCGTTGCACATCCGCCTGGCCGCGGCGCGACTGCGGTATCAATCCCTGCCGATGATCCTGCACGATTTGGACGGCGCCGGGACCGACCGCCGGTTGCGCTGGTCACCGGGGTTCCGGGTGGGGGCGGACGAGCGGCATCGCGATCTGAGCGCGGTGATCGGCTGGTCCTTCGAGCTGTGCGACCCGGTCGAGCAGCTGCTGTTCGAGCGGATGTCGGTCTTCGCCACCGGCCACGACGACAACCCCGACGACATCGACCTCGACGCCGAGGGCGGCTACTGCCCGGACGTCGGCGCCGATCTGGCCGCGATCGAGGCGGTCTGCGCCGACACCGACCCCGGCGGGCTGGCCCGGGACCGGATCGAGGGCCTGCTGGAACGACTGGTCGATCGATCCATGGTGTCGATTCATGTCGGCGCGGACACCGTTCGATACTCCCTGCTCGAGAGCTTCCGAGTGTTCGCCCAGCAGCGCCTGCGGGAGGGCGGCGACGGCGAATGGCTCCGGCTGGCCGCGTGGCACCGCCGCTACTACCGCGACCGCATCGCCGAGTACTGCATCCAGTGGCTCAGTCCGCGGGAGCAGGAACTGCTGGCCCGGGCCCGCGCCGATTCGGACAACCAGCAGTGCGCCGTCGACGGCAGCCTGTCCGATCCCGACGAGGCCGTGGTCGGCCTGGAGATCGCGACCGGCCTGATCGCGCTGCGACTCCCGTTCCTGCGCGGCCATCTACGGGAATCGCGGGCCCTGGCCGAGCGCAGCCTTGCGGCCGCCCGGGCGCTGGGACGGTGCCCGGCCGAGCTCGAGGTCTCGGCGCTCGCGCTGATCGGCTGGCTCAGCCTGTGCCAAGGGGTGCGCGACGACGCCCTGCGCATGCTGGACGATGCGGTCGCGATCTGCCTGGAACCGCAGGGCCTTTCGCAATGGCCGGCCGATCCGGCGACCGACCTGGGATTGCCCGCGTCGGTCGAATATCTGTGGGGCAGTACGTTGATGCTCGTCGACTGCGATGCGCGGGCAACGATGGTGCTGGCGCGCGCGCGATCCAAGTTCGCCGCGGCGGGCGATCTCGGTGGCGTCGCGATGGCCGAGCTGTTCGAGACACTGGCGGCGGCCCTGCACGGCTCCGCGGAGCAGGCGATGGAAGTCACCGGCCGCCACCTGGTTACCTTCGTATCCTCCGGTGCCGCATGGGCGACCTCGTGGGCCCGGCTGGCGCGCGCGATCGCCGAGGCGGCGCACGGGGACCCGAATGCGGCTATGGCGCTGTGCGATACGGCGCTGGCCTGGCAGATTCCGATGCGGGACCGCTGGGGCGGGGTTTGGGCGGTGCATATCCGGGCGTGGATCCTCGCGGCCATGATCGACGCCACGGCGGCGGAGCCGGACGGATCGCGGGATCGAATTCGGCGGTGGGCCAGGGAGATCGCCTGGATATCCGGCGGAACATCAACCCTGCGACGGCAACTGGGCATCGATCTGAACAACCTGCGACCCTTCGGGATGAAGACCGTCGAAGCGGACACATTGGCTCGTAAAGTGTTGGGCGACAGGGAATTCGAGATAGCTGCCCGGCGTGGTCTGGGGCAGCCGGAGGCCGTCCTGGCGGCCGGAGATCCGGGCCCGGGGGTGCCGCCCTCGAATGGTTCGGCCGATTCGGGCGCGCATCCGACGCGGTGGGACGAGCTGACCGCTGCCGAGCAGGAGGTGGCGGTGCTGGCCGCGGCGGGCATGACCAATACCGCGATCGCCGCGCGGCGCGGCACGTCCCGCCGGACGGTGGACGCGCAGATCGCGGCCATTCTGCCCAAGCTGATGATCAGCACCCGCAAGGACATCCGTACCCTGCTGCCCCCCGAACATCGCGCGGCGGCCGATCGCGAATCTGAACGCCGTGCCGCGCGCCCGCGGTGACGCCGCTGTCTGTATCGCCCGTTTTCGTTCGGAAGATGCCCAGCTCGAACCGGTATGCCGATGACCGCGACCTACCTGCGCCGAGCCGCGGAACGTGGCCCGCTGTGGGCGCCCGGGTAGGGAACCGGTCGGTCGGATGAATTCGAAGGTCTCGACAGTCCGAAAAGCGCCAGCTAACATAGGGTTTCGACGATAACGCGTTGTCGCCCTCGGCGTCGGGGCATGTGGTTTCCGCGCTCTGTGATTCGTGACGTCCGCCCGCATCAGGGATATACATCCGCGAGGTAATTGAAACAGTGTGATGTCGAAAAGGGGCCGTCGATGCAGCCGTTCACTCTGCCCGATTTCTATCTTCCCCATCCGGCTCGGCTCAATCCGCATCTGGAATACGCCCGAGAGCATTCGATGGCATGGGCGCGGCGCATGGGAATTCTCGACGAGCCCGGTCCGGACGGGAGTCTGGTGTGGGATGCCGACCGGCTTACGCGCATGCAGATGCCGCTGCTGTGTGCCTATACCCATCCCGATTGTGATGCCGACGCGCTGGCGCTCATCACCGAGTGGTACATCTGGGTCTTCTTTTTCGACGACGACTTCCTCGCCAAATTCAAGAACACCCGCGACCGCGCCGCCGCCGTGCGATATTTGAATCGGCTCGAGCTGTTCATGGCCGAGTCCGGCGCCGCCGCAGCCGAACCCGGCAATCCCGCCGAGGCCGGCCTGTCGGATTGCTGGGCACGCACCGTCGGGTCAATGTCGCCGGACTGGCGGCGGCGCATGGCCCTGAGCACGCACAACCTGATGGTCGAATCGCTCTGGGAGCTGGACAATATCGCGAGCGACCGGGTGGCCAACCCCATCGAGTACATCGAGATGCGCCGGCGCGTGGGCGGCGCACCCTGGTCGGCCAATCTCGTCGAATACGCCACCGCCGAGGTGCCCGGCCGCTTCGCGGGTGAGCGTGCGCTGCGCACCCTGTGCGACACCTTCTCCGATGCGGTGCACCTGCGCAACGACCTGTTCTCCTACGAGCGGGAGGTGCGGGTCGAGGGCGAGAACGCCAATGCCGTTCTGGTGCTGGAACAATTCCTGGGGCTACCGACCCAGGCCGCGGCGAATCTGGTCAACGATCTGATCACCAGCCGGCTCACGCAGTTCGAGGACACCGCGCAAGTCGATGTGCCGCAGCTGTTCCTGGACCGGGCCGCCGCGCCCGCCGAACAGCATGCCGTCGCCCGCTACACGCTGGGGCTGCAGGACTGGCAGGCCGGCGGGCACGAATGGCACCTGCGGTCGAGCCGCTACATGAACTCCGGAATCGATTCCAAGCCAACGGGTCTGGGTACGGCGGCGACCCGGCTGCTGCCGGGGCTCCGCGTCCGGGTGAACCAGCACACCCCGCCGGCCCGGACCTCCGGGCCGCTACCGGTCACCGGTCTGTCGATGCCCTACGGCGCGGACACGAACCCGCATCTGGGCGCGGTCCGCGCCGGGCTCGCGGACTGGGTGGCGGAGATGGGGATGCTGGATCCTCTCCTCGGGTGGACCCCGCAGTCGCTGGCGGACGCCGACTTCGCCCGCCTGGCCGCCCTGGTCTACCCGGAGGCCGATGCCGCCGCGCTGGCGGTCCGGGCGCGCTGGTGCGCGTGGGGATTTCACGTCGGCGACCTGACGACCCGGGTGTGGCGCGCGGATCCGGCGGCCGGGCGGGCGCAGTTGCGCCGCCTGGCCGCGATCGCCGTCGCCATCATTCCGGCGCCGGCGACACCGGTCGAACGTGCCCTGTGCGACCTGTGGCGGACCACGGCGCGGGCGCGCACCCGCACGCACCTGCGGGCCGCGGTGCTCCGGTTGCTCGAGGCGTGGCAGTGGCGGCTGGACAACGAAACCCGTGGGCGCATCCCGGATCCCATCGATTACCTGGAGATGCGCCGCAGCGCGTTCGGCGGGCCGCTGGTCGCCGTGCTCGCCGGGGCCGGACCGCTCGGCGGCGCCCTCGACGACGCGAGTGTGCTTCGGCAGCTGGAGAATTCGGCATTCGATCACGCCGCACTCGTCAACGATCTGTACTCCTACCGCAAGGAGATCCAGGCCGACGGTGAGCGGCACAATCTCGTCTATCTCACCGAGTCGTTCCTGAACTGCCCGCGCGAGGCCGCTCGCGACATCGTCATCGATCTCGCGCAGCAGCGTTTACACCAGTTCGAGCAGCTCGAGCGGGAGCAACTGCCCGCATTCTGCGCCGGTGGCGACCTGTCCGGCGAGCAGCGTCGCGCGCTGCTGACCCGGGCGCGCCGGTTGCGCGACTACATCGCGGGAAATCTGGCCTGGCACCAGACCGGCGGCCGGTACGACGACGCCGCGGCGCGACGCCACCGGCCGCGGCCCCGGATCGCGGGTCCGACCGGGCCGTTCGCGGGTACGTACGCCCGCATCACGACTTCGACCAGTTCTGCGGCAATCGAAGGGAGTCCGTGATGGGTACGGCCACAGCAGGTTTCGGTGGTCTCGAGCGAAGTAGCGCGGGAGGGGCGACCGCGGTCGCCCGGATCCTGGCCCGGGCCAAACTGGCCACGGATCCGCTGCTACGAGCGGCGGTGGAGACCTTACCCGGCGAGCTACGGATGATGAGCGGCTATCACTTCGGCTGGTGGGACGAGCGCGGCACGCCGACACGGGCCGAATCCGGTAAGGGCCTGCGGCCCGCGCTGGTGCTGGCCGCGGCGCGGGCCGCCGGCGCCTCAGCCGAGGCCGCGCTACCGGCCGCGGTGGCGGTCGAGCTCGTGCACAACTTCACGCTGATCCACGACGATGTGATGGACCGCGACGAGATGCGCCACGGCCGCCCCACCATCTGGAAGCTGTGGGGCGCCACCGACGCCATCCTCGCCGGTGATGCCCTGCAGGGCTTGGCCATTCGCCTGCTGGCCTCCGAGCCGGGCGTGGGGGTGGGTGCGATCGCCCGTCTGGAGCAGGCCGTCATCGAGCTGTGCCTGGGGCAGTTCCACGACTGTGCCTTCGAGACGCGCCAGGACGTCACCCTCGACGAATGCCTGGAGGTCGTGCGGCACAAGTGCGGTTCGCTGCTCGGCTGCGCGTGCGTGCTGGGCGCCCTGGCCGCCGAGGCCCCGCCCGGGGTGATCGACGCGATGGACACCTTCGGCCGCGAGCTGGGCATCGCCTTCCAGCTGGTCGATGATCTGCTCGGCATCTGGGGCGATCCGGCCCGCACCGGAAAGCCGGTCGGTGCGGATCTCGTGCGGCGCAAGCATTCGCTGCCGGTGGTCGCGGCGTTGTCGTCGGGTACGCCCGCCGGTCGCGAGCTGGCCGAGCTGTATCGCGACGGGCGCCCCATGGACCCCGTGACGATCGCGCGCGCGACGGACCTGGTCACCCTGGCGGGCGGAAAGCGGTGGGTGCAGGCGGAGTCCCGGCGCTATCTGGACAGTGCGGTGTCCCAGCTGGCCGATTTTCCGGCCTCGGGGGATCTGCATCACCTGGCGCACGCTGTCGTCCACCGCGACCGGTAGGCCCACCTCGAGCCGTCCCGGGCGCGGGATGTCGCCCGCGTCCGGGGATGGCGCGCGAGTGCACCGGTATCCCGGTCGAAAGTACCTAAGCGTGACGGATTCCAGGCCGCCCGATCCTCAATACCTTTGTGTACAGCGACAACGAGCACAAAGGAGCACGAAATGTTCTTCACCACCCCCACCGACGGCACCACCCTGGCGTACGAGGAGTACGGGACCGGCGAGCCGATCGTCTTCCTGGCCGGGGCGATGCTGAACGCTGACATGTGGGAGTGCCAGATTCCCTTCTTCGTCGAGCGCGGATACCGGTGCATCGCGCTGGATCGCCGCGGACACGGCCGCTCGGACCGGCCGGTGTCCGGATACGACATCGCGACCACCTCCGCCGATATGGAGGCGCTGCTGGATCATCTGGATCTGCGCGACGCCACCCTGGTCGGGCACTCGACGGGCGGCGCGGAGATCGCCCACTACCTGGCCCGCCGGGGCACCGAGCGGGTGGCGCGAGTGGCCTATGTCGCGGCGATCCTGCCGTATCTGCTGCAGGCGCAGGACAATCCGATCGGGGTGCCCGAGGCGGCGCTGGAGGCCATGCTGCACGACATTCGCACGGACCGCTCGAACTGGCTTGCGCGGCAGACCCAGGCGTACTTCGCCACCCACCTGGCCACCGGGGTCTCCCCGAGCCAGGTCGACCTGACCTACCAGCAGTGCCTGTCCTGCTCGCCGTGGGCGATGCTGAAGATCCAGGAGGCCATCGCCCGCTGCGACAGCCGGGAGGCGTTGCGCTCCTTCGATATCGACACTCTGATCGTGCACGGTGCGGCGGACTTCTCCGCGCCGGTCGAGGTGACGGGGCGGCAGCTGGCCGCCGCGCTGCCCGAGGCCGTCTACAAGGAGTACCCAACCGGCGGACACGGCCTCTACGCGAGCCACGCCGATCAGCTGAACGCCGATCTGCTCGAGTTCATCAAGGCATGATCGGCGCGGATTCCCGGTACGGGGAGGATCCGGGAGCGGGCAGCCCGCTCCCGGATCGCCGGTGATTCAGTCCGCGACCAGATCCGCCACGGCCGCATCGGAGGCGATGACCTCGTCCGACGCGGCGACCTCCTCGAGCGGAGTGTTTGCCCGATTGGGCAGCAGGATCGCGGCGATGACGACCAGGACGGACAGCGCCGCGGAGACGCCGAATGCCAGCTGCATGCCGCTCAGGGTGGCGTGAATCGGGTTGGCGCCGTGCGAGATCAGCGAGGTGCTGCGGGCCGAGAGCACCGTGATGACCAGCGCGGTACCGAATGCCGCGGCCACCTGCTGCAGGGTGGCCAGCATCGAGCTGCCGTGCGAGTACAGATGCTGCGGCAGCGCGCCGAGGCTGAGGGTGAACACCGGCGTGAACGCCGCGGCCAGCGACAGCATCAGCAGGATGTGCAGGCCAACCAGCAGCCAGTACGGCGTGGTAAGGGAGATCTGCGTAAATCCGGCCAGGGCGGCGGTGATGCCGATCGAGGCCGGAATGACCAGCACGCGGCCGCCGAACCGGTCGAACACGCGCCCGACCGTCGGGCCGAGCACGCCCATCGCCAGACCGCCGGGCATGACCAGCAGACCCGTCTGCAGCGGGCTCAGGTGCCGCAGGTTCTGCAGATACAGCGGCAGCAGGATCATCGAGCCCATCATCGCCAGGAACGCGATCGACATCAGGACCAGGCCCTTGGCGTACGCGCCCGACAGCAGGGTGCGCAGGTCCAGCAGCGGAGTTCCGTTGCGCTGCAACATCACCTGACGACCCGCGAACGCGCCGATCAGGATGAGCCCGGCGGTGACGATCAGGGCGGGGGTCAGCACGCTGCCCTCGCCGAACCGGCTCAGGCCGAACACCAGCCCACCGAAGCCCAGGGCCGCGAGCACGACGCTGAGCCAGTCGATCGTGCCGCCCTCCGGCTCGCCGATGTTCTCCAGCTGACGCAGGCCCAGCCAGGTGACCGCGGCCGCGATCGGCAGCACGAACAGGAACAGGTAGCGCCACGAGCCGAGCTGCAGGACCAGACCGGAGATGACCGGACCCATGGCGGGGGCCACCGAGATGGCCAGGGTGACGTTGCCCATGACCCGGCCGCGGTCGTGCTCGGGCACCACCGTCATCAGCGTGGTCATCAGCAGCGGCATCATGACCGCGGTGCCGCCGGCCTGCACGACGCGCCCGAGGAGCAGCACCCCGAAGTCGGGGGCGATGGCCGCGATCGTGGTGCCGGTCAGGAACACGCCCATCGCGAACCCGTAGGCGCGCCGGGTGCTGACCCGCTGCAGGAACCATCCGGTGATCGGGATGAGTGCGGCCATCGCGAGCATGAACGCGGTGGAAACCCATTGCGCCGTACGGTCGCTGACCTTCATGTCCACCATGAGGCGCGGGATCGCGTTGATCATGATGGTCTCGTTCAGGATCACGACGAAGGTCGCGAGCACCAGGAGCCGGATGACGGTCGGCGTCCGACGCCCTGTTGGACGAGCGTCTAGGTCGGCGGACATGGGGTACCTCCGGGAGCGTTGAACGGGGTCGGGATGAGCGCCACCCGTCGTTGGGTTCGGCGCCATACGAGTGAGGACGGAATCTATCGGGTCAACTCATCGCATCCGCGAGAGTATTCCAGCGGTTGTCGGCAATCGCACCCGATTTTCCGGGTCACCGCTCCGCGTGGAGGCCGGAAAATACCTGCTCACGGACCGGAGGCGGCCGAAAGTGAGCTGCGCCACGTCGGCGACGGCCGGTGCCTGCGCGCGGTCGATGCGTCGGCGTCCTGTCACCCGGCCCGGGAGCTCGAACCCGCCGAGGGTCGCACACCGCTTCCCAGGGGTGGACGGATCGCCGAGCACCCCACCGGATTTGGAAGGCTTCTCGCCCGGTGCGGCGGCGGGGCTCGGCCAGCGCTGTGGCGGGCGCATATTGCCAGCTAATACCTACTGGATGGTCGCTCGAGAAGGGTTCGAAACCGACCGATTTCGCCGCAAATTACTACCGCAAAATCGATGAAGGGTTCGACGACCGGGCGTTCGGGGCGATACCATGGCTTCTGGCGAGGTGATGTACGGGCCGAATACCATTGCATCCCCACCGCTGCCAGCCTTTCGACTATCGGAGCTGACCTCATGACCGCAGAGTTCTACCGGATCTCGAGCGTCGACTCGATCGTCCCCGAACGAGGTCCGACGGCGCTGCGGATGCTGGTGGGCGGGCAGCTGCGCAAGCTTCGCAACCAAGCAGGTATCACGCCGGAGCAGGCCGCCGATCATATTCGCGGCTCGACCGCCAAGATCAGCCGACTCGAGTTGGGCCGCACGGGTTTCAAGGAGCGCGACGTCCGCGATCTGCTGGAGCTCTACCACGTCGACCCCGACGATATCGGCGAGTTCCTGGAGTTGGTCCGCAGGGCGAACGAGCCCGGCTGGTGGCACCGCTACAACGATCTGATGCCCTCCTGGTTCGAGACGTATATCGGGCTCGAGCAGGCGGCGTATTCGATCAGAACCTTCGAGGCGCAACTGGTTCCGGGGCTGCTGCAGACCGAGGACTATGCCCGCGCGGTGGTCGCGCTCGGCCACGGAAACTCCGACGCCGCGCGCCGGGTGCAGCTGCGCAAGCGTCGTCAGGAGATGCTGGACTGGCCCTCCGGGCCGACGCTGTGGGCGGTGCTGGACGAGGCGGTGCTGCATCGTCCGCTCGGCGGCGTCGCCGTGCTGCGCGGGCAGCTCGAGCATCTGGCGCAGATGAGCGAGCATCTGCGGGTGACCATCCAGGTGCTGTCGTACGCCGCGGGCGGCCATGCGGCACTGGGTAGTTCGTTCACGATGCTGCGCTTCGCCGAGAAGGACCTGCCCGACGTGGTCTACACCGAGCAGCTGAGCAGCTCGACCTACATGGACAAGCAGGCTGATCTGGAAAACTACCGCCATGTCATGGACCGCATCAGCGTGCAGGCCGAGACCCCCGACCGTTCGCGCCGGATGATTCTCGACGCGGCCGCCGCGCTGTGAGTTTCCCGATCGAATCATTGATGCCGGATGCTGTTGAGAGCGTGGGTGGCCCGGAGAGGGACCTGCGCGGCCGGGAGACCGAGATCGCCGTTCTCGCCGCACTGGTGAACACCGCACGCGAGGGCGGTAGTGCAGCAGTGGTATTGCGCGGCGAGCCGGGAATCGGCAAGTCCGCGTTGCTCGATCATGCCGCCGCGTGGGCGGGTGGGCTGCGGGTGCTGCGGGGGGCGGGCATCGAGGTGGAGGCCGAATTACCGTTCGCCGGCCTGCAATTGCTGCTGCGCCCGGTGCTCGGCGGGGTGAGCCGGCAGGCGTCACGGCCGGCGACGGATACTCTCGCCGGCCTGCCCGAATCCCAGCGCACTGCACTGGAATCGGCGCTGGGAATCGGTGCGGGCGCGGGCGCGGATCCGATGCTCGTCGGACTCGCCGTGCTCTCGCTGCTGGCCGATCACGGGGGCGAGTCCGGCGCGCTCGTGCTGGTCGACGACGCGCAGTGGCTCGACCGTGCCTCGCGCGACGCGCTGCTGTTCGCCGCCCGCCGGCTCTACGCCGAGGGCGTGGCGATGGTCTTCGCGTCCCGGGACGGCGAGGGCGCGTTCCCCGCCGACGGACTGCCCGAACATCGCGTGACCGGCCTGTCGGCGGATGCGGCCGCCGCGCTGCTCGACGGGCTCGAGCTCGCACCGGCCGTGCGCTACCGGCTGCTGGCCGAGGCGCAGGGCAATCCACTTGCCTTGCGGGAGTTGCCGATCGCACTGGCCGCCGAGCCCTCCTCGGATCTGCGCGCGGGCGCGCTGCCGCTCACCGACCGGCTGCGGCTGGCCTTCCACGGTCAGGTCAGCCGCCTGCCCGCCGCCACCCAGGGCCTGCTGCTCGTCGTCGCCGCGCACGAGTCCGGGGATCCGGCCGTGGTGCTGCGGGCAGCGGCAACGCTGGGCGCCGACATCGACGACCTGGCGCCCGCGGAGGAGGCGGGCCTGCTGCGGTGGACCGGCGGACGTCCCGGTGCGGACGGCTGGGGCGGCGGCGGTGCCGGGGGCGATACCGCCGGTGCGGCAATCGTTTTCAGGCATCCGCTGATTCGTGCGGCGGTCTACGAGCGCGCACCGCTCGGGCAGCGGATCGCGGTGCATCGAGCCCTGGCCGACGCGCTCACGGACGCCGAGGACGCCGACCATCGCGCCTGGCACCTGGCCGCGGCGGCCGCGGGACCCGATGCCGAGGTGGCGGACGCGCTGGAACGCACCGCGGTGCGGGCCCGGGAGCGGGGCGGTCAGCAGGCCGCCGCAGCGGCCTACGAGCGTTCGGCCCGGCTCAGTACCGAGCCCGGTCCGCGGGCGCGGCGCGAGGCGCTGGCCGCCCAATCCGCCCTGGAGGCAGGGGATCTGGACCACGCGCGCAGGCTCGCGCGGCGCGCGATCGGGCGCACGGACGACAATGCCCTGCGCGCCGGCCTGTTTCAGGTGCAGGCCCTCGCGACCTTCTGGCAGCGGGACTATCCCGCCGGGCACCGGCTGCTGCTGGACGGCGCGGCGCTGATTGCCGAGCCGGATCCCGGGCAGTCCGCGGCGCAGCTGCTGCAGGCCATCCACACCGGCTGGTACCTGGGTGAGGGCGCGCTGGCCGAGGTGCTGGAACGCCTCGGCGCGCTGGAACTGCCGCGGGCGCACCCGATCATGCCCGCGGCGGCGTTCGTCGCGCGGCTGCTGGACTCCGGGCCCGGTGCGCCGCCGCCCTCGCTGACCGACACCCTGGCGGAAATCCGCGCCCGGGGCGAGGTTTCGGACCAGGTGCTGATCATGCTGTGCGGGGTGGCGATGGCACGCGGTCAGGACCGCGCGGCGTACGACCTCGCGACCGGCCTGGCCGCGCGATACCGGACCACCGGCGCGGCCGGAAGGCTGCCCACGGTGCTGTTCTTCGTCGCCGAGGTGGACGGCTTCACCGGTCGTCCGGGCGCCGCGCTCGCCACCGCCACCGAGGGCCTGGAGCTGGCCCGCGTCACCGGCCAGCAGCAGTGGATCAGCCAGCTCAGCAGCGTGCTGGCCTTCGTGCACGCGGTGAGCGGGCGCGAGGAGGAATGCCGGGCCGCCGCGTCGGCGGGCCTGGGCGGGGACAGTGCGGGATCCCTTGCCCCGGGCGCGGGTTGGGCGCAGTGGTCCCTGGGCCTGCTCGAACTCGGGCTCGGCCGCGCCGAGGCCGCGCTGTCGCGGTTCGAGCGCCTGACCCGGGAACCGTTGAGCCACCACATCTGTGCCACCCGGTCGATTCCCGATCTGGTCGAATCGGCCGTCCGGGTGGGCGAGCCCGAGCGGGCCGCCGCCCCGTTCGCGCGATTCGAGGGCTGGGCCGCGTCGGTGCGGCAGCCCTGGGCCGACGCCCTGGTCCTGCGCTGTCGCGCACTGCTCGACGACGCAGCCGCCGAAGACCTGTACACCCGGGCCCTGGCGGCCCACGATGCCGACGGCCGCCCTATCGAATATGCCCGTACCGCACTGCTTTTCGGCGAATGGCTGCGCCGGGAGCGGCGCAAGGCCCCGGCGCGAACCCATCTTACCGAGGCGCTGACGATCTTCTCTCGGCTCGGCATGGAACCGTGGGCACGGCGGGCGCGCAACGAACTTACCGCCGCCGGTGCTCCGGAGGCCGGTGAGCGCGCCCGCGACCGCGCGGTGGCCGGGCTGACCCCACAGGAACTGCAGATCGTGCGCCTGGCCGCCCAGGGCCTGTCCAACCGGGACATCGCCGCCCAGCTGTTCCTGAGCCACCGCACCGTCGGCTACCACCTCTACAAGGCGTACCCGAAACTCGGCGTGACCTCGCGCGGAGAACTCAAAGATATTGCCGCACAGCTCGACTGACCGGAGTCAGGCCTCGCGATACTCCGTTATCCACAGGGAAGCATCGGAGCAACGAACTCGCAGCCCGGCAGCCGGCGTCAGGCTGGTCCGCAGCAGAGAGATCCGGCGACCGTTCAGCTCGGCGACGGGGCCGGGGGGATCGTAGATACCGAACCGTCGTGTCCGCACTTGGTTGTGAATCTCGCGTGCCGTTCTCGACCAGTCGACCGTCGACCACTCGGGACCGACGGGGCCCTCGTATGTTGCGTCCGCCTCGTTCTGTGGTTCTCCAGGGAACCCCTGTGCCGCTCGTTCCAAGGCTGTCGGCACCAGGTCTCGCGTGATGTCATCGAAATCGCGGATCAGACCATCGGCGGTTGCGTCGTCGATGGCCTCTGGCAGGCGAACCCCGCCTCGCTGCACTACGACCGGGCCCGAGTCGAATTCGCGATCCATCCAATGAATCGTGACCCCCGTCTCGGCGTCTCCGTGTAGCAGAGCCCAGTGGACGGGCATCGGGCCGCGGTGCTGAGGCAACAGTGAGGTGTGAACATTGAGAACTCCCAGGCGCGGCGCCTGCAAAACTGTACCGGAGAGTCGCCAGGGGAATCCATGACAGATCATTACGTCGGCGCGATAGCCGGATAAAACCATGCCAAGTCCGCTATTTCCGGCAACCATTATCAAATCCAGACCGTTCGGTACTGCCTGGGTGATTGCGGCGAATGCCGCAACGGATTTTGCACCCTCCGACACCGCCGAGCGTGGTACGACAGCGGCTATTGGAAGATGTCCAGTTTGTTTGCAGCCATCATAAAGGGCAACGAGTCCGTCGGCCCTCGACGAGGCCAGCACAACCCGTAGTGGTTCGACCAAAGCAGCCCCTCTCGACGTGCGAGACTCACCTCGAGACTACCGTTCATGTGTTGCCCGTGGGACATCGAACGACAGCTCCCCGCGGTAGATCTCTGCGCGGATCTTGTTGACGTGCTATAGAATTGGATGTCGAACTTACCTCAACCCAACGCACAGGGGTGGCTATGGAGCGAAGGTGGGAGGCCGATCCCGCGGCGTCGATGGCGCGACGCTTGGGCAAGTCGGCCAAGGAGCTGGGCCAGACCGGTGGACGGGACTCGTGCCCAGATATTTGGGAGCTCGATAATGGCGACATCGCGGTAATCGGTCGGGACCTGACGGATGTCTATGCCACCCGTCTCCCCCAAGACGTGACAATCTACCACGATGAGCGCTTGGTAATCATTCCGCGAGCGATGATCATCGCAGCCAAGTCGGATATTCCAGATGCATGATCTGTTTCGAGACATCCCCGGCGAATTCCTGGCCACCGACGCTATGCATGCGGATTACGAGAAGCGCTTCGCCGCGCCCGGTGGGCTCGATTCATGGAAGCTCGAACGCCGACAGCATTTCCGCGATCCGCAGTTCGCCAGTTGGGAGGCCTTCGACCGGGGCGAATGGGCGGAAGCTCTGCGGCTGCTCGAGAAGGAACGTCCGAACCTGGCTGAGTTGCGGAGCGACACGATTACGCGGGGCATCGACCTCTACCGGGTGCGTGTGGTCGAGGAGCCGATCGTTCCGTATCTGCAGTGGGAACTTCATCTCTTGGCCCTGCGAGCGGAGTACGGCGAGAAGATCCGCATCGTTGGGCCGGAGGCCATCGATCGGTACGAGTCCAGTGGTGAACTGCCCGAACTGTTGACGGTCGGCACGGAAACGGTCTACGAATTCCGCTACGACGAAACCGGCACCCTGATCGGCGCAAGCCGGTACGAGGATCCCGATATCTACACCCGCTGTACCGATCTCATGCGGGAGGTGTACGCGGTAGGTGAGGACATGAGCAGCTTCTTCGATCGACGGGTGACCACCATGGATCCGCCGGAAAGACGCTGACTGTGCGACAAACGTATAAATCCCTACGTGGTATCGAATGACCGGGGCCGATGAGGATGGCGGGAGCTCCGGCGACGGCTCCACGCATTCCGAGCTCTCGGGTTCGGGCGGCGACATCGTGCAGGCTCGAGACGTCCACGGTGGAGTGCATTTCCATGCTGGAAGCGACCGCCGTGGAGCCGATGATCCAACACCGCGGCAACTGCCGGCCGATATCCGCGGTTTCGTCAACCGGCTGGCCGACCTCGCGCGGCTCGACCGGGTACTGGCGGGCGATCCCGATGAGCCGCTGGTGTGTGGGGTATCGGTGATTACGGGGACCGCAGGGGTTGGAAAGACCTCGCTCGCTCTACGCTGGGCACACCGGGTTCGGGATAGATTTCCCAGCGGACAGCTCTATGTCGACCTGCGGGGCTACGACGCCGGCGCCCCGCTCACTCCCGGTCAGGCCCTTGACGGATTCCTCCGTGCGCTCGGTGTCACACCAGCCAGGATTCCAGCCGACGAGGCGGGCAAGGCGGCCCTGTTCCGATCGCTGCTGGCCGAACGGCGGATGCTGGTCGTTCTCGACAACGCGTCGACGACCGCCCAGGTGCTACCCCTGTTGCCGGGCACGTCCGACTGCCTGGCGGTGGTGACCAGCCGTAGCGATCTGCCCGGCTTGGCCGTGCGGGCAGGCGCGAAACGGCTGACTCTGAATGTGCTGAGCGACAACGAGTCGGTGACCTTGCTGCGCGCCGCGACGTCCGACGAACGGGTCGCCGACGATGCCGAGCAACTCGCGGAATTGGCCCGGCTGTGCGGGAGACTGCCGCTGGCCTTGCGCATCGCCGCGGACCGCGCTGCGAGCAGGCCCTGCGTGCCACTGACCGATCTGATCGCGGATCTTCGCGACGAGTCCAAACTCTGGGATGCGTTGGGGTCGAGCCCGGAACACGAAACAGACGTGCGCACAGTGTTTGCATGGTTGTATCGGGCGCTACCCGAGGAAGCGGCAACCTTGTTCCGTTTGCTCAGCCTGCACCCGGGGCCCGAGTTCGGTACCGCGGCGGCGACGGCCCTGGCCGACCTATCCGACCGGCAGGCACGATATCTGTTGGACGTCCTCGTGGGTGCGCATCTCATCGAGCAGCATGCCCCAGACCGCTTCCGGTTCCATGACCTGCTGCGGGCATACGCGCTGGACCAGATTCACTCCACTGAGCCGCCCGAGGCTCGGACAGCGCCACTGCGGCGCATCCTGTTGTGGTACCTGCTCGGCGCGGATGCGGCTCAGGCACACATCAGCCCGATGGAACCGCATGTCGCGTTCGACCCGGACGAGGCGCCGGAACGGATCTGGACCACGATCATGCCGGTCGCGTTCGACAACGCCGAACGAGCGGTGCGCTGGTACGACCTCGAGCGGGTCAACCTGGTAGGCGCCGTTCGCACCGCGGCGGACGCCGGGCTGGATCGTCTGGCCTGGCGACTCCATGTCGTACTGCGCAGCATCTATATGCAGGAGAATCCGTTCGACGACTGGCTGATCACCGGGCACGTCGCACTCGCCGCCGCGCGCCGCGCACGCGACCGTGGCGGGGAGGCCGAGGTTCTGGAGAGCCTAGGGATCGCCTACACCCAGTCCGGCAGTTTGGCCGAAGGGGCCGAACACCATCGCGCGGCCCTGGCGATTCGACGTGAGACCGGCGATCGGTTCGGAGCGGCCATGTCTCTGAATGGATTGGGGCTGCTGGCTTTTCGGGAGCACGATCTCACGGGGGCGCTGGCGCACTTGGAGCAGTGCCGCGTCGTGTTGCACGATCTCGGTGACTCGATGTGGGAGGTGCTCGCCACCGTCAATATCGCCGAGGCCTATGTTCGCCTCGGGCGCCAGCACGAGGCCGCCGCGCTGCTTCGCCCGGCACTGGCGATCTTCCGGGAACGCGAGCAGTCCTCCAGGGTGGGGAACGCGCTGTGGTTGCTCAGCATGGCCATGCGTGAACTCGATCGTCCCGACGAAGCTCTGCTCGCCGCGCAGGAGGCCGTGGATATCGCCCGCAATCACGGCAACCATATGTGGGAGGGGTGCTGGACAATGGAGTTGGGAGCGGTCCAGCGGGCACTGGGCCGGTATGGCGAAGCGCTGGAATCGTATCAACGCGCGGCGGCTCTGCATCGTCGGATCGGTGATCGCGGACGCGAGGCACAATCGTGGGACGGCGCCGGCGAGGTGTACCGGGAACTGGACAGGCCGGACGAGGCAGTAGCCTTCCATCGACTGGCCGTCGCCGCACAGCGTGAACTCGGCGACCGGTGGCTGCTCGCATCGGCCCTGGAACAGCTCGGTACCGACATGCGCCATGTCGGTGACGCAGGCAGTGCCCGGTCGTGCTTGGAGGAAGCCCAATCCATCCTCGCCGAATTCGACGATCCGAAGGCTGTCCGCATGCGGCGGCGTATCGCGGCTGTCCTCGAGGACGAAGCAGGCTAGGGACTACACGTCTGAAGGAACTGGGGAATGGCCGGCGGCGAAGTATCATAGCCGGAAGTGGTCATCGATGCTCGAGGGGGCCGAAATGGTTGAGCCAGTTATGATTTCGATTGCTAGTTCGTTGGCCGCCAAGGCTGCCGGTGGGCTCTACGACCTTGTTCGCAAGAAGTTCGCAAAGAGTTCCGAGGAGGCCGCGGTCCTCGATGAGGCGGTAGGCGCGGGACCTGATTCGCCAAAGGTGCTGATGCTGGCCGAGATTCTCGAACGTGCCGAGCGATCCGACGGGAGTTTCAAGGAGAAGTTACGGGCTGAGTGGGCAAGCCTGACGGTAGACGGCCGCGCGAGTGACGGCAGTGTCGCCAACGATCTTTCCGGGACTACCCTGGGAAATGTGTTGCAGGCCCGTGACATCCACGGTGATATCACCTTCGGACAATCCAGCTGAGACGGCACGGGCCGGTTGACGTCAAGGGTGCACCCACCCATCGTGCCGAGCTCAGCCCTTGCGGGCGACGGCACCCCAGCAGTTGACCTGCTCGTCGGGGGTTCTCGGGGTGTGCAGCGTCGGCCGCCACCGGTTGACGACGACGACCCCCGGATCCAGCAGCTCCAGGCCGTCGAAGAAGCGGGCGAATTCCTCCCGGCTGCGTCCCTGGGCGTACACCCCGCCCTGCCGGTACATGTCCAGGGCCTTGGTCATGCCGACCGGATCGAGGTCGGCGGTGATGTGCGATGCCACCAGGACCGAGCCGGGTACCAGGGCGTCCAGCAGCGTGTCGACGATGCCGTAGGGGTCCTGCTCGTCGGAGAGGAAATGCAGGACCGCGACCAGGCTCAACGCGACCGGGCGGTCCAGATCCAGGGTCTCGTGCAGCTCGCGGGAGTTCAGGATCGCCGCCGGGTCGTTCAGGTCCGCATCGAGGTAGACGGTTCGCCCCTCGGGTTTGCCGTGCAGCAGCGCACGGGCGTGGGCCAGCACGATCGGATCGTTGTCGACGTAGACCACCCGGGCTTCGGGGACCACCTCCTGGGCGAGCTGATGCAGGTTCGGCACGGTGGGAATGCCGGTGCCGATGTCGAGGAACTGCACGATCCCCATGTCGGTGAGCGCATTGACCGCGCGGTTCATGAAGTGCCGATTGTGGCTCGCGGCCTCACGAACCGTCGGATACGCCGCGATGACCTTCTCGGCCGCGTCCCGATCCGCCTGGTAGTTGTCCTTCCCACCGAGAACGTAGTCGTAGATCCGGGCGCTGCTCGGCGTGTTCAGGTCCGCTTTCGGCTTCGCGGCGTCCTCGAACTCGGTCATCATCCTCCGTCGGTCCCGGCCGCCTGCGTGCTCGGCAACGTATCAACCGGATTGTGCGACAACAAGAGTGAACGATACGCCGGACCCCGTCCGAGCTGCACCGGAACCGGTACCGCGGCGGCCTCCTCAGGTCTTGGAGCGCAATGGGCGCAGCGAATTCGGCAGCAGCGGTTCGGCGTTCGCCGGGCGCGGCGTGCTGATCACGTACAGGATCACCAGCAGCACGCTCAACCACACGTAGGTGTCGCCGACGATGTGCTGCCAAGGGGTCCAGGACAATTCGCGGTTGTTGTCGCCGGGCAGGCGGTTCTGCGGGCCGTCCACGAAGATCCAGGCCGTGGCCAGCAGGAACAGATACCAGATCAGCGCGCGGCGCCGCGGCAGCCGGGTGGCCGCGCCGACCGCCGCCAGCAGCGCGGGGGCGATCCACACCCAGTGGTGCGACCACGAGATCGGCGAGACCAGCAGCGTGAACACGGCGTTGAACGACATCGCCAGCGGCGGATTGTCCGCCGCGCGCCGCATGGCGGCCACGGCCAGCACCAGCAGCGCCAGGCTCAGCACCGCCCACAGCGCGGTGAACGCCGGCTCGGGCACCCGCAGGCGCGAGAGCACGCCCTGGATGGACTGGTTGGTGCGGAACGACGAACCGCTGAGCCCGGACACGTTGCCCATCCCGCCGAACCAGTACTTCGTGGATTCGTGCGGCATCAGCGCGAAGCCCAGCGCGGTCGCCACGGCCCCGGTGACGGCGGCGGTGATCGCCGCCTTGTAGTCGCGGCGGATCAGGAAGTACAGCACGAACGCGGCCGGGGTCAGCTTGATCGCGGCGGCGATGCCGACCCCGATGCCGCGCCGCCACTTCGGCTTCTCGGTCAGGCAGTCGGCGGCGACCAGCACCATCAGGATCAGGTTGACCTGGCCGAAGTCCAGCGTCGAATGCACCGGCTCGAGCAGCACCCCGAGCGGGATCGCGCACGCGGTCGCCCACAGCACCAGCTCGGTGCCGCGCTCACCCCACACCCGGCGCGCGGTGAGATAGATCGTGATCGACAGCGCCAGCACCGACACGACGAAGAAGGCCCACTGCGTCACGCCCCACGGAATCAGCGCGAACGGGCCCAGCGCGATCGCCGCGAATGGGGGATAGATGAACGGCAGCCCCATCCCCATGGTGGTCTTGGGCAGCGTGCCGTACATGTCGACGCCGTGGATGGCGGCCTGCACCCCGAGCCGGTACACCTGCAGATCGATGAACACCCGGCTGATGGGCAAAATCGGCCAGGTCGGATGCGCCATCCACAGCACCGCGGCGGTGACGAGGGTCGGCGGTACCAGCCATCGGACGCGTCGCATCGGACGGGTCGCGGGCTGCTGACGTGCGGAGTCCGTGACACTAACCATCCGGGATGAGGTTACCTGCTACCCCCGTATACCACCGAACCGCCTGTGTCCTGCGCCGATGTACTCCCGGCGCGCCATCGAGGACTCGGCCCGCGCACCGAGCTGCGCTCCACCCGCCCGAGACGGCTCGAACCCGGCGGCCGGTCACCGCAGGGTCGACCACGACAGGCGTCGGGGGTGAATCGGCGGATCAGGACATTTGCGGCTTCGAGGGCCCCGTAGCATCGGATCCGCTATGACGACAACCCGACCGATACGCGCCGATGAAGCGCCGCTGGTGCTGACCACCGATCCGCCGCGCAGCCTGTCCCTCGCCGATCAGACCGCGTTCTGGGCCAACCTGGGTGTGAGCCTCATCGGCTTCACCGGTGCGATCTTCGTGCTGCAACCGGCGGGGCATCCGCAGCTGCCACTGGTCGGAGCGCTGCTGGCGACGATCCTGGGCACCGTGCTCGGCACGGCCATGGTGGCCGCGGCGGGCGCGGTCGGGGCGCGCACGGGCGCCCCGGCGATGGCCAACTTCCGCGGACTGTTCGGCACCAGGCTGTCGTACCTGCCGACGGTGGCCAATATCGTGCAGTGCATCGGCTGGGGCGTCTACGAGCTGACGGTGATCGCGGGCGGTGTGCTGGCCCTGACCCACGGCCATGCCCCGCACGCGCCGGTGATCATCGCGGCGGGCGTGCTGTGCACCGCGATGTCGATCTGGCCGCTGCGGGTGCTGCACATCCTGCGCCGGTATGTGACCGTGGCCGTGGCGATTTCGATGCTGTACTTCACGGTGCAACTGCTGCGCCATCCGCTGCCGCACGTGCCCGGGACCTCATGGAGCGGATTCTTTCCGGGCGTGGACACCGCGCTGGCCGTGGCGGTGTCGTTCGTGCCGCTGGCCGCGGACTACACCCGGCACGCCCGGTCGGCGCGCGCGGCGTCGGGCGCCGCGATGGTCGGCTATTCGGTCGCCCAGACCTGGTGTTATCTGCTGGGTGTCATCGCGCTGATCCAGGTCGGCGGGAATCCGGACAAGATCTTCGACACCTTCCTGGGTGTCGCGGCGGGCTGGGTGTTCTTCGCGGTGCTGGTGCTGCGCGAATCGGATCAATCCTTCGCGAACGTCTACTCGACGGCGATGTCGCTGCAGAATCTGCTGCCGCGGGTGGACCGGCGCATCCTCGCGGGTGCGGTCGGCGCGCTGGCGACGGTGCTGGCGCTGGGCGTCCACGATTTCACCGGGTTCTCGAATTTCCTGCTGCTGATCGGCTCGGTCTTCGTGCCGCTGTGCGCGGTGCTCGTGGTCGACTACTTCCTGGGGCGCGGCCGGCAGGGCTGGGACCTGGACGAACGGGCCCCGGCCCGGCCGCTGATGCTGCTGCCGTGGGCGCTGGGCTTCGCGGTCTATCAGCTGCTCAACCCCGGATCGGTCGGCTGGTGGGCGCGCCTGTGGGGGCACGCCCAGGATGCGCTGCACGTGCATCCGGGCTGGTGGTCCTCGGCGTCGCTGTTCTCGTTCGTGGTCGCCGGTGTGGCGACCGGTGTGCTGGTGCTCGTCGAGCGTCGGCCCGCGCGTGAGTGAAAGCGGCCGTGAGCCTGCTCCGCCGGGATCGGCCGGGCATCCGTGACCGCGCGCGACCGGGCCGATGCGGGCCTGGTGTTCGGGATGGGGGAGGCCCGGATGGCCGAGCCCGACTGGCCGCCGTTGACGCTCGACGAGATCAATAGTGTTCTGGCCGACTGTGATTCGGTGTCGGGAGGTCTCGCTGCTGAGATCGAGTGGCGCAGTCCCCGGCCTTTGTCGTCGACCGTGCGGGTGCGCCTGGACGACGGTGCACGGCTGGTGGTGAAGCGGTTGCCGGTGGCACTGCGCGATGCCGATGCGCTCGCCGAGGAGCACGCATTCATGAATCACCTTCGGGCACGCGGGATTCCGATTCCCGAGGTGTGGTCGCGCACGCACGGGGAATTCAGCTACGAATTCCAGGCACCGGGGTCGGGCGACGACGCGTATCGCGGCGATTTCTCGTGGTCGCCGTATCGCTCCACGGGGCACGCTGCCGCAGCCGGTGCCATGCTCGCTCGAATACATTGCGCGGCACGTGGTTTCGATGCACCCTCCCGGCCGCCGCTGCCCTTGCTGTCGGCGCAGTGCACGGATCTCGTTCCGGGTGTCGAGCGGCATGCGGCCGCGCGCCCAGCGCTGGGGGCGTTTCTCTCCGAACGGGATTGGCAGGCGGAACTCGGGCCGGGGGTACCGCCCGCGGTCGACCTCGCCGGTCTGGAACCACTCTGGACACATAACGACTGGCATGCCACAAACCTGCTGTGGCGCAGCGATAGCGCCAGGGGAAGCGCCGGTGGCGGAGAGCTCGCGGCGGACAGTGCCGACGCGATCACGGCGGTGTTCGATTTCGGATTGGCCAATCGCACGACCGCCGTCTTCGACCTGGCGGTCGCGATCGAGCGGTTCGCCGTCGACTGGATCGGACTGCGCGATACCGGTGTGGCCCGGATCCACACCGATCAGCTGGCCGCCTTCCTGCGTGGATACGCCGAGATCCGCCCGCTCGCCCTCCGCGAACGCGCCGTCCTGCCGGAGATCTTCCCGCTGGCGCATGTGCACTACCAACTCTCCGAGATCGACTACTTCCTGTCGGTGCTGCCGCGTCCCGGTGCTGGCAATGCCGACATCGCCTATCGCCACTACTTTCTGGGACATTTGCGATGGGCGGAGTCGGAGCGCGGAAGGGAGTTTCTCGATCTGCTCCGTCACATACCATGCTGAACCGGCATTGTCTGAGCAACCCGGAGATCTGGGTCACAGGTCGCGGCTGCTAGATTCTTCCGGCACGTTCACGCAGTTCGCGGCGCCGGTAGATCGCGCCACAGATCAAGGAGAGACGGTTGGCTATCCCGGAGCCAGGTCAGCGGGAAACCGGCAATTCATCGGCTAGCCGGCGCAACGCGCTGTTCGCGACCAAGTCGGTCGAACAGTCCATGCGCGACACCGACGAGCCGGATTCCAAGCTTCGCAAGGACCTGACGGCCTGGGATCTGACCGTCTTCGGCGTCGCCGTGGTGGTCGGCGCGGGCATCTTCACCCTCACCGCGCAGACCGCGGGCACCGTGGCGGGGCCCTCGGTCTCGCTGGCCTTCGTCTTCGCCGCGATCGCCTGCGGGCTGACCGCCCTGTGCTACGCCGAGTTCGCCTCGACGGTTCCGGTGGCGGGCAGCGCCTACACCTTCTCCTACGCCACATTCGGCGAGCTGGCCGCGTGGATCATCGGCTGGGACCTGATCCTGGAACTGGCCCTGGCCGTCTCGGTGGTCGCCAAGGGCTGGTCGCAGTATCTGGGCAACGTGATGGGCTCGCACTCGCCGGTCGTGCACCTCGGGTCGGTGTCCTTCGACTGGGGTGCGGTGCTGCTGATCGCGGTGCTCACCGTGCTGCTGGCCGTCGGCACCAAGGTGTCCTCGCGGGTGTCGGCCGTGGCCGTCGCGATCAAGCTCGCCGTGATCGCCGTGGTGGTGGTCGTCGGCCTGGGCTATTTCAAGACCTCGAATCTGAAGCCTTTCATCCCGCCCGCGCAGCACACCACCGGTAGTTCGGGCGTGCATCAGACGCTGTTCTCCTGGCTGACCGGCGCGGGCAACAGCAACTTCGGCTGGTACGGGCTGCTGGCCGCGGCAAGCCTGGTGTTCTTCGCGTTCATCGGCTTCGACGTCGTCGCGACCGCCGCGGAGGAGACCAAGAATCCGCAGCGCAACGTGCCGCGCGGCATCCTGGGCTCGCTCGCGATCGTCACCGTGCTGTATGTGGTGGTCTCGCTGGTGCTCACCGGCATGGTGCCGTACACCGACCTGGCCGGTAAGAACGCGACGCTGGCCACCGCGTTCGCGGTGCACGGGGTGACCTGGGCCAAGAACCTCATCTCCGTCGGCGCGCTGGCCGGCCTGACCACCGTGGTGATGGTGTTGTTCCTGGGCCAGACCCGGGTGCTGTACGCGATGGCGCGCGACGGACTGCTGCCGCGTAGGCTCGCGCACACCGGATCCAAGGGCACCCCGGTGCGGATCACCCTGATCGTCGGCGTGGCGTGTTCGGTGCTGGCGGGCTTCGTGCAGTTCGGCACCCTGGAGGAGATGGTCAACATCGGCACGCTGTTCGCCTTCGTGCTGGTGTCCCTCGGTGTGATGATCCTGCGTCGCACCCGCCCGGATCTGCAGCGCGGCTTCCGTGTCCCGCTGGTCCCGCTCATCCCGATCCTCGCGGTGATCGCGTGCGCCTGGCTGATGCTGAACCTCTCGGTGGAGACCTGG
The DNA here is from genome assembly GCF_050434125.1 of Nocardia sp. GP40. NCBI lineage: Bacteria > Bacillati > Actinomycetota > Actinomycetes > Mycobacteriales > Nocardiaceae > Nocardia > Nocardia sp. GP40. The sequence goes on along the minus strand of NZ_JBNPVW010000021.1, from coordinate 61,700 downwards.
CTGCGCTTCCTGATCTGGATGGTCGTCGGCTTTGCGCTGTACTTCACCTACGGTGTCCGGCATTCGCTGTTGCGCAAGAGTTCTCGATAGCGCGGAAGTTCTCGATAGCCTGGATGGTTATTCGGCCGGCGTTCGGATGATGCCGCGCTGCGGCACGGTTTCGGCCTCCGCATGCGCGGCGCGGGCCAGGGCGCGGGCGCGGTCGAGCTGGCCCAGCACGGACTCCCATCCTGCGTGCGCCGCGTCGGGGCGGGCGCTGTGCAAGGTCTCGCGATGAATGCGCAGCAGGGTGCGCGAGGCCTCGGCGGTATACGCCGCCGCGGCCAGCTGCGGCGGTACCGAATCGAGGCTGCCGTAGAGCTCGGCGATGCGGTCGGTCAGCCAGTAGGCCTCGAAATGTGCCTGGCCGTATTCGTCCTCGCCGCGCACCGCGACGCCGCTGGGACCCGCGGCCCGCGCGCGATTCTCGAGGCTGGCGACATCCGGCGCGTTGGCGAGCGACTGCCGCAGCTGCGCGCCGACCACCCGGTAGAGCAGGCCCGCCAGCATGGCCTGCTCGATCCCGGCGGTGTCCTCGCCGGCCGTCGTCCGGCCCCACACCTGCTCGGCGACGGCGTCGACATCGGTGCACAGGATCGCCAGCGCCGCCCTGAGCTGTCCGTTCGTAGCCATCGTGAAACCCGCTTCCCTGCCGTCGACCAGACACCCCGTGGGCCGGGGTGATCGGGACGGACCCCCGCCCCTGTCGATCGGAAAGGCTACCTTTTGGCAAACCGTTTGACTATACGGGCCTACCTGCTGTTTTCGGGTCGGTGTCCGAAATGTGCTGAATGGTATGGCTACTTCGGTGCACGATGAGGGCGGCGGCCAGCAGCCGCGAGCCGTCGGGTTCGCCCGGGTCGGTTCCGGTCAGCTCCGCGATCCGGCGCAGCCGGTAGCTGAAGGTGTTGGGGTGGACGTGCATTTCGGCGGCGGCCGCCTTGCGGTCCGAGCCGTGCCGCAGGTGCGCGTCCAGGGTCTCGAGCAGGTGCGGGCTGCGCAGCAGCGGGGCGATGCGCCCGGCCAGCCGCTCGCGCGCCGGTCCCGGGCGGGTGAGCTGGTACTCCAGCAGCAGATCGTCCAGGCGGTAGGCGCCGGTAGGGCGGTTCAGCAACCGGGCCAGCTCGGCGAGTTCGGCGGCCAGGCGCGCGGCGTCGGGCACGGATTCGCGTGGCGCCGAGGGAATCTCGGCCAGGATCACGCTCGTGCCGAACTGGTCGGCGAGTTCGGTTGCCAGCCAGCCAGATTCGTCGGTGCCGGGCTCGGAATCGGCGGGCAGCAACGCGATTCCGTGCGATCCGTCGAAGGTGTGCAGGACCGCCGTGCCGGCCAGCTGATCGACGCTCTGCTGCAGCAGCCGGATGCGCCGCCGGGTGAGCAGCGTGGCCACCGCCGCGCGATGCTCGCCGGGCGGCAGCCCGATCGCCAGCACGGTGTAGCGCCCGGCCAGTGCAATGCCCGCCTGGGCGGCGAGTTCGGTCGCGGGGTGCCCGCGCAGCAGCGCCGCGCACAATGCCCGGCGGGCCTCGCGCTCGGCGTGGTAGATCGACCGCTCGACCTCGGCATACGACTCGACGGTGATCGTATTGATGTGCATGAGCAGCTCCAGCATGCGATCGCCGAAGTCGACGAGCTGATCGAGGTCCTCCGGATCGCTCAGCGCCACCGCCTCGCTCAGCACCTGCCGCGCCGAGGCGTGCACCGCCTCTACGAGCAGCCGCAGCGGAAGCCGGTCCTGCGCATGGCGTTCCACCGCCGGAACGATGAACTCCGCCACCTCCTCGTGGGTGAACGCGCGGCCCTGATCCACCGCATGCAGGAACGCGTGCGCGCAGCCGTGAATGACCGGGAGCACCTCGAGGAAATGCCCGTCGGGCAGGTCCGCGGCCGGCGGGGTCGAACCCAGCCCGGAGGCCAGGATGCGCTCGGCGATCTGTGGCAGGCGATCGAGCATGCGCACGGCGAGGGTGGGTGGCGGGGGCATGGGCCGATTGTTACCGGCGACAGTGCAGGCGGCAAGGGGAGCGCTCAGGGCGCCTGAACTTTGTTCCGCACGACAATGTCACCGCGGATACCTGCTCGCCCGAGTGCAGTGACACCGGCCGTTCCCCCGGATTAGCGTCGATTCGGGTCGATTCGGCGGGAATCGCGGTGTGACACCGGAATTGGCGGTTCATTCACTGCGGCAACGAATTTCGTGTACGGAGCGGCGGGGTTCGACGAAAGGTTGCAATGACGCACACAATGGGGCGCAGGGTATTCGGCGCGGCCGTGCTGGCCTGTGCCGCCGCATTGGGAATCACCGCGGGCGCGGGGGCCGGATACGCCGCGCCGCCGCCCCCGCCCACCGCACAGCAGTTCGCCGACTACCTGGCCGTGGGGACGCATGCGGACGCGGGGCGGTGGATTCGGCCGATCGTGGACACCGGTAGCGCGGGCCCGAGGCCCAGCTGGGCCTCGGACACGCTCGGCGCCGGCCCCGAAATGTCCTCCTACCTGGCCGCATTCGCCTACAGCCTGAGTCATCCCGACGCGGCGCCGCCGGGAGCGAACAACTGGGGATGCACGCCGAGCGCCGCACATCCGGATCCGATCGTGCTGGTGCACGGCACCTGGCTCGATGCCTACGACAGTTTCTCGGCCATGTCGCCGAGGCTGGCCCGCGCCGGATTCTGCGTCTTCGCCTTCAACTACGGGCGAAGCGGGCTGCTGGACGGCGGTGGTGTCGCCTCGGTGCTGCCCGGGCGTTACGGGGTCGGCCCCATCGAGAATTCCGCGCGCCAGCTCGGTGATTTCGTCGACCGGGTGCGCGCGGCGACCCACGCCGATCGGGTCGACATCGTCGCGCATTCGCAGGGGGCGCCGGTCACCGATCAATATCTGAAATTCGACGGCGGTACGGGCAGGGTGGCGCGGGTGATCAGCCTCGGCGGCACCCATCACGGCACCACTCTGCTGGGCATGGCGACGCTGGGACGGCTGCTGGATCGGCTCGGCGTGCCCATCTTCGGCTTCTACCGTCCGATCATCGGCCCGGCGAATGTGGAGCAGGCGGTCGGCTCGGACTTCCTGACCAGGCTCGGGGCGGGCGGCGACACCGTTGCGGGGGTCGCCTACACGGTCGTGGAATCGCGCTACGACGAGGTGATGAACCCGGTCGCCCTGGGCTACCTGCGCGCGGGCCCCGCCGCGACCGTGGACGACATCACGTTGCAGGACGGGTGCGGGCAGGATCTGTCCGACCATCTCACGATGATGTATTCGCCTCGCGCACTGTCGATCGTGCTGCACGCACTGGATCCGATAGGGCATCCCGGGCTGGTGTGCACATTCAATCCGTGGTTGGTCGGCGGCGGAGGTGGGTTGTGAGAAGCAACGAATACCGCAGCAGCACTTGGTTTTCCGTCAACTCGGTGTGCTCGGACCGGGCGGGCAGTGCGGCGACGGCGCATTCCGCCCGGTAACGCGCGTGGACGAGCGGGATCGTGGCGGCGGTGGCTCGTATGCGCTGCGAGGGCGGGTGTGAGTTGTGACGAGACGAACGGTGGTTGCCGGTGAGCGGAGAGACGCGAATGGGCGAGGGAGACAGAGTGCGCGGCGCTCGGCGTGGTGACCGTGTGTGGCCGCTGCGTCCGGACCGGGACCCGTTCTATCGCACGCCCGGCGGATTCGAGCGGCTCGAGCCCGGCGCGCTGCTGCGCAGTCGTGAGGTGGAGCTGGCGATGTTCGGTGTTGTCCCACTGCGGGTCTCGGCGTGGCAGCTGCTGTACCGCAGCGTGGATCTGCACGGCGCTCCCGAGGTCGCGGTGACCACGGTGCTGCTGCCCCGGGGCGCGAATCCCGCCCGGCCGCGGCCGCTGGTGTCCTATCAGTGCGCGATCGATGCCATTGCACCGCAATGCTTTCCATCCTATGCGCTGCGCCGCGGTGCCAGGGCGCTGGGGGCCGTGCCGCAGCTGGAGGTGCCGCTGATCACCGCCGCGCTGGCCCGCGGCTGGGCGGTGTCGGTGCCGGATCACGGCGGCCTGGGCGGGCACTTCGGGGTGCCGCGTGAGCCCGGTTATCGCGCGCTGGATGGGATCCGGGCCGCCCTGGGGTTCGGGCCGCTCGGCTTGAATTCGCGGACACCCGTTGCGCTGTGGGGGTATTCGGGCGGTGGGCTGGCCACGGCCTGGGCGGCGGAGCTCGCCGCGGGGTACGCGCCGGAGCTCCGGATCGTCGGCGCCGTGGCCGGGTCTCCGGTGGGCGATCCGGGCGCGGCCTTCGTCCGCCTGAACGGCACCCCGTTCGCCGGATTCGCCATGGTCTTCCTCGCGGGTCTGCGGCGGGCCTATCCGCGGTTGGACGCGATCCTGCTCGCGCATCTGCGCCCGTCGTATCTGGAGCTGCTCGCGAAAGCCGAAGTGACGCCGACCCTTCCGCTGCTCGCACGGCTGGCCGGGCGCGATGTCGATCGGCACTGCGAACCCGGTCTGGCTGCGCTGCTGGACCTGCCGGATATGCGGGAGGTGATCGCGGACATCCGGCCCGGCGACCTGGCCCCGGCGATGCCGATGCTGGTGTTGCAGGGCGTGAACGACGAGGTGATCGCCGTCGCCGACGTCGATGAGCTGGTGCGTCGCTACCTGCGCGCGGGGGCGCGGGTGCGGTACGTGCGAGACCGTCTCAGCACCCATCTTCCCTTGCAGTTCATCGGGATTCGGGCGATGGCCGACTGGATCGGTGACCGTTTCGCGGGCATTCCCGCGCCGGAGGGAACTGACACCGTGTGGTCGGTGGTGGCCTCGCGCCGCGCTGTCCGCGAGCCCGGTCGGCGGCTACGGCCCGGCGCCAGGATACCGACCCGTCGTCAACGCGCGTATCAACCCTGGGGGTAGGCCTCGGGCCGAATCCGCGGCGGCCACGTCGATCGCCATGTGGCCACTCGGCTCGTAGGTTCCCCGGTCATGCGACGTTCTCGTCGCCGAGTTCCGCAATGAGTGTCGCTCCGGCGCGCTGCTAGTTGCCGCGGTGTGCGACGGGTGCCGGTGAGCCGACCTCGCGCGCATCGAATTCGGCACGGGCGGTGAGCATTTCGTCGCGATGGTCGACGGTCCACATGCCCATGGCGTGGGTGATGTTGCCCAGGTCGAGGCCGAGCGCGGTGAGGGAATACTCCACGCGCGGCGGGACGGTCGGGTATACGGTGCGCTGGACCAGGCCCTCGCGCTCGAGGCCGCGCAGCGTCTGGGTGAGCATCTTCTGGGTGATTCCGTCCAGGCGGCGGCGCAGCACGTTGAATCTGACGGGCTCCTCGCTCAGGCGCAGCACGCCGATCACCAGCAGCACCCACTTGTCGGCGAGCAGGCCGAGCAGTTCGCGGGCCGGGCAGCGGTGCAGGTAGCTGTCGACGAGGTCGTTCTCGTCGATCCAGTGCGGGGCGCAAGCGGTATCCATCGGGTACCTCGGTATCTAATTAGTGCCTACTTTCCAATGGTTACCAAGCATCGCAGAATCGCTGTCATGCGAGCAATCAGTCAGAACACATTCGGTGGCCCGGACGTCCTCGAGACCGTGGAGATCCCCCGCCCGCAGCCCGGCCCCGGGGAGGTGCTGGTCCGGGTCGCGGCGACCTCGGTGAATCCGGCCGACTGGAAGATCCGGGCCGGATACCTGCGGGACCGGCTGGGGGAGCCGCCGCTCACCCTCGGGCTCGACGTGGCGGGCACCGTGATCGAACGCGGCGAGGAGGTGACCGGGCTCGAGCGCGGCGACGAGGTCTTCGGCGTCTTCATGAGCCGCTTCGGAGCCTATGCGGAATACGCTGTGGTACCGGCGAATACGCTCGCGATCAGGCCCGCAGGGCTGGATGCCGTGCAGGCCGCGGCCCTGCCGACCGCCGCCCTGACCGCCTGGCAGGCGCTGGCAAATCTGCGTGCCGGGCAGCGGATCCTGATCCACGCGGCCGCCGGTGGCGTCGGCCATGTCGCGGTTCAGATCGCCAAGGCCCGGGGCGCCTCTGTGATCGGCACCGCCCGCGCGGTCAATCACGACTTCCTGCGTTCGCTCGGCGCCGACGAGCTGATCGATTACACCACGGTCGATTTCGCGGAGGTGGTGCGCGAGGTGGACGTCGTACTGGACTTGATCGGCGGCGATTACGGGCAGCGGTCGTTGCGCACGTTGCGCGCGGACGGCGTCTACTTCGACACCCAGGGCTCGGACGCGGAGGGCGACCCGCGGTACGTCCGCGTCTATATGGATCCCAACAGTTCGGACGCCCGCGAGGTCGGAACCCTTGCCGCGCAGGGAAAACTGCGGATCGAGATCGAGCGCGTGATGTCGCTGGCCGACGTCGCGGAGGCGCACAAGCTCAGCGAATCCGGCCGGGTGCGCGGCAAGATCGTGCTGGTGCCGTGGGAGGACGGCGGCGCGTCAGCGTGAGACGAAACCTATCGGCCACCTCGTGAAACACAAGCCATCCCGGGTAACTTGTGGATAACTACTGCTCCCGGCTACGCGAAGGATGAAGACCTGTCCTGAGACACCGGTGCCAGCGGCAGGTGCTCGAAGGAGTAGTAGAACGAGAGCAGGCCGAACATGATCAGGGCGGCCAGCGGCTCCCACAGCGCCAGCGCGGTGGCCAGGACGTAGACGACCGCGCCGACGCAGAAGCGAAACGTGGCTACGCGCAACGCATGCCGGTCGATTCGTGCGTTGAGGATGCCCGGCCGCAGCACCGCGTAGAACCACACGCCGCTGAATCCGGCCGCCATGGCGATCATCACCAGGCCGTAGACGAATGCGCCCGTCGCGGTGTCCCCGCCGTGCAATTCGTGGCCCAGCAGCTGGCCGAGCATGTCGGTGGGGAACGGCACCAGCACCACGGCCATGAGCAGCAGCAGATTCAACAGCTGCAGCGGCCGATCGGCCCGCGCCACGTGCCGGAACATGGCGTGGTGGTTCATCCACATGATCCCTACGTTCAGGAAGCTGACCGCGTAGGCGAGCAGGGACGGCCACATGTGCAGCAGCCCCGAGCGCAAATTCCCCTCGGGCGTGTGGAAATTGAGTACGAGCAGGGTGATGGCGACGGCGAACACCCCGTCGCTGAACGCCTCAGTACGGCCAGTATCCATGCGTAAAGTCTGGCCTATGATCCCCCGGCGTGTTAACGGTACTCCGCGAGGCGGGGCCGCACGCCCAGGTAGACCGCCACGGTGATGAGGGCGAACAGCACGTAGGACAGCCAGGTCGCCCAGCCGCTCAGCGCGTCGATGCCCGCGGGGATCGACGTGTCGAAGGCGTGCTGGTTGATCCCGATCAGGATGTCGAGCTGGGAGTTGAAGGCGTCGAAGTCGCCGTCCGAGGAGCCGGGCTGCGGGTTGGTGTCGAACGAGATCGCCTGCCGCAGGTCGGTGGCCGCGTCCGCGCGCAGGGTGTGGTCGTCCGCCTGGTAGGCCCGGTAGGCGTCCACCGTGGCCTTCGCCGCATCGCCCTCGCCCGCGAAGGTGATGTTGTGCAGTTCGTCGCCGAACAGGCCGCCGAACGCCGCGCCGTGCCCGCCGTCGACCGCGTCCACGCCGGTCACCAGCGCCGGATAGTACTGCGGCAGTGCGTAATACTGGGTTTGCGTGGGCATGCCCAGCTGCACCAGCCGCTGCGACTTGCTCAGGAACGCGTTCTGATAGTCCCGGGCCCGGGCGGGATCGGCCAGGTACCGGCTCTCGTCGGCGTTGGCGTCGTAGCCGATGGCGCGGGCCTGCTCGAGCGACAGCAGCGAATCGAAGGCGTCCTGTTTGGCCGTCCGCAGCTGACTCTCGGCCTGCGCGGTCGCGATCGCCCCGCCGATCACCATGGCCAGCGCCAGCGCGGTGGCCACCAGCAGTGCCGGGTTGAGCCATCGGCGCATCATCAGCCGCAGCATGATCTGCAGCCCGATCAGCGCCACGAACAACACCAGGGCGAAGATCGCCAGCCACCTGCCCGAGATCGCCGCACTGTGCCGGGTCGAGGCGTAGGCGGTCTGCAGCACGGTGCTGTTCTGATCGGTGAGAATCTGTGTCTCCCTGAGCATCCCGGCGTTCATGTCGGTTGCCTGCTGGTACTGGCTCAGGATGTCGGCCGAGGGGTGTCCGGCGGGGTTGTGCCCGGAGCTCTCCAGGAGTTCGATATTCGCGACCAGCGCCTGATACTGGCCGAACTGGTCGAGCAGATTGTTGACGGTGTCCTTGGCGCCGGCGTCGTTACCGGCGATGGCGGTGGCCTGCTGCAGGTCCCGGTCGGCCTGTGTGCGGCGCTGTTCGTAGGTGGTCAGCGCGTAGGTGCGGGTATCGGACAGGGCCGAATCGTCGCCCACCAGCAGCAGATTCGTGGTCTGGGCGTCCATGTCCCCGAGCGCGGAGGCAAGATCCTGGCTCGCGGCGACGCCCGGCGCGGTCTCGTGGCCCAGTGAGTCGATGCCGTTGCGCAGCGCGCTCGCGCCCAGGGCGACGGTCAGGGCCGTGGCGAACGCGGCGATCACCGCCACCACGGCGAGCAGCCGGATCCAGGCCGGGCGGTCCGAACGTTCGGGTAGTCGGTCCCTGGCCGTGGAGAGCGCTCCGCGCCGGGCGCTCGGGGCATCGGGGCGGACCTGGGTCGCGGTCGCAGCTCCGCTTCGCTCCGCTGCGACCGTTGGTGCTGTGCCCGTGGTTCCCTCGCTTCGCTCGGTCACGGTCGCGCTCCTGTCGATATGCTCGTATTGACCTGTGCTCCACTGGTATCGGGCAGATGCTCGGGGACTGCCTGCATAACGTTTCCCTCGTGGTGATTGCCGGCGCGGGCGTCAGATCCAGCTCAGCGGCCGGATGTCGTTGGCGCGGTTGACCAGATCCCGGCGGCTGCGTTCGTCGGTGGAGAGCCGGGCCAGCGTCCGGTACTGCGATTCCAGGGCACGGCGCAGGGCCCGATCGTTCATCGGGCAGTCCAGAATCTGCACGGCGCTCGCGGCTCCGCGCTGCTGCGATGCCAGTGTGCGGGCGGCGTCCAGTACCTGGATTCCGAAGTGCGCCTTGCGCTCCGGATCCAGGTCGAGTTCGCCCAGCCGCTGCCCGGCCACCACCAGATACTGCTCGGTCGCGGCCTGCACTCGGATGCGGACCGCCGCCAGGCGGGCCGGGACGAAATAGCTCGAGGTCTCCGGCACCGACTCCACCGCCGCGATTGCCCCCTCGAAATCGCGCTGCGCCAGCAGGGTTCGCGCCAGCCCGAAGGCGGCGCTGGGATAGCTCTGGTCGGTACCCCACACCAGCCGGTACAGCCGCGCGGCGGCGGCCGGGTCGCCCGCGCACTCGATCGCCGCGGCCAGGGCCAGCTTCGGCGCCGCCTCGCCGGGCAGCAGATCGTAGGACTCGTCGAAATGCGTCCGCGCGGTGCTGAAGTCACCGCTGTTGAGCGCGGCCAGGCCGCGATGCCAGCCGATCCGCCAGTCCGCCGCCTCGGTCTCCTCGAGGCCGTCCAATTCGGCGACGGCGGTGGCGGTGTCGCCCGCCTCCAGGCGGGCCCGCACCAGGGCCAGGCCCACCTCGTAGGTCTGGATCGGGGCGGCGGTCAGCATCGCGACCACCCGGGCCGGGTCACCGCCGCCGGCCGTGGCCAGCCAGCGCGCGGCCGGGTCGGCCGAATCCACCAGCGGCACCGGCAGAGTCCGCGTCACAGCGGCCGGGGCCAGCGGCGCGGGCCAGTTCCGGGGTTCGGCCCCGAATACCCCGCGCTCGGCGCTGAACACTGTGGACAACGCCGGATGGGCCACGCCCTCCTGCGCCGCCACCACCTCGCGCAGCACGCCGGTGAGCTGTTCGGCCATCTCCGTCGCGGAGCCGAAGCGATCGTCCGGATCGGGCGCGGTGGCGCGGCGTAGCAGCCGCTCGAGCGAGGGATGCTGTTGCAGCACGGGCACATCCACCGTCGGCGGAATATCGTGCACGTACCGCTTGCGGTAGTCGAAATTGAAGGTCAGCACCGCCAGGGTGCGCCCGATGGTGTACAGATCGGATTCGATCGAGGCGCCCTCGTCCTCGAGTTCCGGCGCGCAGTAGCCGTCGGTCTTGAAGCCCACGCTGTCGTCGTCGTCCACCCGGCGCACCGCGCCCAGGTCGATCAGCTCCAGCCGTTCCTCGCACTGAATGACGTTGTCCGGCTTGAAGTCGCAGTACAGCAGGCCCAACGAGTGCAGGTACCCTATGGCGGGCAGGATCTCGAGCATGTAGGCCAGCCCCTGTGCGGGCGGCAGGGGTTCGAGCTGCCCGGAGCCGTTTCGCTTGGAGCGCAGCTCCTTCAGGGAGGCGCCGCCGACGTACTCCATGACGATGTAGCCGACCAGCTCCCCGCTGCGCGGATCGGGGTGCTGCACGAAGTTGTAGATCTTGACGATATTCGGATGTTCGACGGTGGCCAGGAACTGCCGCTCGGCCACCGCGGCCGCCATCGCATCGCTGTCGCCGCTGTCCAGCAGGCCCTTGAGCACCACCCAGCGGTCGCTGACATTGCGGTCGCGCGCCAGATAGATCCAGCCCAGGCCACCGTGGGCCAGGCAGCCCAGTACCTCGTACTGCCCCGAGACCAGATCGCCCGGGGACAGCTTGGGCGTGAAGGAGAATCCGGCCCCGCAGTGCGCGCAGAAACCCTCGCTGCGGCCCGCGCGGCCATCATGCCCGCGGCCGACCTCGTTGCCGCACCGGCTGCAGAACCGGTCGCGCTCGGGTACCTGCGGATCGGTCATGATCGCGGTCGAGGGATCCCGATACGGCACCGGGGCGATCGTGACGAGTCCGGCGCCGAGGTGGCCGCGGCTCGATCGCGAGGTCCGGTTCGAGCGGGAGCGGCTGGATCCGCGCCGGGTCGAGCGGCGCGAGATGCCGGACGAGGCGCCCGCGACCGTGGCGGAGCGGGGGGTGGAGGCTGATCGGGCCGCGGCGTCCTCGGGAGCCAGGCCGCAGACCGTGCAGTAGCCGTCCTCGATGACGCCGGAACAGCCCGGCTGTTCGCACCGCGCGACCGCGGCGGGGGAGGCGCCGGCGCCGGGCGCCACCGGTTGTTCGGGAGCGAGCCCGCAGACGTCGCAATACCCCTCCCGGATCGTGCCTGTGCACTCCGGTTGCTCACACCGCGTCATCGCCGCCCACCCGAAACCGTTCGCTGCTGCCGCCGTGTGGAACTCGTCCCCACCCGGTACCGCACATGCTGCCAGAGGCCGCCGTAAACAATCCATAAATATTTCGCGAAGGGAATTCCCACCGTTGGAGGGCGTTTCGGCCGCTCCGTTACCGGCCGATCTTGTGTGTCTGCCTGCGCGATGGGGGGCAAATGCGGTTCAATGATCGTGATCGACGAGTTCTTCCTGCTTGCTCCCGCCGTTTGCACAGTTCGCCCGGGCGGGTGGTCACGCCAGCATCACCTCAGCATCCGAGAGGACAACGAACGTGAGCATGGTTCTCGCCGCACATGAGATGTACACGACGGTGTTGGCCCAGGTCGGCAACCCCACCCCGGAGACCCCGCCGGCGGCCGACAAGCTGCTCAAGCTGGTCCGGTACTTCACCTGGTTCGTGCTGCTGTCCGGCGTCACCGCCGTGACCTACGGCGGCGGCCGCTTCGCCTGGGAGAAGTGGAGCGGCGGCAACCTGGAGTCGCCGAAGATGGTGGCGGGCGCGATGATCGGCGGCGGCGTCGCCACCAGCGCGGGCACCATCATGAACGCCGTCATCGGCAGCTGATCCGCTCGAATGGGGTCCCCCGCCGGCCGGGGGACCCCATTGGCATGCGTCAGTGCTGGTTCAACATGCCCTGCATCTGCTGGATCTCGGCCTGCTGCGCGGTGATGATGTTGTGCGCCAGCGTCTTTGCGTCGGGATTCACCCCGCCCGCCAGCTCCGTGTCCGACATGGTGACCGCGCCCTGATGGTGCTCGATCATCATCTTCAGCCACATGGTGTCGAAGGCCGTGCCGGTCGACTTCTCGAGCGCGGTCATCTGATCCTGTGACATCACCCCGTCCATGGGGTGATCCATGGTGGCCGTCGGCGCGGGCTTGCCGAAGCTCTTCAGCAGGCCCGCGAACTGCGTCATCTCCGGTGACTGCGCCTTCTCGATATTCGCCGCCAGGGTGATCAGCTGCTGATTCTGTGACCGGCTCGGCACCAGCTTCGCCATCTCGACCGCCTGCGCGTGATGTGGGTACATCATGTCGAGGAAGGTGACGTCGGCGGCGTTGAAATCGGTACGGGCCGACGCCGTCGAGCTCGCGCTCGGCTGGCTCATGCCGGGCATATCGGCCATTGGCGTCATCGTGCCGCTGCCGGACCCGCCGGAGCTGCTGCTGCAGCCCGCGATGAGCAGTGCGGCGGCGATTCCGGTGCCGGCGAGGGTGATTCGGGTGCGCGAACTGAACATGGTTGTACTCCTTGGTGATTGCGGATTCTGTGTGTGCGGGGGACCCGCATCCGCGTGCGTGCACACGCCGATGCGGCGGTCCATCAGATCCGCAGAATCGACAATTCGGCCAGGGAGGGCATCGTCCACGGCGGCGGACGGGCGCGCCTGGACAGCCAGCGGGGAGCGGGGCGCGCGGAATCGGCTGTGCGTCCGGAGATCCGGCCCAGCAGCGCCAGGCCCAGGAGCAGGGTGAGCGCGGTCAGGATGAACACGCAGGCATGCATCTCGGCCATCGTCATCCCGCAGCCGCCGCAGTCGCAACCGTGCGTGGCACCCATTCCCGCCATCGCGCGCATCGGCACAGCCGGGGCTGCGCTCGGCGTCGTCGCGTGCGAATCCGGTATCACTCGTGGCGCTTTCGCCATCGCCCGGGAGGAGATCGGCGGGGAGGGGTGCGTGCCCGCGAGCGCTGTCGCGGTTGCGGGTTGTGCGCGTGACCCGCCCGGCCGAGCGGGGCCGAGAAGCGAGGTATCGGGTTGTGTGTCGGATATCACCCGGGCGGCCACTGCGGACGCCATCGCCGAGCCGGGCCTGCCGGCCATCGGCATCGCGGCATCCTCGGCGGTGGCCGAACCGGCCACGGACGATGCGGTAATCGACTGTCCCGCAACGTATCCAGCGTGCATCATGCGCGTGGGCATGAGGGCGACGATGTGCATGACCAGCACGCCCGCGAGCAGTGCCCAAAGACCCAGCGCCCGGACGTATCCGGGTGCGGAGGTCTGGCGCCGATCGATCACGGGGACAGTGTAGCGATCTTTTAATACCCCCTCCAGGTATACCCCGGAATAGCCCCATCGGCGGCGCGTTGAACTTCCATGTTGAAGTAAATGCGAGCCAGAGGGACTGCGTGAGCACCGCCACAAATAAATCCGCCCCATCCGCGACCGCCGCCGTCGGCTTCCGCTCCGAACGCGGCCCGATCCTGATCTCCCTGATGCTGGCCAGCGCACTGGTGGCCCTGGACTCCACGATCATCGCCACCGCGGTGCTGACCATCACCAAGAGCCTCGGCGGTTTCGCGCAATTCCCCTGGCTGTTCTCGATCTACCTGCTGGCGCAGGCGGTGACGGTCCCGATCTACGGCAAGCTCGCCGACACCTTCGGGCGCAAGCCGGTGATGCTTTTCGGCATCGCGGTGTTCGCGCTCGGCTCGCTGCTGTGCGGGCTGGCGACAAGTATGGTGGCGCTCATCGTCTTTCGGGCGATACAGGGTGTCGGCGCCGGGGCGGTGCAGCCGATGTCGATGACGATCGCGGGCGATATCTACACCCTCGAGGAGCGCGCCAAGACGCAGGGCTACCTGGCGAGTGTGTGGGCGCTGTCGTCGGTGCTGGGGCCGCTGCTGGGCGGCGTCTTCTCCGAGTACCTGAGCTGGCGCTGGATCTTCTTCGTGAACCTGCCGCTGGCCGCGCTGGCGGCCTGGATGCTGCTGCGTAGCTTCCGCGAGACCGCGCCGCGCACCCGCCATCGCATCGACTATCCGGGCGCCGCGCTGCTCACCCTCGGCGTCGGGGCTGTCATCCTCGCCGTGCTCGAGGGCGGGCAGGCGTGGGCGTGGTCCTCGCCGATCAGCGTCGTGCTGTTCGTCGGGGGTGCGGCGGCACTGGTGCTGTTCGCGCTGGTGGAGCGGCGCGCGGAGAATCCGGTGCTGCCGCTGTGGACGTTCAGTCGCAGAATTATCGTGGCCAGCAGCCTGATCTCGGTGCTGGTGGGCGCGATCATGCTCGGCCTGACCTCCTACGTGCCGACCTATGCCCAGGGCGTGCTGGGCGTGGACGCGCTGATCGCGGGCCTGACCGTGGGCGCGCTGACCCTCGGCTGGCCGCTGGCCGCCTCGCAGTCGGGCCGGGTGTACCTGCGGTTCGGCTTCCGGACCTCCGCGCTGCTCGGCGGCGGCCTGGCGACCCTCGGCGGGGCGTCGTTGCTGCTGCTCGGCGCGCACTCGTCGCTGGTCGAGGTGGCCGCGAGCTGTTTCGCGATCGGTATCGGCATGGGCCTGACCGCCAGCCCGACTCTCATCGCCGCGCAGAGCAGCGTCGAGTGGACCGAGCGCGGCGTGGTCACCTCGAACAACATGTTCGCCCGGTCGATCGGCAGCGCGGTGGGCGTCGCGATCTTCGGCGCGCTGGTGAACGCGCGGGTCGGCCACGCCGCCCATCCCGCGCCCGCGGCACTGGCCTCGGCGGTGCACTGGGTGTTCCTGGGCGTGGCCGCGATGGCGCTGGTCATGGCGATCGCGGCCGTCGGCATGCCGAAGGGCCGGGCGACGACCACCCCCGAACCCACCCCGATCACGGACTGACCCAGCCACGGGTGCGGCGGCTCCGAATACCGTGTGGTGCTCGGTGGATGCCACAGCCTGCCGGGCACTGCTCGGATACGACCGACGCCGATGCCGACAGGGCATTGAGCCGCCAGGGGTGCATCGGCGTCGGCCCGGGGGACATGCGCCGCGTGTGTGTGGTCCGCGCGCGTTTCACGCCCGCGATGGTCGAGCCGTGTGGTAGTCCGGCGTGCGACGGCAGCGTGCTGGCTTGATCCGCAGTGGCGCAAAGGATCTGCGTTGACGCCATCTGAAACAATCCGACCGTTTCGGGCAAATCGACTGGGGCAGGGACTGTTTCGGCGCTAGGGCTGTCAAGAACCTATTGAAGCCGACGAGCAACCGGTCAGCAGTGCGGTTCGAGCCTGGTCAACCGCACGTTGTTACGCGTGGTGCGAGTGGGGGAAGGGATAACTACCGGGGTGGGCGCGACGTTTCGGCAACGATCTAGCACACTGTAGGTGTGCACGAGGTCGACGACATACTGGGCCGTTTGCGGCGCCACCCCGACGTGGAAGCGGTGAATCTCTACGCGGTCGACGCCGCGGACCGCTTGATTCTCGATGTCGCCGCCGATGCCCTCGCCGCGGCGGGGGACGGCCGGGTCGCGGTCGTCGACGACGGGTACGGCGCGCTCACCCTCGGCGCCGTTGCCGCCCACGACCTGCACGGGGTGCGGGTGCACCAGGACCTGCTCACCGGCGAACTGGCCCTGGCCAACAACGCCCGCACGGTCGGACTCGCCGATCGCTACACCCCCGGCGCGCTCGATCGCGAATTGTTCACGGGCGTAAGGGTGGTGCTGCTGCGGCTGCCGCGGGCGCTGTCCGGATTGGCCGAAATCGCCGACGCCATCGCCCGATACGCTGATCCCGACGTGCAGGTATTCGCCGGCGCCAGGGACAAATATCTCACCCCGGCGATGAACGACGTACTGGCCGAATCCTTTTCGTCGGTGCAGGCTAGCCGGGGGCGGCAGAAGTCGCGGATCCTGACCGCGTGCGAGCCCAAATCCCTGGGCGACCCGCCGTTTCCGATTCGCAAGCGACTGGACGAACTGGATCTCGAGGTGGTTGCGCACGGCGCGGCCTTCTCCGGTCCGCGCCTGGACATCGGCACCCGTTTCCTGATCGAACACCTGCGGCGCATGAAGCCCGACGCGCGCGAGGCGATCGATCTCGGTTGCGGCACCGGCATTCTGGCCGTCGCGCTCGCCAGGGCCCGCCCGCACGTGAGCGTGGTCGGCACCGATCAGTCCGCGGCCGCGGTCGCCTCGGCCCGGGCCACCGCGGCCGCCAACGGCGTCGCCGATCGGGTCCGGATCCTGCGGGACGACGCGATGTCCGCGCTCGCTGACCACAGCGCCGATCTGGTCCTGTGCAACCCGCCCTTCCATGTCGGTGCGGCGGTGCACACCGGCTCGGCGATCAAGATGTTCAGCGAGACCGGGCGGGTGCTGCGCCCGGGCGGCGAGCTGTGGACGGTTTACAACTCGCACTTGAACTATCGCGGCGTGGTGGAACGAGTCGTCGGCACGACCGACGTGGTCGGGCGTAATCGAAAGTTCACCGTTACCAGGTCGGTTCGGGGTTTGCGCGGGTCCGGTACGCAATAGCGTCCGGGGTGGGCGCGAATTCCGGACGGTAGAGTCGGATTTGTCCGCTTTCTGTTCGGTTGGGAACTTGTGTTCCAGGCCGGACGTTGGATACTCAGAACGGCCCACGATCGCCGTGGGTTGCGACTTCCGGAAAGGCCGAGAACGGTGCGCACTTCCAGCAACCCGATCTTCAGAAATCTGCCGCAGCAGCAGCGCGGCGGCTACGCGGGGTTCGGTACGCCGCCCGCCGGCGCCGGACAGTTCGACCAGTACGGCCAGCCGTATCCGCAGCAGCCCTATCAGCCCTACCAGCAGGTCCCGGCCACCCGGCCGATGACCATCGACGACGTGGTGACCAAGACCGGCATCACGCTCGGCGTGGTCACCGTCATGGCGATCATCTCCTATGCCCTGACCGCCATGAACAGCGCGCTGGCCGGGCCCCTCGCGGGCATCGGCGCCCTGGTCGCGTTCGTGCTGGTCATGGTCGCGAGCTTCGGCGGCAAGCAGGACAACCCGGCCCTCGTGCTGAGTTACGCCGCCTTCGAGGGCCTGTTCCTCGGCGCGATCTCGTTCGTGTTCACCAACGTTCAATTCCGGGGTGTCGGCGGCGGCGGGCTCATCGCCCAGGCGGTGCTCGGGACATTCGGTGTGTTCTTCGGCATGCTCGTCGTCTACAAGACGGGTGCGATCCGCGTCACGCCGCGCTTCACCCGGATGGTGGTCGCGGCCATCATCGGTGTGGTCGTGCTGATGCTCGGCAATCTGGTCGCAAGCTTCTTCCATGCGGGCGGCCTCGGCCTGCGCGACGGTGGCCCGATGTCGATCGTGTTCAGCCTGATCGTCATCGGCATCGCGGCATTCAGCTTCCTGCTCGACTTCGACGCGGCCGACCAGCTGATCCGCGCCGGCGCCCCGGAGCGCGCGGCCTGGCGGGTCGCCCTGGGCCTGACGGTCACCCTGGTGTGGCTGTACCTCGAGATCCTGCGCCTGCTGAGCTACCTGCAGCGCAACTAGCCGACTGCTCCCGACTCGAACGGGTGGTCGCCGGAAATCCGGTGACCACCCGTTTTGTATGTCCGCCCCGCCCGCTACGCGATGTCCCGGGCCACTGCGCCGGTCGCGGACTCTTCGATGGCGGCGAGCAGCCGGTGGTGGCGCAGGGCGGCCTCGAAGCTGGGATTCGCTTGCCGGCCTTCGGCAATGGCCCGGGCGACCTCCCGGTAGAGGGCTGCGATATTGGCCGGTGGCCCGGATCGGACGCCGGCGGGGACGGTGCGGTATGCGTCGGGCACGGCCAGGGTTTCCTCGCCGATCCGGATGTCCCAGTCGCCCCAGTGGATGAATGTCCCGGGCTGGGCAGGGGTGGCCGTCAGTGCTCCGTCGCTGCCGACGATCTCGAGGCGGAACCCGTACCGGGCGGGTCCGTTGCCGCCGTGCACCGCGACCGACGCGGTGGCGCCGCCGGCCAGCCGTCCGTGCAACAGCACGTGGCTCGCGGTGGCATTCGGCACGGTTCGCTCCGTCCCGGTGACGAGCACGCGATCGTGCGTGCGGGGCAGCCGCGCGGAGACCTGCCTCAATGGGCCGGCGACCCGTTCGAGCGTGGCGAGGAAGTGGCCGGCCATGATGCTCAGGATGTTGGTTCCCTCCGCGGGATCGAGGCCGAACACCAGGTCGGGCGGTATCCGGCTGCCGCCCCAGGGAGAGCCCTCCGCCACCAGCGCGACGGATTCGAGCGTGCCGATCCGGCCGTCGGCCAGGAGGTCCGCGGCGAAGCGGGCGCTCGGGGAATGGTGGCCCTGCAGGACGATCGCGTGAACGACGCCGGCGGCGGTGGCGGCCTCGGTCAGCTCGGCCGCCTCGCCGGCGTCGATGCCCAGCGGCCACTCGGACACGACGTGCTTGCCGGCATCGAGCGCCGCCCTGATCGCGGCGGCATGCCCGGAGGCCTTCACCGAGACGACGACCAGGTCGACCTCGGGGTGCCTGACGAGTTCGGCGGCTCCGGCGAAGGCGTGCCGCGTGCCGTGGGCGGCGGCCGCCCGCTCTGCGCTGGCTCGGTTGGTGGTCGCGACCGCGGTCACGTCGAACTCCTCGAGCGCCGCGAGCGCGGGCAGGTGCGAGCCGTCCGCCCAGCCGCTGGCCCCGACAACTCCGACTCGGATCATGCGCACTCCTTAGTTGTGTACCTTTCGGTATGAAACTAGGGGCCCGGATGTCTCGGCGCAAGGGGTAATGTACCGATAGGTAAGAAACTATGGAGATAGCCCGGAGGACGACATGCCCGGCGGACGCCCACGCTCATTCGACGCAGACGCCGCACTCGACAGCGCGCTGGAGGTGTTCTGGCGGTACGGCTACGAGGGCACGTCGCTGACCGACCTGACCGCTGCGATGGGCATCAACAAGCCCAGCCTCTACGCCGCCTTCGGCAACAAGGAGGAACTGTTCGGCAGGGTCCTGGCCCGCTACCTCGACGGCCCTGGCGGATACGCCGCCGAGGCGCTGGAGGCGCCCACCGTCCGCGAGGTCGTCGAGCGGCTGATCCACGGGGCGGTCGACCTGACCGCGGGGGAGAATACGCCCCACGGTTGCTTGTGCGTCAAGACCGTTCAAGCGGGTGGACCCGATGCGCGCGCTGTCCGTCGGGACGCCGTCGCGGTCCGCAAGGCCGGCGAGGCGGCGCTGCGTCGGCGTCTCGAGCAAGCCACCGACCTGCCGTCCCGCCAGGAACCGGCCGCGCTGGCCGCCCTCATCCACACGATCTCCGACGGCATCGCCGTCCAGGCCGCGGCCGGGCGCAGTCATGCCGAGCTGCGGCAACTCGGCGACTCCGCGCTACGCGCCCTGCTGGGCGAGGGCGCGTAGCCCCGTCGCACCTACACCTGCGGACCCGTATCCGTTCGTTCACGGGTAATTTCGCAGGCATGCCCGGAATTCAGCCCAGTACCCAGCCGCCGGCCCGCAGCGCGGATCATGCGTCGCCCACCGGTGCGCTCCGATCATGGGCGCGGGCTCGGGACGGCGTTCGCATCGCGTACCAGGTTGCGGGCAAGGGCTTCCCGCTGCTGCTGATCGCCGGGCAGTCCAATAATCACCACTGGTGGGACGGCATTCGCGACGACTTCCACGACACCCATCGCACCATCACCCTCGACTACCGCGGCACCGGCGACAGCGACAAGCCCGACATCGTCTACAGCACACCGGGATTCGCCGACGATGCCATCGCGGCCCTGGACGATCTGGGCATCGACCGAGCCGACGTATACGGCACCTCGATGGGCGGGCGGGTCGCGCAGTGGGTCGCGGCGCGCCACCCCGATCGAGTGCGTGCACTGGTACTCGGCTGCACATCCGCCGGCGGTAAGCACAGCATCGAGCGCGGCAGCGACATCCGCCACCTGCTCGCCGACCCGGCCACCTCTCACCAGACGCTGCTGGACCTGATGTACACCCCCGACTACCTGGCCCGCACCACCGGTCCGTACCAGACCCTCGGCGATCCGGACATGCCGTCCTATGCCCAGCGCCGCCATTTGATCGCGAGCCATCGCCACGATGCCTGGGACGCGCTGCCCGACATTGCCGCCCCCACCCTCGTCATCCATGGCGCCGACGACCGCTTCAACCCCGCCGCCAATGCCCCGCTCATCGCCGAGCGCATCCCGGGCGCGCAAGTCCGGTTGATTCCGGGCGCGCGGCATGCCTACTTCGAGGAATTCCGTTCCGTCGCAAGCCCTTTGGTGAAGAAGTTCCTGGCCCGAGTCGATCGGCAGCAGGCCTGAAGCCGCCGCGCCATCGCGTCCCGTCTCGGCCGCGACATCAGAGTTCTTCTGCGGCGAACTGTCTCAAATGCTCCGCAGTGGTTGTCACGTCGTGCATTCCCTGGCATACACCCAGGACGAATTGCTCCGCTGTGTCCACGTTGAAGTCGGCATCCAACGGGTGGCCGTTGAGGGCCAATGATTCCATCAACGCCGCAGCCTTGGTCCACACGTCGGGATAGGCATCCTGGCCGAAGACGCTCGATTGTGGCCGCGCCAAGGCGGAGTCGAGGAGCCCGTAGTCTCGGACTTCGTCCGTACCAAGCCGTTTCGCCAGATTCAGCAGTTCCTGCAGTGTCAGGTACTGCATCAGGCGAGTCTCCGGTTCAGCTCCTCACTGACCCGTAGGACATGTTCGGCCGCCTCGTTGAACACGCGCGCCCGCTCATTGATCGCGGTGATCACCGCATTGTGCACAAATACCTGCATGCTGACCCCCTCCGCTTCGGCACGCTCACGCAAGGAGGTCAGTTCCTCCTCGCTGAACCTCACGTTGAGACCTGCCATCACTCGATGGTACCGAATGGTACCGCGTAGTGCTGACTGGTTTCACGCCTCAGCCCGGCGATGCGGCCCCCGGCTGCCGTGGCTACACCGAGGGCCGGACCGACTGTCGGGACGATCAGCTGAGGCGCTCGATCACCATCGCCATGCCCTGGCCACCGCCGACACACATGGTCTCCAGACCGAACTGCTTGTCGTGGGTCTGGAGGTTGTTGATCAGGGTGGCGGTGATGCGGGCGCCGGTCATGCCGAACGGGTGGCCCAGGGCGATCGCGCCGCCGGAGACGTTCAGCCTGTCCAGGTCCATCTTCAGCTCGCGGGCCGAGCCCAGCACCTGCACCGCGAACGCCTCGTTGATCTCGTAGAGGTCGATGTCGTCGATGGTCTTTCCGGCCAGCTTCAGCGCCTTGCGGACCGCCTCGATCGGGCCCAGGCCCATGATCTCGGGCGACAGGCCGGACACGCCGGTGGACACGATGCGCGCGAGCGGGGTCAGGCCCAGCTCCTTGGCCTTGGTGTCGCTCATGACGACCAGCGCGGCGGCGCCGTCGTTGAGCGGGCAGGCGTTACCGGCGGTGATGGTGCCGTCGGGGCGGAACACCGGCTTGAGCTGCGAGATCTTCTCGTAGGTGGTGCCCGCGCGGGGGCCGTCGTCGGTGGTGACGACGGTGCCGTCCGGCAGCGTCACCGGGGTGATCTCGCGCTCGAAGAAGCCCGCCTTGATGGCCTCCTCGGCGCGGTTCTGCGACCGCACGCCCCAGTGGTCCTGGTCCTCGCGGGAGATGCCGGTGTACTGGGCGACGTTCTCGGCGGTCTGGCCCATCGCGATGTAGATGTCGGGCAGCTCGCCGCTCTCGCGCGGGTCGGCCCAGCGGTCCGAGCCGGCCTCGCTGCGCTTGGCGGTGCGGGCCTCGGCCTCGCCGAACGTGCCGTTGTGGGTGTCGGGCCAGCCGTCGGAGGTGCCCTTCGGGAAGCGCGAGACGGTCTCGACGCCGGCGGAGATGAACACGTCGCCCTCGCCCGCCTTGATCGCGTGGAAGGCCATGCGGGTGGTCTGCAGCGAGGAGGAGCAGTAGCGGTTCAGGGTCACGCCGGGCAGGAAGTCGTAGCCCAGCTGGGTGGCCACGACCTTGGCCATGTTGAATCCGGCCTCGCCGCCGGGCTGGCCGCAGCCCAGCATCAGGTCGTCGATCTGATGCGGGTCCAGCGCGGGAACCTTGTCCAGGGCGGCTCGGACCATCTGGGTCGCGAGATCGTCCGGACGCATGCTGACCAGGGAACCCTTGCCGGCGCGCCCGATGGGGGAGCGGGCGAACGAAACGATGACGGCCTCGGGCATGAGGACTCCTTTATCGGACGGTGAACGACCAAGCGGCCGTTCGGTACACACGAGTGGAATTCTCCTCCGAATTTACGTCGCACCTGTCGGCCGAGGAACACCCGGTATGCCTCCGATGTCCGAACCGGCCGTGAGGTGTGACACTCGGCCGACGCTTCCGGCCCGGACAGGCCGCGGGTCCGCGGGCCGGGATTCGTGGTCGGTGAGTTCGCGCAGGACCGCGGGGAGCAGGTGCCCGGCCGCGAGTTCGTATCCGGCGGCCGAGGGATGGAAGCCGTCGGCGGAGAACAGGGCCTCGGGGGCGCTGCGGAAGTCGCGGCCGAGCAGATCCCCGATGCGGACGGGATATCCGCCCGCACTCCGGGTCGCAGCCGCCTGCGCCCGTGCCAGGCGCGTACTCCACCCATGCACCAGGGTGCGCAGCGGCTGCGGAATGGCGATGACCGTGCCGAGATCCGGGCAGGTGCCGACCACGACGACGCTGCCCGCCTCGTGCAGCCGCTGCACCGCCTGCCGCAGCCGGTGCGCCGAGCGCGATACCGAATGCTTCTTGGTGACGTCGTTGGCGCCGACGAGGATCACCGCGACATCCGGTGGCGGACCCGCGACGAACATCGCATCCACCTGTCCGGCAAGGCCTTTGGAGGTAGCCCCGGAGATCGCCTTGGTGCTCAACCGGATTCGCCGGCCCGTCGTGTCGGCCAGGCCGCGCGCGATCCGGACCCCCGGAACCTCATCGGGGGTGCCGCAGCCGACGCCGGCCGCGGTGGAATCGCCGAAGATCATCAGGTGGACGTCGAACCGCACACCGATACGCCATGATTCGGGCTCTCCGCAGCCGGCCGTATACACCCCGTCGGCCTCCGGCGGCTTGGCGGTGTCGCGGCCGATGGCGGTGCGCGCCGAGCGGGCCTGCGCCATCAGCAGGCGATAGGTCGCCCACCACGCGGTGCCCGCGCTGGACCCCGCCGCCACCGTCGCGACACCGGTGACCGCGAGCGTGCGCCATGTGCGCGTCATCGTCAACGACCTCCTGGGTATCGCTGGATCTGTGTTCGCACCGGACGCCATGAGGAACGTTCACCTCCGCACATCGGTTCCCGGTGACGGTGTGCGGCAGCCGCCGGACAGGTGGCGGATGCGGGCCGCGCCGCGTACAACCGCCGGATTTCCCAAAAACGCACCCCTGACCCGGCTTTCGGGTATGGGGTGCGTTTGTCCGTGACGACCTCGGCTCAGTGGCCCGGGGGCGGCGGTGAACCCGGGACGACGAAGGTGGCGTGCGTGGGCACGCTCAGGTTGTTGGTGCTGACGGTGACATCGATGGTGCCCGGTCCGGTGTTCTGGTAGAGGGCATACAGGATGCTGCCGTAGATGCCCGCGACGACGTTCACCCCCCACTGGCCGACCGCGCCGGTGTTCAGATTGCGCCACGCGACCGTGGTCTGCACGTTGCACAGCGGTGCGAGCGGATAGGAACCGGAGCCCAGGCCCGCGATGGGCTGGGCCTGGATGTTGATCACCGCCCGGCCGCCGTAGTCGGGGCTGGTGTCGGCCCAGGTCCGGATGTTCCCGCCACACAGTCCGCCGTAGAACAGGCTGGTGGTCTGGGGGAATTCGGTGGTCTGTGCGCCCGCCACGGCGGACGACGCGATCGCCGTCGTGGCCCCGACGGTTCCGAGCACGGCTGCGATACTGCGGGCACTCTTCGGCATCCTCACGCCGCAGATGATAGGCCCCCGGAGCCTCGTGTGCTCGAAGGGAAATCGGACCGGCGTCGCGCGAATTCGCTCATCGGATGCGAGAACCGTCCGGGGGCGCGTGGGATTGTTCAGCTACTTCTGGAACTATGGGCGGCATGCGCATCGCGAATCACGTCGTCGAGCTGATCGGCAATACTCCGCTCGTCCGGCTGAACTCCGTGGTGGGTCCGGAGTCCGGCCTGGTGGCGGCCAAGGTCGAGTACCTGAACCCCGGCGGCAGCTCCAAGGACCGCATCGCGGTCAAGATGATCGAGGCCGCCGAGGAGCAGGGACTGCTGCAGCCGGGGGGCACGATCGTCGAGCCGACCTCCGGCAACACGGGCGTGGGCCTGGCATTGGTCGCCCAGCAGCGCGGGTACAAATGCGTCTTCGTCTGCCCGGACAAGGTCAGCGAGGACAAGCGAAACGTGTTGCGCGCCTACGGCGCCGAGGTCGTGGTGTGCCCGACCGCGGTCGCGCCCGAGCACCCGGACAGCTACTACCAGGTCTCCGATCGCCTCGTCCGCGAGATCCCGGGCGCGTGGAAGCCGGACCAGTACTCCAACCCGGGCGGCCCGGCCAGCCACTACGAGACGACCGGCCCCGAGATCTGGCGCGACACCGAGGGCAAGGTCACCCACTTCGTCGCGGGTGTGGGCACCGGCGGCACCATCACCGGCACCGGCCGCTACCTCAAGGAGGTCTCGGGCGGCAAGGTCAAGGTCGTCGGCGCCGATCCCGAGGGCTCGGTGTATTCCGGCGGCACCGGGCGGCCGTATCTGGTCGAGGGCGTCGGTGAGGACTTCTGGCCCAGCGCCTACGACCCGGCGATCCCGGACGAGATCATCGCGGTCTCCGATGCCGATTCCTTCGAGATGACCCGACGCCTGGCCCGCGAGGAGGGCCTGCTGGTCGGCGGCTCCTGCGGCATGGCCGTGGTGGCGGCGCTGCGGGTGGCCGAGCGCGACCCGGAAGCGGTCGTCGTGGTGCTGCTGCCCGACGGTGGTCGCGGCTATCTGTCCAAGATCTTCAACGACCAGTGGATGAGCTCTTACGGCTTCCTGCAGTCCCGCCTGGACGGCAGCGTCGCCGAGGCCACCGTCGGCGACGTGCTGCGCGGCAAGTCCGGCGCGTTGCCCGATCTGGTGCACACCCATCCCCAGGAGACGCTGCGCGATGCCATCGAGATCCTGCGCGAGTACGGCGTCTCGCAGATGCCGGTGGTCGGGGCGGAACCGCCGGTGATGGCGGGCGAGGTGGCCGGCAGCGTCACCGAGCGCGATCTGCTGTCCGCGGTGTTCGAGGGCCGCGCCCATCTCACCGATCCGGTGTCCAAGCACATGAGTCCGTCCTTCCCGCTCATCGGCTCCGGCGAGCCGATCTCCGCGGTCACCAAGGAGCTCGAGGCCACCGACGCGCTGATGGTGGTCGAGGACGGCAAGCCGATCGGGGTCATCACCCGGCACGACCTGCTCGGGTTCCTGAGCGCGTCGGGGATCCCGTCCACACACTGAGCGTCGGTCGCTGCATGATCGCTGATTTCCCGGCCGAGGCGTGATGCTTCGGCTGGGATGAGCGGCAGCTGCCGCCGTGTAGCTAATCAGCTGGGAAATCTACGCTGAGCTGGCTGCCTGGCCGCACGGCCGTGGCGATAACTGGTATGTAGTCCGCTGTTACATATGTCTTGCGCATCATAGGTAGGCATGGACCGGTGGCAGGCGATCTCCTGGATGGCGTTGCCGGCGGCTGTGCTCGGAGCGTCGGAATTGCTGAACCGGATCCGGTTCCCGGCATTGTCGATGATCGCGGCCCCGGTCCTGGGGCCGCCCTCGCGCTGAGCGAGCGCCCGCCCGCGCCGCTGCCGTGCGGAGTGTCGACCGCCGTGCGCGCGATGCTCGGGGGCCCGGATCGCTTTGCCGCCCGATTGCCTCGAGCGTCGTACCATGTGGCGCCGAGCACATTTCTAGTGGATGCGATAGGTCTCGACGCTGTTACCAAACGGTGTCCAAGGTCCCCGAAAACCGGGTCGAATCGGTCTCGTCCAGCTCGACACACCGACTTTTTCTGTGATGTAGGTCACCGATAGGTAACGATTAAATCGCCCGCTCACGGCGTTATAGCAACCTCGGATCGTCCGCACCGAAGGGTCGCAACACTAGTTGTTCACCTTTGGTTAGGTTTACGTTAACCTACCGCAATCATCCTGTGACCTCGTTGGTTATCAGACCCCGAGTCTGGATTACATGAGGAGTTGGTGACGCTCATGCGGAACACGATCGCTGCCGCCGTGCCGGGAGGCACCGCAATTGCAGCGTGTGCCGCCACGGCAGCACATGCCTCCCGCGTCGTCGCCGGACCGCCCGGCCGCCGCTGAGTCGAGCCGAATCCCACGGGGAGCGCACAGCCTCCCTCTCGAGTCCACCAGCATGTCGCACCGGGGACGAGCCCGCCGAGAGCGGTGCCCGCCCCTGATCGGTGCTGCCTGCTGCAGGCCGGTAACGGCCGAAAACAAGAGTAGGAAACGTCGATGTCGAGTACGTCCAACAAGAGCAGTAGAGCCAAGGCGGTCGCGCGGACCGCCGGTGCGGCAACCCTGGCCGTGGCCGCCCTCGCCGCCATCACCTCGGCGGGCGGGGAGCACACGACCCAGGTCAAGCCGGTCGCCCTGGCCCACACGATCGCGGAGGCCACCGCTCACCCGGCCGCCGCGCCGATCGCCGCGCCGACCGCCGCGCCGATCGCCGCCGCCCCTGCTCCCGCGCTGCCGATGCCGCCGGCCCCGGCGCCGATGCCGCAGCTGCTGCCTCCGCCGCCGCCCCCGCCGGCGCCGGTCTACGCGGACAACCTCGACGGCTGGATCCACCAGGCGATGGACATCCTGGCCGCGAACCACATCCCGGGTAGCTACGCGGGCATCTACCGCAACGTCATCCGCGAGTCGAGCGGTAACCCGCAGGCCATCAACCTGTACGACTCCAACGCCGCGGCGGGCATCCCGTCCAAGGGGCTGCTGCAGGTCATCGACCCGACCTTCCGGGCGTACCACGTCAACGGCACCTCCTGGGACATCTACGACCCGGTCGCCAACATCGCCGCGGCCTGCAATTACGCCGCCGACCGCTATGGCTCCATGGATAACGTCAATTCGGCCTACTGACCGGTCTCCTCTCTCGCAATACTTGAACCGGCAATATTCACGCAAATAGTGGATCGTTGGATTTTTGCGAGGTATAACCGAATTGGAGTTCCGGTATCCGGCCGGGGCGCATGGGTGCGAGGGGATGATTCGTGAACACGGTCGGCTCGCTGTTGCGAGATATCGCGTCGTGGGTACCGGATATCGCGGTGGCACTGGTCATCGGTGCGATTACCGCCATGCTCGGCCGCATGGTCATGGGCTGGGTCACGAATCGAATCGGTGATTCCGGGCGGGGTCGCATGCTGGGCCGCTTCGCGGCCGTGGTCCTCTGGGGCGCGGGGGGCGCCACGGCGCTGGGCCGCGTCGGCGTGCCGTCCGAGGTCACCGTGCCGTTCCTCCTGACGGTGCTGCTCATCGTCGGCGGCGTGCTCGCGGTGCTGCTCATCGGCGGTGCGGGCGGTTCGACGCCCGCCCGGCGGCGGCCCGGGCTGCACCTGGTCGACAGCGAGCCCCACGCGGGCTGATCGTCGGCGGTCGGGCCCTGTCGCCCCGAGTGCCCTTCCGGCGCGAACCTCTCTCGCTGCTGTACCGATCTTCGAGGCGGCTGCGTCGTGACATGTTCGAGCACACACCGGCCAATCTCAACTGGATCCATTCGGCGCGTACCCAGCCGGCGGTATCGTGCGGCGCGCGCAGCACCGCCCGCCCCGAATGTTCCACCAGTCCGCGGGCGTATCCGGCCAGCAGCACCGGCACCGGCACGACCGCCGAATTCTCGATGCCGAGCTCGAGGATGTCGCGGATCGCGGCCGCGTGCTGATCCAGTGCCGCGCACACCGCCGGTGATTCCCGCGCCGCGGTCAGCGCGGGAACTCCGTGCGATTTATGCAGGCGCTTCAAAGTCTTACGCGCCGACACTTCGAGCAACGCGGAGCCGAACAGAAATACCCCGACAGCCTAGCAACCTCCGGGCATTTGTAGAGAGTGGGAAATCCCATTCGGCTCGCCGCTCAAATTGCCTGTCAGCGAAATGCTTTGGATCCGGTCAGGGCCTCACCCAGCACCAGCTGATGCACCTCCGCAGTGCCCTCGTAGGTGAGCACCGACTCCAGGTTGTTCGCGTGGCGTAGCACCGGATAGTCCAGGGTGATTCCGTTGGCGCCCAGGATGGTCCGGCACTCTCGCGCGATCGCGATGGCCTCCCGGGTGCTGTTCAGCTTGCCCGCGCTGACCTGTTCGGGCCGCAGTTCGCCGCGATCCTTGAGCCGGCCCAGATGCAGCGCCAACAGCTCGCCCTTGCCCAGCTCTACCGCCATATCGGCCAGCTTGGCCTGGGTGAGCTGATACGCGGCCAGCGGCTTGTCGAACACCTCGCGGGTGCGCGCGTAGTCGATGGCCGCGGCCAGGCAGTCGCGGGCGGCGCCGAGCGCGCCGAAGACGATGCCGAACCGCGCCTCCGACAGGCACGCCAGCGGCGCCGCGAGGCCCTTACCGCCCGGCAGCATCGCCTCGCCGGGCAGCCGCACCCCCTCCAGATCCAGCTCCGCGGTGATCGAGGCGCGCAGTGAGAGCTTGCGGTGCATCTCGCGGGCGGTGAAGCCCGGGGTGCCCGCGGGCACCAGGAAGCCGCGAATCCCCTCCTCGGTACGTGCCCACACGACCGCGACGTCGGCGACCGAGCCGTTGGTGATCCACATCTTCGAGCCGTCGAGCACCCAGTCCGCGCCGTCGCGGACCGCACGGGTGCGCATCCCGCCCGGATTGGAGCCGAAATCGGGTTCGGTGAGCCCGAAGCAGCCGATCGCCTGACCGGATGCCATGTCCGGCAGCCAGCGCTGCTTCTGTTCCTCGGAGCCGAACCGGTGGATCGCCGTCATGGCGAGCGAGCCCTGCACCGACACCAGGCTGCGCACGCCGGAATCGACCGCCTCGAGTTCCATGCAGGCCAGGCCGTACTCGGTAGCCGACGTGCCCGCGCAGCCGTACCCCTCGAGATGCATCCCCAGCAGG
This sequence comes from Nocardia sp. GP40, assembly GCF_050434125.1. NCBI lineage: Bacteria > Bacillati > Actinomycetota > Actinomycetes > Mycobacteriales > Nocardiaceae > Nocardia > Nocardia sp. GP40. The sequence goes on along the minus strand of NZ_JBNPVW010000021.1, from coordinate 32,721 downwards.
CCCAGCTTGCCCAGCTCGGGCGCCAGCTCGCGGACCGGGAACGTGCCCCGCTCGAACCAGTCCGCGATATGCGGTCGCAGCCGCTGCTCGGCGAACACCCGCACGGTGTCGCGGATCTGAATTTCCTGGTCGCTGAGCAGCGAATCGATTGCGAACAGCTCGTCTACGGTCACCATGCGATCCACCCTAGGCCGCGCTCACCCGGCCGATCGACCGAACGCCGCAGCCGGCGGCGCCACCCGGCGGGCCGGGCGAGGGGGAGCGCTCCTAGGCTGTGAGCCATGACCGATGACCAGCTGGGGTTCTCCACACGGGCCGTGCACGCCGGATACGAGCCCGATCCGCAGACCGGTGCGGTGAATGTGCCGATCTACGCCAGCTCCACCTTTGCCCAGGACGGCGTGGGCGGGCTGCGCGGCGGCTTCGAGTACGCCCGCACCGGCAACCCGACGCGCACCGCGCTCGAGGCCAACCTGGCCGCCCTGGAGTCCGGGCGCCACGGCCGGGCCTTCTCCTCCGGCATGGCGGCCACGGACTGTGCGCTGCGCGCGACGCTGCGGCCCGGTGATCATCTGGTGATCCCGGACGACGCCTACGGCGGCACCTTCCGGCTGATCGACAAGGTCTTCACGCAGTGGGGCATCGAATACTCGGTCGCGCGGGTGTCGGATCCGGACGCGGTGCGTAATGCGTTGCGCCCCAACACGAAACTGGTCTGGGTGGAGACGCCGACCAATCCGCTGCTCAACATCGGCGATATCGGCGCGCTGGCCGAGATCGCGCACGCCGGCGGCGCGAAGCTGGTGGTGGACAACACTTTCGCCTCCCCGTACCTGCAGCAGCCGCTGCTGCTGGGCGCCGACATCGTGATCCACTCGACCACCAAATACCTCGGCGGACACTCGGATGTCGTCGGCGGCGCGCTGATCACCGACGATCCCGAACTCGATGCCGCCTTCGCCTTCCTGCAGAACGGCGCCGGCGCGGTGCCCGGCCCCACGGATGCCTTCCTGACCATGCGCGGCATCAAAACCCTTGCGGTGCGCATGGATCGGCACTGCGACAATGCCGAGACGATCGCGGAGTTCCTGTCCGGACATCCGGCCATCGCCCAGGTCATCTACCCGGGCCTGCCGAACCACCCGGGATATGCGGTCGCGCAGAAGCAGATGCGGCGCTTCGGCGGCATGATCTCGGTGCGGCTGGCCGGTGGTCGGCAGGCCGCGCTCGACTTCTGCTCGCGCACCAGGCTTTTCACCCTCGCCGAATCCCTGGGCGGGGTGGAGTCGCTGATCGAGCACCCGGGCGCGATGACGCACGCCTCGACCGCCGGGTCCGAGCTGGAGGTGCCCGAGGATCTGGTTCGCCTGTCCGTGGGCATCGAGGACGTCGGCGACCTGCTCGCCGATATCGAGCGCGCGCTGGGGTAATCACCTCGCGACAAGACAACAGCGGCCGCACCGGAAACGGTGCGGCCGCTGTGTTGTTTTCGGAGGTTCGCAGCGGCGCTCGACCGGCTGCTGCCGACCGGCCGGGCGCGTCAGCTGTGGTAGGGCTCCGCGCTGACCAGCGTCACCTTCATGATGTTGCCGTTGGGGAGCGTGTACTCCCGCGTCTCGCCGACCTTGGCGTTGATGAGCGCCCCGCCCAGCGGGGAGTTCGGCGAGTAGGTCTCGAGGTTCGAGCCGCCCAGGCCCTCCTCGCGGGTGGCGATCAGGAACGTCTCGGTGTCGGTCTCGTCGCCGTCGTAGTAGACCTTGACGACCGAACCCGGCAGCGCGATGCCCGACTTGGTGGGCGCGACGCCGACCTTGGCGTTGTTCAGCAGCTCCTGCAGCTGGCGGATGCGGGCCTCCTGCTGACCCTGCTCCTCGCGCGCCGCGTGATAGCCACCGTTCTCCTTCAGGTCGCCTTCCTCGCGGCGCTCGTTGATTTCGGCCGCGATGACCGGACGATTGGCAATGAGCGCGTCGAGTTCGCCCTTGAGCCTCTCATGCGACTCCGGTGTCAGCCAGGTCACTTGCGTCTCAGTCATCTCGATCACTCCCTCGTAGTTGTTCCCGGCTAACCGGGATTCCCAAATACCTGCAGCCACATGCGCCCCACCCTGGGGCGCGCACGGCCACAGTGGACGGCTAGAGCGATCCCTGGGGGATATCCGTCGAACCCCGACAGGCCCTGTTCCCGTGTGGCATTGTGTGCCGGGAACCGACAGCGCTGGCCGCCAATGCAGCAAACACGGCTCCGAGCGTTCGGAACCGTGTATCGCATCATTTTACCACGTTTTGCAAAGGTGCAGGTCGGGGCGGTGATTGCCAGGCGATTCGCCGGATGCGCCTGGATGGGCCGGTTCAGCCCGCCCGCAGGTAGGCGGGTACGTGGCTGCCGCAGCCGTACACATCGCTGGCCGCCGGTTTGGCGAGGCTCCGCACCGTGACCTTCATTTCCACGGTACCGCTGTTCGAGGGCACGATCAGCACCTCGCGGCGGCCGACCTCGTTGCCGTCCTTGTCCATCGCGCGGACGAAACAGAACGCCGGCTGCTCGGGATGGGTGCGGGTGACCTTGAAATGCGCCTCGACGGTGGAGTCATTGACGACGGAGTAGCCCAGCTGTTCGGGGTCGACGTCCTTGGGTCCGAACTGCTTGAAGCCGAGATAGGCGATGACCAGGCCCAGCACCACGACCACGCCGCCCAGGGCGAGCGGCATCCAGCGCGGGGTCCGGCGCCGGCGGGTGGTCCCGTAGCGATCCCCGAGCGAGCGCGACGGGGCCGCGGTGTCGGACCGTCCGGTCTCGGGTGCGGCCTCGGTCATGATGTGCTCGCTCCTCTATCTCAGCGCGCCGTGCGCTACCAGTCGATGGTGCCCCATGCGGGTATCGCCCGGTTGCGCGGCCCCGCGTGGCCGAGAGCCGCGACACAGTGACTTACCCACCCCGTGGGCTCCGCAAGCTCCGCCCACGCACCATCCCCGGGGGGTAGCTCGGAACAAATGTGGGCCGGATGGAACTATAGGGAGAGAGATCTGGCACCCCTGCCCGAATGTGTGGCGGAGAGCGATGAGGTGACTAACGGATGAGCAATGAGGTGAGCAACTAGTGAGCGGGTTCCGCCTCATGGCTGTGCATGCCCACCCCGACGACGAGTCCAGCAAGGGCGCCGCGACGACCGCGAAGTATGCCGCGGAGGGCGATGACGTCCTCGTGGTGTCGCTGACCGGCGGCGAGCGGGGGTCGATCCTCAATCCGGCGATGGACGTGCCCGGCATCCTCGACCGCATCGAGGAGGTGCGGCGCGAGGAGATGGCCGAGGCCGCCAAGGCGCTCGGGGTCCAGCACCGCTGGCTGGGGTTCGTCGACTCGGGCCTGCCCGAGGGCGATCCGCTGCCGCCGCTGCCGGAGGGTTGCTTCGCGTTGGTGCCGCTCGAGGAGGCCACCGAGGCGCTGGTCCGCGTCGTTCGCGAGTTCCGGCCGCACGTGATGACCACCTATGACGAGAACGGTGGCTACCCGCACCCGGATCACATCATGTGCCACAAGGTGTCGATGGCCGCGTTCGAGGCGGCGGGGGATCCGGAGCGCTTCCCCGACGCGGGCGAGCCGTGGACCCCGCTGAAGCTGTACTACGACCACGGCTTCAGCATCCAGCGCATCGAGACCTTCGCCGAGGAGTACGAGCGGATCGGCGAGCCGTTCCCGATGCAGGAGTGGCTGGACCGGTTCCGCAAGATGGCCGCCGAGCGTGGCGACATGTTCGGCCGGGTGACCACCCAGATCGAATGCTCCAAGTACTTCCCGCAGCGCGACGACGCCCTGCGCGCGCACGCCACCCAGATCGACCCGAACGGCGCCTTCTTCGCGATTCCCATGGAGATGCAGCAGCGGCTGTGGCCCACCGAGGAATTCGAGCTGGCCAAGACGCGGGTGCGCACCGAGATCCCGGAGACCGACCTGTTCGCCGGTATCGAAGACCCACACACCGAGGTCACCGACCGATGATTCTGACCGTCCTTGCGCAGGGCACCACCACCAACCCCACCGGCCCGGAGTTCGGCAAGGCCTCGCCGCTGGGCCTGGTGATCATCCTGGTCCTGCTGGCGGGCACCGTGCTGCTGATCCGCTCGATGAACAAGCACATCAAGGGCCTGCCCGCGGACTTCTCCCCGGAGCATCCCGAGCCGGACCAGGCCGCCGACGAGGGCACCGATCCGGGTGCGGCCGAAACGGAGACGGAGGCGGATCCGGCCGCGGGCTCGAAGCCCGAGGCCGCCGCGAACTCGGAACCGCCCGGCGCCCCCTGAGCTGCCGCGGCGACATCCGCACCGGGTTCGAGACGCACTCTCTCGCATGTCGAGGGGGTGCGTTTCTCGTATCCGGGCCCGGAACTATGTGGTCCGATTGCCGCCAGCCGGATGATTCCGGCGTTCCTACCGTCGGTGTCATGGAAACCGACCTCATTCCGGATACCCGGGTCGCGGTGCTGCGGACGCCTGTCGTGTGGTTCATGGCGCTGGCGGCCGCGACCGGCACGGCCAGTATCTATCCGTTGCAACCGGCTATCGCGGAGGTAGCACGGTCGCTGCATATCTCGGTCGCGGCCGTCGGAACGGCGTTGGCCGGTGGACCGGTCGGCTATCTGGCCGGCCTGGCCCTGCTGGTGCCGCTCGTCGATCGGTATGCGCCGCGGGTGGTGGTGTCGGCCCAATTCGGTGCTCTGGCAGTGGCTTTAATGGGTGCGGCGGCGGTGCGATCGGCGTGGCTGCTCGGTGCGGCGATCTTCGTGATCGGGGCTGGTTCGGCGATCGGGGCCCAATTGAGTTCGGTCGCGGGACGATTCGCGGACTCGCATCGGCGAGCCACCGTTCTCGGGATCGTGACCGCCGGAATTTCGTCCGGGGTCCTCGCCGGACGCATCGCGGGTGGGTGGCTGGCGAATGTCATCGGGTGGCGGGGCATGCTCGTCGTTTTCGCCGTCGTCTGTCTCGTTCTCGCCTCGGTCACCCGCCCGGTGCTGCCGGCGGCGGCGGGAACTGCGACGCGCGGCTATCTTGCGACGCTGCGCGGAATGCCCGCCCTGTACACCCGGTATCCGGTGCTGCGGCTGGCCGCCGGTCGGGGCACGCTGTGGTTCTTCGCCTTCTGCACGATCTGGGCGGGGCTCTCGGTCGCGCTGTCCCAGCCGCCGTTCTCCTATTCGCCCGAACGAATCGGCCTGTACGCCTTCGCCGGGCTGCTCGGCGTCGCCGCCACCCGGATTTCGGGGACGTGGACCGATCGCGTCGGCGCCCGCCGGGTGATCCTGATCGGCCTGGCGCTGGCCGTCGTCAGCACGGTGATTCTTGCGGTGTTCCTGTCGAATACGGCAATCACCCTGCTGTGCCTGGGCCTGTTCGATGCCGGACTGTTCGCCGCGCAGGTGGCGAATCAGAGCACGGTGCTGGCCATCGATCCCGGCGCCCCGGCCCGTTTCAACAGCGCGTACATGATCGTCTATTTCATCGGCGGCAGCTTCGGGACGGCGTTCGGCGCGGCGGCGGTCAGCTGGCTCGGATGGGCCACCACCGCGGCCTGTGCGGCTGCCGCCATTGTGTTGGCCGCGGTCGTCACCGCCGTGATACATACGCGCACTGCGGCTTCCGCGCGGTCGTAGTCGACCTACGGTGTCCGGCAACTCGATTCGAGTTGCCGGACACCGCCGTCAGAACGGCCAGTCGGCGCGGGCGCCGGCCTCCAGCAGACCGATCATCGCGAACGCCTTGTCGGACAGGCCGCCGAAGACGTGCCGGTTGTGCGACCCGCTGGGGGCATGACCGAGGTGGTACCCCGCCAGATTCCAGGTGTACAGCGGCACCGCGGCGGGCAGTGCCCGGTCGACGTTGCCACCGGTGGCCTGCTCGTCGGTGAGGATCACCACGCGATCGTGCCGCGCGAAGTGCCCCCGCACCGCGCCGGCCGTATCGGTGCCGCCGCCGATGAAGTAGCCGCCGGCCTTCCACCGCTCGACCGCACGCAGCAGCGACTCGCCCCGCCGCTGGGTGAACACCCGGCTGCCCGCGTCACCCTCGCCCCACGAGTACGAGACGACGTCGGCCCGCTCGCACCGGCTCGCCAGCGCGAGCCCGAAGACGACCGCGGCGTCCCAGCGGCGCAGCGCGCCGTCGCGGGAGAAGCCCGCGTTCATCGAGCTCGACGTGTCCACCAGCACCAGGGTGCGCCCGGACAGCGTGGGCACCGAGGCCAGCGAGTGGCCCAGCGCCCGCTCGAGGGCATGGCCCCAGCGCAGCGACGGCGCGGCGCGGTACGCCGACAGGAACCGCATCGGCAGCTGCCGCGAGCGCGCGACCTGTTCGGGATCGGCGAGCTTGGCCGCTACCTCCGCGGCGACCTCGTCGGATACCCCGGCCTCGTCGAAATTGCGCAGGTTACGCAACTGCGCCATGTAACCCATCGACGGGATCAGGGCCTCCCAGACGCGCGCGTCCATCGGGCCCTGCAGCCAGCCGGCCACCGACTCCCAGGTCATGCCCGCGCCGCGCAGCGCTTCGCGGGCCCGCTCGGCGTCGTCGAACAACGTCCGGCGATCCGCCACCGGCATGGCGAGCAGTTCCGTGCGGGCGCGCAGGATCCGCAGGCCCTCGCCGGGCGCGGTGCCCCGGTTGTGGCGCCGGTCCAGTGCGTGCGCGAAAAGCTCACCCTGCCAGGGCTTGTCGGCCATGGGTGCCGGGTGCGCGAGGTCGAGCACGTCGCCGAAGCGCACCGCGTGTGCGGTGGAATCCCACTTGGCCAGGGCGCGCTCGTCGTAGAGACGCCGGGCCGCGTCGGCGATGCCGCGCTTGACCGGCTTGGGCAGCGCCCGCCCGTAGGTGGCGAACCAGTAGGCGATCAGCTCACCCGGCTCGTCGGCGCGCTGCAGCACGGAATCGATTGCCTGACGGCTCATTCCGGACTGTCCGGCCGAAAGTCGGGCCTGCGCGAACTCGGCCGCGCCCACGAGTGCGGCGGTGCGCATATTCGCCGAGGTGCGCAGCCAGCGCAGCAGGCGTGCGGTCCACTCGGGATCGGCGAGGGTGTTCTCGCGCACCAGCACCGCGTAGCGGTCGTCGCGTGCGCCGGAGGTCTCGTAGAAGGTGTTCTCGCCCAACATGTTCGATACCGCGAGCAGGAAAAGTTCACCCTGCGGCGTGCGCTCGTAGCCGGGCGCGCCCTCGTAGGTGCGTCCGGTCGGCGTGCGTGCGGACTTCACCGCCGAGGTCGCGGCGGCGCGCAGGCGTCCGGAATTGAACTTGCTCACAGGAATTCCCCCATGTCGTGCGGGGAGGCGAGCGCGGCCTGGGAACGCAACGACATCGCCGCTTGTCGGGCGGCGGCCGGATTCGAACCGGCGCTCCGTGATTCGACAATCCGGGAGCATCCGTCGTCGGCGCATCGGGCTGATGCACAGGCCTCCCGAGATCGAATTGCCCACGGACTTGGTGAATTGCAGTTCGAAGTAACCGTGGGCCCCGCACCGGGAGGTGCGAAACTATAGCGCCCGAGAACAAATCGGCAACGGTAACCGGCTCTTGCGAGCCGACCGGATTCCTGGAATCCGGACAGGAGTCGAACCTGATATGCCAGAAGTAACCGTTTCCTGCGCACCGGGCGTGGTAGTTACGGTAGCGCGCTGCCGAATTGGCCGCATCTCATTTGTTTCGGAAGGCAGTGCCCCGGACGAGGATGGCGCCCGGTCGGCAACGAACGTGTGTGTACGCCTGTGCGCGAATCGCGAAGTCGGAGAGGGAATCTGCGATGGCACCCGAGCCGACCGGCGTGAAGGGCCGGTGGCGGGTGAGACGAAGATGTGCGCCCGAGATCCCGGCGGTGGCGGTATTTGCGAAATGCTCTGCCGGCTGAGCTACGCGGACCGAAGTCCGGGCGGGATTCGAACCCGCGACCCTTTCGTCCGAGAAGTAACCGCTACCTGCGCACCGGGCGCACTCGAAACGATAGCGGCCGGAAATGTGGGTCGCAAACGAATTCCCGCGAAGCGGGCCCGAGATCTGTTCGGCAGCAGGGGAGTTGGTCACCGGGGCGACCCGTTCCAGGATGTGAAACCCGAAGTACCTGTTGCCCGCGCACCGGGCGCCGCCGCGGCGGGATTTCGGCGCCGTCGCGGCGCCGCCGATTCGCACGTGCAGCGAGGGGTGTGCCCGAGATCCAGGTCGGCGACGGAACATGCTGCTCTGCCATTGAGCTACCAGGCCGCGAAGCCTGGGCGGGACTCGAACCCGCAACCCGCCGATTAAGAGTCGAAGTAACCGCTGCCTACGCACCGGGCACGAAAAGAGATGGTACGGGCCAGTATTGATGCATCGCATCCCATTTTCCGCGGACCGGGGACCGGAAACCGTCGGCGCGGCGAATTCGGTTGACCCGGATTCGGTTCGCGCGCAGGCTGGCTTGCACGGAGGAACTTCGGGCGGCAGCCGACCTGTTCGCGGTGGGCGAGGTGTATCCCGAGGACCTGCCGATGATCGCCGCCGAGGCGCTGGCCAGGGGTCTGGATTCGCCGGCGCTGAGTGGCTCATCATGTACTGGGAGGCCGGCCTCGACGATCGCGAATCGATTGTGGCGCAGATCCGGCGGGCATGTCGTAGCCTCCTCGACGGGCCGCCGTTCGAGTCCGTCCTCCGTTGACGGTTGGCGGCCGCTCGATCCGGCTGTCCGGGCCGCGCAAGAGCACCGCGTGCACTGCTGGACGGCGGCACACGCGGGTGCGGGCGGCGGTCGCGATCAGAACGGCCGCTCGTGGTGCCGGTGGCGGCAGATGTCGCAGTCGCAGTCGAAGTATCCGATTCCGGCGCTGCCGTGGGCGCCCCGGGCCTCGGCCTCCTCGAGGTCGGCGTACCAGGGCCGCCGGCCCGTCGAGCCGGGTGAAGCGGTGTTTCTCATACCGGAGAAATACCCATTCCCCGGGATCGGCGAGTCACGGTTTCGGCACGCGGGGGCCGCGTCTCGGGGAAGCGAATCTGTCGGTCCCCCTGGCTATCGTATGGTCCATGTTCACCATCGATTTCATCGAGTTCCCGTCCGGCTCGGCGGGCGCGTCGAGTGCCTTCTTCGAGAAGGCCTTCGGTTGGACCGCCACCGCGTACGGACCCACCTACGCCGACGTGCAGGGCGGCGGCATCACGCTGGGCTTCCAGGCCGATGCGGCCGAGCAGGCCGCCGCACCGCTGGTCACCATCCGCACCGATGATCTGCCGGAGGCGCGCGAGACGATCGAGGCCGCGGGCGGCGTCGTCACGGTCGAACCCTTCGACTTTCCCGGCGGCCGCCGGTTCCACTTCCGCGAACCCGGCGGCGCCGAGCTCGCCGTATGGTGCCCCGCTTCCTGACGGGCGCTTACGGATTCGGCGCGGAGCCGCTCAGCCGAATGCGGCCAGCCGATGTATCTGCTCGCGGGTCGCCGGGTACAGCTCCCGCCAGGTCGCGTAGAGCTCGTCGTAGCGCGCGCGAGCGTCGGGATCCGGCGCTACCTCTCGCGCGATGCGGGCCCAATCCGTCTCGGGCGCAACGAGTCCCACCCCGATCGCGGCGAGCAGCGCGTCGCCGTAGCTGGCGCCGATGGTCTGCTCCGGCAGCAGCTGGGTCAGTCCGGTGATGTCGCTGAGTGCCTGCGTCCATACCGTGCTGTGCAGCCCGCCGCCGACCCCGACCGCGCGGACGGCCGGTGAACCCGCGTCGTCGAACATCTCCAGGATCTGGCGGATGCCGAACGAGATGCCCTCGTACGAGGCGCGGAAGAGATGACCGCGCCCGTGCCGCAATGTCAGCCCGGCGAACACGCCGCGGGCGTCCGGATCGAAGACCGGGGTGCGCTCGCCGGCCAGGTACGGCAGCACCATCAGGCCCTCGGAGCCCGGTGGCACCGCCTCCGCCTCGGCCATCAGCTCCTCGAACGGCGCCCCGCCGGTGACCTTCTGCAGCCACTGCGTGAGGCTGCCCGCGGTCGAGGTGCCTGCCGCGAACGTGAACGTGCCCGGTTCGACGCCCGCGGTCGTCCACAGCGCCGGATTGGTGTGGTACTTCTCCAGCACCTGCACCAGGAACATGGTGGAGCCGTACATGAGCATCAGATCGCCGGGATTGCGCACCCCGACGCTGAATGCCTCGGCGTAGGCGTCGACCGTGCCCGCCACGACCGGGGTGCCGGCGGGAATCCCGGTGTGCGCGGCCGCGTCGGGGGTGAGGGCGCCGACGGTCTCGCCCGGCCACACGAGACGGGGCAGCGGCAGACTGCCCAGGATGCGCCCGGACCACTCCGCGTGCCAATCGAAGTCGCGCAGGGCGTAGAGCGGATCGCACTGGCTGGCGGTGTGATGATCCTGGATGTATTCACCGGTCAGCTTGGCCACGATGAAGGAGTTGGAGCCGTACCAGCGCCGAGCACGCGCCATCGCCTCGGGCTCGTGGCGGCGCACCCATTCGATCTTCGGTCCCACCGCCTGGCTGGACAGCGATTTGCCGGCCGACCGCAGGATCTCCTGCGCGCCGAACTCGGCGGTGAGGGCGGTGATCTCGGCCGAGGCCCGGGAGTCGATGCCGTACAGGATGGCCGGCCGTACCGGATCGAGGTGCTCGTCGCAGAGCACCAGGCAGGGGCCGACGCCGCTGACGCACAGTCCGGCGATATGTGCCGCACGCGGCGCGGCGGCCACCAGGGCCCGGCTGATCGCGCCGACCTCGGCCCACCACATCCCCACCGGATCCACCTCGGCCCATCCGGGCCGGGGCAGCGAAATCTCGTGTGCTATTTGATGTTCGGCGACCACGACCCCATCCGGCCGGACCAGGACCCCCTTGCTGCTTCCGGTCCCCAGATCGATGCCAACCAGCAAGTCCACGGTCGCCAGCGTATGCGCTCGCTCCGGATCTCACGCCCGATACGTGAATCGCGCACGATCCGAGAATTCCGGCGAGACCGGACGGCCGCGCCGCGACCAGCGCCGCACATGCAGCGGCCGATCGGGACGTGGCACGGTGCGGCCGGCCGGGGTGCCCGCGGCCCTCGCGATGAACACCGCGAGGGTGGTCGAGTGGGTCGATCGGGGTGCAGCACGGTCTGCTGGCTGGGCGCTCATGGCCTTCACGATGAACGCCCCGACGGCAGTCGAGCGGGCCGATCAGGGACGCAGTACGGTCCGGCCGGGCAGGCCGCCCGCCGCCTTCGCCGTGAACGCGGCGACGGCGTCGGCCAGCGGGTACACCGAGCCGGGCTGCGGGCGCAGGTGCCCCTCGTCGATCAGGCGGGCGAGCTCGCTCAGCTGCGCGCGGTCGGCCACCTGGACGAAGACGACCTTCGTGATGTCGTCCCGGTCGGTCGGGAACTCCGCGGCGGCCTTGATCGTGACCAGTATTCCGCCGGGGCGCAGCAGGACCGACGAGCCGGTGAGCACCTCCCCGCCGATGGTGTCCACGACCAGGTCGGCCTCGCCCGCGACATCCTCGAGGCGATCGGCGGTGTCCAGCGCGAGGTAGCGGTCGGCGCCGAGTTCGATTGCCAGGGAACGGGAATGCTCACGTCCGGTGCCGATCACCCGCGCTCCGGCCCACCGCGCCAGCTGCACCGCCATCGACCCGACCGCGCCGCCCGCGCCGTGCACGACCACGGTCTTGCCCTTGGTGAGGGCGCCGTGATCGAACAGGGCCTGCCACGCGGTGAGGCCCGCGCGCGGAACCGCCGCGGCCTGAACGTGATCCAGGGTGCGCGGCTTGCGGGCGAGGTTGCGGGCCTCCACCGCAATGTATTCCGCGGCCGCGCCGTCGCGCAGCTGGTCGGCCAGCCCGAAAACCTCGTCGCCAACCGCGAATCCGGCCGTGCCGTAGCCCAGCGTGACCACCACTCCCGAGACCTCGTGGCCCGGAATGATTCCCGCGCGCGGGTGACCGGCCCGGCACTTCCATACCGGCCAATCGAGCTCGTTGTGCGTGATGCCGCACGCCGCGACCTTGATCAGCACGTCGTTGAGGCCGGGCTGGGCGTCGGGCACGTCCTCGTAGACGAGTCCCTCGATGCCCGTCGGTGCGTGCAGGCGAATGGCCTTCATCCCGGATCCTCTCGCGTCGTTCGTGGCCCGGCCGCCGCCGCAACCCTTTGTAGTGTCGTCTGTACGACGCACCACGAGGACCGAAATCGACAATCGGCTCGGCGTCGATTCCTTTCGGGGACGGTTCGGGTCCGTATGTCATGAGCATCCCCACCACCATGCGCGCCCTGCGGCAGATGTCGCTGCACGGCCCGCAGGACATGCAGCTGATCACCGACGCCCCGGTACCGGTCCCCGGACCGGGCGAGGTGCTGATCCGCGTCGCCGCCGCCGGAGTCAACTACCGCGACGTCTCCCAGACCCGCGGAGCGTCCGGGAACAACCCCCGGCCGCCCTATCTGGCGGGCTTCGAGGCCGCCGGTGAGGTTGTCGCCGCGGGCGAGGGGGTCACCGGGATCGGGCCCGGCGCCCGCGTCATCGGCATCGGGTACGGCGCCTTCGCCGAGTACATGACGATGCCCGCCGCCGCGGCGGTGCCGGTGCCCGCGGGCTGGACCGCGGAACAGGCCCTGGGCCTGACGGTGAGCTGGCCCACGGCGCTGGCCGCGCTCAAACCGCTGGGCGGCATCGCCGCCGGGCAGACCGTGCTGATTCACGCCGCGGCGGGCGGAACCGGCCAGGTCGCGGTGCGCCTGGCCAAGCACTACGGCGCGACGGTCATTGCCGCCGCGTCGGCGGGCAAGCACGAGATCGTGCGGGCGTTGGGTGCGGACCACGTAGTGGATTCCCGCGCAGGCGATCTTGCCGCCGAGGTGTCGCGGCTGACCGGCGGCGCCGGCGTCGATCTGGTACTGGCGTCGGTGGGTGGCTTGGGCTTTCATGCGAGTCTGGCCGCCGCCAAGCCGGTGACCGGGCGCGTGGTGGTGTTCGGCGCGGCGGGCGGTGACGCCGCGCTCACCAACTGGGAACTGGTGTACGAGTACCAGGTTCACATCATCGGCCTCAATATCGGGACGTTGATCCAGGCCGCGCCACGGGTCTTCGGCGAGGTTATGACCGAGCTGTTCGCGCTCATCGCCGCGGGGGTGATCACCCCCGGGCAGCCCACCGGATACGCCCTGGCCGACGGCCCGAAGGCACTGGCGGAGTTGGAGAGTCGCGCGACCGTCGGCAAGCTGGCCCTACTGCCCTGACCGGACGGGCTCGACGGGATCGGCGAGCACGTCCGGGAGGCCGAACGCCGCGGCCAGCGAGCGATGGTGGAAGGCGATCACGCGGGATATGCCGGTGGCGGTGGCGGCGAGCACCACCGCCCCGTACCCGCGCAGCACGCCGTCCGGATCCCGGCGGTAGGTGAGGGCGGCGGGCTGGCCGTTGGCGGTGGTCGCGACCATGCGCCAATCGCCGGGCGCGCCGAGTACGTAGCTGTCGAGCATGTGGATGCACGCCACCCGGCCCGCCTGCCAATCGCCGAACGGCGTCGCCTCCAGCGTGGCGTCCGCGCGCAGCACGTGCTCCAGCAGGGAGGCGTCGGAGCGCTCGAAGGCGGCGATATACCCATCGAGCAGCGCGCGGGCCCGCGGGTCGGCCGGTTCGAGCAGGGTGTCGGGCTCCGGCCCGAGCTCGTCCAGCCGGGCGCGGGCGCGCTGCAGGCCGCTCTTGACCGCCGCCGTGGTCGTGTCGAGCACCTCGGCGGTCTCGGCCGCCGAGAACGCCAGCACATCGCGCAGGATGAGGATCGCGCGCTGGCGGGCGGGCAGATGCTGCAGGCTCGCGATGAGGGCCAGCCGCACCGACTCGCGGGCGACCGTCACCGCCTCTGGATCGTCCTGCGGCGGGGCGATCCATTCGTCCGGCAGCGGCTCGAGCCACGAAACCTGTTCCTGTGCAAGAGGACTCGGTGCGCGCTCTGGGCCGTCGTACGGGCCCGCCAGCCCCGAGGGCACCATCCGGGGCCGCTGTGACCCCAGTGCCGTCAGGCAGACGTTGGTGGCGATGCGGTAGAGCCAGGTCCGCATCGATGCGCGGCCCTCGAACCCGGCATAGGACCGCCATGCCCGCAGATAGGTCTCCTGCACCAGATCCTCCGCGTCGTGTGCCGAGCCGACCATGCGGTAGCAGTGCGCCAGCAACTCCCGGCGGAACCGCTCGGTGTCGGCCGCGAAGCCGTCCCGGTCCGATGCCGCCCGCGGATGTGACGTCATGCGACCGCCTCGGGCAGCGCGGCCGCGCCGGTCTCGTCCCTGTCCATGCCGTCTCCGATCGTCCGGTCCGTTCCCTCATCTTCCTCCCGTGGAAAGCTGTGCGGCAGCCGGGAAATGCATATCTCGGGCGCCATCTCGACGGCGCGCGGGGTGATCGCACTGTTCGGTTTGGTGCGTGAGGTCCGGGCGCACCGGGATGTGATGGGTGCTGCCGAGCAGGCGTGGCTCACCGACATGTGGCCGGCCTGCGCGCCGGACGGCCGGCCCGTCGCGTTGCCGGGGTAACGATGCGGTTCGGTGGTGCGAAATCAGGACAATGATCCACGCGGATCTCACGCCGAACCGACCGGGGGTACACCATGACCGACCGAACCGATCGCCTTCTCGGCCGGTTTTCGCATCGAGCGGCGGCAATGCTGGTGGGAGTGCTTGCCGGTGCGGCGGTGATGGGCGGATGCTCGACCACAACGGCGCCGACGTCCACCACGTCCTCGACCGCCGTCACCTCGTCGGATACTCCGTCCGGGCCGAATGCTTCACCGGCACCGGAGACTTCGCCCGGGCTCTCCTCGCAGGACCAGGCAATTCCCTCGGATTCCGTTGCCCCGCAGCCGATCACGTCCGTCCCGGCGACCACCTCGCAGCAGCCGGTCACGGGTCGTCCCGCGCCCGGAACCACCTTCACCGGTGAGGGGTTGACCGCCGCGCAGGCCGCCGATCTGCAAACTGCCGTGAACGGTGGCCACCAGCCGTGGCGCCTGGATCGCGTGCAGGTCGCAAAGTCCTTTGTGCAGAACCGATTCGGGTGGACCAGCGTGCAAACCAGTACCGGCGCACCGATGGTCGTGTTCGTCACCAATCAGGACGGCGGCAAGGTCGCGCTGCATCTAGTGCAACCCGCGACCCAGGGCGACCACGGTATCTGGGTGGTCGACAGCGGCGTCTGGAGCTGAGCGGCGTTACTTCAGCTGCTCGGCCGCGGCGGCCAGCAGCGCGCGCGACGCGACCGGCGAGGCAGCCTCGATGCTGAGGCAGTCCATGACGTGGCGGTACGTTTCGAGATCCTGCGGCCGGTCGAGGTACAGCGCGCTCGAAATCTGTTCCAGGTAAACGATATCGGGGAGCTGTTCCTCGGCGAAGCGCAGGATGGCGAACGAGCTGGCCACGGCGGCCTGGCTGCTGTCCGCGTACGGGAGCACCTGAATGGTGATATTCCGATGATGTGACATCTTCAGCAGATGTTCGAGCTGGGCCCGCAGCACGGCCCGCCCGCCGACGGGCCGGCGCAACACCGATTCGTCCAGGATCGCCCACAGCGAGGGACCGCCCGGTATGTCGAGAATGGCCTGACGCTTGCGCCGCAGCTCGACGCGGCGGATCACGTCGTGATCGTTGTGCGCCATCGTGACGACCGCCCGCGCGTAGTCGTCGGTCTGCAGCAGGCCCGGAACCAGTTGTCCCTCATAGGTTCTGATCCATTGCGCGGCGCCCTCGAGCCCGAGATAGTTCTCGAACCAGGAGGGGAGCAAGTCGCTGTAGCCGTGCCACCAACCCTGGTCGTTGGCCATGCGAACAAGCTTCAGGAAGGACTCGCGCTGCTCGGGGTCGACGACGCCGTACAGGGTCAGCAGATCGCTGACATCGCGTTCCTTGTATCCGGTCCGGCCGAGCTCGAGC
This sequence comes from Nocardia sp. GP40, assembly GCF_050434125.1. Lineage (NCBI taxonomy): Bacteria > Bacillati > Actinomycetota > Actinomycetes > Mycobacteriales > Nocardiaceae > Nocardia > Nocardia sp. GP40. The sequence continues at coordinate 16,811 of NZ_JBNPVW010000021.1, read as the reverse complement.
CTGCTGATCTTGGCGTGCGAGCCGCGAATGCGGTCGCCGGCTTGCTGCGGCGTGATCCCGCGGGCCTCGCGCAGTTTGCGTAGCTGACCGCCGACCATGATCCGCAGTGCCGTCGGGCCGCGCTGAGCTACGGGCGAGGTGGCGATCTCTTTCCACGCCGGATCTGCCGTCATGGGACCTTCTCCGCTGTGTCCTGTGGCTACCGGCGCATGTCAGACCGGCACTTGCGCAGGCACAATCGCCTACAACATCTGTGACCATGCTAGCCTGCCGGGCCCGAAATCAGCCAACTCACCGGGCGAGATCCTCTGTCCTATTTGTGCCGTAACGCGGCGCCTCATTGCATCGGCGGACGCGTGCCACCGGGGAAGGTCGCGTTCAGCGCGGAGGTGTAGTCGGCCTGCACCTTGTAGTACCGGCCGGTCGGACCGTAGGCGGTGTAGAACACGAATCCGCGGGGGCCGGTGTCCGCATACGGGGCTCCGGTGACGAAGCGCTCGAGTACGGGGTCCAGGTGGGTGGGGAAGCCGGCGGCATCGCTGCGCACCGGGAAGCAGATGCGCTGGATGTCGGGCGAGTTCCAGGAGAAGGTGCGATAGGCGTTGAACGTCCTGGCGAACAGGGCCAGCTCCTCATCGGCGGCCGGGGCGAAGTTCAGCTCGCGCAGGATGGTGACGATGTCGGACGGCGTGAGCTCGCCCGGGGTGAGCACGCGGGAGTACCAGTTCATGGTGTGGCTGACGAAATCTATTGCCATCATGCCGATGTCGCCGCCGTAGCGGGTCAGATGCTCGGCGTGCGTGCCCGCGGCGGCGGGTACGCCGGAGAACCCGAGCATCCGCCGCACGGTGAGCAGTTCGGGAAACACCAGCCAGATCTTCTGCACGCCGGTCGCGACCGCGAGATCCACACCCCAGCGCACCGGTACGGCGGCGGGGATCTCGGTCAGCAGTTTTTCCATCGGATGCCCGGTGAAGGTGAGCAGCCCGGCGTCGCGCAGGGTGCCCACCGGATCGGCGGTCGGACTCGAATTCATCAGCCGGGCACTGACTTCGCGCTGCCCGACCGGATGCGTGGTGGTTCGCACTCCGATCCACGAGCTTGTCCACAGCTCGGCCAGGGCGTCCAGGACCGGATCCACCGCAGCGGGCACGTAGCGCGCCTCGGACAGGCGCGCGAACTCCCGCAGATCCTGCCGGAGCCGGTCGAGTGTCAAGTCAGCGGGCGTGCTCATATTTCCTCCGGCCTCCAACGGTGTGATTGCGTCTTGTGCTGTGCCACTGGGGAACACCAGCCGGAGACTACTTTCCGATGGTGGAATTCGCCCAGTCGACGACGGCGGCGTGATAGGCCTGGGTGTTGCGCGCCAGGTTCACCCCGTGGCCGCTGCCCGGCAACACGAACGTGCGCAGCCGCGCCGCGGGACCGAAGAACGGTGCCTCCTCGGCCTGCATGGTGGCCGAGCTCGCGCAGCTGGCGTAGTTCGCGCCGCAGAGCATCCGGTCCCGTGCGCCGACGACGATGAGAACCGGAACGGTGATGAAATTGGACATGCCGGGCAGTGTGGAGACCATTCCGTCCGGGTATTCGGTGAGGGAAAAGACCTCTTTATCCTTTTCGTCCAGTGCGAGCACCGCCGGGTCGATATCGCCGGGATCGAAGAAGTCGTGCACGCGCGTACCCGGTCGCGTCGTCAGATAACCCGGATCCAGTCCGCGCCCGGCGAATTCGGGATCGCTGGTGGCCGAGTGGTAGGTGGCGATCACGCTCAGGGTCTCCGGGACGTTCACCGCGTGCGAATAACCGGTCAGCAGTAGGCCGTCGGCGTCGTGGTACGCGGTGGACTCCATGACGGAGGTGCCGGAGGTCAGCGAGTGCCCGACGGTGACGACCTTGCCGAACGGCGCGGCGCCGTCGAGTCCGTGCTTGGCGTCCTGGACGATGACGTGCAGGTCCTGCGCGGTGCCGGTGGCCGTCAACGTCTCGCTCTGCGGATGGGTGCTCGCGCCGTTGCCGAGCCGGTCCACCACGAGCGTGGCGTACCCGGCCGCGTTCATCGCCCGGCGGAAGTTGTAGATCTGCGGCTCGTACGGGAAATCCCAGTAGGTGCCGTTGAAATTGGAGCCCGACATCAACACCATGACGGTGCGCGACCCGCCCGGTGGCGTGCAGAGGGTCGCGGCCAATCGGCCCTGCGGCACCGCGATCGGAAAGGAGCGGCAGGACGCCGGGGCCGAGCCGTTGTCGGCGGCCGCCACGCCGGTTGCGAAGCAGCACAGCATGATTGCGGCGAATATGGTTCGTGCCCATCTGAAGACTCGCACGCGCAGCGCTCCCTGTGATGAGATGCGAAAGAGTGAGGCCCCACCGGCGCGGGCCGCATCGGATTGTCAGGGCGCAGGCTATCGGTAGGCGGAGCGTCGTGCAACTACTTCGGCAATCTCCGGGCGTATCGATAGCGTTCGGGCCCTACGGCTTTCGGCAGATACCGCCGAGTACCACCATCCGGGTGTCGGGAAGGTCGTCGCTGAGCCACTGCTGGACCGGCACGATCCCGGGGTCGAGCAGGTCGAAACCCTTGAAGATCGTGGCCACGTCGGCGCGGGACCGGAAGACGAACTGGGCGGTGCTGCCCACGGTGTCGGTCACGGTCTGCTGCACCCACGTCTCATCGCTCTCGGTGGCGCCGTGCGTGAATGCCACGTAGCTGCCCGGCGCCATCACCTCGTGGAGTCGGGCCATCACCTCGGCCGGCTTCTCGTCCTCGAGCACGAAGTGCAGGAGGCCGACGAGCAGTAGCGCGATCGGCTCGGACAGGTCTATGCCCGCCTCGGGCAGCCGCGCGATGATGTCGTCGGGTTCGCGGAAGTCGCCCAGCATCGGCGTGACACCGGGCAGATCGCAGAACATCGCGTTGGTGTGCGCGATGACGACCGGGTCGTAATCGATGGAGGCCAGCCGGGAGTCGGGATCGACCGCCATGACCGTCTCGTACACGCTGGGCGAGGCTGGAATGCCGGACCCGATATCGACGAACTGCCGAATTCCCTTCTCGGCGGCCATCTTTGCCGAACCCGTCAGAAACGCGCGGCTGAGCGTGGCCAGTGTCCGATTGTCCGGCGCGATGGACAGCATGCGCTGCGCCACCATCCGGTCCGCCTCGTAATTGTCCTTGCCGCCCAGCAGATAGTTGTAGATTCTGGCGGCGTTCGGCTTGGTCGGATCGACACCCTCCGGTGCCGGCCGGTCGTTCGACACCAAACCTCCTCGATATCCACGCCCTTCGGGTCACGACGCACCGAGAATAGCCGCCGGGATCATGCGACGTACAGTCACCGGAGGGCCTCGTTTTTCCCTGTCGCGAAGGGTGCGGTGCGCATGGTCGGCGCCCCCGGCGCGGTACTGCCCGGTGAGTCACATTCATGATGCAAGTGTGCTGGTAGACTGTCGGGTGTGTTAGGGAAGATGTATGACTCGCAGGTGTGCTCGATCGCCCGCTCGCTCGAGGTGATCGGCGAACGCTGGAGCCTGCTGATCATTCGCGATGCGCTGTTCGCCGGGGCGACCCGTTACGGCGACTTCCAGCGCAGCCTCGGCATCGCCACCAATATCCTCAAGTCCCGGCTCGACGGCTTCGTCGAATCCGGAATCATGTACCGCCACAAGTATTCCGAGCAGCCCGAGCTGTACGAGTACCTGCTCACCGAGAAGGGGCGGGCGCTGGCGCCCGCCCTCGTCGCGCTCACCGAATGGGGTGACCAGTGGGCGACCGACGGCGAGCCGCCGATCCTCTACACCCACTCGGTGTGCGGGGCCGGAATCACGCACCAGACCGTGTGTGCCCACTGCGGTCGTGTGGATGACCCGTCAGAGATCCGGGCCACCATCGGCCCGGGCATGCCGCCGGAACGAATCACCGGAAAGGTCTGAACCGGGCCTCAGCGGTCCTGGAGCAGCCCGGTGTGCTGGCCGTCGATCGGTTAGTGGAAGTGGTCGTCCTTGACACCGGCTCCGGAGGTCTCGCCCGGCTGCCACGTGGTCAGCCCTTCCTCGCCGGCCCGGCCTGGGAGCGGGACTATCTTGTCGGGAGACAACATGCCGTGCGCGGCCAGCTGACCGTTCCCGGACACGATGTCGGCTGTGGCATACAGTGGTTCGCTGCCGGGGTCGAAGTAGAGCAGATGGCCCTTGGGAGTGATATGGACGACCGGCAAATCATTACTCGATGGATTTGCCGCCTTGATGGGGACGGCGCCGTAGTCCGGTGAGAGGGGGTCCGGATCACCTCCCTGCCCGAGCAAGGTGCTCGCCGCATTCAAGTAGCCATGGCCGACGATCGCGTTCGCGTCGTTGGGTGCCCTGCCGACATAGACCTGTCCGTGACTCAGGTGGAAGTCGGCCGCCTTGTGCGCCGTGTCGGTGCTGACGGGGCCGAGAAGCACAACGTCGCCGAGGCTTTTATGCATCATGCCCGTGGCCGCCGCGTCGCCGACAACAATGGCCCCGGCGGAGTAGCCCACCGCGGTGATATGAGAGGGCTGGCTTCCCTGGTGGGTGGCTGCCAGCCCGTTGATGTCCTGGGCCAGCTGGATTCCACCGGCGCGTTCGGGACCGGCCCCGTGTTGAGGTTCGAAGGGGGCGGCCGCCACGGCGGTGAGTCCGTTGACTGGGTCGTCGTATCCCATCCAGGCCACGACCGCGGTCGGCTGACCCGGGTTGGCTCGGTTCGATTCGACATACAGATTCTGCGCTTGGTAACCCTGGGTCACGAACCAACCCCTGTTGTCCGAGTCGCTGGCTCGCACGCTCTGACCCGCTCCCGGTACCAAGACCGCGGTATTGGCCGCGGTGTCCGGGTTACCGATAGCGATTGCGGCAGTGCCTTTTCCGTGGAACGCGAGCGGATTGTATGCGAGCAGGTATGTCGGCGGCAGCTGCCCGGGATGCACGGCGGCGTCCGGACCGCCGTCGGCCTGCAGGCCCGCGAGGACGTTGAGGGCATTGTGGGCGCGCGTGGCTTCGTCAGCCGTCAGGCCGAGCTTCGTGTAGGCGTTTGGGTTTTCCATCAGTGCCCTGAGGGCGCTGGTGTCGTCCATCGGGTTGCCGACCTTGACGCCATGGACGTTTGCCGCATCCTCCGCCCTGTGGATGTCGTTGTTCATGACCTGCTCGTTCGCGGCGCTGCGATCGACCACCGGAATACCGTTCAGGTTCCCGATCGCATCCGGCTGTGCGGCCAGCAAGGCCTGCTGCGCGGCCGGAGTGAGGTGCGTCCACCAATCGAACACGTCTTTGGGGTTTGGGACATGGTTAGGGTCGGTAAACTGTGGGGGTATCTGCGCCGCCGGCGCACCGTCATCGAGCACGACCGACGGGATGTAGCCGGTCGACTCGATAGCCGTCATCCGGGCGTTCAGCACGTTCTCGTAGTCGTTGACGATGCCGTTCAACTGCTCGCCGACCGTACGCACCACTTTTTCCGCGTCCTGCTCGATCCCCTGACGCGTTTCCTCGTAGACGAGGTGGCTGTGCTTCGGTAGCGCGACGATTTCCGAATCGAACTGCTGTACTGAGCGATTGAGCGCCTCGATCGGACCGTACGTGTTGTTCTGTGCGTCTGCCAGCGCCCCCGCGATCTCCTCCAGATTGACGCCGATTCGATTGAGATTGTCCGCAGTCGGCTTCAGTTCGGTTATCGTGTCGCTGACAACACGCGAATCATTGATCGCATTACATCCGTTATCGGAGGCGTGCGCATTCTGAAAATGCTTATACGCCTGGGTGAATGCATCATCCGCTTCTTTTGTGTGCGACCCGCTCACATAGAACGTCTGCGCCAGCAAGCTGATCTGATTCGGCTTGCCCGACAGCAACTGATCCTGCAGCTTCCACGGATCTATTCCCGCGGCAGCAGTCAGCTCAGGCACGGACAGAGCAACCAGTGTCGGCTCATTCATGTTCGGCGATCGACCCCATCCGCGTGGAATCAGCCGCTGCCCGATCCGTCTCTCTGAAAACGCTTCTGGTGCCGGTTGCTTTCTCGTAGATACTGGTCAGGTTTCGATGATGACCGTGGAGCGCACCGATCTGCCGTTTGTGAGCACCGCGTACGACAACCTCGGCATGCGGGGCGGCCCCGGTCTGCCCGAACATGCCGTTCATCGCTTCGGCCGATTCGAGATGCTGACGGGCTGCTCGCACATGGTCAGCGGCCGTATCGGTGTGATAGCTACCGAGGGCGAGCCGATCCAGATCGGCATACATATGGATCCCTTACATCTCGGAACTCGGGCGGAAGCAAGCACGGTAGTGAGCCCCTCCGAACTGCGCATCTACACGCCATCCACCCCTGGGAGGCTCCGAGCTGCCGCCGACGTGACCAGCGAACTTCCCACTACTGGAGGCACTTAAGACGTTCGCGTCGATCGACCAGCTCGTGGTCGTCGGTTCGCCGTTTCGTACATGGACGGAACAAGCGGCGCGGCAATGCAAGTGGTGAACCACCTGTTGATGACAAGTCATCGGTACCTAACCGCGACAGATTCCCCGCCGCCCGGATCTTCCTAGCGTCGTGGTTGTCATTCACAAGCAGCCGATTTCGAAGATTCATGACAGCCGTCATGTCGTCCTCCACTCTCCAGAGCCCGGTCGCCGTACCGGCCCGGGCCACCTCCGACCACGCATCGTGGGGCACCCTGCTGGTTCTGCTCGCCGGAATCTTCATGGCCACCCTCGATTTCTTCATCGTCGATGTCGCGATTCCCGGGACTCAGGCCGATCTGCATGCGAGCAGCGCGGCCATGCAGTGGGTGGTCGCCGGGTACGGATTGGCCGTTGCGGCGGGTCTGATCACCGGCGGCCGGCTGGGCGACATGTTCGGGCGACGCCGCATATACGGGCTCGGGATGGCGCTGTTCACGGTGGCGTCCATCGTGTGCGCGATGGCGGGCGGCGCGGGTGAGCTGATCGCCGCGCGGGTCGTGCAGGGCGTGGGCATGGCACTGGTCACGCCGCAGGTGCTCGGCATCATCAGCGTGGTCTTCGCGGGGGCACGGCAAGCCCGAGCCTTCGCGGCCTACGGCCTGACCATGGGGCTGGCCGCGGTGTTCGGCCAGCTGATCGGTGGCACGCTGATCCAGGCCGACCTGTTCGGGCTCGGATGGCGGACCATCTATTGGATCAACGTGCCGGTGGGTGTGATCGCACTGGCGGTGCTGCGGCGAGTGGTGCCCGAGTCACGCGGAAACGCGGGGACCCGCCTCGACCCCTATGGCGTGGGCCTGATTCTGGCTGCTCTGGTCGCGTTGGTGCTGCCGCTCATCCAGGGCCGTACGCAAGGCTGGCCCCTGTGGACCTGGCTGTCGCTGGCCACCGCGGCGGTGCTGCTGGGTGTATTCGCTTGGTACCAGCGGCGATTGGCCGCCCGCGGCGCCGCACCGCTGGTCGATCCGAACCTGTTCCGGGACCGTGCGTTCACCGTGGGCGTGGTGCTCTCGCTGGCCTATCAGATGACGATGGGTTCGTTCTTCCTCTTCCTGGCGCTGTACCTGCAGCAGGGCCGCGGCATGACGCCGCTGGCCTCGGGCGCGCTGTTCCTCCGGGCAGCAGCAGTGGAGCGGCCACCTCACTGGTGTGATCGCCTACCTGCAGGCCTTGGGCGGACAGGAACAGAGCTGCCGGGGCTCCGCGGCCACCGGACTGGCCGGGGACTCCATGGGGTCCGGCGCACCCGTCACGCCTTGGGCGCATTGGGCGCTCGGCGTGCTCGAACTCGGGCTGGGGCGCGCCGAGGCTGCGCTGACCCGGCTCGAGCGCCTGACCCGGGAACCGTTCAGCCATCAGTTCAGTGCCCTGCGATCCATCCCGGACCTGGTCGAATCGGCGGTGCGGGCGGGAGCGCCCGAGCGGGCCGCCGCTCCGCTCGCGTGGTTCGAGGCCTGGGCCGAGTCGGTGCGGCAGCCGTGGGCCGACGCGCTGGTCTTGCGCTGTCGCGCACTGCTCGACGACGAGGCGGCCGAACAGCTGTACACCCGGGCGCTGGCGGCGCACGATGCCGACGGTCGTCCGGTCGAATATGCCCGCACCGCATTACTTTTCGGGGAGTGGCTGCGTCGAGCGCGGCGTAAGGCTCCAGCGCGAACGCAGCTGTCCGAGGCGCTGACGATCTTCTCTCGGCTCGGTATGGAGCCATGGGCGCGGCGGGCCCGTCACGAACTCGTCGCAGCCGGAGCTCCGGACAGCGGTGAGGTTCCCCGCGATCGTGCGGTAGCGGGGTTGACCCCGCAGGAACTGCAGATCGTGCGTTTGGCCGCGCAGGGTCTGTCCAATCGGGATATTGCCGCGCAGCTGTTCCTGAGTCACCGCACCGTCGGCTATCACTTGTACAAGGCCTATCCGAAACTCGGTGTGACCTCCCGTGGTGAACTCAAAGGCATTGCCGCACAACTGGAATGAGCTTGTCCGGCGCTGGTCGAGCAATATGCGGATGGCCGGCTGTCCGTGGCCGACGGCAAGATCTACACCTTCACCCGCCACGCCCTGCTCGGCAACGGCACCGCGGGGCTGAGCGACAGATTCAGCTTCGCCGTCGTCGACCCGAACACCGGCCAGCTCGACACCGAACAGTTCGTCGGCGCGACCACGGTGGACGACACCCTGCAGATGGTCGGCACGATCGCCCCGGGCCCGGTCCAATACCAGGGCACCACAACCGGATTCTTCCGAATCACACCGAAATAGAACTGAAGGTCAGGCCGCGCTTCCCCGATGTTTTAGGTAATGCTAACCTCCGCTTGTGCGGTGATACTGCCGCGGAGCAGTGTCCATCGGAGGTTCTCATGTCCCGCTCCCTTCGTACCGTCGTGGCGCTCGCCGCGGCCTCGGCGGCGGTGCTGTCCATCGCCGGATGCTCCGGCAGCAAGTCCGCGTCGGACTCGATCACCCTCTACAGCGGCCAGCACGAGCAGACTGTGACCGCACTGGTGAAGGACTTCCAGCAGCGCACCGGCGTGACGGTGAACGTGCGCTCCGGCGATGAGGCGGAGCTGGCCAACCAGATCCTGCAGGAGGGCGACGCCTCCCCGGCCGACGCCTACTTCGCCGAGAACCCGCCCGCGCTGACCCTGCTGGAAGGGAAGAACAAGCTCGCCAAGGTCGACGGCGCGACGCTGTCGGCCGTCCCGGCCGAGGTCAGCTCCGACAAGGGGGACTGGGTCGGGGTGTCGGCGCGCTCGGCCGCGTTCGTCTACAACACCGGCAAGGTCCAGGCCGTGCAGGCGCCGACCTCGGTGAAGGGTCTGGCCGGACCCGCATGGAAGGGCCGGCTGGGTGTCGCGCCGAGCGAGACCGACTTCGCCCCGATCGTATCGCGCATGATCGCCGCCTCGGGTGTCGATGCCACCCGCACCTGGCTGCAGGGGCTCAAGGACAACGGCAAGGTCTACCAGAGCAACGAGGACCTGATCGCCGCCGTCGATCGCGGCGAGGTCGAGGGCGGTGTGGTGGACCACTACTACTGGTACCGGCTGCGCGAGGAGAAGGGCGCGGCCAACATCCACAGCGCGCTGTCCTACTTCGCGCCGGGCGATCCCGGTGCGCTGGTCGATATTTCGGGCGCGGCGGTGCTCGCGTCGAGCAAGCACCAGGCCGCGGCGCAGAAGTGGCTGGCCTATTTGGTCAGCCGGCCCGCCCAGCAGATCATCGCCACCTCGGAGAGCTTCGAATACCCGCTGGTCTCCGGCGTCAGCGATGCGCGGCTGACTCGTTCGCTGCAGGACTCGGGCCCGATCGCCAAGGCGAGCGATCTCGGCGACGGCAAGCAGGCCATCGAGCTCATGCAGGAAACCGGTCTGCTGTCGTGACCCTCCCGGTGGTCGAGCGAGCGCGCGCATTCCCGCTCCGGGGATGGGCGCGCCGCCCGCTGCCCGGACTCGGTCTCACCGCGGGCCTGATCACGCTGCTGGTCACCAGTCCGCTCATTTTCGTTGCGCTGCAGGCATATCAGTCCGGCTGGCCCGCCGCACGCCGACTGCTGCGCCGGCCGCTGATGGTGACGCTGCTGTGGCACACGGTCAGCCTGGCGGTGGTCGTCACACTGATCACGATGGTGATCGGATTCGGTGCCGCCTGGCTGGTGGAGCGCACGGATCTGCCCGGAAAGCGGTGGTGGACAGTCGTTCTGACGATGCCGCTGGCGGTTCCGGAATTCGTCCACGGCTACTGCTGGGTGTCGCTGTTCCCGGCGGTGCACGGCTTCTGGGGCGCGGTGTTGATCGAATCCGCGCTGTATCCCTTGGTTTTCCTGCCCGTCGCCGCGGTGCTGCGCCGCGGCGACGGCTCGGCCGAGGAGGTCGCGCGCAGCCTCGGTCACGGGCCGCTGTCCACGCTGTGGCGGGTCACCCTGCCGCTGGCGCGACCTGCGCTCACCGGTGGCGCGCTGTTGGTCTCGCTGTATCTGCTGGGGGAGTACGGGGCGTTCGCGATGGTGCGGTTCACGACCTTCGCCACCGCGATCTACACCCAGTACGCCACGGCCTTCGATACCGCGTCGGCGAGCATGCTCACCCTGGTCCTCGTCGGGCTGGCGCTGTTGGTGGTGGCCGCCGAGGCCCGCGTCGGGCGGCGTGGACGGGTCGTGTCCGGGGGTGCGACCGGCCGCCCGTGCCTGCCGGTTGCCCTGCGGCGAGCCAAGATTCCGGCGTTGCTCGCGCTGCTGTCCGTGGTGGCGATCACCCTCGGCGTGCCCGTCTACGCGCTCGGATACTGGCTGGTGCAAGGCAATTCGAGCACGCTGCCACCTGGGTCGATCTGGGCGCAGACCGCGACGACCATCGGCTATGCGCTCGCTGCCGCCGTCACCGCGACGCTGGCCGCCGTTCCGGTCGCCCTGTATGCCTGGCGCCGCGACACCAGGCTGGCGCGGGGCGTCGAACGCGTCGCCTATCTGACCCGGGCGCTGCCGGGTATCGCCGTCGCACTGGCGGTGGTGTACTTCGGTATTCGCTACGCCGAGCCCCTGTACCAGCAACCGCCCATGCTCGTCGCCGGATACGTCATCCTGTTCTTCCCCCTCGCGCTCACCGCGGTCCGGGCGTCCCTGGCACAGGTACCTCCCGGCGTCGAGGAGGTCGCTCGATCGCTCGGTGTCCGGTGGTGGGCCGTGCTGGCGCGAGTCACGGTGCCGCTCATCGTCCCCGGGCTCGGCGCCGCGTTCGCGATGGTCGCGCTCACCGCCACCACCGAACTGACCGCAACGCTGCTACTGCGGCCCATCGGAACCCAGACCCTCGCCACCCAATTCTGGGTCTACACCACGGGATTGGCGTGGGGCGCCGCCGCGCCCTACGCCGCGGTGATGACGGCGCTGTCGATTCCCGCCGTCCTGATGGTGGCCACCCGCACCCTGCGCTCGGCGAACGGAGGCGCTCGATGACCGGCGTGAAAATCACGAATCTCACTGCGACCCATGGACGCAACCACGTCCTGCACGGCGTGGACCTCGCCGTCGACGACGGGGCGCTGGCCTGTGTGCTCGGGCCCTCCGGCTGCGGCAAGTCCACCCTGCTGCGCGTGATCGCCGGGTTCCACCGTGCCGAGCAGGGAACGGTCGCCGTGGGCGGCCGGGTGCTCGACGACGGTCGCGCCCATATCCCCGCCGAACAGCGTCGCATCGGTTACGTTCCCCAGAACGGTGCGCTGTTTCCGCATCTGAGCGTCGCCGCGAACATCGGTTTCGGCCTGCCCAGGGCGGGACGGAACACCCGCGTCGCCGACATGCTGGATCTGGTCGGCCTCAACGGATTCGGCGATCGCCACCCCCATCAACTCTCCGGCGGCCAGCAGCAACGCGTCGCGCTTGCTCGCGCTCTCGCGCCGCGACCGGACCTGCTGCTGCTCGACGAACCGTTCTCCGCGCTCGACGCCGCCCTGCGCGCCGACCTGCGCACCGAGGTCGCCGACCTGCTCCGGCAGGCCCGCGCGACCGCGATCCTGGTCACCCACGACGTGGACGAGGCACTGGCCTTCGCCGATCTCGTTGCCGTCCTACGCGACGGACGCATCGCCCAGGCCGGTGAGCCGCACGAACTGTTCCAGCGTCCCGTCGACGCCGGCGTAGCTCGAGCCCTCGGCGAAGCCAACCTGATCCCCGTCGAGTCCGCGGGCGCGCTCGGCCTCGAATCGCCCTCCGTGTCAGGGGGATACGTGCTGGTGCGCCCGCAGCAGCTCCGATTCGTCACCGAGCCGGCGCCGGCTTCGGTCCCCTGCCGCATCGTGCGCAGCCACTTCCGTGGGTACGACCACCGCGTCGAACTCGCCCCCGACGCCGGGAACGGGATGCCGGACAGGCTGATCGCCTACACCAGCGCCGACGACCCGCCACCCCCGGCCGACAGCGTCGTCCATGTCGGCGTCGCCGGGAGCGGACACCTGCTTCACAACTGAAACTGTTTGTGTCGTAATCATTTCGGCCACAGCCCGCCGGGCGCCGAAATGCGCAGGGGCCGCGGGCAAGCGGATCCCGAGACCGGTACCCGAGCCGGTGCGGTGCGCTATGGCTAGGATGCCGCCGTAGTTCCTGTCCAGGTACTGGGTGTTGGAACCGTGGTGCGCGCGATGGTGGGACGGGGTGTTCATGACGAATTCCAGCGGGCGCCACAGCATTCCGACCCGTTCGGTGTGGACGAAGAACTGATACAGCAGGCTGATCGACTGCTGCAGCAGGATCATCCAGGGCGGGAAGCCCAGGAGTGCGAGCGGCGCCCAGTAGGGCAGGGCCGTGAACGGCGTCCAGGGCTGCCGCAGCGCGGTCGAGAGGTTGTAGCGCCGGCTCGAATGGTGCACGACGTGACTGGCCCAGAACAGCCGAATGGTGTGATGCGTGCGGTGGTACCAGTAGTAGGCGATTTCGTCCGCGAAGAACAGCCCGACCCAGGTCAGTGGATTGTGTGTCGGAAGATGTACCGGCGCAAGCAGATACAGTCCGGCGTAGGTGGCCACCACCACCAGTTTCCAGCCGATGTTGATGATGGAGCTGCCGATGCCCATGGCCAGACTGGTTCGGGTGTCACGGGATTCGTATCCGAGTTCGTCGTCGTCGGCGAGATATCGGAACGACAGGGCTTCCAGTACGACGCAGAGCACGAAAACGGGAATGGCGTGCAGGATGAGGTCGAACATGATCGATCAATTCTCCGGGGCCGACTGGTTCGATCTGGCGACGAAATGGGTGAGCAGGCTCTCGGCCTGCCGATAGGCGCCTTCGCCGTCTCTCGCGGCGATCAGGTCGGCGAGCGCGATGCGGCCGGCGCGATCGGTGTACTCGTCGCCGATCCATTCCGCGATGCGAGGTAGGGCCCCACCGAACGACAGCGGCGCCCGGGTCCCCGACAGGACCCGAGCGCCGCCGTACGAAATCAGCCCGGGATCTGCGCGCCGATGGCGCCGCCGACGCCCGCACCCACCGTCGCGCCGACGACCGCACCCGTCGCCGCGCCGATGCCGATACCGATGCCGATGCCGGCGACCGTCCCGACGGGGCACGCGACCGTCGTCGCGACGCACCCGGCCGCGCCGCCTACCACCGCACCGAGACCCGCACCCGCAACCGTGCCGACCGCCCCACCGACGACGCCGCCGACCGTCTGCCCGGGAAGCGCCTGGGTCTGTCCGGCGGCAACCGGCTGCACGGGCACCGGCGCCGCGGCCTGGGAAATTCCGGCCCCCGCGCCGATCATCGCGGCCGAAACGGCCACGGTCATGGTGAATGTACGAATCATGATGTTGCTCCCTCATCTAGCAGAACCGCATACGCGCTTCCCCGAACAGCCTGACAGAATCCCGCAATCCTCGCTGGACGGTCCACCGGAACCGCTGGCGGCCACCCTCGGATACCACGTCGGCGGCACCACGACAGTGGCCGAGTCGGTGACCGCTACCGCCTGCACTCGAGCCGGGCCGATCGTCGGTCTGACCCAGCTGCTGTCTCAGGCCTGAGCGGTAGGTCTGATGACGAGTTCGCTGACATCGACCGATTCGGGCTGATCGATGGCGAAGGCGATGGCCCGGGCGACCGCGTCGGCGGGCAGGCCGATGCGGTCACTGGTCTGCTTGATCGCGGCGCGCACGCGGGGGTTGGTGGACGCCTCGGCGAACGGGGTGCGGACCGGTCCCGGGGAGACCAGTGTGACGCGCAGGTCCGCACCGGCCTCCTGGCGCAGGCCCTCGCAGATGGCCCGGACGGCGAATTTCGTTCCGGCGTAGACGGCCATGTCGGGAACGATCCGGTAGGCGGCGGTGGAGGCGATGGTCACGAAGTGCCCGCTGTGCTGGGCACGGAAAATCGGTAGGGCAGCGGCGATTCCATGTAGCACGCCCTTGATGTTGACGTCCACCATCGCATCCCAGTCGTCGACGCGCAGATCGTCCAGCGGTGAGATGGTGCCGAGTCCGGCATTGTTCACCAGCACGTCGAGGCGCCCGAAGTGATCGGTGGCGAGCGCGGTCAACGCCCGCAGGTCCGCGGCCGCGGTCACGTCGGTCGGCAGGAAAACGGCGCTACCGCCATCCCTTTCGATGTCCGCCGCGACCTGGGCGAGGCGGTCGCCGCGGCGTGCGCCCAGCACCAGTCGCGCACCGCGGGTGGCGAGCAACCGCGCTGTCGCCTCGCCGATCCCGCTGCTCGCTCCGGTGATCGCAACGACCTTCTCGTCCAGCATCGGAAGTCCCTTCGTCAGGGGAGCGGTCGCCCCCGGCAACGAGTCTGCGCGGCATTTACCCTGGTATCCAGAATCTGCTTATTCTGGAATCCGAGGTGCCACCGAGCATGACCGACTCCGCCGATCGACGTCGTGAACTGGGCGTATTCCTGCGCCGCCGACGGGAACGAGTCGCGCCCTCGGATGTCGGCATGCCGAGCACGGGCCGACGCCGCACGCCGGGTCTGCGCCGGGAGGAACTGGCCCTGCTGGCCGGGGCTAGTATTGGATTAGTGGCCCCTTAGCCAAGGGAGTGATCGTGATGGCGAATGGCCAGGTCACGGGCGGTAACCACACAATCATAGATATTTATGCGCGGGTGTCGCGTATCGGGGATGAGCGGCAGCGGTCCACGGGCGGGCAGGTCGACGACTGCCAAGCGCGGGTGGCGGAGCTGGGCGCGGAGGTCGGGGAAGTGTTCATCGACGAGGGGCGCTCGGCGTGGAATCCGCGTGTGCAGCGCAAGGCGTGGGACGCGTTGATGAAGCGGTTGGAGTCGGGCGCGAGCGGTGGGGTGATCGTGTTCGACATGGCGCGGTTCTCGCGGCGGCCGATCGAGGGGGAACGGCTGATCCTGGCGGCGGAACGCGGCCTGCTGGTGTTGGACAGCGAAGGCGAATATGATCTGTCGACTGCCAACGGCCGCAAGACTTTTCGCGATCAGTTGAACGCGGCGGCGTATGAGTCGGACCGGTTGTCGACTCGCGTGAAGCGCGGCAAGCGGGTGAAGGCCACGCGCGGGGAGTCCAACCACACGCATCGCCCGTTCGGGTACGAACGCGACGGGACCACGGTCCGTGAATCCGAGGCGGCGGTGATCCGGGAGATGGTGCGCCGGATCCTGGCCGGGGAAAGCATGAAGAAGATCGCGCTCGATCTCAACGATCGGGGCATCACGACCTCGGTCGGTGCCCGGTGGAGCGGGGAGAAGGTGAAGCGGGTCGCGGCCAATCCGCGTAACGGCGGTTATGTGCCGTATCTGGGGGAAAACGTCGCCCGGACCGAGGGACCCGCGCTGATTAGCGAATCGGACTGGGACCGGCTGACCGGATTGCTCGCTGGGCAGGGCAAGGGACGACCCGCGACCGGGGAGTACGTGTGCTCGGGACTGGTGCAGTGCGGGAACTGCGGTCGCGGACTGACCGGACGACCGCAGTACAAGCGGGCACCGTATCCCGATGGGACGACGCGGCGGCGGTACATATGTCAGAAGCGGCTGACCGGTGGCGGGTGCAACAAGGTGTCGGTGGATATGCGGCTGCTGGACACCGCGATCGGGAAGCTGGTGGTCGCTATCCTGTCGGATCCGCGTCATGCGGAGGCGATGAACGCCGCAGCGGTCGCGACGGCGACCAAGCGGCGGCCGGTCGCCGATGAGCTGGCCCGGTCGCAGGAGTTGGCAACGGTGTTGTCCGGTCGGCTCGGACGCGGGGAGATCAGCTTGGAACGCTACGACGCCGCTGTCACGCCGTTGGATCGGCGGATCGACGAGTTGAAAGTCACCCTCGAGGCGATCGATGCCACGCGGGTGGTCGATGACTCGGCGAAGGCGCGCGCGGAATCCCTGGAGGTGTGGGAGGCGCGGTGGAAGGCGGCGAACGTCGGCGAGAAACGGTCGATGTTCAAACGCGCCCTGCACGGCAAGCGGGTGAAGATCATGCCCGCCACGGTCCGAGGTCCGGTGTTCGACCGGTCCCGGATCGTGGTCGAGCCCATTGCCGTCGCCGCGTGATCTTTCTCCCCGGATTCTGGTCCCTGCGGAGTCTGCGGCGAATCGTGTGAATGGTCTCGGTCTTCATCTGGTCGGTCGCGTGTTAGCGGCCAGTTGGAACTCCCCGCTGATGGCCAGTTGCGCGAGAGATATCTGGCCGCAGCCCGCTAACCTCCGGCTAGCTCCAGCAGTCGGATTGAAGGTCGGTCAGTATATCCTTCCGGCTGGCTGGATATAGCTAGATTGAGTGAGCTGTAATGGCTCCCCTTTATGTCAAGAGGCAGTTGGGAGTCCGTCGTTAGACTGAGTGGTGGTAGGTCCGGGTTGTGGCTTGTCCGAAGGATCGG
>NZ_JBNPVW010000020.1:0-147486 GCF_050434125.1 Nocardia sp. GP40 | reverse complement strand
AACTCGGCCCAGGCCTCTACAGCGCCACCGCCTGGTCACCCGAAACCCTTGCATGACAAGCGAAAACACTAACTACCCGGCCTTGGGTGAACCTCAGGTACCGCGCCTGATAGTCGACATTGCTCTCCATGGACAGAGGCCCCCTTCCGATCTTCGTGACCCGATGCCCATTGTGCTCGCGTCAGGAACCGACTGTCCTGCAAAAGGTTTCAATGAGTCAGCCTGGGGGCGGTGTTGCTTAGCATGTGCCGCGGCCCCGACACCGCCCGCCGACAGGACGCTCTTCGAACTCCAGGCCCGTCTGGCCCGTCGAGGGGCCGGGTTGCCCCACGTTCCTCATAGCCGAATCGTCTCGCTTCACCCCGGCGAGTCAAGGACCACCTTCGGTGTCCGCTACGCGGTGCCTACGGCATCCCTGACACACCGGGGCTCCGCAGAGGGCGGCAGGTATGAGGGAGGGGGGAAGCAGTCAGGGGCGGATAGACGACCTATCCGCTTCGGAACGCGCCGGCATCGCCCGAATGGAAGCTCCGGCTCAGAAATAAGGACCTAGGGCGTGGCCAACTCGTCACGTTTCCTTGACGTGCATTTTCAGGTTCTCCCGGTAGAAGTAGTAGCGCCGGTGATCCTGGAGCGCAGTGCGCAACTCGTGGTCGGTGATTTTGGCGTGAGACTGAAGGCACAGGCGTAGCACCCCAATTGACAGACGACTCCACGATCATGCAGTCGTAGAAGTGCACGTCGGGCGACCTGACCGAATTATGGTGCCCCAGATCGTTTCGGGCCCTCGTAACCAGCCTCTCCCACTCCGGAACCGGTGCGGTGATGTCACCGTCGATGCGCTGTGCGATTGCGTGCAGTTCGCCAGCGCTGATAAACGGGTAGTGGGCTACTCGCGCAGCCCCGTCGAAACGGGCCCAGAATCTACTTCAAGTAGGGATCCCGAGCCCCTGCGTTGCGAAGAGTTGATCATGACAAAGCCCGTGCGAGCGTTTCTTGTCGCGGAGGCCGCGGCGGTAATGTTCGGCGTCGTAACGGTACCAATCGCCATGACGGCGCCTGTGCCAACCGCACCGGTACCGCCGACCGGCAGGCCCGGGAGCCTTTATACCTCCGCTGCACCGTCGGGGAGCTCTTATACCTCCGCTGCTCCGTCGGGGAGCAGTCATACTTCCAGCGCACCGTCGGGAAGCTCCTCTACGTCTACGTCTACGTCTGCGTCTACGTCTGCGGCCCGGGGCCCGATCGTGAGTTCCGCCGTGGTCCCGGCACCCACTGTCGACGCACCGGCCACCGCTGACCGCGGCACAGAGATCACCGTTAGGGGTGACAATTGGCCCTGCGGAGCGGTGCGTGTCGCCCCGACCTGGTCTGATTCGGTGTCGGTGAATGTCGACCACGGTTCGTTCAGAACGCCCGTCAGCGTGCCTGACCAAGCCGAACTCGGGTCACAGCTGATTTCTGTCAGCTGTCGCGCGACATCGGGCGCGGTTGTCCGGGAGGACAGGTCCATCGAGATCGTCCTCGGGCGAGTAGTCACGACCACAGAACCGACTTCCACAGCCGATACGCAACCACCTGCGACGCAACCGTCGACCGTAGCTTCACCCAGTGTCGATCGTCAGCCGGACAGCCACCTCGGCGACGTGCTGGGCCTCGGCGGGTTCCTTGTTGCGATTGCTGCGGCGACGCTCGTACTGCGCCGGCGGCGTAAGCGCGCGGCCGATCCGTTGCGTGCGCGCCACCAGGATCCGCGCCCGCCGCAGGTACGCGTTGATGTGGTGGGGGACTCGAGCCCGTCGATCCAGGTTCGCCAGGTCATCCGCGCTCCAGACGTTCGGGTTCGGTTGAGCGCTGGCGAGCTGCAGCTGTACGTAAGGGAGGTGCCGAGATGACTGATTTCGCACCGATTACCGCGAGGGCGGTGCTGTTCGGTGAGGCCGCGCGCGCGATGGGTGTGGGTGAGTTGGCCGAGTGTCTGCGCGAGAGCCGTGTCGAGCATTTGGCGCTGCGCCGCGTGCCGGCCGTAACCGAGGTGCTGGGCTCGGCGACGCTGCGTGAGTTGGCAGCGGCGATCGACGGGCTGCTCGGGGTTGACCTTGGCAGCGTCGCGGTCGAGGGTTGGCGCCGCTACGACCGGCTTCGCAGTGCGGCGGTGCGAACTCGGCATGGCGGAGTCGAGCAGGTCGAGTTGTTCGAACACGAAATCTCCCGGACCTGTTGCCCACGCCTCGACGTCTTCGTCGACGGGAACCAAGTCGGCGAATTTGAGCTCGAATTCTGCCTCGCCTTACTGCTTCAGCCCCTCGCCGCAACCGTCCGTGGCGGCTTGCTGGTGGCGTTGGGCCCTGGTGACTGCATCGTGACGGTGTCCATCGACGCACCGGAAGTCGGGCCGATCATGCAGCGCAAACACACATTCCATACCGCGACCATGGTCGATCTGGGGCGGCCGATTCCGCTCATCGCCCCGCAGCCGCACCCTCAGCGGCCTGCCGTGTAGAGGGCGCGGGGCTTGTTGATCACGGCCACCGCGGATTGCCGCCGCACGCGGTGTTGCGGGTGGACAGCGCCCTCCAGTCGGTACGCTGCCCGCTCGGCAAGCGTTGGAGTAGAAGGGGATTGAACATACGTGGGGGCGAAACCCGTGTCTCGCGGCGGGCGGCCCTTGGCGCTCTAGGGTCGGCGACGATCGCGGGCACCATGGTCGATTCCGCGACCGCGTCGATGCCGGACTGGCCGCCCGCGTGCAAACTCGGCACGGCGGATCGACCGTAATGGCTACAATTGGCACGCGCGCGGGCACCAAATCGAGTACCCGAATACTCGCGCATCGCGATCCAACTGCAGCAACGATATACCTCATGCTCAGCAGTACCGCTCCGTGACCGCCGACGGGACACAGGTTCCACTGGTCGAGGAATCCACCCGCAACCGGTAGATCTCGCTTCACGCGACAAGCCTCACAGCAGTGACCCTGCATCGATGACGGACCGGAAACCGTTGTCGAGCAGGTGAACCGGATCAGGGAGAATGCCATGACCGAGCAGACGCCGGCACGCCGACCAGCTCGAGGCGCGCGTCGGGGAGCGCCGTCGGTGGTCAGTCCCCTGTTGCAGCCCGACAACGACCGCGTTGCCGCCGATGCCGCGCGACTGGTCTTGACCGACGACCAAGACCGGCACGCAGTATTGATCGAACTGCGGATCGAAAACGGCGCCGACCCCGAAACCGTTCGCGCCGAGTTTCTGTCGATGTTCCAGGCCCTGTTCTCAGGGGCAGCGCCCGGTGACCAGCCGCCCCCGCCGGTGCCGGTGGCCCGGCATTACGTGCAGTGTGTTCTGCGTTCGGAGGAGATCGACCGGCTTGTGGAGTTGGACAGCACGCCGGAGACCGGCGAGGGCGCTGCTCGTGGGCGGCTGATCTACCGGGTATGGCCGGATTTCATTGTCCACGCGCATCTGGACCGGTCGGTGACGACCGTGAAGGCCGATGCGGCGGCTCGAACGTTCGGTTGCAGCGGCAGCGGAATCGTGTGGGCCGTGGTCGATTCGGGCATTGATCGCAGACATCCGCACTTTCAATGCGGCACACTGGCCGATCCCGCCGGCGCCAGCTTGCACCGCGACTTCACCGCGATGTTGCCCACACAGTCGGGCTCCTGCGGTGATCCGTTGACCGACGCTTACGGCCACGGCACGCACGTCGCGGGCATCATCGCCGGTCGGGCACCGACCGACCCCGCACTCGTCCGGATCGCGGTCAACGAACCCACCGCGCAGAGCCTGCCCAATTGGACCAGCCGCACCCTGGATCCGGACACCACCCTGTCCGGGGTCGCCCCGAAGACACGGCTGGTCAGCCTGAAGGTCCTGGACGACAACGGCGACACATTGTCCAGCGCGGTCATCGCGGCGATCGATCATGTGCGCGCGGTCAACGCGGGCGGTCGGGACCTGCGCATCCATGGTGTGAACCTCTCGCTCGGCTGCGCGTGGCCACCCACCGAGTACGCGGCCGGGCAGAGCCCGCTGTGCCGGGAACTGGACCTGCTGGTCGGTACCGGTGTCGTGGTGGTGGTCAGCGCTGGCAACGCCGGCGCTAGCGGAACCGTCACCGGCTCCAGCAGCGACATCTATGGCGTGTTGTCGACCATCAGCGATCCCGGTAACGCCGCATCCGCCATCACCGTCGGATCCGCCCACCGCTACAAGCCCCACACGTTCGGCATCACCTTCGACTCCTCGAAAGGCCCCACGCTCGACGGCCGTCTCAAACCCGATCTCATCGCCCCCGGTGAACGCATCACCTCCGCGGCCACCGGAAAGATGAGCGCCGGTGTCGGGCCGCTGGCCGCCACAACCACCGATCTCCCCGGAATCGCGACCTACATCGAAGACAGCGGAACCTCGATGGCCGCAGCCCACGTATCCGGGGCAATCGCCGCCTTCCTATCCACCCGCACCGAATACATCGGCCAACCCCAGCGCGTGAAACAACTGTTCCTCGACACCGCGACCGACCTCGGCCGACACCCCTTCTTCCAGGGCGCCGGGCTCATCGACCTACTGCGCGCCCTATCCACCGTCTGACACCACAACAGCCGCACCCAATCTCGGAGGATGACCGTGACCGATATCAACGGCCTGCCCTACTACGAGATCGACTTCAACGCCGACGGCACCCTCAACACCCAGACCGGCACCGGGGACGGCGGCCTAGCCGCCGCAGTCGCCGGCGGGATCACCGACCTGTTCGTCTTCGCCCACGGCTGGAACAACGGCGTCGCCTCCGCCCGCGACCTGTATCAGGCGATGTTCGCCCTGCTCGCCGACCAACTCGGCCAGCACCGCTCCACCAGCGCCGCTGTCGGCGTCGTCTGGCCGTCCCTGCTGTTCCCCGACGACGACCCCGTCACCGCCGCCCCGGTCGCCTCCACCGGCGCGCAGATCGCCGCCGCGCTCAGCCCTGCCTTCCCAGCCGAGCAGCACCAAGCCCTCACCACCCTCGGCAACCTGCTCGACCAGCAACCCCAAGACCCCGCCAAACTCGTCGAATTCCACACCCTCGCATCCGGTTTGGTCACCACCCCCGCCCAAGGCGCCGAAGACACCGGCGAAGCCGCCCTGCTCACCAGCGACGCCGCGACCGCCTTCGGACACGCCGCCGCGATGACCCCGGCACCGGTGAGCAATGCGCAAGGACTCGGCAACCCCTTCAGCGGATTGTGGTCGGGCGCACGCGAAGTGCTGCGCACCCTCAGCTACTACGAGATGAAGAACCGCGCAGGCATTATCGGCCACAACGGGCTCGGCCCCCTGCTCGCCGAATTGAACAACCCCCACGGGCAACTCCGAATCCACCTCATGGGACACAGCTTCGGCGCCCGCCTCGCCGCGTACACCCTCGCCGGAATCCCCGCCGACCGCACCGGCGCCGCGAGCCCGGTCAAGTCGCTGACACTGATCCAAGGGGCGTTCTCCCACTTCGCCTTCGCCAACCCCCTACCATTCGACGCCGGCCGCAGCGGCGGGCTCGCCGACGTCGTCGACCGCGTCGACGGGCCCCTGCTCGCGACCTTCACCGCCGCCGACCGCGCCGTCGGATGGTGGTACCCCGCGGCCAGCATGCTCGCCCGCCAAGACAGCCAAGCAGCAAGCGATCTCGCCTACCGCTGGGGTGGCATGGGACACGACGGCTACCAACAACACACCCCCGCACCGATCACCACCAGCCTCACCCAACCCGGCACACCCTACGACTTCCACCCCGGCAGCTTCTATCCACTCGACGCCAACACCGTCATCTGCGCCGATCAATCCCCATTCAGCGGTGCCCACAGCGACATCCGCCACCCCGAAGTCCTCTGGGCAACCGTCTGCGCAGCAGGCCTCGACAACCCCTGACACACAACACGTTGAGGTACCGCTTGCTCGTCCTTTCGCGCTGGCTGTAGCTGGAGCGAGCGAGCGCTCGCGCCGAATCGAGCGTGGAATCTTCGGCGTGTGCACATGGTTGTGCCTGAGATGGATTCGGCATTCCACGGCTTCGTCACGGCCATGCGCGCGGTCGCTTCTCTTCCCGACGAGCAGTTTGCGCGGGCGCGGTCCATTTTCCGGCCGGTGGAGTTGGAGCGGGGCGCGCATTTCGCTACCGCGGGTGAGCCCGCCGACAGGGTCGGGTTCGTGGTCGATGGGCTGTTGCGCGCCTATTATCTGACCGCTGACGGGGTGGACCGCACCAAAAGCTTTCGCGAGTCGGGACAATTGGTCTGTCCGTTCGGGGCGAGCCTGCGCAAACAGCGGTCGGATCTTTTCATCCAGGCCCTCGCGCCGACCCGGATGCTGGTGACCGACCGGGTGCGTTTCGACGAGTTGACTATGGGGCACGCGGGGTGGGGGATCGTTATGCGGCGGCTCACTGAACGGCATTTCCTCGAGGAGGACAGCGCGCATCGTCGCTTCCTGGTCGGCAATGCCGAGGCGCGCTACGACGAATTCCTGCATGAGCAGGAGCATCTGGTGAACCGACTCTCGGGTCGGGAGATCGCCTCTTACGTGGGCATCACCCCGGAGGCGTTGAGTCGCATCCGCGATCGGCGGCGGCGCGCCGGCATGCCCATCTGAGGTGCTCGGGCGAGCATCAGTCCGGTCTGTGGGCATTGATTCAGATCAATGCCCGGGCGATGGTGAGTTCGTAGTTTCGATCGCATGGAAACCACCAAAGCTATTGTCATCGAATCCTTCGGCGGACCGGAAGTGCTTCGCCTGCGGGAACTTCCGCTGCACGCTCCGGGGCCGGGGGAGGTGCTGCTGCGGGTCGAGGCCGCCGGCGTCAATCCGGCCGAACTGGGTATGCGCGACGGCCGCTATCCGTGGGCGGAACCGCCGCGCTTCCCGCTGGTGCCGGGCTACGATGTTGCGGGCGTGGTGGAGTCGGTCGGTCGCGAGGTCATCGGCCTGGCGGTGGGAGATCCGGTGACTGCCACCACGGCACACTCGCACAGCCAGATCGGTTCCTACGCAGAGCGTGTCGTGCTCCCGGCCGACCAGGTAGTCCCTGCGCCCGAGCTAACCGCCGAGGCCCGCGCGTGCCTGCCGCTGGCAGGAACAGTTGCGCTGCAAGCACTCCGACGGTTGGGGCTCAACAGAGGGCAGGTCCTGCTCATCAATGGTGCCAGCGGAGCCGTGGGTTGTTTCCTGGCTCAGCTGGCCCACCGCGCGGGAATCACCGTGCTCGGCACGGCCTCCGCCGATGACCACGACTACCTGCGCTCCCTGGGCGTCGACCCGCTGGACCGGCACCGCCCTCTCGCCGATCAGCTGCATAACCGTGGCATCGACACCGTGGACGCGGCCTTCGACGCGGTCGGCGGACCATCCGCCGGTGCGGCCTTCGCGACAGTCCGCGATAACGGCCGATACGCCACCATCGTCCCGGACTTCTGGATCCCGGGCGGCCAGTTCACCACCGCCCGCGGTATCACCCCCGAGGTCGTCGTCTACTCGCCCATCCGCGCCGACCTGGCCGAGCTGGTCGACCTTGCCTCCGCGGGCGCCTTGCGCGCGCGAATCGCCGACACCCTTCCGTTGGCCGCCGCGCCCGAGGCCCACTCGCGCCTCATGAATGGTGGCCTCCGCGGCAAACTCCTGCTCCGCCCGTGAGGTCTCACAGCCGCCGCCCCCGAGGACTGCTCGGGGGCGTCCGCCCCGGTGAGCTGGATCCAACGAGACTGGCCATCATGGCGCTGCTCTCCGGCGCTGAGTGGGCCGAGTTCAGGTTCGTGCGCGATGCCGTCCAGATCTCCGACTCCGCACTGTCCAAACAGATCTCCACGCTTTCCGCGAACAACTACGTCGAGGTCCGCAAGGGCTACGTGGGCAAGCGGCCACGCACGTGGCTCAACCTCACCGACAGCGGCCGCGACACCCTGGCCGAGCATCTCGACGCCCTCCAAGCCATCGCTGCGAAAGCCCGTTCGGACGGAACGCGGTCTTAGATCGGGGCCCAGGCGTTGCGTGAACGGACACAGACCGCAGTCGCGGCCTTCCGCTCGACGGGGCGGATGTACCGTCGGGGCTCGGCACAGGCTCGGCGAGCGATGCGCAACTGGGGCCCTTCGGCCATGGGCGGGGCGATGGAGCAGGCCGGGAGCGCAGATTGGGCGGCGGGAGGGACCGCGGTGTGCGGGTGTTCGCGGCCCCTCCCGCTCGCGTCCGGGCTAGGCGGTGGGGATGATGCCGAGCTGCTGCAGGACGGCGATCCCGTCGTCGAGGCCGAGCTCCTCGACGATGAGGCCGTCCATGACCTTCAGCACGGTGGTGCCGGTGAAGCGCATCGTTTTCCCGGACGCTGCGGGGACCGAGCCGATCGGCAGGTCGTCGAACACGATCGGGCCGGTGTGGGTGCCGCCGCCTTCCCACTGGCCCACGACGTAGTCGCCTTCGGCGATGAGGTCCGCGGTGCCCCAGAAATTGAGGTCGGGGAAGGCGGTGCGGAAGCGGGTGGCGAATTCCCGGACTTGGTCGCGGCCGCGCATCGGGTCGTGCAGGGAGTACTCGAAGCGGATGTCGGGCGCGGCGAGCTCGTCGATGATCTCGGGGTTGAGGGGGTTGCCCCAGAACTCGGTGAACCAGCGGCCGACGATCTTCTTGTTCTCCTCGATCGACATATCGGTCCCATCTGTGTGTTGCGGCGGCCCCGTATTTGGTTGCTGACACGTGGTAGACGATCGCGAGATCCCAAGCGTGAGATCAGATTTCGAATATTTTGTTCGATACCTCGCTGATTGCTCACACCGAGGAGGCGGACATGGTTGTGCCCGCGGACAACCGGGCGCGTCGTGTCCGCGGGCACAGTCGGGGCGGCGGTGTCCCGACGTTCGGTAGACGCCGGTCGGGCCCGTTTCGTGAGATGGGGATGGTCAATCGGTTGCGGTGGAGTGACTATTCGGGCCAGATGCCGGAGGTGCCGCGGCGGTGGGAGTCGAGCAGGTGGGTGTCGACGATGCCGACGGCCTCCATGAGCGCGTACATGGTGGTCGGCCCGACGAAAGCGAACCCGCGGCGCCGCAGTTCCTTGGCCAGGGATCGGGACTCGGCGGACTCGGTGGGGATGTCGGCATGCCGGCGCGGGCGTGGCGTGGCCTGCGGCTGGTACGACCAGATCAGGTCCGCGAGCCCGCCCTCGCTGCGCAGGGCGATGGTGGCGCGGGCGTTGCTGACCGCGGCTTCGATCTTGCGGCGGTTGCGGACAATGGCCGGGTTGTTCATCCGCTCCTCGATGTCGGCGCCGGTGTAGGTGGCGACGATGTCGGGATCGAAGTGGTCGAATGCGTCCCGAAAGGCGGGACGTTTACGCAGGATGGTGGCCCAGGACAGGCCGGTCGCGCCAGTCCGTCGTCGCCGACGACGACCCCGGGATCGGCGGTCATGACTGATGCTCGGGGTGGTCGGTGAGTCCCGTCATGCGCATGGTGATGTTGATTCGCCCTTCGAGCAAGCCGCAGCCCTCGGGTGCGGTATCGGGGTGGATGGCGGTGACGCCGTGCTGTTGCGGCAGGCTCAGCCAGCCCGGGAGATGAACTGCCCCGGGCGCGACCTCGCGGCGGGCACCGGGGTGTGTCGAGCCTGAACAGGGTCATCACGCCCCCTGGCGCAGAGAGCGTTTCGCATCGCCCGAGACGGTCCAGGTCGAGCAGTCGGGGTCGACACCGGTCAGACCGTTCAGGTGAGCCGTGCCGACCGCCGCGAGCGTGGCCGGGGCGCCGGTTCCCGACATCACCAACGTGTTCCTCGGGCTCCAGGTGGTCGACCACAACAGTCGCCGGGTCATTTGTGCCCAGCCCGATGCGGGTCCGGTCATGATCCACAGATCGGGGGTCGTAGCGGTGAATCGGCGGGCCTGCCGAAGCCACGACGCCGCGGACTCGGGCCACGTGACCCGCGCCGCGATCCGGCCACCGATACCTTCCCACTCGGCCGCGACCGCAGCCATGGCGGCCATCGCCCCAGGGTTGCGGCCTGATCCCAGGATCACCGTGTTTGCGCCCCGCGCCCGGGCGAGAGCGATGATGGCAGCTACTTCGCTGTCGGTGGCGGCGGAGTCGCCGCCGCCGCGCGGAGGTGTGTGCAGGAGCGGGGTTGTCATCAGGTGGCGTTCTTCCAGGCGTGGTAGCGGTCGGGGCAGCACACCGCACATGGTCGATATCCGGCAGCGATGGCGGTGGCTTCGTCGGCGAAGAACACGCGACATTTCACGTAACCTCCTGCGGCGATGGCGCGTTGTGCTGATCGGCAGTCGAGGCGGCCGTAGATCTTGCTGCGTCGATTCCCGCCCCACCGACCCTTCGTCGGCGACCAGTAGGGGTGACCGGTCGCGTCGAGCAGCAGGTAGGTCCGTGGCGGGGCGGTCATGTCGCGTCGTGGAACACCAGGGCCAGGGTGCGGCGCCGGCCCGAGCTGATCACCGATACCCCGTGGCGGACTGGTGCCGCCGACCATCCGCGTGCGGATCTGACCGGACGGTCGCGGGTAGTGAACAGATATCCGTGGCCGTGCGGAATCAACGTGGCGGTGCCTCTCGACTGGGCGCGGGGTCGCTGCTCGACGAGCAGGAATTCCCCGCCGGCGTGGTCGACGCCGGGCCGGTCGAGGTTGATCACGACCTGCAGCGGGAACACCAAGTCCCCGTACAGGTCTCGGTGTAGCGCGTTCCAATCGCCTTGCCGGTAGTTCAGCAGGATCGCCGTGGACTTGGTTTGCCCTGCCGCATGGCACATGTCGAGCCATTCGTCGAGGGTGTCCGGCCACGGTGCGGGCCGCCTCAGCCGCTCCCACCACCGGCGGGCAATCGGCAGCAGACGCGGATACAGCGCCTGCTTCAGTTGTTCGACCGGCTCAGGGTAAGGAGTCGCGAAATACCGGTATTCGCCGGAGCCGAACCGGTGTCTGTTCATATCGACGGTGGAACGAAACAACCCGTTTCGATCGTAGAGGTCGGCGATCTCGCTGGCCTCGGTATCGGTAAGCAGCTGGGGCAGCAGCGCGCCACCGGTTTCGTCGAGCCTGGCTTCGATGGCCGCCCAATCCGCACCTCCCACCCGCTCACCCCATACGCGCGTCGTCTCGAGTGCGGCGCCGATGCCGATCACGCCGCAGCCTCCAGGTCGAGCAGGGTGTGTTTGGCCTCGGCGCCACCGACATAACCGCCCATGCTGCCGTCGCTGCGCAGTACCCGATGACACGGCACGATCACCGGCAGCGGGTTCGTCGCGCATGCGGTCCCGACTGCACGCACAGCCTTCGGGTTGCCGACCAGCTCGGCGACCTGAGCGTAACTGCGGGTCTGCCCGTAACCGATCTCGGGCAGATGTCGCTGTACCAGGGCGCGGAATCCGTGCGACAACGAAAGATCCAGCGGCACATCGAACGTCCGCCGCTGGTTTGCGAAATACTCCTCGAGCTCGCGCGCTACCCGGTCCAGCCGCTGCGGGGCGCGCAGGATCCGGGGGCTGATCTTGTGGGCCAGGGTTTCCAGGACCTGGGCGTGGTCTTCGCGGGCGTAGGCCACCCGGACCAGACCTTTCGGTGTGGCAGCCAACAGAAGTCGGCCGACGGGAGAGTCGATCGTGGTGTAGGCGACGTCGAGCAGATCGGCCTGCTCGGCCTTGCGCTCCAGCATTCGGTGCAGCCGAGCCATGGTGGTCTCGTCCACGGGCGCCGACAGGGCGGCGATGTCATCATCGTCGCGGTTGATCTCGTTCATTGGCTTTCTCCTTTCAGTGTCGCGCCCGGGTAGGTTCTGCGCAGATTTTTCAGGCCGTCGGCCGCCGCGCGACGCGCCGCGTCCGTGGTCCCGCCGAGGATCTGCGCGATCTCGGCATACGGCAAGCCCGCCACGTAGTGATAGGCGATCACCCGGCGCTGCTTGTCCGGCAACGCGGCCACAGCTGCCCAGACATCGGCGTCCTCGGCATCGGCGGTACCGTTGCCGACCGGTGCCTCCGGGACCTGTTGGACCGGAAGCGGATGGCGTGCCGCCGCACGCACCACGTCGATGGCTTTGCGGTGGGCGATGGTCACCAGCCACGCTTCGACATTCGCTGTCGCCGGGAGCTCTGGGTACGCGCGCATCGCAGCCAGGAACGTCTCCGACCATGCGTCCTCGGCATCGTGAACACCGAGGACGACCCGGCAGACCCGCAGCACCACCGCCCCGTACTCGGTGACGAGCTGCTCGAACGGTCGCTTCGACCGCCGGGTCGATTCCGGTTCGATATCCACGATCAGAACAACCTCCCCGCACCGACCGTGGCCGGCTCCTCGAGCTCGAGGAGGGCACGCTTGCGCCCGAGACCGCCCGCATACCCGGTCAATGATCCGTTCGAGCCAACCACCCGGTGACACGGAATGAAGATGCACAGCGGATTCGCCCCCACCGCTTGGCCGACCCGAAACGCCAATGTACGGTCCCCCAGCCGCCGCGCGATCTCCCCGTAGGTGATGGTCGTCCCGAACTCTATAGCGCTGACCTCCCGCCATACCTGCCGCTGGAATTCGTCACCGGCCAGGCTCAACGGCACATCGAACGCGCGGCGCTGTCCGAGGAGATACTCCAGCAGCTGATTGACCGCCTCGCCCAGGACAACGTCGTCGACGAACGACACAGCCGGCCCCAAAACCTCGGGCGCTGGACGCCGTATGTGGTGTCGAAAATACAGGCCGGTCACCGCTGAGCCAGTCGCCACGATGGTGACCGGCCCCAGCAGCGCGGTATCGATCACGGTGTGCCGGGTGCTCATCTGCTTCTCCTCTCTCACGTTCTCACCAGGCAGACGCTCACCAGACGCCGAACGTGAGATACACCGTGAGATACGCATCGTCTCCGGCTGCAACTCTTCGTGCGCGGGTGGTCTCGTCATCGGGGACCGCTCAGATCGACAAGGTGGCCTACGCCGCCGCAGCTCAGTGGAGCGGCCGCTACTGCGTCACGGCCTACGTCGGAAACATCCACCTCGACAGGCCGATCGCTGTCGGTGAACTGGTCGAATTGCACGCGAATCTCGTACATACGGGACGCACCAGCATGCACATTCTGGTCACGGTGTACTCGACCGATCCCACCCGGGTGAAGCCGGTGCAATCCGCCCAGTGCCTGACGATCTTCGTCGCCGTGGACGATGATCGGCGAACCGTCGAAGTGCCCCAATGGGGTCCATCGACAATTCTCGAGCAACAACGCAGTCGGCAAGCGCGAGCACGGATTTCGGTACGCAAACACATCGAAGACGCGATGGCCGGGCAGTCCTACACCAGCGCGGGCACCGCACCCAGCGCGACGCTGCGCTTCCTGGCCGCACCGTCGGATATCAACTGGGGCGGGCGGGTACACGGCGGTCGCACGATGCACTGGATCGACGAGGCCGCGTACGTGTGCGGCGCGGGGTGGGCCGAACAACACGTGCTCGCTTCGTACTTCGGTGGCATCCGTTTCTACCGGCCCATCGCGATCGGCGACGTCGTCGAGATCACCGCTCGTCTCATACACACCGGACCGCGCAGCATGCACATCAGCGTGCACGTGACCTCGGCCGACAACCAGACGGACGAACCCGCACTCGCCGCACACGGCCTGGCCGTGGTCGTGGCCCTCGACGACGATGGCAAGGCCCGGCCCGTCCGCGCCTGGCAGCCCGTCACCGCCGAGGACCACGACCTCGATGTGCACGCGCGGCATCTCATCGAGCTGCGGAGCTCCGCGGAGCCGTTCACATCCGTGAGCGCAACGTCGGCAGACGTCGAACCGAGCTTCTTCCGCGTGCCCGCCCACACCGCCTGACCTGCCGCAGCCTTCGAAGGACGGAGGCCGCGACGGATTCCGTTGGGGTCATGGATGATTCAGCAGCCCAGCGTGGCGGCATCATGGGATGGCGCCTGGTTCGGTCGATGAGGTGGCGGGGGCTCCGGAATCCGGAACCCCTGCGTAGTCGGGCAATTCGACGCCGTTGATCGCGCGCTCGAGCAGTTCGGCGAAGGATTCGCCGGCGAAGTCGGGCATCGGCTCGCTGTCCGGCCCGGGGACCTCACGGCTGCGGGCGTTCAACCGGCCGATCTCCTGGTTGGCCTCGACGTACGAGCGCATCCGCTCCTGGTAGGCGATGAATCCGGCCTCCGGATCCCACTCGGCGGCGGCCAGTTCACCGGCCAGCAGATAGGCGCCGACCAGGGCCAGTCCGGTGCCCTGCCCGGACATCGGCGACGAGCTGAACGCCGCGTCCCCCAGCAGCCCCACCCGTCCGCTCGACCAGCGGTCCATCACCACCTGGGCGACCTGATCCAGGTAGAAGTCCGGGGTGTCGTCCAGATGCGCGAGGATGTCCGGGGTCAACCATCCCAGGCCCGTCATCCGCTCACGCAGCCAACGCTTCTGGGCGGCGACGTCGCGGTAGTCGACGTCGAAGTCGGCCGCGGCGAAGTAGAACATCGACATCGCCCGGGTAGCGTCCTGGATGGGACGCAGCAGGGCCGAGCGCCCGGGCTCCTGGTGCTCGAGCAGCCAGCGGTCCAGGCCGAACTCGTTGGGCACGCTGTAGAAGGCCAGCACGTGCCCGAGGTGGTGCAGGAACCGCTCGTGTGGCCCGAAGACCATCGCGCGCAGTGACGAGTGCAGCCCGTCCGCCCCGATCACCAGGTCGAAGCGCCGCCGGTCGCCGCCCGCGAAGACGACGTCGACCCCGTCCGCGTCCTGGGTCAGCTCGGCGATCCGGTCGCCGAAGATGTATTCGACAGCGTCGCGGGTGTCGTCGTAGAGCACCTGCGACAGGTCCCCGCGCAGGATCTCGATCTCCGCGATGAACCCGTCGTCTTCGGCGGCAAAGGTCTCCAGCACGTTCCCGTCCGCATCCACGGTGTACGCACCGGCGGTGTCGGTACAGGCCCCGCGCACCGCCGCGTCCAGCCCCATGCGCCGGATGACCTCCTTGGCCACCCCCCGTGCGTCCACCGCCTGCCCGCCGGGACGCAACTCGGGCGCCCGCTCGATCACTGTTACCTCGGCCCCGCGCCGGCAAAGCCAGTGGGCCAGGGCGGGTCCCGCGATGCTCGCCCCCGCCACCAGTACTCGGGGACCGCCCTGCCCAGCTGTTTCGATCGTTTGCTCCCGCGCGGCGCCGTCGCTCATCATTGCCTCCATCTGCTTCTTACCGCGCCGAACCGATCCCAACGCGGGCCATCCCTGTCGGTGCATTCAGCGGTTTCGACGACGGATCCACGCAGAATTCATCGGTACCTCCGAGATCTTGTGTACGCCTCCGCGAACCCCCTGCATTCGGCGCCGGGGGATGTCCGAGACGGAAGGCCGGCGGCCGGGGGAGATGTTGTGAACCCTGCCGGGACAGGGAAGGATGCTCCTGTCGAAGAACAGTCGGCTCGAAAAGTAGGCAGCAGCAATGACTTACCCTCCGCCCGGCGGCTATCAGCCGCCGCAGGTGCCGCAACAACCGGCGTACAGCCCGCCGGTTGGCTATTCGGGGCAGTCTCAGCCGCCGCCGGCGTGGCCCCAGGCCCAAGCGCCTGCGTACAGGGGACCCGGCTATCCGATGATGCCCCGTCGTCACCACAGCCGGGGCGGCGCAAGGGTGTGGTGATCGGCATCGTGGCGGCGGTGGTCGCGGTGATCGTCGCCGTCGCTGTAGGAGCCGTCGTCGTTCTGGTCCACTCTTCGGCCAGCGCCTCCCTCGCTACAAGATCATCACCCCCGACTCGATTGCGGGAACTCTCCGGCACACACACGACGCCATCGATGACTCCTTCGCTCGAATGGCAAGCAGCAACATGTATCTCACGGACGGTTCCAAGAGCACGAAGGTGCAGAAGGTTGTGGCCGGGTATGCCGCCGACGGCCAGAAGGTGGAGTTCGCCGGCGCGTGGGGCGACATCTCGGACCCCGACATGATGGTCAAGGAATCAATTACGGGCCTCTACCGAGCAACGATCCCGGTGCTCGCGAGCATCGCCACGTTCAAGGAGGGTGGGGACGCCCCCGCACATCCTCCGGGGCTGGAAGGCGGCGTGTCGATGAGGTGCAGCGAACTGTTCAGTATCGACAAGGCGCCCAACCAGATCGAAGTCCCGTACTGTGCGTGGGCCGATCACAGCACCTTCGGCTACGTCGTGTTCGTGAAGGGCAGCCTTCCCGGAAACGACGGCGAGGCGCGAATAGCCGACGCTGCAGCCCGAACGGTCACAATCCGCAACCAAACACCTACTCGCGCCTGATATTTCGTCATCATTCCTCGGCCTGCGGGTCAGTGACCGAAGTGCGTTCGGAGGTGACACGCCGCGTCGGCCACCGCGTGTCCAGCCTTGTCGATCACGCCCACCTCGGTGAAAAAGCCATGGGGCACACCGTCGTACTGGCGAACCTCCACCTCGGCGCCGGCACGCAACGCCATTGCGGCGAAATGCTCATAGTCCGAACGCAATACGTCCACCTCGGCGGCCACGAGAAGGGTGGGCGGCAGGGTGTGTAGTTCGCTCGACAGGAGGGGAACGGCGCGGGGATCCAGGTCCGCTTCGGTGCTTGCGGCGTAGTTCGACCAGAACCACAGGGCGTCGGCCTTGCAGAGGATCGGCGCGTGCTCGAAGGCTTCCCAGGACGGGCCCGCGTGGGTGTTCGACGTCGCGGGGTAGGCGAGGACGAGTGATCTCGGCATGGGGCGGTGTGCGGCGGCCAGAGCGGTGCAGACCGACAGTGCGAGGTTTCCGCCGGCGCTGTCGCCGGCCAGCGCGATGCGGGAGGGGTCGACGCCGAGTGAAATGGCTTCTCGCTCAACCCATTCGTAGGTCGAGAGGCAATCGTCCGCGGCCGCGGGGAAGACGTGCTCGGGGGCTCGCCGGTACTCGACGGAGATGACGACGCAGTCCGCCTCGACGCACAGGGACCTGCAGACGTCATCGACGCCGTTCAGTGTCCCCACGACGAAGCCGCCGCCGTGGATATAGATCAGGGCGGGCAGTCCGAGTGCGGCCGAGGGGCGGTAACAACGCACTCGGAGTGGACCGGCCGGACCGTCGATGGCCCGCTCCTCGACGCTGTGCACGGGTCGGATCGGTGGTCGAGCGGTGTCGGCCGTGTCGAAGATCGACCGCACGCCCTCCACGCCGTACCGGGCGTACGGAGGCGGCGGCGCCTGACGGAGCAGCGCCTCTGCGAACGCGCGCGCGTCCTCGTCGAGCATGTCGAGCATTGCGGTCACGGACAGGCTCATCCGAGCCTCCCTTCCAGGTCGCCCACTACTTCGCTCCTTCGCACGAAGAGTGGCGAAGGTCGCAAGAAGCGTGTCGAAGGTATTGACAGGTCACCGGATTGAATCACATGATTGAGTCAAATGACCACAGCTGCAGAGAGGCAGACATGTCCGAAACAACGAGTCACGGGGTGACTGGCACCGTGGCGGTGATAGACCGCCCTACCCCGATGGTCCTGTCGGTGGCGCGTCGTCTGCGCGACGCGTTCGCCCGCGGTGCGACGTTCACCGCGACCGACGACGCCCGGACGGTCCGCCTGTCTTCGGCCACCGACGCCCAACAGGCCTTCGTCACCTTCGCCGGCTCGGAGATCACCGTCTCCGCCGAGAGCGTCGCGGAGCCGGACCTCACCTGGGATGTGCGCTGGCCCGATCCGGCGCCGGCCGAGAGCGAGGCGCCGGATGGCTTCGCGAATGAGGTCCGGGAGTTGTTGTCCGGCAAGGATATCGACTGGCGCTCGGCGGCGGAGACGTTCTGGGATCGTGCGAGCGCGGTCCGGGGGATGCCGGGTGGTCTCGGCATCTACTGCTTCGACGAGAACGAATTCGCCGCGTTCGGCGACGTCGAGCACAACGGATATTCGTTCCTCGGCTCGGCGGCCGCGCTGTCGCGGATGTTCGGGGGCCGTTCGCTGGTCATGGAAGAACTCGAGGGCGGCGAGCTCGCGCTGCAGGGCTCTCTGTCCGATCTCTCGGCGCTGATCGGCGCCAATCTCAAGGTGGTGTGCGGTGAGCTCTGACCGTTTCGATGAAATGACATCCGTTTCGCGCGTGCGTCTCGAGGCGACCAACCACGACGGCGTCCTGATCGGCAAGACGCTCTCCGCGGCGAAATACCGATCGTGTCGGGGGACGGGCATCATGCTCCCCGACCTGGCCCTGGGCCTGGACCTCAACAATCATTCCGCTCTCGGTTTCGGCTGTCCGGCGTGGCGGCGCAACGGTCTGATGACCGACATCGAGCTCCGGCCCGACGAGGACACCCTGGTCGAATGGAAGCCCGGCATGGCGTCGGTGATCGGCGACCTGTGGACCCTGCAGGGTGAGCCGGTGGAGGCGGACCCCCGTCAGGCGCTCAAGCGGATCGCGGCCGCCTACGCGGAGCGGGGTTTGAACATCCTGGCGTGCGTCGAGATCGAGGCGACCGTCTTCCAGGAGTCCATCGATCAGGCGCGCGCACAGCAGTATCAGAACCTCACGCCGCTCGGCGGCAATGCCGGAGCCGCGCTGGTGCACGCGAAGTCTCCGGACTATGTGGAGTACACCGAGGCCGTCGTCGCGCGTTTCGACGAGCTCGGGATCCCTTGGGAGGCATGGTCGGACGAGGCCGCGAGCGGTCAGATCGAGTTCAATATCGCCCCTGCCGATCCCGTCACGGCCGCGGACCGGTGGGCGCGCGCCCGCCAGGTCATGCGCGAGGTCGCCTACTCGCTGGGGCGATCGGTGACCTTCATGTCGAAGTGGTCCGCGGAGTACGGGCAGGGCGCGCACCTCAACGTCTCGGTCAGCGACGAGAACGGCAACATCTTCTTCAACGCGAACGAGCCGAGCGAGCCCAGCGAACGCATGCTGCACTTCCTCGGCGGTGTGATGGCGACGCTCGAGGCATCGACCAGCTTCGCTCTGCCGACCGTCACCTCCTACCGGCGGCTGCAGGAGCTCGAAGGGCCCCCGACCACCCTGACGTGGGGCGTCGCGAACAAGTCGTGTGCGGTTCGCGCGGTGCCGGCCGGTGCCTCCGGTACTCGTCTGGAGTACCGGCTGCCATCCGCGGATTCCAACGTGTACTCCACGCTGGCCGCGTTCCTGGCCGGTGGCCTGCTGGGGCTCGATGAGAAGCCCACGCCGCCACCGGCTTTCGAACACATGGCATGGGCGCTGGCGCCTGGCGTCGTGCCGGCGGTTCCGAAGAACCATTCCCGCAAGAACCGCCTGCACAAGGCGTTCCGGGAACTGGGTCGCGTCATCAGGACGATCACGCTGCTGCGGTTTCTGTCCGAACCTGAACTGCGGCAGCAGATCACCGCGATCACCAACCGGGTGGAGGCGTTCCACGGGTTCGCCGCCTGGCTGATGTTCGGTGGGAAGCTGATCGGTCACAACGACCCCGACCACCAGGAACGGGTGGTGAAGTTCAACGAACTGGTCGCCAACTGCGCGATCTACTCCACCGCCCTGGACATCACCGACGCCGCGAACGCCCTGGCGGCCGAAGGGCATCCGGTCGATCCCGACGACCTGGCCACCATCACCCCGTACATCACGCGCACGATCCGCCGATTCGGTGACTGGGTGCTCAACCTCACCCCACCCGAGGGTGAGCCGGTCACGCGCCTGGACCTCGAACCCCGCGCCCTGTTCCCCACCGGCACAGTCTGACATGGCCCGCCAGCGCCGTTCTTCGGGAAACCTCACCGGCCAGCTTCCGGCGCGACATGACTACCCGCCTGGATCTGAATCGAGAGCGGGAGGCTTATTCACAAGCGTCTTGATGGCCTCTGTCTGGGTGTAAGCGCTGTCCAGCGGCCATCAGCCGTGGCGCGCGTTCGACCTCGGCCGAGGCCGGCACCGTGGTAGCGACGAATTCTTGGAGCAGGCCACTGGCGGGAAACTGTTCTCGAGTTCTGTCAGGGGTCGTGCCTACCCTGTCGTCATGGTGAGTGTGAAGGTCGTTGACGAAACGGCATCCGGGGGTCGCGACGACGGCTGGATGTTCGAGGTGACCGAGGAGCGGCTGCCGCTGCGGGAGATCATCCGGCGGCGGGTATTCCAGGAGGTCGCCGAGCACAATGCCGGCGCGTCTCGTGGTGTCTTTCGTGGTCTGGTACGGCCGGCAGATGCCGAGGTGGTGCGCGGCGGGTTCCGCACGACTGGTCGTGTCGATCCGGAACGTCAGTGCGAGGCGGCGTTGCAGGCTTTCGGGCGCAACGGTTTCGTGGTCCTGGTCGGCGATCGACAGATCGAGGAGTTGGACGAGGTGATCGCGCTGCCACTGGGTGTGGAAATCACATTCCTGAAGCTCGTCGCATTGGTGGGTGGCTGAATGTCGAGGTCCGAGTACGAGACCGCGGCGCGGGCCGCCATCGCCGCGGACGACATGGACGCCTTCTTCGACGCATATCTGCAGGCTTATCAAACGGAGACAGACAAGTACGTGTGGCGTGCTGGTGCGGTATCGAACATGGCACGCGTCTTGCCAGACGAGGCGTCTGAGCGGTTGGCTCGCGTCTGCGCCGCAGCGGCCCCAGCCGCTTCCAAGCACATCCGAAACGCGATCGACAATCTGCAAGGGAACATCGTCTATTCCAAGTACAAGACAGCAGTCCTCGATGCCATCGCAGCGGACGACATGGACGGGTTGTGCACCGCGCTGGTGCGAGCACACCAGATCGTCGAGTCCTCCCATTTGGCGGCCGACAATGTCGTCTTATGGCATGCCCTGTTCGCCAAGGTGCGTGAACTGCCGACCGAGACGGTCGAACGGCTTGCTCGCGCTTGCGCGGTTGCGTTCCCAACCGCCTCGGAGCGCGAGCAGCACTCTCTGCTGCTCTTGGCGTCGACCATCGCACCTACCTTGCCGATCCTGGTCGAAGAACGGCGAGCAGTGCTGGAAACCCTGTCGAACCACCACGGCAGGTTAAGCCTTTTCGCGATCGACTCGTCTCTGGCCCTGGCGGAACTGGGGTCAGGACGTATCTTGAGCCCTGAGGTCGTCGCGGTGTACCGCCGCGGAGCCTGCGAGAGGTACCAGGACTCTCGTGTTGCAGAGGTCGCCCGGCAATGTCCCGAACCAGTGGTCAATGTGGGTGAGCAATGGGCGGACCGAGCACTGGAGTTGGCTTGCTTGTCTCCGGGTTGGCACGACCTGCTGGCCTTCGCCACTACC
The DNA here is from genome assembly GCF_050434125.1 of Nocardia sp. GP40. Classification (NCBI taxonomy): domain Bacteria; kingdom Bacillati; phylum Actinomycetota; class Actinomycetes; order Mycobacteriales; family Nocardiaceae; genus Nocardia; species Nocardia sp. GP40. The sequence continues at coordinate 126,292 of NZ_JBNPVW010000020.1, read as the reverse complement.
GCCACGATGGGAAAACCGAACGCCCAGTGGGAAAAGACCGGTCGAGCGCTGCTGGCGCCGGTGGATTCCTTCGACGAGAAGGTGCTGTCGTTGTTGGAACTGGTGGGCCGACCCAGGACATTACCGCTGCGGCATCGTCTCGCCGAAGATCCCGGCCTCAACGACGAGTACGACCCGTTCAACGCGAACGCGGTGCGCGGTCTGCTGTGGCTGCTGACGTATCGGCCCCCGCAGCCGACGACCGCCCGCATCCTGGGCGGCCTGGTGGAGACGTCGCTGCGCAAAATCAAGGGTCTGGGACCACGTAGCCCGAAGATTGCCAACGCCGGTGTTTACGCTCTGAGCCAGGTGAGCGGCGAGGCGGCGCTGGGTGAGCTGGCCCGCTTGGCCGCCACGGTGACTTACAAGGGCACGTTGAAGCTGATCAACGCCGCTCTGGAGACCAAGGCACACGCGCTCGGGCTGACCCGCACTCAGATCGAGGAGATGGCTGTGCCCACCTACGGCCTGACGTCGGTAGGCACGGCGGAATTCGCCTTCGGCGCCGCGTCGGCGACGGTGACCGTGGACGGCACCAAGGCGGTGCTGTGCTGGTTCACGAGCAAACCGGTGAAAAGCGTCCCGGCCGCAGTGAAACGCGACCATGCCGAGGAATTGAAAGAACTCGAGGCGACGGCCAAGGACATCGGCAAGATGCTGACGGCCCAAGTCGAACGGCTGGATCGCCAGTTCCTGGAGCGCCGCGCCTGGGATTACCCCTCGTGGCGGGAGTATTACATCGACCACCCCTTGGTGGGCACGATCGCCCGCCGTTTGTTGTGGACAGTCGACGGGGTCGCCTGCGGCTACGCAGACGGCGCGCTGCGCGACGTGGCGGACACCCCGGTGGGTGGTGAGGTCGTGGAGCTGTGGCACCCGCTCGGTCGCTCGACGGAGGAGATCCTCGCATGGCGAAACTGGTTGGAATGCAAGAATATCCGGCAGCCGTTCAAACAAACCCATCGCGAGGTCTACCTACTCACCGACGCAGAACGCCACACCGGTACCTACTCGAACCGCTTCGCGGCGCACATCCTGCGCCAACACCAGTTCCACGCGTTAGCCGCTGTCCGGGGATGGCGCAACAAACTCTTGCTGGATGCCGACACCTTCGTGCCGCCACCGACCCGTGAACTGCCGCAGTGGGGTGTGCGCGCGGAATACTGGGTGGAGGGCGACCGCGGCGACATTGGGGACGTCGACATCACGGAGTCCGGCAGCTACCTACGCCTGCGCACCGACCAGGTGCGGTTCTATCCGATCGACGCAGCACAGAACTTTGCCAACAGCGCTTTCCATGGCGGCTTCCATGGGTCGGCCGAGCCACTGCCGCTCTCGGACGTGCCCGAACTGGTCCTGAGCGAAGTACTGCGCGACGTGGACCTGTTCGTCGGTGTGGCCAGCATCGGCAACGATCCGACATGGTACGACGGTGGTCCGAACGGCAGGTTCGCCGACTACTGGACCGACTACAGTTTCGGCGACCTGAACCAGACTGCACAAACCAGACGTGATCTGCTGACCAGGCTGCTGCCCCGACTGGCCATCGGCCACCAATGCACTGTGGAAGACAGATTCCTGCATGTGCGAGGTACCAAGCATTCGTATCGGATCCACCTGGGCTCAGGAAATGTCCTGATAGACCCCAACAACCGCTACCTGTGCATCGTCCCCTCGGCACGAACAACCGAACCGGACTCGTTCCTGCCGTTCGACGGTGACCGGATGCTGTCGGTGATCCTCAGTAAAGCCCTGCTTCTGGCCAACGACACAAAAATCACCGACCCAACCATCCTGAGCCAACTCCCGTGACAATGCTTCAGGCGTGACAGTTGGTCGAACTCAGTGCACCGATTGCCATCTCGTGGCGCACTTCCGCTCCTGACACGATCCTTACCTCACCCAAGACGAGGATGGGGCGGGGATGTTTCACAGGCGGTCACCTATGAAACAGCTGTCCGTCCGGTTGCCGTCCTGGGCGTACACTGTTTCATAGAGTGTTGCATTCGACTGCACCCGTGAAACAGTCACATGAAACAATCCGAGGGTGAGCGACGACGACTTCCTCCTCGTGGAGGCCCACGACTGCCCCATGTCGACCTGCGCCGCCCCGGCAGGGTCGGCCTGCCGGACCGGCAAGGGCAAAGTCGCCGCCCAATACCACACCGCGCGATTCCGCCTCGTACCCTCGCTCGCCAAAGCACTCAACGTCCCCACCCCAGCCCTGCGCAAGCCCGGATCCCTATGGGCAGAACTGCCGCGTCCGGCCGCGTCCACCAGGGAGCCGGCCGGGCACGTCCGGATCGGCTATGCTCGCGCGTCGACCGCTCGCCAGTCCCTGGACACCCAACTCGACTCGCTGCGCGCCTCCGGCATCGACCGGGTCTTCGCCGAAAAGGTCTCCACACGCTCCACCACACGGCCCGAACTGGACAACGCAGTCACCCTGGCCCAGGAATTGCGCGCCTCCGGCGTCGCAGTCACTCTCGTCGTGCACGAACACAAACGCCTCGGCCGCGGAATCGAACTCGCCGCCCTCGCCGAGCAATTGAAAGCCTCCGGCATCGGCCTGGAATTCCTCACCGGCGAGCTGCAAGGCTCCCATGACCCGTCCGGGATCGTGTTCACCGTACTGGCCGCACTGTCGGGCATGGAACGCGAATACATCCGCGACCGCACCCTCGAAGGCCACGAATCCGCCCGCAAACGCGGCAAAGCCATCGGCGGCGCCACCGTCAGCGACGACGCCATGCTGTCCATGGCACTGCACCTGCGCGAACAGGGCCACAGCCTCCGCGACATCGCCGCCCGCCTCGTCATCACCAAGGGCAAGAAGAAAGGCCAGCACCCCTCCCCGGCCACCGTCCTGCGGCTACTACGCGACCACGACCACGCTGCATTGAGGTGATAGTCGTGGATTCCCACGCCGCCGCCAGCGCCGCACCGCTCGCGAACCTCCGGCGTGAGGTGAGCATGCTGCTCCCTGGACGCACCCCACCGCTGACCGGCAGCTTTCAGTCCAGGGTGATACCGAGGGCCTCCAGCCCAACCTCCAGATCCGAGGTGGCCAGGAGCTTCTCGATCGTCTGACCCGACAGCGTGGAGCACATCCTCAGAACGTCGTCGGTGAGCCGGTCCAGCTCGTCGAGCGCGGCCACATACGTTGCCAGAGCAGCTCTTTCCTCCGCGCAGACCACCTCACCTGCCCAGCGGTCCGCCTGGTTGCGTAACAACACCTGCTGCTCACGCTGATTCTCGTAGACGCGCGCCGCGTGGTCTACCGTCGCGTCGTCCAATCGGTACGGCTGCTCGACCGCCGGCGCGAACAGTTCGATCTGTCCGACGGTGATCGAGATACCTTCCCGCACAATGTCGGTGAAGTATCCGATCTCGGAAGTCGAGTACCAGTTCTGCTCACAACCGTCACTCACCCCGCGCAGGCTAGACCCTCCCAGCCCAAGCCACCCGACGATCCGCCGACCGGCTCGACACAATTAACAGTCCCCAAGACTGCACCGGTCCTCACCAGCCATTACAGCCCTCACGGCAGGTTTCTGCCGTATTCAGGTCGCACCTCATCTCCAAGCGGCACAAGACATCTGCCGACGCCACGGCGTGCTGTTCATCGCCGACGAGGTCGTGACCGGATTCGGGCGCACGGGCCACTGGTTCGCCAGCGGACGATTCGGCCTCGACCCCGACCTGATCCTCTGCGCCAAAGGCATCAGCAGTGGATACATGCCCCTCGGCGCCGTACTGATCAACGAACGCGTGGCGACCCCGTTCTGGCCCGGTGACTCCGCGACGATCTTCAACCACGGCTACACCCACAGCGGGCACGCCACCGCCGTCGCCGCCGCACTGGCCAACCTCGACTACCTCGCCGACCACGACCTGCTCGCGGCGGCGCGATGTATCGAGGCCGAATTGCCGGAACTGCTCGATCCTCTCGTCGAAATACCGGTCGTCGAGTCGGTTCGCACGGGGCCCGGCGCATTGGCTGCTGTCCAGCTCGATCCCCGCAGGTTTTCTGCGGACCCGAGTTTCGCCACCCGCACCATCGCCGCGGTCTGCGAAGCTGGGGTCCTCACCCGCGTCATGTCCTGCGGGGCTCTCCAGATCTCACCCACTTTGGCGATATCGGCATTCGAGCTCGATGAACTGGTGGACCGGCTGCGGACGGGGCTGCGCAGCCTCGGGTGAAACTCGCTGGACGACAGAAGGCCCGGCCACGAGAGGCTGACCGTTCCCTCTGTGTCTCGGCCCGCCGTTGCCGCCGGTCGGCATCCCGCTGAGGTCGCGCCGCCGCAGCTCTGAAGCGAATCCGAAATCTGTACGCTTGACTTGATCAAGTAATCAGAGCGCCACGTGCGCCGATGAGCGGATGGAGTGAACAAGTGGCCCATGTGTCGACAGAGGATCGTTCGGTGCAGTTCATCGAGGCGGCGGTGCGGGTCATCGCCGAGCATGGGGTCGGGAGTGCGACGACGCGCCGGATCGCCGATGAGGCCGCGGCTCCGCTGGCATCGCTGCACTACTGCTTCCGGGACAAGGACGGCCTGTTCCTCGCGGTCTTCGAGCATCTCGCCGCCGAGGCCACCAAGCTGGCCACCTCCATCGAGCCGGGCGAACTCGACGCGACCGCCGCGGAGGTCATCCGACTTTCGGTGCGCTGGGTCATGGAGCATCCGGACTACGCGTTGGCCCAGGTCGATCTGTACATGTGGCTGGTCCGCAACCGGCCGGCGCTGGCGGCGGAGTCGGTCGCCCTCTATCTGCGGGCGGTGACGCACGTGCTGCAGCGCGCGGCGGGACCGTCCGCTCGAGCCGGCGCCATCGAGGACCTCGCGGCGGTGCTGAGCGGCGCCACCGATGGGCTCGTCCTGCAATGGGCCTCGCACCGGGATCAGGCGCGGGCCGATGCCTATGCCGATGCCCTCTGCGCCGGAATCCCGGCGATGTGCCGCCGCGCCCTGGGTTAGCCCTGGTCAGGGGCGGCTCGCGGCCGCCGGCGTTCGACGATTTCCGGCTCACCTCTTGACACGTCGTGTGCTCCGGCTCACAATCAGATCATTCGATCAGATCAAATGACTCAGACGGATGATCGGATATGGAAATGAGGAGCAATGACTACCGAAGCTAAAGCCGCCCTGCGATCGGTCGCGGCGACGACCCCTCTCGCCGAGATCCTCGACATCGTCGCGAAGGACGGTGGCGTGATCATCGAGAACTTCCTGTCGGCGGACCAGATCGCGCGGTTCAACGCCGAAGTCGAGCAGCCGATGCAGGCGCTCGCGCCCGGCTCGAAGCACGAGAACGAAATCGTCGCGGAGTTCCACGGCCGCAACACCAAGCGGCTGACGAACCTCGTGACGCACAGCAAGACCTTCCGCGAGGAGATTCTCGAACAGGACCTGATTCACGACCTCTGTGACGCCCTGTTCCTGGAGGAGTCCGGCACCTACTGGCTGACCACCGCGCAGCTGATCGAGATCGGTCCCGGAAACGGCGCTCAGTTCCTGCATCGGGACCTGGAGAATTGGTACCCGTTCGTCGGCTTAGGTCCGCGGGGGCCCGAGGCGTGCGTGAACTTCATGATCGCGTTCACCGACTTCACCGAGGAGAACGGCGCGACGCGGGTCATCCCGGGGAGTCACCTGTGGGAGGACTTCGAGGATCGCGGTACCCCGGAGCAGACCATTCCCGCGGTCATGAAGGCGGGAGACGCGTTCTTCTACAGCGGGAAGACGGTGCACGGCGGCGGCGCGAACGTCACGACCGACCAGTACCGCCGGGGGCTGGCCTTCCCCCTCAACCTGGGCTTCCTCACCGGTGAGGAGGCGTACCCGTTCCTGGTCGACATGGAGATCGCGCGGCAGCTCTCACCGCGTGTGCAGCGGATTCTCGGCTTCCGCTCGCAGTACCCGAAGGGGTCGCCCGGCCTGTGGCAGGTGGACTACAGCGAGCTCGGGGACTACCTCCGGCTCTGACACGCCGATCGGCACATCCGTAGCCCGCGGCCTGCCGGAGAGGTGATGAGCCCGCTCGGGCAGGCCCGCCGCAGCCATCAAGGAAGATGTAATGGGTATCGACTCCTCCAGAACCGCATTCGAGCGGACCCGTCGGAGCCTCGGCGGTGGCGTCAGCTCGGGGCTTCGTGCCGCGATGCGGCCGGTTCCGCTCTTCGTCGAGCGCGCCCGCGGAGCTCACCTCTGGGACCTCGACGGCGACCGCTACCTCGACTACGTGATGGCGTGGGGTCCGTTGGTGCACGGGCACAGCCACCCTCGCGTTGTCGACTCGGTGGCGCGAGTCATGACATCGATGCAGGTCGTGGGCATGGGCCATCGCCTCGAGTACGAAGCCGCGGAAGCGGTACTCGCATCGGTGCCGGGTGCCGAGCGCCTGGTGTGGACGAATACGGGGACCGAGGCCGTGCAGGTCGCCCTGCGGTTCGCACGAGCGGCAACCGGCAGGCACCGAATCGTCAAGCTCACGAAGGCCTATCACGGCTGGCACGACAGCGTGTACGCGAGCATGGGCCCGGACAACACCGATGAGGCCGCCGTTCCCGCCAGCCTCGGGCAGAGTCCCAATGCGTACGCCGATCTGATCATCAGTCAGTTCAACGACATTGACGGCATCGCAGCGCTCCTGGATCGTGCCGAGGAACGCCGGATTGCCGCCGTGCTCATCGATCCGATCATGAGCAACGCCGGCGTGCGGGCGCCGGCGCCCGGATTTCTCGAGACCCTGCGCAGCCTGTGCGACAGACATGGCGTCGTATTGATCTTCGACGAGGTCATCACCGGCTTCCGGATAGCACGCGGTGGGGCCGCCGAGAGATTCGGTGTGCGCCCGGATCTTTCGGTGTTCGGCAAGGCGATCGCGGGCGGGTTCACGCAGAGTGCGGTTGTCGGACGCGCGGACATCATCGATCTCGTGGAGCACGGCCTCGCTCACGCCGGAACGTTCAACGGCAACCCGGTGGCGCTTGCGGCGGTGCAGGCCGCGATGGAATTGTCCGCCGCACCAGGAGTTTTCGAGGATCTGGACGATCTGGGAGCCGCCTTCGAGCAGGCGATCACCGACGTGTTGACCTCGGCCGGCTCGCCCGGCAGCCTCCGGCGGGTCGGATCGCTTCTGCAGTTCGTTCCGCGCGATCAGGCGACGAGTCTGCATGGCACGGACGGGATCTGGGCCGAGATCGCTGCCGGCATGCTCGAAGCGGGCGCCGTGTTCATGCCGTCCGGAAAAATCTTCCTCAGCACCGCACACACGCTCGCCGACATCCAGGAGACGGCCGCGCTCCTCGAGCGAGTCCTGCAGCAGATATCTGCACGTTCCGCATAGCGCGAACAGCAGCACTCGCCCTCGGTCACCGAATTCTATTAGAAACAAGGAATTCTCGATGAATACGCTAGTTATGGCGTTGCTGCTTGCCGTCGACACATGGATGGCCCTGGCCGGCTTGTATTACGGACTGCAGTTCATTCGCCGCCACCGCAATTATCTGCTCGGTATCGAGTGGCTGGTGATCGGAATATCGGGTACGAACGTTCTGGTCCTCGGCCTCACCGGGATCGATCATTCGAGCGTGAGTTACCACCTGATGGTGTTCTTCGACGCGTTCTCGCGTTCGTTCGGCATGACCCTGGTCATCGTTCTCGGCATGATGGCCGTGACCCGAGGATATCGGGCCTCCCCGGTGGTCGAAGCCTGTGCCTTCGGTGTGGCGAGCGCCGTCGGGCTGTGGCGAGCGATCGATGTGCGGCCCGTCAGCTTGGGATGGGCCCTGTTCTACCTCGTGCTGAATCTCGCTGTGGCACTGTTCATGGTGTCGGTCGCGGGGCGGCTGTGGCGGGTCGGCGAACGACGATCCGCGGTGTGGGTTTTCATCGCGACGATGCTCGGGGCGTTCATCGCGTCCATCTACGACTTCGTCCATATACCCGGCGACGACGACAACCACACATTGTTCTACATTCCGGCACTAGCGGTCTGGGCAATCATGGTCATGACCTACTACCACGGCTACCGCGCGCTAGACGATCACAATCGGCATCGCGCCCTGCAGAAGATCTCTGCACAATAGTTTTCACACTCGCTGTACATGATGTAGGCAAGTTTATTTCGGCGCGCCTGTTTTGCGGATCGCAAGTAAGGCTCAGCCGCATTCCGCGCGAGCATCTCGCCATCACCGCGGTGGATCCTGCCGCAAAAATTCGCAATTCACGAAAGTTCGGAAATGCTATGACAGCTCCAGATTCGCCGATTCCCGCGGTAGCGACGGGAAACGATGCGGAACTACGCGGAAATACCTCGCCGGGGGTCATCACGCTCAATCGGGTGGGCAGTGCATTCATCTGGTTGTACATACTGGCGATCTTCGGTGTATGGACGGCCGTTCTGACTCCTACCATGATCACGCTGGCATTGCGTGTCTCGCAGGTGGATCCGTCGGATGCCTCCGTGGCCTACTCGGCGATCGCGGCGACCGGTGCGCTCATCGCGCTGCCCGCGGGCCCGTTCTTCGGCCGTCTGGCCGATATCACGATGACCCGTTTCGGTCGCCGCCGTCCCTGGCTGGTGGTCGCCGCGATCGGCATCCTGGTGGGGAACGGGATCGTCGCCTTCGCGGGTGGCGTCCCAGGTTTGATCGCCGGATGGATCATCGTGTCCGTCGCCGGCACTATCGGGTTGACCGTGTTGTGGTCCATGATCGCGGACTCGATCCCGCCGGAACGCGCGGGCTTCGTGGCCGGATTGGCCGGTGCGGCACAGGGGGTGGGACTGATCGCGGGCACGTTCATCGTCCGCATCACGCCCGGAATGACCGCGCGGCTGCTCATCCCGGCGATTCTGGGTGCGGTGCTCGTCGTCGCATTCGTGGCGATGCTCCGAGAAACCGACTTCGTGGGGCAGGTTCGGCCCGTATTCAATTTCCGCGACTTCGTCCGGACGCTGTACTTCGATCCGAGAAAGGCGCCCGACTTCGCCTGGTGCCTGGCGTCGGTGTTCGGTGTCACCGCCGGCGCCGCGGTCGTAGCCACCTTCCTGGTCTACTTCCTGCAGGACGAGCTGAAACTCGATAACACGACCCTTGTCCCCACGGTTTTCGAAGCGACGCTGATCATCAACGCCATCGCATCGATCATCAGCCCGCTAGGTGGTCGTCTCGCGGATCGAATCGGCAGGCGCAAACCACTTTTCGCGGCCGCGGGCCTGCTCGTCGCCGGCGGATGCGGCGTGATGGACATCGCCACCACTGTCCCCGAATTCCTCACGGGCTGCGTCTTTTTCGGCATCGGATACGGCCTGCTGATCGGACAGATGCTGGCCCTGGCCGCATTGACGATGACCTCGTGGGAGAACGCGTCCCGCGATCTCGGGCTGGTCGTACTGACCCAGTCGGCGGCTCTGATGATCGCGCCGCTGGTGGCTCCCGCACTGCTGTCCATCGACGGCCCGAACAGATGATGATCAACAAGCTTGTCGCGACCACGTGCCTCACCGCACTCGCCGTCAGCCTCACCACCGCCGTCGCGTGTGCCGAACCCGCACCAGTAAACCCGACGAATCCACCGAACTCGAGTATCCGCACGACCGTTCTCCCCGGCATCCACTACACCTCGAGCATCGTCGACGGATCGGTGCGGATCAGCACCGACGGTGGCTCACTCACCGTGCGGGGCAATCAGTTCCAGGTCCTCGATGCACGGGGCAATCTCGCCGCTGGGTTCCCGCTCACCTACCGCAAGGACGGTAAGGACTGGCCCATAGCGGCGCAGATCGACGGCAATACGGCGATGCTGACTCCGCGCACCGACCCCGCCTCGGCCCGGCCGACCACTCTGCCGCGACCGGTCGCGTCCCAGGCGCAGTGGCAGATTGCGATGGCCTCGGCCGCAACCGAATTCGGCCTGGCGATCAGCGTCGGAACCCTGATCGGCACGCTCATCGGCGTTCCGTTGGGGTGTGTCGCGGGGGCGCTGACGGTGGGAACCGTTACCTTCCCCGTCTTCTTCGCCGGTGCGCTCGGCGGGTGTCTGGCCGGTGCCGCGGTCGGCGCCGCGTTGGGGACCGCTGCCGGGGTGGTCCTGATCGGAGTGCCCGTTGGCATTGCGGCCCTGATCGACTTCTCCAACCAGATCAACGCCCCCGACCCGACGACCGCGACCCCCGCCCAATAAGGCAGACCGAACCGGTATGGCTGGGCCAACTCGTTGCGGTGTTGGCCCAGCCGTCACGTTCATTCAACCCCGGAGCTCGTCGAAATATGCACTCTGACAACAGTATTAACCACATCGCTGCGGGCAAGCGAATGAACCTACCGGGTATGGATGTCGCCGTGTTGGAACGATTCCTACGCGAGCGGGGCATCGAAGTCCGCGGTGACCTACGCGTGGAACTCATCAGCGGCGGGCGATCGAATCTGACCTTCACCGCATCCGACGAAACGTCCAAGTGGGTCGTGCGCCGACCCCCGGTGTCCGGGCTCACCCCGTCGGCACACGATATGGCGCGCGAATACACGGTGACCGACGCGCTCCAGCAGTCCGCGGTACCCGTGGCGAAAACGGTCGCGTTTGACGCGGAGGGCGTCGCTCTCGGTGCGCCGATGACGGTCGTCGAATACGTCGACGGGTCCGTGATCGGCGATCGGGACGACCTCGCTGCGCTCGGCGACGCGCAGGTGACCACCGCAGTCGAAGAATTGGTGCGGGTACTGGCCGAGTTGCACGCGGTGCGCCCCGACGCGGTCGGCCTGGAGAAGTTCGGTCGGCCAGCGGGATTCCTCACCCGTCAGGTGAATCTCTGGGCGGCCCAATGGGAGCGGGTCAAGACCCGCGAACTCCCCGATGTCGCGGCCCTGCACAGCGCCCTGGCGGATGCGGTGCCGCCGGAGTCGGCGGCCTCGATCGTGCACGGCGACCTCCGCATCGACAACACCATCCACGATCGCCGTAAATCTGCGCGCACCACTGCAACTCGTCCAGGGTGCCCTGCCGATGCTGCGTGCCGCGGCGGCGGCCGACCCCGGCCGCGGCGCGAAGGTGATCGCGCTCTCGTCGCTCACCGGTGTGTACGCCGAGGCCGGACTGGCGGTATACGGCGCGGCCAAGGCGGCACTCATCTCTCTGATCGCCACCCTGAATGCCGAGGAATCGTCGCACGGCGTCACGGCCACCACGATCGCTCCCGGCTACGTCGACACCGAGATGAGCGCATGGATCCACGATCGGATCCCGCCCGATCGGATGCTGGCCGTCAGCGACGTGGTCGAACTGGTAGACGCCCTGTTGCGGTTGTCCTCCCGCGCGGTCGTGCCGAATATCGTTGTGTCGCGCGCCGGAACCGACGGTTATCGTGCATAGCCCGGAGTGCTTCGTGCATGCTCGGGCGGGTTACGGAATCGACAGGTCCTGATGGAGTGGGCCGAGCTCGGCGGCGATCCGAGCGAGAGCTCGGATCGGCTCGGTCTCGGTACGCCAGAACAGCGCCCAGTGCAGCCGCGGCGCATCGGCCAGCGGCCGGAAGGTAATGCCGGGGCGGATTTCCCAGTTCGGATGGCGGTTGTGGAAGGTGTCCCATAACGGGCGCAGGTCGTACGCCGTTGGTGCCGACCATGCCGATCGTGAGCCGGCCCGCCATCGGGACCGGTTCATCAGCCGCACCGAGCTGGCTGCCGCCCTCGACCAGGTCCACGACGAGGGCTGCGCACGCATCTCCTCCGGCGATACGGGGGCCTGGCTGACGGTCGCGGCACATCCCACCGCCACGGGAACACAGCGCGTCGGCGTCGGCCACCGTCAACCAGATCCGCGACGAGGTCCGCGAATGGGCCACTGCCACACCTGCGATGCCCGGCATCTTCCTGGGCAAGTCGGTCGCAGGCCATCCCGGGATCCGGCGCGCGGTCGTGACCGGTTCGCACGACTACCACGGCACCCTGAACCGTACGGATTTCACCTGCATGGATCAGGCAGGCCAATTATTAGGCAGTGGTCTATGCCTGGTGACCTGTGAAAAGCGCAAGTGCCCGACCGGTCATGTTCGGTGGGCCTGACGCTAACCAATCCGAACCATCCGGTGGCCGTTCGGTCGCGGTGCCGACGCACCATGTCGCGGTGCGGGCACATCCGGACTATATTTATTGAAAATGTTTTTCATTAAGGAGTTGGTTATGGCCATCGATGCCGCCGACCTGGGCGAAGTTCAGGAGACGCTGCTGATTCCGCTCTACGGTCGCGCCACCGAAACCGGCAGAGCCCGTCCGATCCTGCGTGACCCCAAGGCCGTGGAGATGATCGGGGCCATCGACTACGACTTCGGCAAGTTCGATGGCGGGCGCAGTCTGTTCGGAACAGTCGTGCGCACCAGCATTATCGACGCGTGGGTCGAGGAGTTCCTGGACCGGCACCCGGAGGGCACGGTGGTCGAGATCGGGGCGGGCCTGAACACGCGGTTCGAGCGGGTCGACAACGGTCGGGTGCGCTGGGTCGATCTGGACCTGCCCGACGCGATGGCGCTGCGGTCGAGGTTCTTCGTCGAGACCGAGCGGCGACGCATGGTCGCGGGGTCGGTGCTCGACGAGGCCTGGGTGGAAGCGGTGAAAGCTCTTCCGGGACCGTACTTCTTCATCTCCGAGGGCGTGCTGGTCTACCTGGAGGAGTCCGACGTCCGGCGCGCCGTCGCGCTCATCGCGCGGTACTTCCCAGGCGCGGACCTCGCGATGGACACCACCGGCCGCTGGATGATCGAGCACCAGGACCGCCACGACGCCATGCAGAAGGTGTCCGCACGCATGCGTTGGGTTTGTGACGATCCGCGCGACGTCGAACGCTGGGGCCTCGGAATCCGGCTACTGGAATCCGGTGACCTGTCCCGGCTTCCGGCCCTCCTCCGCGAGCGGGTGCCGCTGGCACGACGTCTCGGGCTGCGGGCCGCGAGCCTGGTGTTCCGCCAGCGGTTCGGGCGCTACAGGCTCAATCGCTATCGCGTGTAAGCGAATCCGCGACCGATCCGGTGGCGAGCTGGTAGGCGCCGTCCTTGCGGGTGACGAGAACCTGTTGGAATCCGGCGGATTCCAACAGGTTCCGCAGCTCGTCATCGCTGTGGAACCGTAGCCGCCGCGCCACCGGACCGGGCACGACTTTGCCCGGCGGCTGCGGCGCGACGGTATGCACGACGATGCGCCCGCCCGGCGCGAGCACCCGTCGCAGCTCGGCGAGCGCGGTCTCGGCGTTCACGAAGAACAGGGTGTTCATGGTGGTGGCGCAGGTGAAGTGGCCATCGGGCAACGGCAGCGATTCGGCTCCCGCCTCGAGGACCTGGAGGCGGCCCTCGCGCACGGCCTCGGCATTGGTGGCCTCGGTGAGCCGCACCATGTCGGCACTGTGGTCCACGGCAGTGACCCGGCAGCCGGAGGTCAGGGCGCGGGCGGCGAAGGTGCCACCGCCGCAGCCGATTTCGAGCAGTAGGTCCTCGGGCTGCAGGGCCAGCGCGGCCAGGCCGTCCTCGAAGATGCCGTGGTGTGCCTTCATATCGCGCCACATGGCGCGCGCGAGCGGGCCGCGCGGGCGGCGCAGCATGCGGTCGGTGAAGATGTCGATAAGGGACATGGGTGATCGCTTCCTGTGGGGTTCGATGGGTTCGGGTGCGGTTCAGGCGCGGATCCGCATATCGCCGAACATGCCGCGGCGGGCCATGGGTCGGGCCAGCACGTTGTGGGGATAGCCGGCGGGGATGGCAGAGACGGCCTCGAGTCGCCTCAGCTGGTCCTCGTCCAGTCGCAGGCTCAGCGCCGCGAGACTGTCGGTGAGCTGCGCGTGCGTGCGGGGTCCCAGGATGGGTGCGGTGACATTCGGGTTGCACAGGATCCAGGCCAACGCGACCTGCGCGGGGGAGCGGCCCAGCTGACCGGCGATGTCGCGCACGGTGTCGGCAATGGTCAAAGACCGTTCGGTCAGTGCGTCATTGGCGTGAATCAGGTGTCTGCGGGAGGTTCCGGGGGTCGGTGCCGCGCCATTGCCCGGCAGATCCGCGCGGGTGTACTTGCCGGTGAGCACCCCGCCCGCGAGCGGCGACCAGCCGACGACGCCGAGCCCCAGCTCCGCGGCCATCGGGACCATGTCGTGCTCGGGGGTGCGCTCGGCGAGATGGTATTCCAGCTGCAGCGCGACGAGCGGTGACCAGCCGCGCAGCTCGGCCAGGGTCTGCATGCGGGAGATCTGCCACGCCGGAGTATTGGAGATCCCTAGGTACAGCACCTTGCCCGCGCGCACGAGATCGTTCATGGCGCGCAGGATTTCGTCGACCGGGGTCGAGCCGTCCCACATGTGCAGGTAAAGCAGATCCAGGTGGTCGGTACCTAACCGGAGCAGGCTCGACTCCACCGAGGCCACCATGCTCTTGCGATGATTGCCACCGGAATTGGGGTCCGCCGGCCGCCTCAGCAGGCTGTATTTCGTTGCCAACACCAGATATTCGCGATCGGCGGCGGCGAACTCGCCCAGCCATTTCTCGGCGGTGCCGCCAGTGTACTGGTTGGCGGTGTCGATGAAGTTCCCGCCCCGCGAGACATAGGCGTCGAAGATGCGCCGCGCCTCCGCTCGGTCCGCGCCCCAGCCCCAGTCGTCACCGAAGGCCATGGTGCCCAATGCCATTGGTGACACTCGCAACCCCGATCGGCCGAGCAATCGGTAACTATCGAGGTCGGCCCGCATCGGGTCGTTCATCGGCGTGGTCTCCTCCCGTGCTCGGTTCGGGCTACCTCCGAGCATCGTTATTGAAAATCGTTGTCAATATCGTTTACTGTAGGCGGGTTGGTACTTCCGAGCAAGGGCTGGAGATGGCGAGCACAGCAGATGAAGTCCGGCGTTGTGTCGGAACGGTTCTCGGCATCGCGCCGCGCGAACTGGCGGCGGACCGCCGATTGCAGGAACTGGGCCTGGATTCCTTTCTCGCCGTGCGACTGCACCTGCGGCTGGCCGAGCGCACCGGAATACAGGTGCCGCTGGAGTCCTTCGTCGGGGCGACACTGGCGTCGCTGCTCGCGGCGGTCGAGATGCACGGTGGGGCAGGTGAATCCGCAACGCAATCGGTTCCGGTTGGGAACGGTGATGAGCAGCGGGTGAGCGAGGAGGAATTGACGCCGATTCAGGCGTCGTACTGGGTCGGGCGGGAACCGGGCATGCCGCTGGGCGGGGTCTCGACGTTCTACTACTTCGAATTCGACCGTGCCGCAGCGCTGTTCACGCGCGGCGATCCGCACGCGGAAGTGCGGGTGCTCGAGGACGCCTGGAACCGGGTGGTCGACCGGCACGACATGTTGCGCGCCACCATTACCGACGAGGGCCGCCAGCGCGTGCACCCGCCGGGGCCGCGGTACTCGATCGCCACCACCGATCTGCGCGACCGCCGGGACGCCGAGCGTGTCCTGGCCGAGCTGCGCGAACGGAAATCGCACCAGGTCCGCGACACCGCGACGGGTCCGCTCTACAACATTCACGCCGCGTTGCTCCCCGGCGGCGGGCTGCGCCTGTTCGTCGGCTTCGACATCATCGTGCTGGATATGGCGAGCTGGATCCTGCTCATGCGGGAGTGGGGTCGATACGTTGCCGATCCCGCCGCCGAATTGCCGGCTCCTGCCGCATGTTTCCTGGATATCGTGCGGGAGCGGCGGACCGCCGAGGTCGACCGCCGGGAGGGCGACCAGACGTACTGGCAGGCTCGGGTGGAGAGTCTGCCGCCCGGTCCGCGACTACCGTACGCGCTTGCGCCGGAGGAGATTCCGACGGCCCGGTTCCGTCGTCACCAGGATCGGCTCACCCCCGGGGAGTGGTCGGCGCTGACCGTGCGGGCGGCGGCGCGGGGCCTCAGCCCGACCGCTGTCCTGCTGGCCGCCTTCGCGGTGACCCTGGGCCGTTGGGGCGCGACCGAGCCGTTCTGCCTCAATGCCACGCTCTTCGACCGCCCCGATACCGAAGCCGACGGCGTCGTAGGCGATTTCAGCACAACGGCGCTGGTCGAGATGCCGGTCGTGGATCCGCTGGGCTGGCGAGGGTTCACAGAATTCGCGACGCGCGTCAATACCCGCTTCTGGGCCGACCTCGGGCATCGGTCCTACAGCGGTGTGGAGGTCCAGCGCGCGCAGGCCGGCGATCTGTCCCCGCGTTATCCCATCGTCTTCACCAGCGGGATCGGGCTCGGTCAGGCCGGGGAGGCCGCGGCGGCCTGGCTGGGGGCCGAGGTCTTCGGTGTCTCCCAGACGCCGCAGGTGGCCCTCGATCACATCGTCTGGGACGAAGACGGTGGACTGCGCCTGGCCTGGGACGCGGTCGAGCAGGCGTTCGCGCCGGAGTTCGTGGCGCGAATGCTCGCCGCGCATATGCGGCTGCTACGGAGCCTCGCCGAATCCGACAATGCCTGGGAAAGCGCAGAATTGGGCTGGAACCCGCACTTCGAACCGATGGCCGCGTTGCCCGCGGAGTCCCGCGGTCCCGGCGAACTGCTGACCGACGCACCGCGCGGCCAAGCGCGGATGCGGCCCGACGCGCTCGCCGTGCTCGGCGGCACCGGATCGTTGACCCACGGTGAGCTTGCGCGGCGCGCACGTGAACTCGCCGCTCGGCTCACCGCTGCCGGTGTCGGGCCGAAGGATCGTGTCGCCATCGTGCTGCCCAAATCGGCGGACCAGATCGTGGCGGCCTACGGAATACATTGGGCCGGAGCGGCATTCGTGCCGATCGAACCGGATTGGCCGCAGTCGCGCATCGAGTCGGTGTGCCGTCGCGCGGACATCGGCCACGCGGTGTCATCGCCGTCGGCCGCCACCCGACTACCCGCGATGGTGACCGTCCACGATCTGCACGACGGCGCGAATGCTCCACGCCCGCAGGACGGGAGCGACGCTCCCGACAACGCCGCCGACGATCTCGCGTACATCATCTTCACCTCGGGTTCGACGGGCGAACCCAAAGGCGTCGCCATCGAGCACCGCGCCGCGCGGACCACGATCGACGACATCAACAACCGCTTCGGCGTCGGACCCGAGGATCGCGTCCTGGCCCTGTCGGCCTTGAGTTTCGACCTGTCCATCTACGACCTGTTCGGCGTCCTCGGCGCGGGCGGCGGCCTGGTCGTGCCCGATGCCGACCGGTTGCGCGATCCCGGGCACTGGTGCGATCTCGTTGCCGCGCACCGGATCACGGTGTGGAACACTGCTCCGGCCCTGGCCGAGATGCTGGTCGAGTACGCCGAGGCCGATCCCGTGGCGGCGGCGAAACTGCGTTCACTGCGGGTGATGCTGCTGTCGGGCGACTGGATTCCGCTGTCGCTGCCCGATCGATTGCGCGCCGTGATCGGCGATGTCCGGGTCATCAGCCTCGGCGGCGCGACCGAGGCGGCCATCTGGTCCATCGCCCACCCCATCGAGCGGGTGGATCCGGAGTGGACGAGCATTCCCTACGGTCGGGCGCTGCGTGAGCAGGAATTCCTGATCCTCGACGCGGACGGCCGCCCCTGTCCGGTCGGCGAACCGGGCGAGCTATTCATCGGCGGCGCGGGCCTGGCCCGGGGCTATGTCGGCGACGAGGACCAGACGGCGCAACGCTTCGCCTGGAACACCGTGCTGGGCCGGAGGCTGTACCGCACCGGGGATCTCGGACGCTGGCGTCCCGACGGTGAGATCGAATTCCTCGGCCGGGCCGACCGGCAGGTCAAGATTCGCGGCCACCGCATCGAACTCGGCGAGATCGAGACCGTGATCGGCCGCTTCCCCGGGGTGCGGCGCGGCGTGGCCGCGGCCGTACCCGGTGCGGACGAGCGACCACGGCTGGTGGCCTACCTCGTCACCGACGGCACCGCCCTGGACACGGCCGAATTGACCGCCCGGGCGGCGCGCCGGCTGCCGTCGTACATGATGCCGACCCGCTGGGTGAGCATCGACTCCATCCCGCTGACCCCCAATGGCAAGGTCGACCAGGCTCGTCTGCCGAATCCGTTCAGGCACAGCGGTATCGGAGAAACCGAGCCCGATGTCGCGTCCGCGGCTACTGTCGAGACGCCCGACACGTCCTCGGCGAGCTGGCTCGTCGAGGCCGCATGGCAGGCCGCCGAACGCGGTCTGAGCCTGACGCTGCGGGTCGAACCCTCGGACTCCGGAGCGGTCGACGCCCGTGCCTGGCTGGACCAGCTCCGCGATCAGGCGCGAACGCACGGATTGGCCCTGGCGGTACCTGCGGAACCCGACGCGCCGGAACTGACCATCGCGCCCGCCCCGCCGGGCACCGAGCGGCAGCACATCGAATCCCTTGTGACGCAGGTGTTCACCGAGCTGCTGGGTCAGCCCGTCACCCGGGTCGCACCGTTCTACGACCTCGGGGCGACCTCGCTCACCCTGGTGCGCGCCCACCGCCGCCTGCGGGGTCTGACCCCGGCACTGACGGTCCCCGACATCTTCCGGCACGGCACCGTGCGCCGCCTCGCGGCCTGGATCGCCGCGCACACCAACCCCACGCAGACCCCCGCACCCGAATCACCGGACGCGCGAATTGATTTCACAGCGGCCGTCGCCCGTGGACAACGGCGACGCGCCCACCGCTCGAAAGCGAGGCCCTCCGAGCATGTCGCTCACTGACACCGTGCACCGCCTGCGTGCTGCCCTGCTGCGCGGCGCGGCACGGAAACAACGGTTCACCGCCCACTCCACGCACCAAGCCGGAACAGCCACCGAAATGAGCGTGCGTGTCGGTAGACACCGGTTCACCGTGGACGAACCCGTGGCCGCGGGCGGCGGTGACGCCGGTCCCGACCCGATCGGGCTCGCCCTGGCGGCACTGGGCACCTGCCAGGCCGTCACCTACCGATTCCATGCCGCGCGGCTGGGTATCGACATCGACTCGCTCAGTGTGGATGTGCACGCGGACCTGGACCTGGGACCGGTCTTCGGTGTCGGTGAACCCACGCAGCCCGGCGTGATCCAGGTGCGCGCACACGTGAGCGGACCCGCCGACTCTGCCCAGTATCAGGAACTGCATCGTTTGGTCGAGGAATCCTGCCCGGTGCTGGCCATGCTGCACGGACACGTCGCCGTCGAGTCGGAAGTGGAGATCGCCGCGTGATCGACGACAATGCCATCGCCATTATCGGAATGGCCTGTACCTTCCCGGGCGCACCGGATCTGGCGTCGTTCTGGGAGCTGCTCGCCGCCGGCCGGGAGGGCCTGACCCGCTTCGACGAGGCCGAACTGGCGGCCCGCGGTGTTCCGGAAGACCTTCGCGCACACCGCAACTACGTGCCCGTCGGCGCGATCATCGCCGGGCAGGAGCACTTCGACCCCGCTCACTTCGGCATGACCGACCACGATGCCGCCCTGCTCGATCCGCAGCTGCGTCTGTTGCTCGAATGTGCCTGGGACGCACTGGGTGACGCCGGGCATCGGGCCGGTGGCGGCCTCGGTGAGGTCGGCGTGTTCACCGGCGCCTCGCGCAGTGACTACCTGGATACGAATCTCGCGGCCTATCGGCAGCGTGCGCAACGCGATCCGCTGGGCCTGCTGCAAGCCGAAATGGGCACGCTCACCGACTATTTCCCTCAGCAGCTGTCCTACCGCCTGAACCTGTCCGGTCCCGCCGTGGCGGTGCAGGCCACCTGCGCGACCTCGCTGGTGGCCGTGCACCTCGCGGCGCAGTCCTTGCTGAACGACGAATGCGATGCCGCGCTGGCGGGCGGGGCCTCCCTGATCGTCCCGCAGGGCCGAGGCTATCTGCATGTGCCCGAGGCCATCTTCTCCGCCGACGGGCGCACCCGCTCGTTCGGCGCGGACGGCACCGGCATGCTGCACAGCCAGGGCGCGGGCATGGTGGTGCTGCGACGGCTCGCCGACGCGCTGGCCGACGGTGACCCCATTTACGCGGTGATCCGCGGGACCGCGATCAACCACGACGGGGCTGGGAAGGCGGGATTCACCGCGCCCTCGGCGACCGGACAGGCCCGGGTGATCGCGGAGGCGCTGGCCGTCGCCGATATCGAGCCGGACGCCGTCGATCTCATCGAGGCCCACGGCACCGCGACCGTGCTCGGCGACCAGATCGAATTGGCCGCCCTGGCAGCTGTTTTCGGTGGCCGCACCACCTCGACTCCGCTCGCGCTGGGCTCGGTCAAGAGCAATATCGGGCACACCAACAGTGCCGCCGGTATCGCCTCGCTCATCAAAACCGTGCTGGCACTGCACCACGGCCGCATTCCGGCCACCCTGCATGCTCATCCCGCCCATCCCGATCTGGAGCGCCACGGCGGGCTCTTCGACCTGGCCGACCGCTCCCGGGACTGGCCGGAGCGCGACGGCACCCGGATCGCCGGGGTGAGCTCGTTCGGCATTGGCGGCACCAATTGCCATGCGGTGCTGGAACAGGCACCCGCCGTCCTCGGCGGCCGAGCCACCGACGACCGGGACCAGCTCCTGCTGGTGTCGGCCGCATCGGAGCCCAGTTGTCGCGCCCAGCTGGATATCGCGGTCACCGAGGCCGACCGCGCGGACTACGCCTACACTGCCTCCACCGGACCGCACGCGGACAGTGGCTGGCGCGCTGCGGCCCTTCTTCCGGCTGGGGAGGTGCTACCCCGGCCCATCGCCGTCGGCCGGGTGCCGTCCAACCGTCCCCGCATCGTCTTCGCCTTCCCCGGCGCGGGCACGCAATACAGCGGCATGGGGGCCGGGCTGTACCGCGCCGAGCCGGTCTTCGCCACGACCATCGACGAGTGCGCGGACACGCTGAAACCATTGCTGGACTACGACATTCGTGACATCGTCACCGGCCGCGCTGCCGGTGACGACGTCGACGACATCCGCCTGGGGCAGCCCGCGCTCTTCGCGGTCTCCCTGGCGACCGCGAAAACCCTGCGCGCCTACGGCATCGAACCGGACGGCGTACTCGGCCACAGCCTCGGCGAATATGCCGCCGCAGTGGTCGCGGGCATGCTGACCCTGCCCGACGCCGCCAAGCTGGTCGCCATCCGATCCCGCGCCCTGGCCGCGACCGCCCCGGGCGGCATGCTCGCCGTCGCGCTGAGCGAATCGGACACGCTGCGAACACTATCCGCGCATCCGAGCCTGGCCCTGGCCGCGGTGAACGCTGCCGACGCTTGCGTGGTCTCCGGCCCGCAGACCGCGATCGACACGCTGGCGTACGAGCTCGGTGCGGTCGGAATCCGCACCGGACGGCTACGCGTCACGGCCGCCCTGCACTCGCCGAGCGTGGCGGCTGCGGTCACACCCCTGCGCGCGGCAGCCGCCGAGATACGCACCGTCACCGGCACAGTGCCGCTCTACAGCACCCTCACCGGTCGGGTCGCCCGGACCCTGGACGCCGAGCACTGGGTGCGCCACATGACAGAGCCGGTGCGTTTCAGCGCCGCCCTGGCCGCGGCCACGGCCGGGCCCGCGACCATCGTGCAGGTCGGACCGGGCAGCGCCCTGGCGACACTCGCGCGCCGCGCCGGCACGTCCGCCGCGCTGGCCACCTTGCCGGACATGACCGAAGCCGCCGCGAACCCGGCGGACGACCGCACCATGCTGCTCACCGCGGTCGGCGAACTATGGTGCGCCGCCGTCGATATCGATGTCTCGGCCTTCCATGGCACCCCGAGGCGTGTCCGATTGCCCGCCTACCCCTTCCACCGTCGCAGAACCTGGATCGACCCGCCCGCCCACAGCGGCGATGGCAGCGATTCCCTCTCGACGGGCGCGCCGATCTCAGTGCTTCTGCCCGATATGGCGGAGTCGGCTGGCGACCGTACCGAGCGGCACACCGCCGTACCAGATCCATCGACACAATCGCGGACGGCACCGATGCGGCCCTCGGGCATGGCCGCAATCGGCTGGATGACAGCTGCATCGGGCCAGGCGGAGCGCGATACGGCCGCCGCGTTCGCCCCCGAGCCGGTCGCCAACGGTGCGGCAACAGCGACCACCGCGACCAGGGCTCCGGCTCGGAACTCGCCGAGCCAATCGGCCATATCGGCACCGCACTCCGGTGCAGCGCTGGAAGAGTCGACATCCATTCGAACGCCGGAGCCGGGCGCGTCAGTGGAACCCGGCGTGGCGATCGACTATTCGGTGGCGGTGCAGGAACGGGTCGTCGAGACGGCGACCGAGTGGAGAGTCAGGGAGGTGTGGGGGGAACTGCTGGGGGAGACCGTGATCGGGTCGGATGCGGACTTCTTCGCGCTCGGCGGCACTTCCTTGACGGCCACGCGGATGCTCGATCGGATCAATGAGCAGGAGGGGACCGAACTACGGATGCGGGAATTGATTTCGCATTCCACGGTTTTCGCTTTCGCCGCCTTGCTGGAAGGTCGCCGTGCGGCGGATGGCGGGAACTCGGCCGTCGCGGTTCCGGCAGTCTCACTGCCGGATACCTTCGCGCCGGACTCCACGGCACCGGCCGCATCGTCTAGCGTGGAAGAGGAGCGGGACCTGGAGCCGTTCCCGCTGACCCGGGTGCAGCATGCCTACTGGGTCGGGCGGTCCGGGGCGTTCGGGCTCAGCGATGTGTCCTGTCATATCTACCTCGAATACGACTGTGTAGACCTCGATCTCGATCGCTATGAGCGGGCCTGGAATCAGTTGATCGCGCGGCACGACATGTTGCGGGCGGTGATCACCGAGGACGGGCGCAATCAGGTGTTTGCGGACGTGCCCGACTATCGGGTCCGCAAGCACCGGCTGGCCTCGATGACGGTCGAGGATCGAGAGGAGAACCTCGCCGAGTTGCGTCGACGGCTGTCGCACCGCGTGCATCGGCCCGACCGGTGGCCACTGTTCGACGTGCGAGCGGCGGTGCTCGACGAGCACACGACGCGGCTGTTCGTCGGAATCGATGCGCTGATCTGCGATGCGGGCAGTTTCCTGCTGTTGGATCGCGACTTGCGCGACTACTACCTCGACCCGGACACGGTGAAACCGCCGGTGCGGACCGGGTTCTCCGACTACGTCGCATACAACGGGGCCAAGGTTGATAGTCCAGAAACCCGTAGGGCACAGGAATATTGGAATCGTCGCCTGCCGGATCTACCCGCACCGCCGCAGTTGCCGACCCGTCCCCGTACCCAGGCGCAGCCCTGGTTTGCCCGCCGCGCCGCCCGCCTCGAGCCCAGCGAATGGCAGGGCCTGCGACGGCTCGCCGCCGCGCACGGCGTCACGCCCTCGGCGGTGCTGCTCACGGCATACGCCGACGTCCTGGCCGTTTGGTCGGGAGACGATCGCTTCACCCTCTCGCTGACCCTAGTCGACCGTCCGGCCATGTTGCCCGGAATCACTGACGTGGTCGGCGATTTCACCACTCTGCTTGCGCACGAGGTGGATCGCACGGCCGGAAACACCTTCGCCGAGCGGGTCGCGGCCACCCAGCGACGGCTCTTCGACGACATCGATCACCGCGACTATTCCGCGCTGGAGGTGCTCGCCGACCTGACCCAGCGCACCGGGCAGCGGCAACTGCTGCCCGTGGTGTTCACCAGCGCCTTGGAAGTCGCCGAACTCGTCGGCGGCGAAACGGATCTGGAGTGGGCGGGGCGAATCACCCACGGCGTCAGCCAGACTCCGCAGGTGTGGCTCGACCACCAGGCCTTCGTGCAGGCCGGGGCGCTGCAGGTGCAGTGGGACGTACTCGAGACCGTGCTCGACCCGGAGGCCGCCGATACCGCCTTCACGGCCTACGCCACCTGGCTGCGCAGGCTGGCCGCGGAACCCGACGTGTGGACCGCGGTGGATCGAGGACCGCGGCTGCGTGCTGCCGACGAGGTCGCCACCGTCGTCATCGAGATCTGGGAGCGCGTGCTGTCGCTCGAATCCGGTTCCGTGCGAGCGGATTCCACCTTCGTGGGCCTGGGCGGCGACTCGGTGCTGGCGGTCCGGATGGCGACCATGGTCCGCGGCCGCCTCGGCGTCGCCGTGCCTGTGGTCGACCTGGTCGGCGATATCACCGTCGCCGATCTGATCGCCCTCATCGCCGAGCGCCGCACCGAATCCGTGCTGCCCGCCATCGAATTGGCGCGCCAGGAGGATCCGGCCGCGCCGTTCCCGCTCACCCCCCTGCAGCAGGCGTACTGGGTCGGCCAGCAGCACGGGTACGCGCTCAGCTACGACTCCGCCCACAACTATGTCGACTTCCGGCTCACCGGAATCGATCCGGAGGCGGTCGAGGAGGCGGTGCGTCGACAGGTTCAGCGCCAGCCCATGCTGCGCGCGCTCTTCGGGCCCGACGGCACCCAGCAGGTGCTCGACGCCGCCGATCCCCGCCTGACGACGCTGCCCATCACCACGGTCGACCTGCGTTCCACCCCGGACCGGGTGACCGCGGTACTGGCCGACACGCGCGCGGAAATGCAACGCACCGGACCGGGCATGGACCCGTGGCCCTTCCGCATTACCGCGGTGCGGCTGCCGGGCGACGAGGTGGCCCTGCACATCGTGTGCAGTCTGCTGGTGGCCGACGGCTGGTCGGTGCAGCTCATGTTCACCGAGCTGTTCACCTACCTCGACGATCCCAATACGGTGCTGCCGCCGCTGACCGCCCACTTCGGCGACTATGTGGAAACCATTGCCCGCCAGCGCCTCGAGCCGGAGTGGCAGGCGCAGCGCGACTGGTGGTGGGACCGCATGGATGATCTGCCGCCCGCACCGGCGCTGCCGCTGGCCGCCGGTTTCGACCAGGTCCGCCCGGATACGCTGGAGCGCAGGGAATTCCGGGTCACCGGTGAGCAGATGGCGATGCTGCGCGCCCGGTGCGCCGAGCACCTCATCACCCCTACGACCGCCTTCGCCGCCTGCTGGGCGATGGCACTGTCCCGGTTCGCAGGGCACCGCCGGTTCCTGCTGAACGTGCTCTACCTCAACCGGCTGCACCTGCCGCGCGACCTGGACCACGCCATCGGCCCCTATGCGGGCACCGTCCTGCTCGATGTCGCCCTGCCCGAGGCCGCCCCGTTCGCGACCGCGGCACAACACATTCAGGCGGCCACGGCCACTATGCTCGACCACGGTCAGGTGACCGGCGTGGAAGTGGTGCGCGAGCTGAGTCGTCGCCGCCACGACACGGCACCGCAGGCGCCGGTCGTCTTCCACAGCACCCTCGGACTGCATCCGCCGGGCGGCACCCCGGACACTGTCGAGGTGCGCGAGTTCTACCAGCGCGTGCGCACACCGCAGGTGGCGCTGGATATGCAGGTGTTCCAATGGGATTGGGACGACTCGGTGGTGGTGAACCTGGACGCGGTAGCGGAGCTCTTCCCGCCGGGCGTCCTCGATGACCTGTTCACCGCGGTGTGCGAGCAGATCACCGACCTGGTGGGCCGCACCGAGGCGTGGACCGAGCCCGTCGCCCTCCCTGCGGCAGAACTGCCCAGCGCCCGGCCAATCGTGGCCGCCCGGGTCGCACCGGTTGGCCCGCCCGTCACCGATACCGAGCGCGCCATCGCGGACCTGTGGACACGGCTGCTCGAACCGGCCGACCCGATCGACCGCGGCACCGATTTCTTCACCGCCGGTGGCGATTCTGTCATGGCCATTCGCATGCTCGGCCGCCTGCAGACCGATCTGGCGCTCACGCTCACCCCGCGCGAGTTCCTGGCCGATCCGACCCTCGCAGCCGTCGCGGCGGCCGTCGGAGCGACAGCTGCCGCGAATCCGGGCGACTGCCTGGTGCCACTGCGCGACGGCACAGGAACCCCGCTGTTCCTGATCCACCCGACCGGCGGCGACGTGCTGTGCTACCTGGACCTGGCGCGCGCCCTCATCACCGATGGACCGATCATCGGCATTCAGGATCCCGAATTGGCCGGGGCCCCAGGGCCGGAGACGATCGCCGGACTGACCGAGGTGTACGAGCGCGTCGTGCGGGAACGCCAGCCTGTTGGCCCGTACCGCATCGGTGGCTGGTCCATGGGCGGCATCATCGCGCACGAGGTGGCGCGGCGGATGCGCAAGGCCGGGGAGACGGTGTCGGCGCTCATCCTGGTGGACGCGAATATCGCCGACCGGATCCACCACGTCGACGGCGGCACCTTCTGGTCGCGGTATCTGGGCTCGCTGGCGGCGTTCCTGGACATCGATATCGATACCGATTCGTTCGGAACGGATTTCGAGGTCCTCGTGGAATCGGCGCAGCGGGCGGAGGCCGAGCGCCGAATGACGGCCGCCGGTCTGCCCGACCGCGGCGGTCCGGCGGAGAAGCGTCTGCGGGAGAACATCTTCCGTCGGCACCTGCGAGCGCTCGGCGACCACGGCAGCGGTCCACTGGACGGGGACGGGCTCGAGGTACTGCTGATCCGCGCCGACGTGCCGTCACCCCGGAATTCCGGCGTCGGCATGGGCGTGGACGACTGCGGTGATCTGGCGGACCTCGGCTGGGCGGCGTACACCGACGCCCCCATCGACTCGCGATCCGTCGCGGCGCACCACTACGCGCTGCTGCGGCCTCCCGCGGTTGGGCTGGTGGCGCACCAGGTTTCGGAGTTACTGTCGCGGGTCGACGGAGCGGGGGAGTCGTGACCGACGAATACGCGGCCGCCGCCGAGTTCTACGACCTCATGGCCACCCCGTACGTGGCGAGCGTGGAACCCGCGCTCACCGCGCTGCTCGCCGGGGTCGATACCCTGGCCGGACCGGTGCTGGAAATCGGCGCGGGCACCGGCCTGTCGACCATGATGGTGGCCGACGCCGTGCCGGACGCTCGCATCGTGGCAGTGGAACCGGCTCCGGCGATGCGCGCGGTCCTGCTGTCCCGGCTGGCCTCACGAAAGGACCTGCGGGAGCGAATCACCGTGCTCCCCACCGGATTCCTCGACAGCGAGCTGCCCGCGCACTGCGCCGCGGTGGTGGCGCTCGGCGTGATCGGGCACTTCGACGCGGCCACCCGACCGCGGGTGTGGCGTGCCATCGCCACCGCCTTGGCCCCGGACGGCGAGGCTGTCGTCGAGGTGCAGCGCCCCGGGCGCGTCGAGGTCTCCGCCGAACGCCGGTACACACAGCCCCGTGTGGGGCTGCTGCGTTACGAGGGCTGGAGCCGGGCCGAACCGGTGGATGCCGAATCCCTGATCTGGCATATGACCTACCGCACCTACCACGACGATCGCATGCTGCGGGAAGTCGTTGTCCGCCACCGTGTCTGGCCCGCCGACGCGGAGCAACTCGGGCGCGAGGCGAAGGCGGTCGGCCTGAACCTGGCCGCCACCGACACCGCCACCGGGCTGCTGCGGTTCACCAAAGACCTTTGACCCGAAGGACGTGCGTCATGCCTGACGACCTCACCACCGTGCACAACACGCTCGCCGAGCTGCTACCCGCGCTGAGCGAAATAGCAACCAAAACCGAACAGGCCCGCCGTATTCCGGTGGAGTCCATCGACGAACTGACCGAGACCGGAATATTCCGGCTGCTGCAGCCCCGTCGCCACGGCGGCTTCGAGGCGCATCCGGCCGAGTTCTACACCGCCATCGCGAAATTGGCCGCGGCCTGCGGATCCACCGGCTGGGTGGCCGCGGTCCTCGGCATCTCGCCGTGGAACCTCGCGCTGTTCGACGGCCGCGCCCAGGACGAGGTCTGGGGCGCGGACCGCGACGCACGCATCTGCTCGTCCTACGCCCTGACCGGCACGGCGACAGAAGTCGAAGGCGGGTACCGGCTCAGCGGCCGTTGGGGATTCGCCTCCGGATGCGACCACGCGCAGTGGGCGTTGTTGGGTGGCCGGGTCATGGTGGACGGCTCCGCGCAGGACTCCTGCACCTTCCTGCTTCCGGCCGAGGACTACACCGCCCTCGACGTGTGGCAGGCCGTCGGACTTCGCGGCACCGGCAGTAACGACATCGTGGTGGAGGACGTCTTCGTCCCCGCACATCGGATGCTCGACTCGGTCGCGGTGGGCAAATGCGAAACACCCGGCAACCTGGTCAACGACGGACCGCTGTATCGAATCCCGTTCGGCTGCGTGCACACCAGCGCCATTACCGCCGCCATTGTCGGTATGGCGCGTGGCGGCTACCACGCCCACCTCGAACAGCAGCGCGACCGCGTGCGGGTGGCGCTGCCCGGTGATGCCACCAAGGCGAGCGGATTCACCGGCGACGCCTTCAACCAGGACCCGGCGACCCTCACCCGCATTGCCGAGGCAGCGGCCGAGATCGACGCCGCCTTTGTGCTGTTGACGCACAATATCGGCAGGCTCTACGACCTTGCAGCAGCCGGCTCGCCGATTCCCCCACCGGAACGACTGCGGCTGCGCCGGGATCAGGTGCGCGGCACCGAACGCGCCGTCTACGCGGTGGATCGACTGTTCGAGAACTCGGGCGGCCGGGCGTTGCGGCCGGACAGCGTGATTCAACGCTGCTGGCGTGACGCCCACGCCGGGCGCGCCCACGCCGCGAACGATCCCGAACGCGTCTACCGGATGTTCGGCTCCGCGGAACTCGCGGCCGCGCAGCCGGATTCGGGGGTGCATCGACCATGAGCATCCACCCGGTTTCCCTCGTCGCCGAGCACCCGTGGGTGGAATCCGCCTACTGGGACGCGAACCGCGCTGTGATCGTGGTCCATCCGGCCCCGAGCGCGCTGGCGGTTCGTCCTGCACCCGGCCCGTTGCTGCGTGAGCACCTCGAGCACTGGCGGCACGTCTACTCCTACGTCTACGCCGCGGCCGACCAGCGCCATGACGACGACCTGGACCTATCCGGTTGGCGGGCCTCCGATACCGGACGGCCGTTCGACCGAGCACACATGCTCGAGTGGATCGACCACGCCGTCGGTCTCGTGCTGCGCGGGCAGCCCGATAGCGTGCTCGAAGTCGGCTGCGGCAGTGGGCTGCTCGCCCACCGCGTCCATTCGCAGGTCCGGGCGTACGTCGGGCTCGACCCGGCTGAGCCCGCGGTGAAACGACTCGACGCCCAGTCCCTACCCGGAGTGCGGGTGGTGCACGCCGCCGCGCACGAGCTCGGCACCCCGACGGTCGCGCAGGCATTGCGCGCGTCATCGGCGACCAGGCCGGATTGCATCGTGCTCAACAGCGTCACCCAATGTTTTCCGGACGAGCGCTACCTCACCGCGGTTGTCGAGGACGCGCTCGATCTGGTGGCGCCCGGCGGCACCGTCGTGATCGGCGATATTCGCAACCTCGCTGGAGCAACCGAGTTCGCGCGCTGGGTCGAGACGGCGAAGCACCCGGACCTGACGTCGGAGCACCTCGAAGAGCGCATCGCCATGCGACTGGCCGCCGAGGAGGAATTGCTCTGTGATCCACGGGTTTTCACACATTTGGCCGGAAAGCACCGTCGTTCCGTGCGTGTCGCGTGCTACGCGAAGCCGATGCGCGCGGACACCGAACTCACCCGATACCGGTACGACGCGATCTTGACGGTGGACGGGCCCGACCCGTCGCCGACCCGAACGCTGCTGTGGAACGACCTGCGGGGAGCCGGCGTGGCCGAGCGATCGGCTGCGCTGGCGACCGCGCTCGGTGCTGCCGATGTCCTCGTGCGTGGCATCCCGAACGCCCTGCTGGACAGCGACAATGCCGCCGCGATCACACCGGCCGACCTGGCCGCGGCACTGCCGCCCGGCGCGGCCGTCCTGCTGGATTCCGCCGACGGACGCTGGCTGGCCGCGGGCCGACCGCAACAGCACACCGGCGTCGAGGCCGTGGAGGCCGCCGCCCCCGGCGCGCTCTGCTCCGATCCGCTGCGCCGCTTCGTGCGCCTGCGGCTACCCGAAATCCTGGCCGACCATCTCGAAAAGCACGCGCCCACAGTCGCGGTGCCCGCCATTGTCGTCTCCGAGGAGTCCGCCCGCCCATGACCACCACCTTCGCACCGGCCGTGCTCACCGAACTGCGCGCCACGTGCCGAGGCACGGTGCACGCACCGGGCGAACCGGGTTACGACCGTGCGCGCCTGCGCTGGAATACCGCCGTGGACCAGCATCCCGACGCCGTCGTCGGTTGTACCGGCGTGCCGGATGTCCGTGCGGCCGTGGCGATCGCGCACCGGCACGGGCTGGCGGTCTCGGTGCGCGGCGGCGGCCACGAGGTCGCCAACCACGCCGCCGCCGACGGGTCGGTGCTGCTGGACCTCTCGGCCCTGCACACCGTCACCATCGATCCCGTCGCGCGGCGCGGCATTGTCTCGGCAGGCGTGACGTGGGAGAGGTTCGACCGAGAATGCCACCGCCACGGGCTCGCGGTGACCGGGGCCGACGTGTCCACCGTCGGCGTGATCGGTACTGCGGTGTGCGGCGGAACCGGTTGGCTGCAGCGGTCTTTCGGATTCACCGTCGACAATGTCCGCTCGGCGCAGGCGGTGCTGGCCGACGGCAGCCTGGTGCACGCCACGCCCGACCGGCACGCGGACCTGCTGTGGGCCCTGCGCGGCGGTAGTGGCAACTTCGGGATCGTGGTCGCGCTCGAACTCGCGCTGCACCCGATCCGCACCCTGCAGTCCGGGACCCTGCTGTTCCGGCTCGACCAGGCACGCACCGTCTTCCGCCGGTTCCGTGACCTGTGCGCCGACGCTCCCGACGAACTGGCCCTGCGCGCGACCCTGCTGCACTGGCCGCCCACCGCGCCGGAAGGCCCGCCGATGGCGGCGATCACGGCCGCCTATCTCGGCGCGGACGGGCGGGCCCGCGAGGTGCTGGCTCGGCTGCGCCGGATCGGCGAGCCCGAACTCGACCTCATCCGCCCGCTGGAATACCCGCAGCTGCAACGCAATACCGAGCAGGCCTTCCACGACGGCCACGGCACGGCCACGGGGTCGGAATGGTTGCGCTCGTTCGACGATGACGCCATCGACGCTCTCGTTGATCTGGCGGGACGCATGCCGACCGAGCATTCGCTGATCTCCGTGCACCAGCTCGGCGGCGCGATCCGCCGAATGGACGCGCAGGCAACGTCATTCGGCTTCCACCACGCGAACTACCACATGGTGCTGTTCTCCGGCGGACTGCGGGGCACCGACCTGGGCGCGTCGCGCCGGTGGATCGCGGATATCACCCGGGCCGTGCAAGGCAGTTCGGCGGGCGGCCCCTACATCGGCATCCTCGACGATGCCGCGTCCCCGGAGCGAGTCCGCAGCGCGTACCCGCCCGCCACCTACGAGAAGCTGCGCCGGATCAAGGCCGACTACGACCCGGACAACACCTTCCGGTGCAACCACAACATCCCGCCTGCCGTGCGCGCCGACACGAATATCCGGGCACGGCAGGCTCTTTCCGCACGCGAGGATCTCGATCGCTTCGGGTTGCGCGCCATGACCGCGGCGCTGCGCCCGGCGGTGCCGGACGGCTCGACCCGGACCGAAGAGCAGATCGCCACCACGCTGGGTGCCCACCCGCGCCACCGCTGGTTGCTGCGCCGCTGGCTGCACGAACTCACCGAGCGCGGCTGGTTGGGCCACGATCGCGCGCACGGATACTCGGCACTCGGAGAAGCGAACGCCCCAGTGCGCGAGACCCTCACGCAGGTATGCGCGGACTTCGGCTTCCCCGCCGTTCTGGCGCGCTTCTTCGAGGAGACGAACCGGCGGCTACCCGAACTACTCCAGGACCGGATCTTAGCCCAGGAACTGTTGTTCCCCGACGCAGATCTGCTCACCGCCGACGCCGCCTATCGGGACAACCCGGTCAATCGCTCACTGAATGCCGCAGCTGCCGAACGGATTGCCCAGGCACTCGATGAGCCGTCCAGGTCCGGGCGACCCGTGCGAATTCTGGAACTCGGTGCCGGGGTGGGCGGGACCACCGCCGATCTCATCCCGGTACTCGACGGCCGACGCGTCGACTACCACTTCACCGATGTGTCCGCCTTCTTCCTCGACGCCGCCCGCGACCGCTTCGGCGCGTACTCCTGGCTCCGCTACGGCACGGTCGACCTCAACGCCGACCTCGGCGACCAGGCCGAGTGCGACCTCATCGTGGCCGCCAACGTCCTGCACAATGCCCACGACTGCGCCGCGACGCTGCGACAACTCCACGATCTGCTGGCACCCGGCGGCGAGCTGATCTTCATCGAATCCTGCCGCGAGCATTGCCAATTGCTGACCTCCATGCACTTCCTGATGTCCGCGCGGCCCGGCCGGGAACGGGCCGGAGCGGGCGACTTCCGGGGCGGCTCGGACCGGATCTTCCTGACCGAATCCGAATGGCGCCAACAGCTCGTCGCCGCGAAGCTGCCACCCCGGCTGGTGTTCCCTGAGCCCGACGACGCGCTCGCCGCCCACGGACAACGCCTGTTCGTCGCCCGCAGGCCCTCATGACCACGAGGGACAGGGCCCTCGGGCGCGGAGACAGTGTGCGCGGCGTGATGGCGATCGGTGGCTCTGAGAGTGTGGATGGCCGCAGGTGGTTGTCCTCCCCCGAGCGCAGCGTGGGCCGGACGTACCGGAGCACCGACCACTACGAGGTCGGGCGGGAGGAGATCCGCGAATTCGCCCGTGCCGTCCAGGATTTCCACCCCGCGCACTGGGACGACGCGGCGGCGCGGGCACTCGGCTATCCGGGCCTGATCGCCCCGGTCACCTTCGCCTCCTCGGTCGCCACGGTGGCACAACGCGCCCTACTGCGCACCGCGCTGCAGGGTTACGACCCGGCGCGCCTGCTACACGTGGAACAGGAGATTCATTGCCATCGCGCGTTGGCGGCCGGAGACCGGCTCACCCACGAGATCACCGTGGACTCGTGGCGCACGATCGCCGGTGGCGACCTCATCGCCCTGACCACCGTGATCAGCGATCACGACACCGGACCGGTGCAGACCGTGCACACCACGCTGGCCGGACGCGGGGGAGCGGAGGGTGAGACGGTTGGCGACATCGCGAAAACACTTGCCTTGCAGGATCTCCCGCTCCCTCTGACGGCTGCCGCCGATCTTGCCACTTCGGGCCGCGCCTTCGCTGTCGGAGTGGCCCGTGGCATATCGCGTGAAATCCTTGCGGGACAACGTTTCCCGCCGTGCGCTTACCGCCTGACTCGTGGCGAGGTCGTGAATTATGCGGGAGTATCCGGGGATGTCAACCCCCTCCACTGGAGCGACGACATCGCCAGTGCCACAGGAACTCCCGGGGTATTGGCCCACGGCATGCTCACCATGGGCCTGGGCGCCGCCGCACTGAGCTCCTGGTGCGGCGATCCGACGGGGCTCCTCGACTACTCCGTGGTCTTCGCTAACCCCGTCCACCTCGTCGGCCGCCGCACCACCGACATCGAATTCACCGGCACGGTCCACGCCTCGGGCGCAGACCGTGCGACGGTGGCGCTCACCGCGCAGTGCGACGGGACGCCGGTCCTGGGTGGCGCCACGGCCACATTCGCGGTGCGCACCTAGGACTTGGCTCCGCGCGGTGTGATGGGACGCTGGTTCTGGGCGGCGCGCGGCGACACTCGCGGTGCGCACCGAGGACCCGGCCCCGCGCGGGTGAGCGCGGGGTTCAGTGCTCGTCGTAGTGACCGTCGTGGCTCGCGTGCCGATGCCCGTCGTGGACGTAATCGACGTGATCGCCATGGGGGACAGCGGCGTGGCCACACCCCTCGCCATGGACGTGCTCGTGATTGTCGTGCGCGGTGTGGCCAGCCGGTTCGCATTCGTCGTAGTGACCGTCGTGGGCGCGGTGCAGGTGGCCGTCGTGCACATAGTCGGTGTGCCCATTGTGCGGAACAGCGACATGCCCACAACCGTCGCCGTGTGTGTGTTCGTGCTCGATGTGAGCCTCATGCTGGGGCATGGTCATGATCTTCGTTCCTTCCTTGTACCTCTCCTGATTCGCCTTCCCGACGCTGTCATTCACATCGTAATGTGCGCATCTATGCGCGGCTGATGAGTGCGAGAGAGGTCGAGGCCTGAGGGGGTATGGCTAGGAGATCGGTAGGTCGACTGGGTACTGCGCGCCTTGGTCGGCGGAGGCCGATACGGCTTGCCATGTGGTCGCTTCCTCGATCTGGTGACGCGAATAGAGCAGCGCGCCTTGCGCCGCGAGTTCGCCCAGCAGCAGGTGGGTGGGCAGCGTGTCGGCGTGGACGATGCGTACGAGGATCTGCGCGGCCCGATCGGGGTCGCCGATCTGGGTGGTGCCCGAACGCAATAGCTCGCCCAGCGCTCCCATGGTCTCCCGAGACGCCGCGGAACTCGCGGGGGTAGGGCTTGGGCACAGTGACATCCTTCCAGCCCGCCCAACGGGCAAGCCAACTCGGTTGTCACCCATTCCTGCAGCAGTCCCAACCGCGAACCGGGTTGTCCGATGCCAGTTGATTTGACGCAGTGATCGCGTCGATGAGCTGCGATGCGTCAGGCAGGCGGAGCGGCGCGTCGGGTTTCCGCCGGATTGTTGGCATTACGCCGAGCGCCTGAGGCTGGAAGGTCCGCATCGGCTATAGCCGCATGCCGAGAAGGCCAGCGACACTGCGGAATTGGCTCGCCGCACTGCCGGGTAGTTACGCCCACGAGAGCCGCACGCCGGGCCCTGGAAGCATCGCCGCCGGCGACCATGGGCACCGCGCTCGAGCACAACCGGGTGCAAACATGCCCCGCCGACATCGGCATGTCGCCGACCGGAATATGCCCGGATATAAGTAGCCTCACCTGGCCAGATGGCATACGCCACGCTCATACCAGACAAGCGCCAGGGAGATGTCATGCACACCACGAGCTGATCGAGATCCATTCTTCGTTCGCGTCGGCTCGGGTCTTCGCCGACCCGACCAGCCTGTCCACAGCCTTCCTGAGCCATTCGTTGCTGCGATGTGATGGTTTATGGTTACTAGCCTTATTTGTGCAGGTAGATGGCGTATTTAGGGATCGAGGGGCTCTACTTCGCCGGAGGCTGGACGAGGTCGCGCCGGAGCATGTCCGTCAAGGCTCGCATTGCGCCTGCCATATCGATGGATTCGTCTTGGAGCCACAGCTCGGCCAGGCCTGTCATCGCTCCGATGATGACCAATGCGATCGCGGTACTGTCCGCATCGGGTTTGACGTCACCGGCTTCGATGTCCTGGGTGATGACTCGGCCGAGGTTTTCCCGGAAGGTTCGCACCCGCTGCACCGACCAGTCGCGGGCCAGTTGCGGGGTATCGCCGGAGCCGGAGAGTCCGAACTGTCCGAGGCGGGTCAGCTCGGGGTGCTTCTGACTGCGCGCCGCCAGTTCGTCGACGATGTCCAGCGCGCGGAGTACGGCCGGACCTTCGTAGTCGCGGTCGACGTCGACTTCTTCGAATGCCTGTAGGTCCAGTTCGGCGAGGACCGCGGTCAGCAGTGTTTCCTTGCTGGAGAAGTGATGCAGGAGACCGGGCCGGGTGATACCTGCGGCCGTCGCGACCGCTTCCAGGGAGGTGCCGCGGTAGCCGCGGTCGGCGAAGAGCGCCCCGGCGGCCGCGATGATCTTGGCGCGTCGAGCCGCCCCGGATTGCTCGGCATCTCGCGTCCTGGCCATCCAACAACCTTCCCGCCCGGCCCATCGGCCTTTTCCGCCACACTTTTGGGCCAGCCTACTGTCAGGTCACTCAGCTCGGCGACGCCGCATCCACGGTGTCCCCGCGCGCCGAAATCGAATGGGTTCGACCTCTCGACTAGGTGGGTTCGTGACGCTAGGCTCACCGACTGACGAGTCAGTATGCTCATTGTCGATGAGCACAGGTGGAAGGACCTCCATGCCCGAATCTCAACTATTGGCCGGTCGAACGGCCATGGTCACCGGTGCCGCCGGTGGCATCGGCGCGGCACTCGCGGCCGAGCTCGGCGCGCACGGCATGTCGGTGGTGCTTGCCGATATCGATGCCGAGGGCGTGCGGCGCACCGCGACCGAACTGTGTACGCGTGGCGTACGCGCGATCAGCGTCGAAGTCGATGTGTCCGATCCGGATTCGGTTGCGGCCCTGGCCGAGACCAGCCTCGCCGAGTTCGGCTCGGTCGAGTTGCTCTGCAATAACGCGGGGGTGTTGATGTTCGGCGCGGTCGCCGACGCCTCGATCGGAGACTGGCGGTGGCTGTCATCGGTGAATGTCGAGGGCATGCTCAACTGCTTGCACGCCTTCCTGCCCGCGATGCGCGAGGCGAGCGGCTGGCGGTACGTGATGAATACCGCGTCCACCCATGCCTTCCTGCCCGACACGTCGCACACCGCCCTCTACAGCGCGACCAAGCACGCGGTGGTCGGCATTTCGCTCGGTTTGCGCCCCGAGTTGGCCGATGACGGCATCGGTGTCACCGTGCTGTGCCCCGGTCAGGCGGCGACCGGCATTCTCGACTCGCAGCGTAATCGGCCCGCGACGTTCGGCCGTAGGGGCGCAGAGCCTTTCGGTACCGGAGTCATTCCAATGGCTATCGCGCCGCAGGAGGTCGCGCGCATCGCGGTCGAGGGGATCCTGAACGAGGAACCGATCGTCTTCGCCCTGCCCGAACACACCCGCGACGAGTTCCGCGACCAGGTTGAGCAGCTGTGGCGACTGGCCGATGGTGCTCTCGGCCATCCCGGTGACCCCTACCTGGAGAGTGCCGTATCGCGGCCCGCCGCCGGATGAACATCACGGACCCGATCGCTCGCGAAGCACTGCCCGGTCCCGAGACGGGCGGGCGGATCGACCTCCGACTGCGCCGACTGCTGTCCTCGGTGCCATTCGCCACCGCCGCACCGCAATTGGGGTTCGCGGTCACCGCCTACTTCGTGGCACTGCAGGTACAGGCCATCGACGATGCCGCGAAGGTGGCGAATCTGGCCATCGTGAATACGGCCGGCGCGCTCGCGGCGGCGTTCACACAGCCGTTGATCGGCGTCCTCTCGGACCGCACTCGTACCCGCGCCGGTGCGCGTACCCCATGGATTCTCATCGGCGCGTTGATCGGATCGACGGGGATGATCACCGCCGGCCTGTCGCGCAGCGTCGCGATGCTGGTGGTCGCGGCGATGATCGTGCAGTTCGGATTCAACGCGTTGTCGGCACCGCTCTCGGCGATTCTGCCCGACCGGATTCCGCATCGGCTGCGCGGCCGATACTCCACGTTCGCCGGGTTGGGTTCGATTACCGCGGCCATTCTCGGACCGTTTCTCGCCTCGGCGTTCGTGGACCGGATCTTCCTCGGATACGGCGCAACGGCGGCGATCATCCTGGTGATGGTCACCGCGTTCGTGGTGCGGAATCCAGAGCCGGACAATCGCGGGGTGCCGCGAGAGGCGTTCTCGGCGCGGGCATTTGCGATGTCGTTCTGGATCAACCCGCGGCGGCACCCAGATTTCGGCTGGTCGTTTCTCGGGCGAATCCTCATCTTCGGCGGCTACTTCATGCTGCTGAACTATCAGCTGTATCTGGCCGAGGGCTACATCGGCCTGAGCAAGGCCGAAGCCGCCAAGATCGTGCCGATGATCGGGGCGGTCGCGATGCCGGGATTCCTGATCGCGATTCTGCTGTCGGGGCCGTATTCGGATCGGGTCGGCCGCCGCAAGCCGTTGGTGCTGTTCGGCGGCTCGATGATTGCCGCTTCGGCATTGATTCCCTGGCTGGTGCCGGTCACCGCGAGCCTGTTCGCCCAGGGGGTGGTCGCGACCATCGGCTTCGGGGCGTTCACGGCGGTCGACCAGGCGCTGGTATCGGAAATCCTTCCTGCGCAGGAGAGCTCGGCCAAGGATCTCGGTGTCATCAATATCGCCGCGACCCTGCCCGGTGCGGTGGCCCCGACCATAGCGGCCACCATCGTGCACCTCTTCGGCAATTACGGCGCGCTGTATCCGACCGCGGCCGTGGTGGCGGCGGTCGGTGCCTTGGCAGTCCTGCCGATCAAGGGCGTCCGCTGATGCCTATCTCGAAAGAAATACTGGAGTAAAGCAATTGATGTTCGTACGATTCGCGGTCGCTGCCGCACTGGTCGCTGCCGCGGTGGTTCCGGAAGTTTCGGTGTCGGCCGATGCTCCGGCGACCTCGGCGGGAGCCGTTGTTCCCGAACAAGATCCGTTCTACACCGCACCCGCGGACCTGTCCGGGTATCGAAACGGCCAACCCGTAGCCGGCCGCGCCATCACTACCCGATTCCCAACCCCGGTGCAGGCCTGGCAGGTGTCCTTCCGGACAAGCGACTCCCATGACGTGCCGGAACTGGCCGTCACCACTGTCCTCGTGCCCCTGGCCGCGTGGAGCGGTCCGGGGCCGCGGCCGGTCGTCTCGGAGCAGATTGCCGAGGATTCCACTGGGACCAGGTGCGCTCCGTCGTACGGAATCGCCACGAACACACTGCAATCCGGCGATCAGATCGACCGAATGCTGGCCGCGGGCTGGATCGTGGCCGTTCCCGATTTCGAGGGGCCGAAATCGGCGTTCCTGACCGGTCCGCAATCCGGTCATGCCGTACTGGACGGGATGCGTGCGGCCGGGCGATTCGAACCGGCCGGCATCGGTCCCGAGACGCCCTGGGCGCTGGACGGGTATTCGGGTGGTGCGGCCGCCACCGGGTGGGCGGCGGAACTGCATCCCTCCTATGCCCCCGAGTTGAAGATTGTCGGCGCGGCGATGGGTGGCGTGCCCGCCGACCTCCCCGCACTGTTCGATCACGTCGACGGCGGGCTGTTCTCCGGTTTCCTCGTCGATGCGATGGTTTCCTACCGGCGTGAGTACCCGGACGCGGATATCGATGCTCTCCTGAATGAACGGGGACGCGCGGACCTGGCTGCGGCCGCCGACTCCTGCGTATTGGAATTGCTGGTCCGCTACCCCTTCCGTAGCTTCGCCGACCTCACGGGCCGGGCGTCGTCTCGAGATACCGCGTTCGGTGACCTGTTGCGGAGCAATTCGGTCGGTGCGGTCGCGCCGACGATCCCGATCTATGACTATCACTCCGATTCCGACGAAATCGTGCCAGTTGCCATGGACGACGAACTGGTCGGGAATTGGCGCCGAGCGGGCACACCGATCGTCACCTTGCGCGACCCGGTCGGTGAGCACGGACTCGAGGCGAGCGCGCGAGAAGACGATGCTCAGGGCTTCCTCCGGGATCGATTCCGTGGTGACGGACCGGCCGTGAATCTGGATATCACGCGACCCGTGGCAGGAGGATTCTGAGAAATAACTGCTTTCGCATAATCGAATAGATCAGGGTCGGGGCCGTTTACCGGACTTTCGGTAAACGCTCCGATCAAATTCGGCATGTCCGCAACAAGAATCAAATTCACCGGAAAAATAATCCATCGAAAACTTCTGAAAATTCGAATACCTGAAGTAGTGTGCATCACAGCGCGCGCTAGTTGCGGATGAAATGCTCCGCAACTCACCTAATGCTGTCGGGCTCGACGCCATGCGTTCCGGGCGGCAGTTTCTCGTGACAATTGAGGTATCGAATTGAGTCTTCGAAAAAGCCTGTCCACCGGTATCGCCGTCACGGCGGTCGTTATGGCTGCCGCGACCATGCACGGGGCGGGCACCGCGAGCGCGGCGCCGACGCCCGCCGAGGCGGCTGCCGCCGCGCACTATCAAGCGGTTGTCCAGAATGGCAGCGTGCTGGCCACCATCGACTCCGGCACCTTCAGCGTCGACGACCTCGCCGGTGTAGCGGCCTTGCGGGGCGCCGACGGTGCTGTGCTGGATACGGTTCCGACGTCCTATCTCCTCGACGGCCGGCGATATTCGATCGCCGCGCTGGTCTCCGACGGCGGTCGCAGTCTGCGCCTGACACCGCAACTGCCCGACGCCCGACCCGCCCAACCGGTCGCACAGCCGATTGCTTCCCCACTCGAAAACCAGCTCGCCATGAACGATCTGATCAACACGGTCAGCTTCGGACTGTCGGCGGGCACGCTGATCGGCACCATTGTCGGCGCCGTGCTCGGCGTCGGCGCCGGGCTGGCGGTTTCCGGTGCGGCATGCGTGGCCATCAGCATCGGTTGTGTGCTGGCCGTGGTCCCCATCGTCACACTCCTCGGTGGCGTCGGCGGGCTGGCAGGTATGGCACTGGGCGGAGCGCCCGGACTGGTCGCGGGGTTGTGGAACTACTTCACCACGCTCAACGCCCTCCCCGGTGAAAGCCGGTACGCCAGCCAGCTTCCGGGACTGAACCCGCCCGCCGCGCCGGCCGAGGCCGCTCGATGAGGGTCCGCCGCAGCGCCACCACCCTGGTGACTGCGTCGGCGATCGCCCTGTCCGTGGCAGTCGACGCGCAATCGGCATCGGCCGATCCGGTGGCACCGGCGGTGAACTATCGGACCGACATGTCCAGCGGCACGGTCACGACGACGATCGACGCGGGCGGCTTCGTGATCGTGCCCGACGGCCGATCGGTCCTCATCGTCGACGGCGGCGGCAACCCGATCGGGCAGCTCCCGCTGGCTATCGGGCTCGCCGATCGGAAATACGAAGTCCGGCCGCATATCTCGGCAGATCATCGCACGCTGGAGCTGTCGCCGGACTTGACCAGCGGCCGGCCCCTCGCTCAGCCGATCGCCTCTCCGCTGGAGAACCAGCTCGCAGCTGATGACGCACTCTCGAAGATGGCGCAAGCAGCCGCGATCGGTCCACTGGCAGGCGCCGCGGCGGGCGCGATTCTCGGCGTCGTCGTCGCGGTGGCTTCCTGCGTGGTGCTGACGGTGGGCTGTCTGCTGGCCGGTCTACCGATCATCGGCGTCTTCGCCGGTGGCGGTGGCCTGGCGGGCACGATCCTGGCCGGCCTGGCCGCAGCGGGCCAGGGCGCCTGGAACTACTTCGGGACCCTCGCCACCGCACCCGGTGAAAGTCAATACGCCC
Organism: Nocardia sp. GP40; assembly: GCF_050434125.1. NCBI lineage: Bacteria > Bacillati > Actinomycetota > Actinomycetes > Mycobacteriales > Nocardiaceae > Nocardia > Nocardia sp. GP40. The sequence continues at coordinate 85,497 of NZ_JBNPVW010000020.1, read as the reverse complement.
AGCAAGGTTTCGGCACCAACGGCGCCGGTGCGCCCGATGCTCAGCTGCGGGTACCGACGCTCCCATCCGGGTCCAGCTCCGGAAGCGGCGCCCCGGGCTGATCCGAAAATGCCGGTCGGCCCGAACCTTTCGACGGTCGGGCCGACCGGCTCACCGGGTGGAGGCACCTGCCTCCGTCTCACCTCCCGACTCGCTGTCTCCGAAAAGCAGTGTGGAGCAACGGGTTCGGTGTCACCTCTGCATCATCTCGAAAGGACCCTCCGATGGTCTTCCATACATCTGCTAGTGGTGTGGAGCCACAGCCCGACCCACTCGGCACCGATACCGCAGGACGTGACCGGCGCACAGGGGAGTGGCGTCCGATCTGCTCGCTGGCCGCGATCGTGCTGGTCCCGGAAACCCTGGCGCTCGGTTACCCCATGCTGGCCACGGCCTCTCCCGCCATCGTCGAGCGATTCCACACCGCGCACGGTGGCTGGCTCATGAACTCGTTCGTACTGGTCGGAGCGGCCACCGCGCCATTGATCGGTAAGCTCGCCGATCTCTACGGCAAGCGCCGGATACTGCTGATCTGCCTCGTCGTGTCGGCGTGCGGTCTGCTGGTGTCGGCCATCGCGAGCACCTTCGTCATCCTGCTCGCTGGTCGATGCCTGTCCAGCGTGCTGGTGGCGACCGTCTTCCTGAGCTACTCATTGATTCGAGATATCATGCCGCCCAGCACGATTGCGATGGCAGTGTCGATCGTGGCCGCGAGTTCGGCGCTGAGCGCCATCGCCGCACCCTTCCTGAGCCAATGGCTACTGGACAGCTACGACTTCCGTGCGGTGTTCTGGTTTCTGCTGATTCTGCTGGGTGTTTCGGGTGCCGCGGTCGCGTTGACCACCGATGAGTCGCCGGTTCGATTGCCGCTGCGCGTCGGTGTGGTGGGTGCGGTACTGCTCGGTGCGGGTCTGGCCCTTGTGCTGGTGGGTGTTTCCTCGGGACCGGCCTGGGGCTGGACCGCCGCCTCCACCCTCGCGCTCCTGATCGGCGGAGTAGCGCTGATCGGCATGTGGGTGGCGACGGCCCGGATGACCAAGGACGCGTTGATAGATCTCGCGGTGTGGCGTCGCCGTCCGGTGTTGCTGACCGCATTCGCCGCGGGTTGTGCCTACGGTGTCTCGAGTCTGTACGTGATGCTGCTGCCGATGCTCGCCATGACACCGGCCATGCTCGGGCTGGGATACGGATTCGGCGTCGACGCACAAAGTTTCGCGGTGTTCGTGACCCCGATCGGTGCGCTGAGCGTGATCGGTGGCCTCACGGTGGGTGTGCTGGTCGGCCGGCAAATCGCCGGACCCCGGCTGCTGCTGATGCTCGGCATGATCGTGGCCGGTGCCGGCAGCGGGCTCACCGCATATGCCCACCACGACAAACCCGCGGTGCTGATCTTCGCCGGTCTGGTCGGCCTCGGCCTCGGCCTGGCGGACGCGTCGATCCCGAACCTGCTGATCGCGGCCGTGCCCACAGCTGCAAGCCTCGACGGCCGCGCTGGCGGGGGTGTTCCAGGCGGTGATCCCGGCGATCGCGCCGATCGTCGTCTTCTCGGTGCTGAACGGGTCGTATCAGGCGGTGCTGCCCCCGGTGATCACCCAGATGCTGGGTGGTGCGGTCATTTACACCGATGCCGGATTCGAGGTCGGATTCCTGATCGTGGCATCACTTGCAGTGGTCGGCCTCGTCGGTGCGTTTCTGATACCTCGATCCATCGAGGTGCTCACCCTCGAAGAGATCACCGTCGGGGAGATCTCCGGTGGGACCGCCGAAGCGGAGACCGGTAGCTGATCTCCCGGACGGGAAAATGTCACTGCCCGGAGCATTTTCGCTCCGGGCAGTGACATTTCCGGGCGCTTCTAACTGGTCAGCGTGCGGACGTACGGTCCGAGTGCCTCTACCCACGCGGCGTAGCCCGCGCCACCCAGGTGGAGTCGGTCGCGAGTGAATTCGGAACGCAGGCAGTCGTTTTCGTCGGCTAGTGCGGGCCACAGGTCGATATAGACGGCCTCGGCCCGCGCGGCGATCTCCCGGTACGCGCCGTTGAGTTCGCGGATCCGCGCGGCGAATCGGCGCTGCCGGGGCATCACACTCTGAACGAACAACGGTGCCGTCCCCGCGCGGTCGCGCACCTCGCGGACCAGACAGCGCATATCCGCGGCGACCCGGTCGACCGATCGGCCCAATCCGAGATCATTCGTCCCGATGAGCAGGAATACCGCGGCCGGGGTGTCGATCGCGGTGTCCAGGCGGGCGAGCAGATTGTCGATGGTGTCACCGCCGATTCCACGGTTGACGCAGTCGACTCCGGGGAACCATTCCTGCCACAGCCCGCCCTCGGTGATGCTGTCGCCGAGGAAGACGACCCGACCGGTAGGCGCCGGCAACTGCGCGAACTGCGAGGTGCGCATCGCGATGGATGTCCTGAGCATGTATGTGTGCCCGAGTCGATACAGCAGCATCACGCATGCTCCCGATCCGCCGGTGGCAGCGCATTGGCGCGTGCCAGGTCGCCCAGCCAGGTCAGGCTGGGTTTGGCTGTGCGGGTGAAGGTTTCGCGGTCGACGGCGATGAGGCCGAAGGTCGGAGCCCAGCGTCCCCATTCGTAGTTGTCCAGCGCCGACCAGTGCAGGTAACCCCGGACATCGACGCCGTCTGCCATGGCGTGTCCCAGACCGGCGAGCGCCTCGGCGGTGTAAGCGATGCGCCGGTCGTCATCCGCGGTGGCGATGCCGTTCTCCGTCACCAGCACCGGTGTGCCTGCGGTGACCTCCCACGCATGCCGCACTGCCCGGCCCAGCGCATCGGGCCGATAGGACCAGCCGGTGAGGGTGTTGTCCGGGCTGTCAGGATGGGGGACAACGCCATTCGCGTCGACCGTGCGGCAGGTGTAGGCCTGCGTGCCCACAAAGTCGTCGTCGCGTGCGGCGGCCAGATACGGGTCTTCCCATGTCCGGTTGGCTGCTGTGAGCTGCTCGGCGCAACCCGGGGCCGCGATGAAGGCCTGCTGTGCGACGGTCCATCCGACCGCGGCATCGGTCTCCGCGCGCAGGATCGACACCGCGGCACGGTGGGCGTCGATCAGGATGTGGGTGCTGTCATGGTCCGGTTCCAACGCGAAGCTGAAAGTAATGTCGCGCAACGCTTCCGGGTTCGCGAGGTGTCGGTGCAGAGTCGCCATCGACGCGACCATGTTCGGTTCGTTGATGGTGCAGATCCATCGAACGTCCCGCAGGATCGGCGCCACGGTGCGCACGAAACCGGCGAAGAGGCCGATGGCGTCGGGGTTGGTCCAGCCACCCAGTTCGGCGAACCACCGCGGGCCGGTGAAGTGGTGCAGGGTGATCACCGGCGTGAGACCGAGCCCGAGCGCGGTGTCGATCATCCGCCGGTAGTGCGCGAGTGCCGCCCGGGACACGTGCCCGCGCTCGGGCTCGATCCGCGCCCACTCCACCCCGAACCGGTACGCGTTCAAGCCCGCCGCGGCCAGCAGCGCCATGTCCTCCGCGTACCGGTGATAACTGTCTACGGCATCACCGCTGCGCTCGGGGATCAGCGCGGATCCACTGTTCTCCCACATCCACCAGTCGCTGTTGAGGTTGTTTCCCTCCGTCTGATGGGGCGCGGTCGAGGCACCCCACAGAAAGCCGGTCGGCAGCATCGGACTCATTTCTCCAGTACCTCTTGTCATGTCGGATCGTCGCCGTTATCGGGCCGGGCGCAGGCAGCTGTCGAGGCGTCGACGATGGCGAGCATACCGACTGATAAGTCAGTCTGCCAGCGTTTGTAGACCTCAGACCATCAACTGTGCGGCCATAAGACGCCTAGGGGTCCGGCTGTCGCGGTACAGCGGAGGGTGCGGTGCTGGCCCGGATCGACCGCCTGCAGTGCCAGATCGATCGTTCGGGGATCGTCAGAGGCGGCGACGTGGCCAGCGCGGTCTTCGGGGCAGCCGTCCTGGACAGTGCGGTTGGTGACGTTCGGCTCGTCGATGAACGAAGAGGTGTAGGGCGTGATGATGTCGTCGTAGCGGGAGGCGATCATCGTGTAGGCGACCCCGGGTGCGGTCATCGGGCCGCTGTTGAGTGTGTTCAGGTAACGGGAACCGGCGAGCATGTCGACCGCTGCGGGCATCAGTTCGTGCAGCGGGGGCACCTGCCGCGCGAGCGGGGCGATGTCGATGCCGGCGACGGTCATACTCACACCGTGCTGGGGGCCACTGATCGCGACCGCCTTCTTGATCGGATCGACTTGGCGGTCTGCGAATTTCAGACTCACGGCACGGGCGATGAAGCCGCCCTGGGACTTGCCAACCAGGCTTATCGCGGCGGAGTCGTTGACCTCGAGAATTCGTTCGACCGCGGCAACGAAGTACTCGACCGACGTCGCTAACGGTTGTCGTGAGTCGTATTCGAGGCCGTAGACGCAGCGGCCGTCATCGAGCAGCCCTGCCCGCACCGGGCCTAGACTCTTCTCCACCGTGGTGTTGGTGCCGTGGATCAGGAGCACAGGCTCGCGGAAGCGGCGCCACCCACCAGCAAGACACCGCGACTTTGGCGACGATGCGCATGGATATTCCTTCGGTCCGGGTCGGTAATCAGGCGGATATCGCGACCGAGTCGCGCAACTGCGCGACGTACTTTTCGAACGACCCGACCATGTCGATATCGGCGTCCACCAGCCATTGACTCTCGAGGCCGGTTACCACGGCGACGAGCAACTCGGCTACACAGCGGGTGTCCAGGTCGGGCCGCACGACACCGGCATTCATGCTGCGCCGCAACGCATCTGCGATCAATGTGTGCAGAAATTTCATCCGGCCCTCGACCCACGCGTGGGCCGGATGATCGGAATCCACCGCCTCGGCCGAGGTGACATGCGCGAGACGCACCATGGCGCGATTACCGGCGTTGTTTCGCACGACGCGAGTGAGGAACCCCAGCAGTGCGTCGAAGTCCATTACCGCGAGGTCCTCGTGGCTCGTGCCGGTCGCCACCAGATCCCGGAGGTCTCGCGCACCCAGGACCGCTTGCAACAACGCGTCTTTGGTTGAGAAGTGATGCAGCAGGCCGGATTGGGAGATGTCGGCCTCGGCGGCGACACGCGCCAGCGAACTGCCGCGGTAGCCGTGCCGTGCGAAGTGCTCGAACGCGATCTCGACGATTCGTGCGCGGGCCAGTTCGCCTGACCGCTGCGCGGAGTCGGTGGTTGCCATGGGGCCGAAGCCTATGCCACAAGACCGCCGTATCCGAACTGGCAGACTGACTGCACGGTCGGCTAGTGTTCGATGGCTTGCCGACCGCACGCCGGAACAATCAGGAGAACACCAATGCGTCGACGAACCGCGCTCGTGGCCGCCATAGCGGGGCTGCCCCTATGGATGGCACTGCGGGCGGCTCCCGGAAACTCCGAACCCGCAACGGGCGTGGCGCCGTTGCCCGCGGACTTTCTCTGGGGCGTCTCCGCGTCCGGCTTCCAGTCCGAGGGTTCCGCTCCCGACAGCAACTGGATGCGGTACATCGCCGCCGGGCAGACCGCCGACCAGGTCGGCACCTCGGTCGACTTCCTGCACCGTTATCCCGAAGACATCCAGAACGCGAAGGATCTCGGCGCGCGCGTCTATCGCATCAGCATCGAGTGGGCGCGTCTGGAACCCGTACCGGGACAATACGATTCCTCCGCATGGCAGTTCTACGACAATGTCCTGACGGCCATTCGCGCGGCGGGCATGCGGCCGATGATCACCCTCGACCATTGGGTCTATCCGGGATGGGCATTCGACCGGGGTGGCTGGAACCGCGCCGACATGGCCGACGACTGGCTGGCCAACGCACGCCGGGTCGTCGACCGCTACGCGCACCTCGACCCGTTGTGGATCACCATCAATGAGCCCTCCGCGTACGCATTCCAAGACGTCCGCACCGGCGGGATTGCCCCGCAGAACCTTTCCTCGGCCCTCGACCAGTGGGTGCGCGTGCATCGCGAAACCTACGACTACATCCACGCCGCGCAGCCCAGTGCCATGGTGTCCTCGAATGTCGCCTACTTTCCCGCCGCCGAAGGGGCCATCGACACCACCTTCCTCGACCGCGTTCGCGACAAGCTCGACTTCGTCGGCCTGGACTACTACAACTCCGCGTCTCCCACCGACACGAGCTTCACCAACACCTTCGCCGAGGCGTGGAAAGCCAACCCCGCAGCAGATGGGATCTATTACGCCCTGCGGCACTATGCCAAGGCATTTCCCGGGATGCCGCTGTATGTCGTCGAGAACGGCATGCCGACCGAGAACGGCGCGCCTCGTCCCGACGGTTATGACCGCGGCGACCACCTCACCGACATCATCTATTGGGTGCAGCGAGCGGTGGGCGAGGGCATCCAGGTTATCGGCTACAACTACTGGAGCATCACTGACAATTACGAATGGGGAAGCTACACACCCCGATTCGGCCTCTACACCGTCGATGTCAAGAACGACCCGAGTCTGGCCCGCCGACCCACCACAGCCGTCGCCGCATACCGCGCCATCATCGCGCGCAATGGCGTCCCCGCCGACTACACCCCCTCGCGCCCGCCGACCTGGTGCTCACTCGTCGACGGACTCGACAGCTGCCTGAACCCTGCCAAGTGATTTCGGAGTTCACACGCTCGCGCGGTCGACAGGCTCCTCCGGCCTGTTGGCCGTGTTGTATGCCTCGATGATTTCCGCGGCCACCAGGACTTCGTGAGCGCAGTGCGCCGGTGGGGCGGCCCTCTCGACCTCGGGCACCTGTGGCCCCTGCCCTACACCGTCCTGGGCTCGCAAACCCGGTGCGACGGCGAACCCCGCCTGCTGTTCATCCCCACTGGGGCGGTTACGACCTCTACATGCGCGAGGGCTGCTGGTGAAGACAGGGAGCATCAACATGTCTCAAGGCCAAGGTTCAGTACATCCTGTTCGATATTCTTCGCTGCGACCAGGTGCCGGTGACGAGCCACCCACACCTTGAGCACCGACGGCTTCTCGAAGCCCTGAATTTTGACTAATGCGCCGTTAAATACCCCACCAGTGGTCCCATCACCCTGGCAGGCGACATCCGGAGCCTAGCGGCGCCGACCGGATGCCTCCAGAATTTTCAGGTGGTCAGCGAATGTGGTCACGAGGCTGTCGAGGGCGGCGGCCCCTTTCTCAGGTGTGGATAGCGATGGGCGGCCGATGATTCCGCTGGTGGTGTATCCGGTCATGCCGGTAAGGAGCAGGTGGGGTCGGTTGGAGGCGTCGTGATCAGCCTCGCGCCAGGTGTCGCGGACGAGGTCGGGGCGGGCGTGGAGCAGGATCGAGGTTTCAAGCTCTCCGCCGTGCATGTCGTCGTGGCCGTTGGTGGCCATTCCGGCGTGGTCACGCGCAATGTTCCATTCCTCTTTGCCGGGGAACAGAGCGACCTCGGGCGCGGCAACATTGGCTTGCCGAGTGATGTTGGACAGCACGTAGTTTCCGCCATGTCCACTCACCACTACGAGCTTGTCGATGCCCGAGTCTTTCAGGGACGCTCGGATGTCGGCAATCATGGCGATAAGGGTTTCGGCGCTGATGTAGACAGTGCCCGGGGACCCTACGTGCTCTTGTGAGCACGAGATCGTGATCGGCGGCAGCAGGAACAGCTCGTAGGTGTCGGCGAGACGCTGCGCGATGATGCAGGCGATGGCAGTGTCGGTGATCAGCGGCAAGTGGTCGCCGTGTTGTTCGAAACTCCCGACCGGTAGTACGGCCGTCGTGGCATCGAGCCGGCCCGCCTCAGTTGAGGTCGCGGTGGTGATCAGGTCCACTGAGTGCTCCTTGGCTTCTGTGGGATTGGTGTTCGAAGAGTTCGGCGAAGCCGATGGTCGAGTTCTTGTGCATGACTGGGGTGGCCGGTCCGGATCAGTTCCTCGGCGACTCGTTGTAGCTGGCGGGAGGTGCGGTTCGATCGGGTCTCCGCAACGATTTTCAGTGAGTGGCCGGCTACCTGGAGAGCTTCATCGGGCTGACCGAGCCCTGCCGGATCGTCCTGCCGACCGCCGTTCCTTGTAGCGCGTGGTCGATGACTTCGTCGGCGCCCAACGTGGTGCAGTAGGCCAGCTGCTCGGCTGTCGAGGCACACGCGATCACCCTCGCGCCCAGCGCTTTTCCGACTCCGATCGCCGCCGATCCCACCGCGCCTGCGGCGCCGACGAGCACCAGGTCCTCGCCCTGCGATAGCTGTGCCACCGAGATCAGCGCATCGTAGGCGGTGCGGTAGGTGGCGCCGGTGGTGGCGGCGAGATCCGACGGCAGGTGATCGGCGGTGGGGCGCAGCAGCGTTTCCGGCGCCGCGACTCGCTCGGCGAATCCGCCGAGGGGTGCCAGGCCGTGCACGCGGTCACCGACTGCGAACCGGGTGCAGTTCGGCCCGGTTTCGATCACGACCCCGGCGATATCAACGCCCGGCGTGAACGGCGCCGGGGGCTTGATCTGATAGCGGCCCAACACCGTCAGCGCATCGACGTAGTTGACCACGGCGGCGGCCGCCCTGACTACGACTTGCCCGGCGGAGGGTGCCGGCTCGTCGACGTCCTCGACGGTCAACCCCTCCAGCGACCCCAATTCTCGGCGTCTGAGTGCTCTCACGACCTACCTCTGCTGTCCCTGGAGTTCTTTCATCGTCCGTTCGACCAGCTCGGCGACGGTGATTACGTCGTGGACGCCGCCGGTGGAGTGGCCCGCGCTGTAGAGATCGCGCCACGCGCTGGTGACGCCTGCCTGCGCCGGCAACGCGCCGATATCGGTGCCGTTGCGCTGCAAGGCATTCAGGTCGATGCCGAGTGCCTGGATCGATGGAGCCAGCATGCTGGTCGGCAGGCCGGTGAACGCGGAGGTGAGGACGATGTCGTCGAGGCTCGACGCGGCGACCATCCGTTTGTGCTCGTCCGGTGCCATGCTTTCGCGCGTTGCGAGGAACTTGGTTCCCATGTAGGCAAGGTCGGCACCGAGGGTGAGCGCGGCGCGCAATGCGACGCCGTCGCTGATTCCGCCCGCCAATACCAGTGGCCCGTCGTAGAACTCGCGCAACGAGCGGACGAACGCGAACGGGTTGGCCCAGCCGGTTTGCCCGCCGGCACCGGCGGACAGCAGGATCAGCCCGTCCACACCGACCTCGATCGCCCGCCGCGCGTGCCGCACCGAGGCGATATCGGCGAAGACCAGCGCTCCCACCGCATGCAATGGTTCGACCACCTCGGCCGGGGAACCGACCGAGGTGATCACGATGTCGGTCGGCTGCTCGCACAGCGTGTCGAGATCCTCGCGCAGACGCGCGTTTCCGGGATGCACGATGAGGTTGGCCGCCACCGCGCCGGAGTCGGCTGGGCGCTCGGCACGGATGCGGGTCAGCCACGTCGCGAGCTCGTCGCTGGTGCGGGCGTTGGCGGTGGGGAACGCGCCGATCACTCCGGCCCGGCAGGCGGCCAACACCAGGTCCGGCCCGGACACCAGGAACATCGGGGCGGCGATCAGCGGCGCGGCGAGCTGGTGGCGGATTTCCTCGAAACGCGTCACAGGTCGGCTCCTTGGGGGACATACAGCGACTCGATCATGTCGGGGTTACTTCGTGGCAATTCCCAGCCACCGGTCAGGCCCGGTTAGCGGAGCTTGACTATGATCTTGCCGGTGGCGGTCCGGTTGTCGAGGGAGGTCAGTGCTGCGGCTGCTTGGTCCATTGGGTATCGGGTCACCTGTGGTGGTGCGATCGCACCCGAGGCGATGAGTGGTTCGATGTCGGCCCACTGTTCGCGCAGGTAGCCGGGGTGGGTCATTGCCCATTCGCCCCACGCCGCGCCGATGACTTCGATGTTGTTGAGCAGCAGGCGGTTTACTTTAATGGTGGGGATCTCGCCTGCGGTGAATCCGACGACGAGCAGTCGTCCTCCTTGCGCGAGGGCGCGGAGGCTGTCGGTGAAACGGTCGCCGCCGACCGGGTCGAGCACGATGTCCACGCCACGTCCGGCGGTCAGGTCCTTGACCGCCGTCAACCAGCCCTCGGCGAGGACAACGTCGGTGGCACCGTTGTCCCTGGCGACTCGTGCCTTTTCTTCGGTGCTGACCACTGCTATCACACGGTCGGCGCCGAGCGCGGCGGCCATTCGTAGCGTCGAAGTACCAACGCCCCCCGCTGCGCCGTGCACGAGCACAGTTTCACCGGCGGCCAGCCGCCCCCGGGTCCGCAGGCAGAAATGGACGGTCAGATCATTGAGAGGAATTCCGGCACCGGATTGCATGGAGACGTTCTCGGGCAGGGGGAAGACTGTTTCGGCTGGTGTCACGGCCACCTCGGCCATCGCGTTGCCGAGCAGTGTCAGTGCGATCACCCGGTCGCCGGCCCGGACATGCGCGCCCTCGGGTGCCGAGCGGACCACACCCGCGATCTCGCCTCCCACCACGAACGGCAGTGGGGGTTTCATCTGGTACTGCCCGCGTGTCATCAGGACGTCGGGGTAGCTGACGCCCGCGGCGTGCACATCGATCACGACCGCCCCCGGGTAGGCGGCGGGCTCGGGGATGTCGACGATCTCGATGGCTTGGGGCCCGTCGAGCCTGCTGATCCGTGCTGCGTGCATTCTCTGTCTCTTCGCTCCTGTTGTGGTGGATGTGGTGTCGTGGATTGTCACTGTGTGGGTGGGCTGTACATGGCATCGATCGTGGCGGCGTAGGCGACGGTGACGGCGCGGCGTTTGATCTTCATGGTCGGTGTATAGAAGGGGCCGCCGGGTTCCCAGACATCGGCCAGGATCGTGAACCGCTTGATCTGCTCGACGCGCGAGAGCGTCCTATTGGCTTCTGCCACAGCGTGTTCGAGTTCGGCGTGCACCAGCGGGTGTGTGGCGAGCTGGCCGATGGTGTGGTGGGTGAGTCCGTTCTTCTCGGCGAATCGTCCGAGGGCGTCCAGGTCCAAGGTGATGAGCACGGTGTTGTAGGGACGTTGTTCCCCGATCGCTATCGTGGGGCCGATCAGGGCGGAGCTGGCGGCGAGCGCGTTCTCGATGTTGGTCGGGGACATGTTCTTCCCCGCCGCGTTGATGATGATGTCCTTCTTGCGGTCGGTGATCCGCAGGTATCCATCGGCGTCGATCGTGCCGATGTCACCACTGTGGACCCAGCCGCCGGGATCGATCGTCTCGGCGGTCTGTTCCGGTGCCTTGCGATAGCCGCGCATCGCCTGCGGCCCCCGCAGCAGGACTTCGCCGTCCGGGCCGAGTGTCACCTCGGCACCGGGTACCGGTGTGCCGACGGTGCCCATCCGGATGCGATCGGGCCGGTTGAAGGTGGCGGCGACCGGAAATTCCGACATCCCATAGGCTTCGCACAGCGGCAGTCCGAGCCCGAGCATGAACTCCAGCACTTCGAACGGAATCGGTGCAGCGCCGGTGAACAAGGTCCGGGCGCGGTCCAGACCGAGCCGGGTACGGATCCGGGACAGGATCAGGCGATCGGCCGCGGCGTACCGCAGGGTCAGCGTCGGACGTGGCCTGCGGTTGTCCGACCTCGCGCGGGCTCGGGCGCGGCCGACACCGATCGCCCACAGCGTCACGCTGCGAGTGAGTGGGTTCTGTTGCGCGATCAAGGCTTCCAGCCCGGCGTGGAGCTTGATCCAGATCCGTGGAACGCCGAGGAAGGTGGTCGGGTGGATGCTGGTGATCGCGCTGATGATCGCTTTGGTGTCGGTGACCGTCGTGATCTGCACGCCGAACATGAGGTTGTTGTAGTGCGCGAACACCCGGTTCGCGGCGTGTGCGTCGGGGAGATAGCTGATGACGGTATCGGTGTGATTCAACCCGCCGAATTCTGCGGGGAGGGATCCGTTGGCCAGCACATTCGCATGAGTGAGTTCGACGCCCTTGGGCATGCCCGTGGTGCCGGAGGTGTACACGATGGTGGCCAAATCATCCGGACCCACTGCCCGCCAGGTTCGTTCGAAATCGAAATCCGGTGCCGGATCTGCCTCGAGGTCGGCCAGATTCGGCAGCTCGGTACGGTCGTCGCCGGCCTGGTCACCGTCGATGCACACGATGTGCTCGACGCCGGCGGTGCCGGTGGCGGTGAGAACGACTGGCAGGAAGGCTTTTTCGCAGATCAGGACGCGTGCGTCGGCGTTGTCGAGCTGGTATGCGACGACCTTGGCGGGATTGGTGGTGTAAATGGAGAATGGTGCCGCGCCCAGATGCAGTGCGGCGGTGTCGCACAGGTGGAACTCGGGGCGATTGGTGAGCATCAGTGCGACCGTGTCCCCGCGTGTCACACCGAGCCGGGCAAGCCCGGCCGCGATCGAGCGGACGCGTTCGCGGTACTGACGCCAGGTGATCGACACCTTGTCGTCCGCGGTGCGCAGAGCGACGGCATCGGGTAGTTGAGCCGCGGTGTGAGCGAACGCCTCACACAGTGTCGTCATGGTTTGCGATTCATCTTGTGTCATTGTGTTGCCCCGTGCGTTACCGGCCGGACCAGCGGGGTTCGCGGCGCTCGAGGAAGGCACGCACGCCCTCAGCGGTGTCCTGTGAGGTCAGGGTGTTGGCGATCGCCTGTTCGGTGACCTGCCAGGCGAAGTCGTCGTCCAAGCTGTGCACGCGTTCCAGGGCGACCAGGCTCTCCTGGACCGAAATCGGCGCGTTGCGGCAGACGCGCTGTGCCAGCTCGATGGCGGCGGTCAAAGCCTTTCCCTCGTCGGCGATTTCGTTGACGAAGCCCAGTCCGTAGGCGCGCTCGGCGGTGATCGGCTCACCGGTCAGCAGCAGTTGCTTGGCCACGTTCAGCGGCAGCGCCCGGGGGGTGCGGAACAGCCCGCCGCACGTGGCGATCACGCCGCGCCGGGATTCGGGCAGCCCGAAGGTGGCGGTGCGGGCGGCGACCAGCAGGTCGCAGGCGAGCACGATTTCCATGCCGCCGCCGTAGGCGAAGCCATCCACCGCGGCGATCAGCGGTTTGCGGCGGGCGCGGCGCACCAGGCCGTAGTTGCCGCCCCGGGGCGTGGGGTCTCCGGGACCGCTGCTCAGGTCGGTGCCGGCGGAGAACCCGCTGCCCTCGCCAGTGAGGACGGCGGCCCACAGGCTCGAATCGTCCTCGAATTCGTTGAGCGCGGCATCGAGACCGGCCGTCATCGCCGCGTCGAAGGCGTTGCGTTTGTCCGGTCGATTCAACCGGATAACGAATACCCTTCCGTCCCTGCTGGTTTCGACTCCCATGGAGCTTCCTTCGGTCGAAATGATCGTGGTAGTGGTCAGGCGGTGTGCCAGGTGATCGCGTCGGCCAGCGGCGCGCGGGTGGTGCGGAAGGCGTTGACGGGGTGCTCGCGATCGGGATAGCCGAAACTGATGCCCGCCACGACATTCCGGTCAGCGGGGATGTCGAAGTACTCGTGCAGGAACGGCGAATACGAGGCGAGGGCGGCCTGCGGCGCGGCGGCCAGGCCCAGGCTCTCGACGGCGAGCAGGAATGCCATCAGGTACAGCCCGCAGTCCACCGCGCCGTAGACGCCGAGCTCGGCGCTGGTGGTCACAATCGCCACGTGCGGTGCGTCGAATAGTTCGAAGTTGCGGACCATCTGCCGCAGGGTTCCGGCGTGGTCGCCCCGGACGACACCGACACTCTCGTAGAGCTGTGCCCCGCACTCACGCCGCCGATCTCGATACGCGCCACTGTAGGTCGAGGGGAACGGCAGGTCGGTCTCGACGCCGGTTCCCTCGATATGCGCGAGCAGCTCCTTGCGGAACCGATCGGTGGCGGGCTGTTCGGTGACGATCACCTGCCATGGCTGGGTGTTGCACCACGAGGGGGAGCGTTGTGCCAGTTCGAGGACCTGCTCCAGGGTCTCGTGCGGTACCGGGTCGGGCAAGAACTGCCTGCACGTCCAGCGCTGGTCGAGAAGTTCACGCAATGCCGTATGCCGAGTCTCGGTCATCTACCTCACCTTGGTTTGATCACATCTTCGAGGCCGCCAGATTTGTCGTTTCCTCTAATCCAGAATGATTCCGCTCGTGGCAGATCCAGCGCTATGGCGCGACTGTCGAAGTTGGCGACCGATACTTTGTCTGTGAGAACAAATGACCCTTAGACTGCACGGTATGAGGTCCGATACCAGAAAGGTCCTTCACGACGAGCTCGAGAAACGATCAGCGACGCTTCTCGACCGGATCATCGCCCGCATGCGGGCCGAGATGTCGGCCTACGCGCACTTCGATCACGCGATCCTGGCTTCGACCGCGGAACCGACCCTGCAGCGACTGCTCGAAGCGGTGGGCCAGCACCGGGCGCTCACCCCCGACGAACTGCGCACCCTCACCGAACTCGGCGAGCTCCGAGGACGTCAGGGCATCGCGCTGCCGGACATGTTCGCCGCGTGGCGCATTGGCGTGCGCACCGTCACCGACGACATGATCGCCATCGGTCGCGCGGCCGGAATCGCCGAGAGCGAGCTACTCGATCTGACTACCGAGGTCCTCGACACGACCGACCTCGCGATCCACACCTTGGCCCACGGCCACCACAATGTCGAACACGAACTCACCCGGCAAGATCAGCAACGCCGCACCGACCTGGTGCGCGGCATCCTGTTCGGCACCCTCGGCCCCGCCGAAATCCGCTTCCGCGCAGAGCAATACGGACTCGACCCGAGCCGCATCTACCGCGCGGTCCGCGCCCGCCCCACCGCGACGTCGACCATGTCCACACTCGAACGCGCCATAGGCTCAAGCGTCGGCACCACGGCACCACATGGCATGGTCGCCCAGATCGACGGCGATCTCGCCGGATTCCTGACCGAACCACCGCTCGAAAACCTAGGCGCCACAATCGGTTATGGCCCCGCCGCCGAGCTGAACCAGATGGAATCCTCGTTCCAGCGCGCTACCAGGGCCATGACGACCGCCGCCGCATTCCATCTCACAGGCACCTTCGATCTCGCCGCACTCGGACTGCTTCCAGCGGTGCTCGCCGACAGCGAAATCGGCGACGAACTCGTCGCCCGCTATCTCGTGCCCCTTGGCGCCGGTGACAGCGCTGACGCCATCCGCGAAACCGTCGAGTGCTACCTCGCTACCGACATGCGCGCAGATCTCACCGCGCAAGCCATGCACTTGCACACCAATACCGTTCGCTACCGTTTGCGTCGCTTCGAAGAGCTCGCCGGCGCGGACCTGCACAATCCGAACCACCTGCTAGAAACCTGGTGGGCCATCCAACGCACGAGATTGGACACCTCAGTACATCCCGCCTGATGGGTTGCGGGTGAGCTCAGGATGGGTCAGTCAGCGAAATTGCCTGCGAGGCCGAAGAATTCGGCGATGACGTCCGCAGCGACCAAGTCGCGTGTGCTGGGGCCGAACAGCCACCGCGGTGGTCGATGACGCAGATTGGGAATGACATGGCCGCCTCCGGCGATCGCGAAGAACCTGACCGCCGCATCGGCGGTCGCTGGGTAGTCGTAGCAGGTCGCGCCCGCGCATGGCCCGTCGCGGCGCGGTAGCACAACAGCGGTCGGCAACACGGTCGCCGGGGTGGCCAGCCGGACATCGCAGGCGTAAGCGAGTTCGGCACCACCGCCGATCGCGTAGCGATCAACCGCTGCAATGGTGGGCATCGGGAGCCGGGCGATGCGGTCGAACAGCCTGCTGTTGATGCCCCGCAAGGCCTCTTTGTGGCCACGCGCACGCGGCTCGGCGATGTCGGCGCCCCCGGCGAACACCCCGCCCGCACCCGTCAGTATCAGAAATCGCGGCTGGCGTTCGAGAAGATCGCACACCTTGTGCAATTCGCCGATCATCGCTGCGTTGAGCGCGTTGCGGGCGTCGGGCCGGTTGAGGGTCACGATGATGCGGTCATCGCATTCGTCGACGATGAGAGTGTTCACACGCCCTCCACGAGCAGCGACACACCCTGGCCGACGCCGACGCACAGCGTCGCCAAACCGAGGCGGGCTTGTTCGCGTTCGAGACGCCCGAGCAAGGTGACCACCAACCGGGCACCGGAGCAGCCGAGCGGATGCCCGAGCGCGATCGCGCCGCCGTCGGCGTTGACACGCTCCGGGTCGAGCTTCAGTCGCCGTATCACCGCAAGGCTCTGCGCAGCGAATGCCTCGTTCAGTTCGACTGCGTCGAGATCATCGACGCGCAGTCCGGTGCGATCCAACAGCTTCTCGGTGGCAGGGACCGGGCCCAGCCCCATCACGTTCGGAGCAACACCAGCGCTGGCGCTGGCGACGACGCGGGCGCGCGGGGTCAGGCCATGACGCACGACGGCATCCTCGCTCGCGAGCACCAGAGCTGCGGCTCCGTCAGAAAGCGGTGAGGAGGAGCCGGCGGTGACGATGCCGTCCTTACGGAACACCGGCCGCAGTGTTGGGCCGCTATCAGATCAAGCCCCCGGCGCCGTTCACGCCGGGCGTTGATATCGCCGGGGTCGTGATCGAAACCGGGCCGAACTGCACCCGGTTCGCAGTCGGTGACCGCGTGCACGGCCTGGCACCCCTCGGCGGATTCGCCGATGGACGCCGGACCTCTGGATGTCGTAAAGGAGTTGGCCGATGAACGGATGGAATTACACCGAACGTGGCAGCGGGCGGCCGTTGGTCCTGTTGCACGGCGGCGGTTCCTCCGCACGGGCGTGGCTGCCGACCATGGACCGGCTCGCTGCGCAGCGGCGCGTGATTGCGCTGGACTTTCCCGGCTTCGGTGAGACATCTGCGGTGCGCGGGTCGGTCTTCGCGATGGACTGGGCGATGCACGAGCTTGCCACCGAGCTGACGCGGCACGGAATCGAGGAGCCGGTCGACATCGCGGGAAACTCGATGGGTGGCTGGTTCGGGCTTGAGGCCGCCCAGCGCGGGATGGCGCGGTCCGTGGTTGCGATTTCCCCAGCCGGACTGTGGGCCCGCGGCATGCCGTCGCGGATCCAAATCCAGTTCGCACGAGCCGCGTGTGGAGCATGGATCGGTAACACCCCGCCGCTGCGCTACCTGCTACACGTGCCGGCGAGCCGCAAACGGGCCCTGTCCGTTTCGCTCGCGCACGCCGACCGGATGCCCGCGGGTGATGCGATCAGGAAGCTGCAAGACCTCACCCGAGCGGTGCCCACTCTGCTGCGGATGTTGGGCGTGGTCCGCCGGACCCGGTTCGAGGGTGGGCAACACCTGACCATCCCGATCACCGTCGCATTCGGCACATTGGACCGCATGGTCCTCCCCGGCGACAGCCAGTTCCGCGACCAGCTGCCCACCCACACCCGCTGGCTGGAACTACCCGACGTCGGCCACACGCCCATGGGAGACGCACCTGACCTCATCGCCGACACCATCCTTACGGGTACGGAGATCGGCATGTGACCAGGCGCGCCGCGCGGCCAGAAGACACTACGCCGATTCCCCAAGGTGTCGGGCCGCCACCAAATCAAGGCATCGACCGGATTAAGTCTAGTGCTGCTGAAAGGCAGCAGCCACGCCGCCTATGAAATCCTCGATGTCGAACGAAACCGTCCACTCGAATCGATACCAACCGCACCCGATTCGAGGCATTGAGCTCGTAGGGCAAGCTCGTATCGCCGATCATGGTGCGTTATAGCCGCGGCGACGCGCCGCACGCGATCCAACGAGCGGCTGCCCGCGACAAGCAGGCCGCCGGAGGGTCATCGTTGTCTATGGTAAATCGCTGCTGCTGCGAGAACACGAATTCGGGCGTGGTCGTTGTCGGTTTCGGGATGCGTGCAGAGAGCGGGTTGGTGGCTGTACTTACTGATTCGGGTCCGGCCGCAGGATGGCCGGGCCGTACCAGTGGCACACCAGCAGTGCGAGTTCGACGTCGAGCCGGTCTCCGGCGAGCGGTCGCCCGCGTCGTGCGACGGCGCGTCCGATTCGGTATCTGACGGAGTTGGAGTGCAGATTCAGCTCGGTGGCGGCGGCTTTGTAGCTCCGTCCGGTGCGCAAGAATACCCGCAGGGTGTCGCGGAGGCGTTCGTCGTTCTCGTTGTCGCAGGCCAGGCCGCCGAGTACTTCACCCACCCAGACGCGGGTCTCCGCGAGGTTGCAGCCCAGCAATGCCGCGGTAGTCAGCCCGGGGTCGTCGGCGGCGACGACGCTCGGGGTGGGCAGCCTGCGCGCCAGGGCGACGGCGCGGGCGCGTTGAGCGCTCTGGTGGGTGTAGCGGAAGCCGTCGATGCCCGCGGCGGGGGTGCCGATCGCGATGTCCGGGGCATCGGGTCGGGTGGTCACAAATCTCCGTATGTCGGTGATCGCGCCGTTGGGCGCGGTCCGGTACGGCAGCCAGGCCCAGGAGCTGACTTGGTCCGCGGTGACGACCAGCGGGTTCGACGAGGTAGCGGCCTTGTCGCCCAGTTCGCGAACGAACCGCTGCAGGCGCGATGTCGCATAGCTGTCGGTCTCGGTGTCCGGGTACCACAGTATGAGCGCGAGGTGGTGCCAGCGGAGCGGGTACCGGATCGCCTTGGTGACCGCGTCGACGTCTATGGCTTTGCGGCTGGCCAGCACTTCGCGTGCCCGCATCTCGCGGATGCTGTTCTGGCTTTCCAACCAATGTTCGCGCTCGTCGTTGTAGATGGCCAAGATCTGTTCGGTGATGTTGTCGATGTAGTCGAACAGTGTGCGACTGACGCGTTCGACCACATTGATCCGCTCCGTCGGGGGGATGGCCATTCTGCGCAGCTCAGCGAACACCAGCTCGGTCATGCGCCGCTCCCCGAGCCGGTACGCGCGGCCCAAGGCATTGGCTGGCACCCCTTGCTGGGCCAACCGCCTGGTGTAATCCACCACAGCGGGCGCAACCTGGATGTCAGCGACGGGCAGGCCATAGTGCTGGGCGTGCAAGCCGGTGGCGACGTTGGCTTCGACGCTGGCGCCAAGCAGGTCGCCGGTGAGGGGATCACCCCGCAGATCGGCGATGTCGTCTTCGATGGCGGTGCGGATGGCCGCGCTGACGTCGGTCACCCGTTCGTTCATCCGGGCGGCTATCGCCGCGATCAAGCGATCTGCATCGAAATCGTCGTGACGTGCCCTAGTCACGTTTTCACCCCTAATCTCTGGCCCACCGCCAGTGGAGGTTTTCGATCCGCTTGTTCTCCAGTGACAAAGATCGCCGTGCGCTTCATCATCGCGCGACAGCGACCCAGCCGCTGCCCACTTCTACCGTTGGGGCTCCACAACTGCACCACTGCCCCGAGGACCGTTTATGAACTTCTCCGCACTTCCGGATCTGCGGGCGGCGACGAACCCGCATGCGCCTGCGCTCACTGACGACGACACCGACCTGGACAACACAGCATTCCTCGCCGCCGTCCAGCGGGCCGCGGCCACCCTGCGCGCGCACGGAGTAATAGCCGGTGACGTGGTCGGAGTCATGCTACCCAATACAGCTGCCCACGTCGTATCCCTTTTCGCCGCCTGGCGATTGGGTGCCGCTGTCAACCCCATCGACCCAGCACTGCCCGTCGAAGAAGCCGGCTACCACATGGCCTGCGCGGGCGCCAAGGTCTTGATTGCCGCGCACGCACCCGGCTGCGGCTTTCCGGTCCACGCCGTTGTATCCGCTGACAGGCTTACCGCGGCAGAGCCGGACACCGCCGCGCCAGCGCGGGCCGACGACGACACGCCGGCACTACTTACCCACACCTGTGGCGCCGCCGGCAATCCGAACGGTATGACGCTCGACCACCTGAAGCTCAACGCCCTATGCCGATTGGCGATCGAGATATTCGCCCTCACCGACACCGACCACAGCCTATCGATCCTACCGCTGTTCAATGTCAGAGGAATCGCGATGGGCACCTTGTCACCATTGCTCGCCGGTGGCCGCGCCACCATCGCCGGCCCATTCAATCCCACAACGTTCTTCGACCGGATCGAGTGCAGCTGTGCCACCTATTTCTCCGCGGTCCCAACCATGTACACGCAGCTATCCGCTCTGCCCGCCGATACGCAGCCGAACACCTCATCGGTGCGATTCGCCGTCTGCGGTGCAGCGCGAGCCAGCCTCGAAGTGCGGACCACATTCGAACGCCGCTACCGCATACCGATCATTCACGACCATGGACTGGCCGAGGTTCCGGCACATTGTTTGTGACTTCGTCCAATAGGTTGTCGAGAGCCGCTTTCGCGATCGGCTCGTGGCGCCGCGATGCTCGACCAGGACACCGTCGGCTCGGACCTGCTGCGTTACGCCGACGCGACCGGGGTTGACGTAGACGCGTTGGCCGACCTCGATTCCTTCGGCATCGGCGCCGACGGCATCGACGATGCCTGCCGGATCGAGGCCGAAGATTGCCGGCAGAGTCGGCAATGGGCGGTACGGGAACCACTCGCTCCAACTCCTGAGCACATTGGCCAGGTTGGGTACGACGTTGCACGCTTGAACCGCGACCCGAACCTCGGCCCGGCCCGGTTCGTGTACGGGCAGTTCCTCGATCACCAACGGTCCGCCCATTGTACTTTCCCGCGCAGGTGCCGAAACCCTCGCCGGACGCGCGCGGGTGTAAGCCGTTGCGGGGCAGCGGGTTTCCCCCAAGGGCGGCGCGGATCCTCGGTGAGGTCGCGGGTGGGGCGGAGCTGGGTGCGGGCGGCGAGCAGCAGCCAGGTCCACCGGTCGGCCAGGGCTCCGGCGTTCTGGTGATGTGAGGGTTTGACCTGGGGTTTCCGGCGTGTCGTTGAGGGCGGGCACAGCGACGGCCGGAGATGATCGTGGTTCCTACACCCGGATCGTCTGAAAGCTGTTGCTGTGCACGTGGTCTCATCTTCTCCTGTCAACGATGTCCGTGTCGACCCGGGTGACGCCGGGGGTGGGGTCGCCGATGACGGTGTCGCCCCGGTAGTGGTTCCTGCGGGGTTGCTGGAGGTGCTGCAGCAGGTGGCTGATCCGCGGCGCAAGCAGGGCCGCAGGTTCAGTGTGGCGGCGATTGTGCTGGTGGCGCTGGCCGCGACACTGGCCGGGGCGCGGTCGTTCACCGCGATCGGGGAATGGGCCGCCGACGCCCCGGCCCCGGCGCTGGCCTGCCTCGGGGTCGCAGGGAAACCGCCGAGCGAGAAGACGATCCGCCGCCTGCTGCAACGCCTGGATGCCGATGCGCTGGATGCGGCGATTGGGGCGTGGATGTGGCTGCGCACCAAGACTATCGGAGGATTCACGGTGATCGCTTTCGATGGCAAGACGCTCGAGGGTGCCCGCGGCGCTACTGGTGCGATGGTGCATCTGCTGGCCGGGATCTGCCAGGTGACCGGGGTGATCGTGGCCCAGATCGGCGTCGACGGCAAGACCAGTGAGACGCCGACGCTGCGGGATCTGCTGCGCTGATTGACGATCGCTGGGTGCGTGACCACCGCCGATGCCGCGCTTACCTGCCGTGAGACCGCACAGCTGATCACCGATTCCGGCGCCCACTACGTACTGTGCGTCAAGGGTAGTCAGAAGACTCTTCGGGCACGCTGTAAAGCATTGCCCTGGAAGGATATTCCAGTGCTCGACCGGTCGTCGGGAAAACCAGCGCACGGCCGGTTGGAGACCCGTACCCTGCAAGCCACCGAGATCGACTCGGGTATCGGGTTTCCCGGCGCGAGAACGCCGAGGCCCTGCCCATGCCCTTGGACAGGTCGATCAGGTTCGTCAGGGTGCGGCCGAGCCGGTCGAGCTTGGTGACCACCAGTTGGTCGCCGGGCCGGTTCGCGACGAGCAGCGCCTTGTCGAGTTCGGGGCGGGAGGCGAGTTTGCCCGAGGCCTTGTCGAGGAAGATCTGCTCGCAGCCGGCCGCGGTGAGCGCGTCGCGCTGGGCGTCGGGGTTCTGGTCGGTGGTGGACACGCGCCCGTAGCCGATTCGCATGCGCCGCAGCGTATCGGTAACCCCCGACAGGTTGACGTTGCCGCGTACACGGGAACCTTTACGGATCAGTCCTGCGGAAACCCGCTGCCGCTCAGAGTGTCTCGGAAGCGTTCGTTGACGAGACACATGCCGCCGGGTGAGCGGGCTATTACAGACAGGAGCATGAGGCGAGTAGGTGGTTCCGGCGTTGCTCATGAAATGGATCCGCTTCACCACTGACTGGATACCCGCGTGATCGTCAGGCACGGGCGGCGCATCAACCGACACTTGGGGGTCAGAGATCGAGCACACTCTCGCGCTGCCCAACGTGAGTCGTGCGGGATAGTCGAGCGCGCTACTCAAAGATGGGAACCCACCGATGGCACGCGAGGATGTACATCGTGCAAGAGAATGACCGAACCGAGGCGTACATGGCCGAGGACCGCAAGAACATGACCGAACCGGCGCGCGTCTTTCTGGACAGATGGCTGGCCGGCATGGGAAGTGCGCTGCAGCAGTGGCGCCGTTCCTACCTGCCTGCGGACTTTCCTTTCGACTTCACCCTCGACTCCCTGGACGCGCTGGAACCGATCGTACTCGCGCGCTACCCGGACGAGGCCGCCATCGGCATCGAGGACAACGCGGAGTTCACCACCGGTACGGTGCGATACATCGGTGAAGTCCTGTTGCGTGTCGCGCCGACCCGATGGGGTTATCAGGATCGTGCAGGTGACGACCTCAACCCCTACAACCGCACCCCGGTCATCCGCTCCAACACCCCGGCAGAATTCACGACAGGTGTGGTCCCGGAATTCTATCTGCGTCAACTGGTCCGAGACCGAGAACGGGGCACCCTGCAGAAATCTGCCACCCCGCTGCGGGCCGCCTGCCGGGAAGCCGAGCGCGCAGACCCACCCACCACGCGCGACGCAGTCCCCGACTGGTGTGAATTCTTCACACTCGACGAGTACAACAGGTTCGCCGCAGCGGTGGACTCCGCCTTGGCGGCGTTCGGTGCCGACGGCCAGGATATCGACGCCGGCTACGTCAGCTTGGCTGCGGGCGATCCGGATCCCGACGTGCATGATTTCGACATCGACGGACTGGCCGACCAGTGCCGAGCAAGCGATATCGAAGACTGGTCGACTCTCTGCTTCTCCGTGATCGACGATTACGTCACAGGACAACCGCAACGGGACTGGCTCACCGCAGTCACTTTCACCCAAGTCGAGGATCTGCTGGAACCGTGGCTCGCCGATGAGCCCGAGCTGTTGTTCGTACCCGGACCCGACGATCGGGAGCAACCCTTCTCGATCCGGCTCGAAGATGGCAGATACCTCCACTTTCTCGCCACGGTCCCGGAACTGGAGGGAATTCCAGAAATCACGACGTTCGTCCCCAACTCCGCGGTGCGGGCATGGGACATCCCTGTTGAGAAGCTCGTGCAGTGGGGGACTCGGCACCTCTGAGCCGAGCCGGCACGCGTAGATCGCCGCATCACGCAACATTTCGGTAGGTAACCGGATCGCCGAATATCGCCGCCGATTGCGGTGCCGCGCTCGGCGTAGCGTCGGCAGCCCGAGTCATCCCCTGCCGCGTGGACGCCCGCAGCACCTCGTGATCGGCGCCACTTGGCATCGCGAAAACACCGCCTCTATCCGCTGCGAGTCACACCCCAGGCGGACGGCTTGATGTCATACCGGCGTAGGTCCACCGACCACACTCGCGAAGGCATCACCGTCACGCACGACCCGATCGAACCGTCAACCCGCTCTGGACGAGCCGTATCAGCTCGACGACGACACCGGAGCCGGTCCATCCGGGCCTGGTGCGTGTGGTGCCGCGGTCTTGCTGGATTGGCCAGGATCGGGTCCTATCGCGTCGGGTAGGACAACTTTGAATCCACAGTCCCGGGTGTACAGTCAAAATCCTTTGTGTGACTGTCGATCTTAGGGGCGTGTTCGTGCGGTCATGGCGACGTTGTTTGGATGCGGCAGGGATACGGGAAGACACGGCGCGCGCCGACTATTCAACTGCGGCACGGTATCTCCAGCGCAGACATTTCGAGGTCAGGGTGCCACTGCGGGTCTTGGCTCCGCCGCCCAGTCAGCCGCACATGTTCGCGGCGATAGCGATCGCTCGCTACACCGACGACCTCTGCGACCACGGCCCTGTCGGAGCGCGGACACAGCAGTTCGAGGAATGGGCCGCCCAGCTAGGGACGGCGCTGGATACCGGCAGCTCGGAGCACCCGCTGATACGTGCATATGTGCACTCCACCGATCTGCTGAACCAGTCCCGCGAGTGGCTCGACGCGTACATGGCAGGAACCCGTATCGACCTGGAGTTCCCCGGATTCGTTCAGGAAGCGGACTACCAGCGTTACATCGATACAGTTGCGCTGCCGTCTTTCATGTTCGGTCTCGGGGCGGTCCCGGATATGGTCCTGGAGCAATCGTTCACATCCTCCCTCCGCTTGCTCACGGACGGGGCGCAGCGGACCGACATCCTCACCGACTTGTTCGAGGACCTACGGAACGGGCGGCTGTATCTGCCGGTCTCCGACCTCGACCGGCACGGCGTGACGCGAACGGACCTGGAGCAGGGACAGGACACCCTGGGTGTGCGGGCGTTGCTGTCAGCCACAGCCAGTTCCGCGCGGGCCGCACTCGTGGAAAGCGAACGGATCCTCGGTGACATCGCCCCCGACTACCGCCCGGCGTATCGTTTTCTGCTCGGCGTGTTCCACAAGCGTCTGGACGACGTCGCGACTCGTGGGGCCGCCATCCTTCGCCGTCCCTATCACGACAGTAAGATGGTGTCCCTGTCCCTGATGGTGCGTTCCCGTCGTATGGGTGCATCGACAAAAGACTCATGTTGGTCGGGGCGCCCATAACAACCGGGTCCGCAGCGGCGATCCGCTGCGCGGTCGTTGATCACCTCTCACCGAGTGTCTCTCACTCGATGAGAGGTTCCCGTTGGCTCGAGCCGCAGAATAGCGGCGCGCTCGGACTGATTCGTCTAGTGCGCCGGGAGTACGTCAGAACCGAGGATCTGATCGGTTGCAGTAGGCCCGTGGGGTCCAAGTCCGCCGGATTCGGCGCTAGCGCGATCCGGCGGATTTGCTCCTCGACCCCCGAGAAGGACATGGCTGAGACCGACGACCAGCCCGTGGTGAGACTTGTCGTGCATTGCCGCCGTTGTCGCGGCTGGCTGGGCCGCCGACCCGGTCAGGCACGCCGTCATCGCCGTAGCCATCGACTGGGCACGGATCGGGCGATCGGACCCCGTCCCCGAACCCGTGCTCATCGATCTCACGATGCCGAGGTTGCGGGAAGCCCACCCGGAACTCGACGTGACCGAGGACGCGGTCCGCGTGGCGATCACGGCCGCGCGCACACCCCCGCAGGGGTCAGGCCGGGCGTCGGCATTGCGGACCCACTATCCCGACAACGGTATCCGCACGTACCGGCCGTTCGACTACCTCGTCGCCGCCGACGACGGACAAGACGGCCACACCCCACAACCCATCCCCGACTCCTTCTGGCGCAAAGCAACCCGCGACACCAACTCCGACATCCTGGCAGAGGTCGGGGCTACCGCTTATCTCCGCAAGAACTTCTCCACCGCGAACACACTATGGCGGGAGGCTGCCAACGTCGGGCACGTCGAGGCGATGCACTACATCGGGATCCTGCTCTTAGAGCGGGGTGACGGTGCGGCGGCAGAGCACTGGTGGCGGGAATCTGCCGATGCCGGACACCCCGGCGCGATGCGCGACCTCGGTCGCCTGCTGCTCATAAAAAGGCGGGGTGACCATACGGAGGGACAGGTGTGGTTGCGGAAGGCTGCCGACGCCGGGTGCAGGGGCTGATGCCGATGCGTCGCCCCTATGCCCGGCAAGACGGTCACCCGCCGGATGGGCTGGCTCGCGCTGCAGCCCGGGACGCGGCTGACGTTGTGCCGCAAGGTCATGGGCCGCCACAAGGACGAGCCGCTGGTGCGGATCGTCGACGTCGAGGTCCTGGACGTGCGGCGCGAACGCCTGGACCTCATCACCCCCGAAGAGGTTCGCGCCGAAGGATTCCCGGCCATGACGCCCGCGCAGTTCATCGACTTCTTCTGCCGCAGCCACACCGGTTGCGGGCCGGACAGCACCGTCACCCGCATCCAGTGGCGCTACCTCGGAGAGGCTCGGCATGCCGGGGTGGCAGTGGAATGGTCGGGACCGTGAGACATGGGCCGGTGAGCCGGTAGCTGCACCGATCATCAAACCCGTTGTCCCAGCGGCTGAATAAGCCTCCTGTATGCGTTCCCGAGGCACTCACACCTGTCCGACAATCCGGCAACCCTCGCCCGACTCTTCCGACAAGGCCGGACGGGGCTTCCCGGGCGCCGTGACAGGCCCGGTCCATGTCGCACAGAGCCAGCGCTGATGGCCCATCGAACTGTCCAGTACCAGGTGGTCGGCAGTCCGGCCTCCGTCGAGGTCGGCGAGGGGAATCGGGGCCACCGCCTGGCAGTTCCGGCCGGTGACCCGCCAGGTCCCGTCTGGCATTTGGTCCCCGCTCGCGCTGGCGCACTTGAACGAGGGCACCAGGCCGGGGCTGTCAGCCGAAGCCAGGGGGGCCACCCCCAGGGGCAGGCCGCACGAAAGTGCGAAAACAGCGAGACCGCGATGTGGGGAAAACATGACGAAACCTCCGTGGAAAGATCCGGCGGGCTTGCCGCATGGCGGACTGCCGCCGGACGCACGCGGACGTGGGCCCGGCGGCGATTGTCGTCGCATCCGAACTGATGTGCGCCCTGGGTCAGCGCGCACCACGGGGTATTCGGTCTCGGAGCCCGCTTGGGATGGGTCCGCGACTACCGGTCGAACAATTCGGGGGCTTCACGCAGGGCGTGACGACCGCTGCTTTCCTCGACCCAGCGCAGGGGCAGGCCCGGGATCTCCTCGGTGGTCTCCCAGAGGTCCGCACGAAGCGCGTCCAGGGTGAAAAACAGTGCTTCGGTAGACCCATAGCGGTCGGTGAGCTCGCGTAGCAGCTGCTCGGTCGGTGACTGCGGTTCCATGCTTCGGCTGCCCCTGTCGGTGTGATCGGTCGAATCAGCGCGTCAACTATCGATGCAATTCGTTGCGCGGTACGGCCGAGATCGCCGATCGCGGAGGGTTACCAGTCGTCGACCCTCGCCGGAGGTGATCACGCCGAGGCTGCGGGCCGTGGTGTCCGGTGCCGGTGTTCGCACTGTCCAGTCCAGGGTCCGGGGCGCCGGGGCTGGGTGCCTACAGCTTGTCGGCGAGACGCGCTCTCCGGTCGCGCTTGGCCTGTTCAGCGCGCATGGCGTTGCGGTCGTCGTGGGCCAGCAGCAGGCCCACGACGGCTTTTTCCAGGCTGGTCCAGCCGCGATCGGGCAGTTTGGTCCCGGTGTCGTACCAGGCGACCCAGCGGCCCCGCCCACCACCGATGCGGGTTTCGCGCGCCACCCGGCCCAGGAAGGTGCCGTCACGGTCGGTGACCCTCCGCACGCCGGACTCGTCGGGGCGGCTGATGTCGACCAGCTCCCGCACCGACTCCGCACCCGATGACTTCATACGCTGCGCCCAGCTCGTCCGGCGACGCCGCGCGGTCTTCGCCGCCGACCGTGCTGCCGCGGCCGGAGCCTGTGATGTCTCGGCGGCCGGGCTGGCTGCGGCGGGGGTGTGGGTGAGCAGCTGGTCGTACACGGCCACCTGGGGGAGAGGTCTGGTGTCTTCGGGCAGGTCGGCCAGCACCGTGGCGAGCGGGTCACGCTCGGCCGTGTCCGGGTCGCTGTCGGTTTCCGCTGGGGCTGATGTGGGTTTGGGCAAGTAGGCGTAGACGGTGTCTCGGGAGATGTGGAAGTCTTCGGCGAGCTGGGTTTTCGAGACACCGGCGGCGGCGCGGGCGCGCAGCTGCTCGGCCTGCTCGTCGGTGAGGGCGGGTCTGCGGCCCTTGTAGACGCCGCGTTCCTTGGCTTTGGCGATGCCGGCGAGCCGACGCTCCTTGATCAAGGCACGCTCGAATTGCGCGATAGCGCCGATGATGTCGAGCATCAGCTGGGCGACGTGGTCGGACTTGCCCGGCCGGAAGGTCAGGCCCTCCTTGATGAACGCCACGGTGATGCCACGCCCGGTCATGCCCGCGACCAGGCCACGCAGGTCGCCGAGGTCGCGGGCGAGGCGGTCCATCGAGTCGACCATCACCGTGTCGCCCTCGCGGATGTACTCCAGCATCCGGGTCAGCTCGGGCCGGTTGGTGTCCTTGCCGGACATGCGGTCGGTGAAGGTCTTGTCGAGTTTCTGCCCATCGAGCTGACGGACGGTGTTCTGGTCAGTCGAGCTGACCCGGATATAACCGACGACGTCCATAATGGCTGACCTCTCCCGAATCTGTCGGTCTGGACTCTTAAAGTCCAGTCGACAACACTCGGAAAGTGTCGGAAAATTCGATATCGGACCTCATTCCGACAGACATCAGCCCAGGTCGCCTCAGTGGCCAATCTGCTGGTTTGGGGTGTACCCCAAACGGACGCAACTTCAACAGGCCCAGTACCCGATTGGGTCGTTCCGTTCCCGTCACCCCGGCGGGCGACAGGCAAGCCCTCGGCAGCGATGCCGGGTCCGGGGTTGGCTGAATTCTGTTCTGGCTCGGCTTGATTCGATGGCTTCGGCTGGCAGGTCGGGCCGTGTGGGGATCGGTCCCGTCCCGACCACCCGCCTGGGCCGGGGTTGCCGTCAACGTGCCCGCCGGAGCCGTGTGAGATGACCGCCGAAAGCGACTGGGATGTGAAAGAAATCGGCGGCTATCAGTTGGTCGGTGTGCGTCATGGCCGGGGCGCGGCGGCTGGTGCACACGCCGGTAGGCGGTACCTAAGTGCGACAGATTCCGGGGGGTTCGGATCTCCATAACGTAGTGCTCACAACGCAGCAAGCACTACGAAGGAGAAGGCAATGAGCGACGTGAACGAGCTGGTCGAGGGCTACCTGGCGGCCTGGAACGCCACCGAGCCGCAGGCGCGCAAGGCACTGGTTGCCAGTGTGTTCGCCGAGGATGCCGGCTACACCGATCCGTTGGTCGCGGTCGCCGGGCATGCCGGTCTGGAGGCCACCATCGCCGCGGTGCAGGGGCAGTTCCCGGGGTTGGAGTTCAGCCTCGGCGGACCGGTCGACGCCCACCACGACATCGCGCGGTTCACCTGGCACCTCGGACGCCCCGGCGGTGAGCCGCTGATTATCGGATTCGACGTCGCGGTGATCGGCGCGGACGGCCGGATCACCCAGGTGCTCGGATTCCTGGACAAGGTGCCCGCGGGCGCCTGAGCCAGTGACCCGGGTCCGCCGGTGGCCACCGCGACGACAGTGGTGGCCACCGGACCGGCGATCACGGGCAGCACTTCTGCCCACTCGAAATCCGCTGCGGCACTTCGCCGCTCATCACCACACCACATGCCTATCAAGGAGGATGCCATGACGGCATACATCATCGCCCATGTTCACAGCACGAATTTCGGCCCGGAGATTGTCGAGTACCTCCGCCGAGTCGATGCCACGCTGGAGCCGTTCGCCGGAGTCTTCCGCACCCACGGAAACCCGAGTGCCGACACAATCGAAGGAGACTGGAAGGGCGACCTGATCATTATCGAGTTCCCCACCATCGAAGCGGCCCGCGGTTGGTACGAATCCCCGGCGTACCTGGAGATCCGCAACCTGCGTACAGACAACACCACCGCCGACCTGATTCTGTTCGAGAGTCTGCCCGCGGGATACCGTGCCGACTCCGCATTGGCCTACCTGCTGCCGGAACAAGACTGACCTACACCCGTCCGACACCCGGCGGGCCTGGTGCGAGCTGATGGCCGCCTCCGCTGCCCGCGGCGTCGCGGTGCAGCGGATCCGCGTGGTCAGCGAGCCGCACAGCGACTACGTGCGGTGGCTGCCTGGCAGCTCACAGACGTGGTGACGGCACCGCTCGCCGGCCCGGCCTAGCGGAGCGCGCGATGCAGGCCGGAGAACAGTAGCGGCGCGTCGGATGAGCGTCGCGAGCAAGCACGGCCCGGCAGACAGGGCATTCACGGCGAATGGCTTCCGCAGCAGCTGCCGGTCCCTGCTGCCTGGGCGCCACTGGCGCTCACCCACCCGAGTATTTCGAGCGCAGATCTCGAGACTGCCCGGCGGCCGGATCACCGCCACCGCCGCGCGGTGGGCGTGCCTGTCTCGAAACCAAGGTTTCAAGACAGGCGGTTAGTCGCGGGCTGCATCAGTGGAGCGGTTCGGGCGAACATGCCTCATCCGGAGCGGTCTTCGTGGGCGCATTCGGTCACGACGGCGAGCACCTGCCGAAGTTTCCCCAGTCCGAGGGCGGCGGCGGGATCACCCATCTCGCGGATGATCCGGCCAAGAGTTTCGGCCGCCTGCGTAATGCGGTTCATCTGATCGACTTCGCACCGTGTTGCCAAGGCGTGGATCCAGAACTGCGCTTCTCCGAGGTCGTCGAAGAACTGTCGAACGCCGTCGTCGTCGAGCGTCAACATGAGTCCGCCACCGTTGACGGTGACTCCGGATCGTCGGCTGATTGCTCGGACCAGGTGACGGATGGTGTTGTCGTAGGCCGTCGACTTCTGGTCGCGGCACCAACGGATCGCTTCATTTCGGATCTGTCGACGATCGGTCAAGAAAGCACCTAACTGCGTCATCAGCGCGCCGAGCAAGACGCCGATCAACCCAACAACAGCCGCCGTCATCCGTTTGCCTCGGCCGTGGCGCGGGGAATGCGTATCTCGGTTGGCTCCACAGGCGGATAGCCTGCCGCACAACTGATCTGCCCGCACAGGAGAACTGCATACATCACCTGGTCTGTCGGTGACGCTCGACAACGTTCACTTATCGGTGGTTAGAAATAGAACGTCTGTTCGAGTGAATCGAGGCGTAAAAACGGCTGTCGAACGCCGGATCTGGTGTCCTCGGCGACGAGCTGACCGGAGGCAGGCCCGTGCGGGCCAGTGACGAGAAAAGTCACGCTTAGCGGCTGGTTCGGCAGACCGATCGTTATTGTTCGGCGGATTCGGTGGAACTGCGAGCACTGTTGTGGCGCTGGTGGTTTCATGTCCGGCTGTGCGTGATGAGGGCGTGGGCGAGTACGGCCGGTTCCCAGCGTTGTCGCGGGTGGAGCTGGAACGGTTCTTCCATCTGGACGACGAGGATCGCAAGCTGATCGCCGACCGCCGACGCGACTACAACAAGCTCGGATTCGCGGTGCAGTTAGTGACGGTGCGGTACCTGGGAATGTTCCTGCCGGATCCGGTCGACGTCCCGGCCGAGGTGGTCGAGTATTTGGCCGCGCAGCTCAAGATCGCGGATCCGTCGTGTGTGACGTCCTACCTCGACCGCAAGCCCACACAGTACGAGCACCAGGACGAGATCATCCACGCCTACGACCTGACGCCCTTCGCCGAGGTGGGGGCGGAGCTGGTGGCGTGGATCGCCGATCAGGCGTGGATGACCGGCGACGGTCCGAAGGCGCTGCTGACGGGCGCCGTGGCCTGGCTACGGGAACGCATGGGTGAGCAGAAGAACCGCATGCTGAGCGGTGATCTCTACCGCTGTGATGATCCTGAACTCGTCGCTGAACGTCTGCGCTGTCAGCAGCTACTCGACAAGTTCAACGCCACCGTTGCCGGTGAGGATCTGCAACGCCGCAGTATCCTCGCGGATCTGCTCGGCGACATCGGCGAGGGTTCCTGGGTCATGCCGCGCTTTCAATGCGACTACGGCCATCTAATCCGACTGGGCCGCAATAGCTTTCTCAACTACGACTGCATCGCCATGGACGGCGCTCCGATCACCATCGGTGACGATGTATCCATCGGCCCTCGCTCCCAGATCCTTACCGCTCTGCACCCCATGACCGACCACGAACTCAGGCGCAACCGATGGGAAACCGCCGCACCCGTCGCGATCGGCAATAACGTCTGGCTCGGTGCTGGTGTCATCGTCTGCCCCGGTGTCACCATCGCCGCGAACACCGTTGTTGGCGCGGGCAGCATCGTGACCCCGGATCTTCCAGAGAAGGTCTTCGCCGCGGGCAATCCGGCGCGCGTGATCAAACCCCTCTAGCCGAAGGGGCCGAGGCACAACCCACGACTACGAGGAGCAGCTGAATGGCGATCACCCAAGAGGGCTCGAACATCATCATCCGCAACTCAGACGGCGAGATTCTGCTGTTCCTGCGCGACGACAAGCCCGAGATACCATGCCCCAACATGTGGGCGCTGCTGGGCGGCGTGCGGGAACCCGGCGAAACGCCGCTCGAGAACGTGATCCGCGAAATCAAAGAGGAAATCGGCGTGGTCCTGGACCCCGCCGAGGTCGAGCACCATTGCACGCGCGAACGTCACTGGGGCCTGCTCGAACACACCTTCCGAACCCGCCTTGACCTCGATCTGAACGAAACCGTGCTGACCGAGGGGCAAGAGCTGCGCTGGTTCAGCGAGGCCGACATAGCGGCCACCGTCCTGGGGTTCGAAGAGAACGAAATGCTGTCCGACTACTTCGCCCAGATCCGAGGCGATCAGCAGCCGGCCAACTGATCGAGGAGCACTGACCGGGCCCGCGGATTCTGGGGCCCGGTCAGTCGTGTCATGTGACGACAGGTCTTAGTTGTCACCAGCCGTGGCCGCCGACCATGGTATTCGGTGAGTATTGCCGGCGACAGTCGCAGGCGAGGTCCTCGACGCGACGCGACCAGCAGGTCAACGACGGTTGGACACACACGAACGCCATGCCGCGGTCGGCGGCCAGCTGGCCCAGTACTCGCCACCGGTGCCCGGTTGGTTCGCACGCCACCGTCACACCGGTGAAACCCGCTACGGCGGCCTGCTGGCCTGCCCAGTCCAACGCGGCACCCAGATCCCAGGCACGGCATCGGAATGTTTTGCATGCCAGCACTTTCGAGTCGTGATCGGTCACCACGACCATCTGTTTGCGATCAACCAGATCGATACCGACGATAGCGTTATCGACCGGGACCAGCGCCCGCAACCGCACCAAACGTGCGTTTCGGTTGCGATCACCCCGCGACAAGCCACTCGTGTTACCCACGAACGTCTTCCTCCTGCGATGGGACACCAAGCCCGACAAGCGCATCAGGAAGGCGTTCCCATCCCGCCGACCGACACGCAGAACGTCTTTCTATGCCGAGTTGAGTGCCTTCGGAACATGTTGCGCGCCAACAGCTACGGGTTCCGGCAGCGATCACCGAATAAAACGCTCACCGCCCACCATGACGCCGTCTCCGCGCACGGGGTGCTGGGGCCCCCGGCGCACAGTGCGTGGTCGATCAGGGCGCTGGCCGCGTTCTCCTGGCCCAGTATGTGTTCCGGGGTGTCGCCGCGTGCCTCGGACATGGAGACCGCGGCGCTTCGCCTGCCGTCGTCGGTGACGCCGTTGAGGGTGATGTAGCCGCCGTCTCCGCCCTCGTGGCTCCAGTAGGTTCCTCCGCAGCTCAGGGGGCGTTCAACCAGGCCGAGCCCGTATCGGCCGCCGGGCCACAGCTGTTGGACCTCCGCGCTCACGGGGACGGTCTGCTTCATCTCGGCCAGCTGCCGCGTCGGTAGCAGGCGGCCCGCGAGCAGCGCGCGGAAAAAGTCGTTCTCGTCCTGTGTGGTCGTGACCCACGAAAGGTTCTGGTAGTCCACCGGTATCTGGTCGGTGACGTTGACCACGGAATCGGGGCCGAAGAGCTGGTAGGCCTGGGCGTGCGGCTGGGGCAGGGTGGGCGAGGTGCCCATCCACAGGGTGTGGTCGAGGCCGAGCGGGCGCAAGATGCGGTCTTCAATCTCCTGGCGGGCGGGTTGACCGGTGGCCTTCTGGATGATCATGTCGAGCAGGACGTAGCCGGTGTTGGAGTACCCCCAGCCCTCGCCGGGCGGGAAGTCCGGCGCGTGGGCCATAGCGCGGGCAACCAGCTGCTCGGGGCTGTGGGCGTCGCGGCGCTGCTGGTAGTACTCCTCCGGCGTGGTGTATCCGGGCAGTTCGTCGTGAATGCCGCTGGTGTGCTGGAGCAGTTGGCGGATGACAATCCGGCTGCCGTCGTTGCCGTTACCCTGCACCACTGCTGGCAGCCAGTGGTCGACGGTGTCGTCCAGGGACAGCCTGCCCTCGGCCTCCAGTTGGAGGACCACGGTGGCGACCAGCGTCTTGGACGTGCTGGCCATGCGGAAGTAGCCGTCGAATGGGACCGGGCGGCCGGTGTTCAGGTCGGCGGTGCCGCTCGTGGCGACCGACTGTCGACCGTCAGGCGCGATCACGCGGGCCTGCACACCGCTGACACCGAGGGCGTGGATCGCCTCGGTGTCCTGGCGCAACTGCTCCACAGGGGAGGCGGCGGCGGTGGCCACCTCGGCGACGAGTAGTGCTGCGACACCGAATGCCACGGCGAGGTGCTTTCGCAGAGTCGAAGTCATGACTGAACGCTAGTTTCGCCCCCATCGGGCCGCGTCCGGGCGCACTCCCGGGATCGGCCTGGGGGATATTCCGGAGCGCGGGCTATCACCAGTCCCGCGTGGACTTCTCCGCCGAGCACCGGCTTGTCCGTGAGACCAATGCTTCGATCAACGACCCGGTCAATGCGAACAGTGTGGCGACGAGCAGTGCCCGGCCACAGGCCTCGCGAGTCCCCAACCGAGACACAACGGATGCACCGAACCGCTGCGGACCCGGTCGACGGCCCGCCGTGCGAGGCAGGATTGTCGTCGACCTCCGCGCTCAGGTATTCGACGCTGCGCGGGGAGCCGGGGATCCACTCACTGAAATCATCTGTGAAACCGGGCTTGTAGTAAGTCGGGCAGGAAGGCCGCAACGCTTCGGTCCGGTGCGGGCTTACCCAAGTGGTGGACTGCTGTCCGAGGCCGGTCGTGCAGTTCATCCGCCAGGTCACGCGGTAGGTGTCATCGGTGTCGTTGCGGCAGGTGTAGTCGTCACCGCAGGTCAGTCCGAGGGCGAGTTCCTTGGCAGCGGCCTGCGGGGCGAGCACCGCGGCCGCGGCGGTGATCAGGGCGGCGATGCCGAAGCCCACTGCCAATCGGGTCCGCAGTCCATTGCTGTTCGTCATGTTCGGCAACGGTAGGCAGATCGGCGAACCGTGTCATTGGCCTTATCTCCCGATCTATGGTGGTGCCTGCTACACCATCGAAACGGTATGGATGTGGAAAAGTGCACTGGCGCGGGGACTTTCGGAGAAGGTCTCGCGCCGGTGCACACTCCATGTGATGACACCGGATATCAACGTCGTCGAGATGGAATAACCGCTCCAGCTCGACTCGCGACAGCACCCGGTCCCGATGAGACATTCGTGTTCGACTGCTCGAGGCGGAGAGCAGGGGCCGAGCCGAGCTGTGGACCTAGCCTGGCGCGCGAGCCCGTCGCTGAGTTCGACCTGGGCCACGCCCGAACCCGATGCCGCACCGGGGGTGGAGAAAACTGCAGGAAAGGTCGGGAGTCAACCACAATGGCGGCGGGCGTGTAGTCCGAGAAGCTCTGAGGCATGGCACATCGGTCCTTCGCAATTGGTTGGCGGAAATACGTCTGGTTGGCGGCAGGTATCGGGACCGGGTTGTTCGCCACGAACAGCGAGTGGTCGATTCCGATCGCCGGGTGGTTGTTCTCCATCGGTCTGATGCGGTTCACTCGGAGTTCGGGTGCGCTCGCCGGATTCGCGTGCGTCGGTCTGGCTTCGACCGCGGCGTCGGTGGTCCTCGTCGCCGCCGCAGGCCAACTCGCTGTCCTGCCGCTCGTGCTCGGCTGTGGAATGCTGAGCGTGATCCTGAGTATTCCGCTGCTGATCGACCGGCTCCTATTTCAGCGATTGAACCCGTTCCCGGCCACCTTCGTCTTCCCAGCGGCCCGCGTGGCGGTCGAATTCCTGGTCGCGGTGATCAGTCCGTTCGGCACGATCTTCGGGCCTTTGGCCGCGGCGCAATCGACGAATCTGCCTCTGCTGCAATTGGTGTCGGTCACCGGTATTTACGGGATCAGCTTTCTGATGGCCTGGGTCGCGCCGGTCGTCAACCTCGCGTTGGAACACCGCTCGAGCCGGCCGCCGCGGGCCGCAATGCTGGCCTGCGCTTCGGTTGTCGTTCTTGTCTTCGCCGGTGGTGGCTTGCGGCTGGCTTTCGCACCGACAGAGCCGAATCTGGTACGTATTGCCGGGATCAGTGTGTCGCGCGCGGCCGAAGATCAGATGCGTGAGATCGACAACTTCCACACGCCGCAGGTCCTGCCCGAGCAGAAGCCGGTGCTGCGTCGAGCGTTCGCGGTGCTCAACGATGATCTGTTCGCGCACAGCCGGATCGAGGCCGATGGCGGAGCGAAGATCGTTGCGTGGCCGGAGGCCGCGGCAGTCGTGCTCGGCGAAGATCTCCCCGATTTCCTGCGGCAAGCGCGAGATCTGGCCAGAGACAAGCAGATCTATCTCAACATGGGTATCGCGATAGTCCTCGACGGGCAACCGCACTCACGCGATATCGCCGTGCTCGTGGCACCCGACGGCCAGGTGCTGTCGACCTTCGACAAGGCGCATCCGGTGCCCGGCATGGAAAGTCTGCGCCCGGGCGACGGCATCGTGCCGGTATCGGAGACGCCGTACGGCAGGCTGGCGAACGTCATCTGTTTCGATGCCGATTTCCCCAGCACACTGCGCACCCGCGCCGACATCATGTTCGTCCCCGCCAACGACTGGAAGGGCATCGAGCGCACGCATTCGGCGAACGCGGTGTTCCGTGCCGTGGAGAACGGATACACCCTGGTCCGGCAGACCAGCAATGGCATCGCGATCACTGTCGACGCCTACGGCGTGCCCCTGGCCAGGACCGACTACTTCAGCACTACGCAACAGAGCATGGTCGTGTCGGTACCGACGCGCGGTACGTGGACGGTCTACGGGGCGGTTGGTGACTTGTTCGCCTGGCTCTGTGTCGCGGGCGTCGCCAGTGTGGTGGCATTGGCTGCTGTCAGACGGATCGAACATCGGGGTTGATCATGGACAAGGACGAGAAGGCATTGCTGTCACGAGTACAGAGGGGCCAGACATCGATGAGGGCGAGGCTTGCGACACCGGTTCGAGCCCTGGCCATGATGTGCCTGTCGGTCGCGGGCATTGGTGCGGCCGTGCTGGTCGTGGTGGGTGCGGCACTGATGGTGGTCGGTGTCGGGCGGTATGTGTTCCCGTCGGCGGTCTCGCTGCTGCGCACGGTTGCGGACGCGGCCCGTCGGCTCGCAGGACGGATCGGCGTGGACATCGAACGTCCCTACGGTGAGGAGACCGGCGCGGTCGCACTGTTGAAGGCGCGCACGACCTGGAGAGATGTGGCCTGGGCGGTCCTCGACCCGATCATCGGTACCTGGGCGTCCGCGCTGGCGCTGGGCATGCTGCTGTTCGGTGTGTACGGCGCCGCGGTGCAGCCCTGGGTATGGCAGGCCAATGCGCGCGCCGGCGGCGCCAACTCCTACGGTGTCATCCGCGTGACCTCGACATTCACCGCCCTGGCGGCGATCCCGGTCGGGCTCGCCTTGATCGCGCTCGGCCTGTTTATCGGACCGAAGGTGTTGCGAGTGCGCGCGCGGTGGGCACGCAAGCTGCTCGGGCCGTCGCGGACGACTCGGTTGGAGCAGCGAGTCGAGACGCTCGTGGAGACACGCGCGGACAGCGTGGATGCGCAAGCCGCGGAACTGCGCCGGATCGAACGCGACCTGCACGACGGTGCGCAGGCGCGACTGGTCGCGCTGGGTATGGGCCTCGGGAACGCCGAGCGGCTGTTCGACCAGGATCCGGAGGCGGCCCGTCAATTGGTGACCGTCGCCCGGGAGACGTCGTCGAAGGCGCTGGACGAGCTGCGCCACCTGGTGCGCGGCGTGCATCCGCCGGTGCTGGCCGACCGGGGTCTCACCGATGCGATCCGCGCGCTGGCGCTGGATTCCCTGCTCGATGCCGAGGTGTCATCCGAGCTGATCGGTCGGCTGGCGCCGCCGGTGGAGTCGGCCGTCTACTTCGCGGTCGCCGAACTGCTGACCAACATCGGCAAGCATGCTGGCGCGGCAACCGTCCATGTTGCCCTCCATCACCGGAACGGCGTGCTGAACTGCGATGTCACCGATGACGGAGACGGCGGTGCCGATCCGGCCGAAGGCACCGGGCTGCAAGGCATTCGAAGCCGGCTGGCCGCCTTCGACGGAACGATCACCATCGACAGCCCGATCGGCGGCCCGACCCGTGTACACCTGGAGGTGCCGTGCGCGATCAGATCCGAGTAGTCGTCGCCGAGGATCTGTTCCTCATCCGAGACGCGCTGGTGCGCATGCTCACCGAGCACGGCTTCACCGTCGTGGCCGCTGTCGACAACGGTCCGTCGCTGCGCAGGGCCCTGGCCGAGGAACAACCCAATGTGGCCGTCGTCGATGTGCGGCTGCCGCCGTCGTTCACCGACGAAGGCATGCAAGCCGCGATCGAAGCACGTCGGCAGCGGCCCGGCTTACCGGTGCTGGTGCTGTCGCAGTACGTCGAACAGCTCTATGCCCGTGAGCTGCTCGCCGACGGGATCGGGGCGGTCGGCTATCTGCTCAAGGACAGAGTGTCCAATACCGAGCAGTTCATCGACGCAGTCGAATCGGTGGCCCGTGGCGGCACCGCGATGGATCCCGAAGTCGTCGCCAAACTGCTGAGCCGGGGCGATGCACGCGGCCGCACAACGGAATTGAGCCCCCGCGAACGCGAGGTGTTGAGCCTGATCGCCGCAGGCCGCTCCAACGCCGCCATAGCCCGTCAACTCACGATCTCCGCCAGCGCCGTCACAAAACACATCGCGAGCATCTTCGGCAAGCTCCACCTACCGGAGTCCGACGACGACAACCGCCGAGTCTTAGCCGTGCTCGCCTACCTCGACGGTCGCCCACAACGGCACGCCCATTGAGTCATCCTCGGAGAGCCGGGCGTCTCTCCGAGGATGTTCGGTCCGCCAGTGCAGCGCAGTCGCGCACGAGTAGGGGTTCCAGTAGTTTCGGCGCAAAAAACAACACATATGGCTTGACCAGCAGCGATGCTGTGTTGCCGGGCTCGGGCTGCGGGTAGAGGTGGTTGGTGCTTGGCTGGAGCGCCGGTGAGTGTGGTTGGCGTGGTGGAGGTTCGGGGTCGTGGCGACGCGGGTGTTCGCGGATGGGGAGTTGGCGCGTCTGCGGGAGTTCCCGGAGATCAGCCGGGAGGAGTTGTACCGGTTCTTCACCCTCGCTCCAGGTGATCTGGCGTTCGTGGATCCGGGGCGCGGGCGGGGTCCGGAGGATCGCCTGGGGATAGCGGTCGCGTTGTGTTCGCTGCCGTGGCTGGGGTTCGTACCGGACAAGGTGTCCGCGGCGCCGGCGGTGGCGGTGGCGCGGCTGGCGGATCAGCTGAGAGTTGATGCGAGCCAGATCCGTTCGTACGGCAAGCGGGCACAAACCCGCACCGAGCATCTGCGGCTGGTGGCGCGCTACCTGGGCTGGCATGGCCCGGGGGCGATGGAGTTGAAGGAGCTGGACGAGTTCCTGCTGGCGCGGGCGCTCGAGCACGATTCGCCGACGTTGCTGTTCCGGTTGGCGTGTGAGTATCTGATCTCGGCGAAGGTGATCCGGCCGGGCCCGGAAACCCTAGCTCGCCGGGTCGCACACGCCCGCACCCAGGCCCAGACCGAAACCTATGACCGGTTGGCGCACGAATTCACCCCGCAGCGGTGCGTCGAGCTGGACGCGCTGCTGACCATCGATCCCTCGATCGGAACGTCCCGGATCCGGTGGCTGACCACGGGTGCGGTGGATGCCTCAGCGTCGGCGGTGAAGACCGAGGTCGACAAGCTCGGGTTCCTGCGCAATCTGGGTGCGGACCGCCTCGATATGTCGGTGTTGCCGGCGGAGCGTCGTCGTTTCCTGGCCACGATGGGCCGCCGCCTGACCGGGCAGGCCCTGGAGCGTCGTGACCCGCAGCGCCGGTATCCGATCCTGTTGACGCTGCTGGCGCAGTCGGGCACCGATGTGCTCGATGAGGTGGTGGCGTTGTTCGATCAGGCGATCTCGGCGAAGCTGAGCCAGGCCGAGAACCGGATGCGTGATGCGCTGGCCGAACGCGGCAAGTCCGGGGAGGCCCGCCAAGCGCTGCTGGATGAGCTCCTGGCGATCATCACCGACCCGGCGATCGCCGATGAGGACATCGGCGGTCTGATCCGGGGCGAGAAGATCGGATGGGACCGGCTGCGGGCGGCGCTGGCCCAGGCCAAGCCGCGCTTGCCGCGTGATCACGGTCAGCTGGCCGCGTTGGATTCCTCCTACAGCTATTTGCGGCAGTTCACCCCGGCGGTGTTGTCGGCGGTCACGTTCGCGGGCGGCACCGCGGCGACGGAGTTGCTGAGCGCGGTGGCGGTGCTGCGGGAGCTGAACGCGACCGGGGCCCGCAAGGTGTTCGCCGAGGCGCCGACGGGGTTCGTTCCGGCGAAGTGGCGCGGCTACCTGGAGGAGGCCCGCAAGACCGGCAACACCACCGCTTACCGGCACTATTGGGAGCTGTGCGTGCTGCTCGGGTTACGCGACGGGCTGCGCAGCGGCGATGTGTATGTGCCGGGGTCGCGTCGCTACGCCGATCCGGGCTCCTACCTGCTCACACCCGAGCAGTGGGCGCCGCAGCGAGCGGAGTTCTGCCGTCTGGTCGGCAAACCGGCCACCTCGGACGGTGCCATCGCCGCGATGACCCGGGAGTGGGGTGAGGCGGTCGGCGAGCTGGAGAAAGTCCTCGCCGACGGCGACGGACCGGTGCGCCTGGACGAGGACGGCGATCTGGTGATCTCGCCGTTGACCGCGGAGGACATCCCGACCGAGGCGGTCGCGCTCAAGGCCGAGCTGACCGAGATGCTGCCGTTCGCGCCGATCGTGTCGCTGCTGATCGAGTTGGACAAACGCACCGGCTACCTTGATTGTTTCACCCACGCCACCGGCAAGCAGGCCCGCAGCCCCGAGCTGAAACGCAACCTGATCGCGGTTCTGCTGGCTCGTGCGACCAATCTGGGCCTGACGAGTATGGCCGAGGCCACAGGCATCTCCTACGACATGCTGGCCTGGACCGAGGAATGGTACGTGCGGGAAGACACTTTGCGGGCGGCGAACCTGGCGATCATCGACTACCACCAGCGGCTACCTTTGACCCCGCTGTTCGGCAGCGGCACCCTGTCCTCCTCCGACGGGCAGCGGTTCCCCACGCGCGGCAAGTCGCTGACCGCGCGCACGATGACGAAATTCTTTGCAGACGAAGGACTTTCCACGTACACCCACGTCACCGATCAGCACGCCAGCTACGGCACCAAGATAATCGTCGCCACCCGCCGCGAGGCGCATTACGTGCTCGATGAGATCCTGGGCAACGCGACCGATGTGCCGATCACCGAGCACGCGACCGACACTCACGGCGTCACGCTGATCAATTTCGCGTTGTTCGACCTGCTCGGGCTGCGGCTCTCGCCCCGGATCCGGGACCTGGGCAAGATCACCCTGTACCGGCCCGGCCCCCGCTCGGAAGTCGAAGCACGGTTCCCGCACGCCGGACCACTGCTGACCCGGCGGCTGAACCTGGACCTGATCACCGAGAACTACGACGACCTGCTTCGTTTGGCCGGGTCGCTGAAGTTCGGGCACGCCACCGCGTCACTGTTGGTCGGCAAGCTGTCCGCGTCGAGCAGGCAGAACACCCTCGCTGCGGCGTTGAAGGAGTACGGGGCCATGCGGCGCACGGTCTACGCCGCCCACTATCTGTCCGATCCTGCCTATCGGCGGCGGATCGCCCGCCAGCTGAACAAGGGGGAATCCGTTCACGCGCTCAAACGCGACCTGCACTACGCCCACGAAGGCATGATCCGAGCGCGTCACCTCGAGGAACAGACCGAACGGGCGTGGTGCCTGACTCTCGCCACGAACGCGGTAATCACTTGGACGACAGAGTATTTCGGTTTGGCGGTGGATCAGTTGCGCCGCTCCGGACGCCGGATCGATGACGAGGTGCTGGCCCATATCTCCCCAGCGCACAGCGAGAACGTGAACTTCATCGGCGCCATCGAAGTCGATGTCGAAGCCGAGCTCGCGCAGCTCGGCCCGACCGGGTACCGGCCGCTGCGGGTTCGCGACACCCTGTTCTGATCGCGTCTCTCTGATGTGACCTGATTTTGTCGGTCGGCCGTGGGTGCCGGGGGACCGCATTGAGGTGCCACCCGCCCAACTGGGCGAGATCCTATATCTGGTGATCCGGG
The DNA here is from genome assembly GCF_050434125.1 of Nocardia sp. GP40. Classification (NCBI taxonomy): domain Bacteria; kingdom Bacillati; phylum Actinomycetota; class Actinomycetes; order Mycobacteriales; family Nocardiaceae; genus Nocardia; species Nocardia sp. GP40. The sequence goes on along the minus strand of NZ_JBNPVW010000020.1, from coordinate 43,304 downwards.
CGTACGGCTGCTGCGAGGCAACGCAGCCCGTCCGCAAGCGCGGTTCGCTGGTCGGCGGTGAGGCGTTCGGTGAGAGAGGTTTCGTAATCGAGCAACTCACGAACTATCCGCTCGATCAGCTCGTGGCCCTCCGCAGTCAACGTGACCAGGACGCCGCGGCGAGACGAGGCGGTTGGCTCGCGGGTGATCAGACCTGCGGTCTCGGCACGGGCCAGCCTCTGCGAGATTGCACCGGCGGTCACCAGACTGCGGGCGGTGATCTGGCGGGTGGTGAGTTGGTAGGGCGCACCGGCACGGCGGAGCGTACTGAGCAGGTCGAGAGTGGATTCATCGATGCCGAGCCGGGCCAAGGTGTGGCACCGCTCATCACTCAATAGTTTGGCCACTCGCCACAGTGGCGTGATGACCTCGATGGATTCGGTACGTGCGCCGGGTAATTCGCGTTGCCAGGCGGCGGCGATCTGCTCCGCTGTCGGCACCGTGTCGATCGTTACGCCCGACATCCCGTTCTCTCCCTCATGTATGTTTAGTGCTAAATATAAATGAAGGAGGGTACCGATGGCGAGAACCATCGTGATCACCGGCGGCAGCCGTGGACTCGGACGGCAGGTGGCGCAGCGCTTCTCCGAATCAGGAGAACATGTGGTGATCACCGGCCGCTCGTACCGCGTCCGGGAAACGGCCGCCGAGCTGGGGATCACCGGGATCGAATGCGACGCGAGCGATCCCGCGAGCATCGAAGCCTTCGCCGCTCAGCTCGGTGACAGCGTGGACGTGCTGGTAAACATGGCCGGCGGCAACACCGATCTCATCGGTCCCACACCAGAGTCATTGAAAGACCTTGCAGCGCAATGGAACGCCAACCTATCAGCGAATCTGCTCACCGCGGTACTGACCACCTCGGCCCTGCGCGACCGCCTCCGCCCCGGAGGGGCGCTGATCAATGTCGGCTCGATCGGCGCCGAGTACGCCCCGACCTCCTACGGCGCGGCCAAGGCCGCCCTGGCGGCCTGGTCGGCGGGTCTTTCGGCTGAGCTGGCGCCGACGGGAATAACGGTGAACGTCGTTTCTCCCGGATACATCGAGGACACCGACTTCTTCCAAGGCAAACTCACCGATGAACGGCGTGCGCAGCTGATCGCGGCGACACACGACAAGCGCCCGGGGCGTCCCGAGGACGTGGCCGACCTCATCGAATTCCTGGCCTCCCCACGTGCCCGCCACATCACGGGCCAGGCCATCCACCTCAACGGCGGGGCCTACACCACTCGCTGAACCCCACTCAGCGGCTCGCGAGCAGCACGGCGACACAGTTTGACCGGCCATTCGGGCCGAGGCTGTGGTCCATCTGCGCGCGCTCGGTGCGAGAGACGCGCTCCGCTGGCAGCGACACAGCGCAAGCTGTAATGACATTGTGAGTGTTCCGTAAGCCGATCCACCAACGGAACACCGCAATCGCAGAACTCACGCCCTGGTCACAGTGTTCCATAAGGGTGTTCCGCGAACTGTTCCGATCAACCCCCGTCATATGGAACGATCGCACGGTGATCGAGCCCTTCCGCGTCGGATACGTGCGCTGCTCCACCGACGAACAAGACTTAGAGATCCAAACCGAGCAACTGCTCGCCCTTGCAGTGCCACGCGAGCGGATCTTCATCGACAAGGGATTCTCGGGCACCACCCGCCGCAACCGCACCGGCCTGGACAACGCGCTCACCGCGGTCACCTCCGCCGCCGCAGCGGTCTCCGAGCGGCAGGTGGTGCTGACCACGACGAAATTCGACCGATTCGCCCGCAACATGGCCGAGGCCGGCGAAATCCTGACCAGCCTGCGTGAGCGTGAGGTCCTGTTCGGGCTCAGCAGCCAGATCTACGACTGGAACGACCAGTTCGGCAAACTGTTCCTGCAAACCCTCGCCATGGTCGCCGAATTCGAAGCCAACCTGAACCACCTGCGCACCCGCGAAGGCATGGCCAAGGCCCGCGCGAAAGGCCGCCTCAAGGGCAAACAGCCGAAACTGCCTCTCGCAGCACGCAAAACGATCCACCGCCGCTACCACGACCCCCACGACGACGCCAGCCTCGCCGACCTCGCCCAGGAATACAGCGTCGGTCGCTCCACCATCCACCGCATCATCAGCAGCCCCGCACCGCGCGTGTAGCCCTATCAATTCAGAACCGGAAACCTGCCATCACTGCTGGTCAAGCCATTGTAGTTGTTTTTCGCGCGAGTTCTACCGGAACCCCGAACAAGGTCAGCACCCGCACCTGGAGGTTGCACCCAGGCAGCGAGATCACCCGCATCGAATGGCGCTACCTCAAGCCGGGCGCGGTAAAGCCCGTGCTGTTCTGACCCGTTCTGACCCGCACGGGCTGCCGGACTCGAGGCGTCACTGCGTCATCGCTGACATTCGTCGTCGGCTCACCTACGGCACCAGCGAAAGTCCGTGCCGCCGCATGATTTCGGCGACTTTGGCAATGTCCCTGGGGCCGGGCGGCAGTTGGCTCAGGTCTCGGTAGTACTCCTCGAGTCCCGGAGGGGAGACGACCGCGATGATGCGGGTCTCTGCGTCGAACGGGTTGTAGAACACGTGGGGGACATTGCGCGGCAGCAGCATCGAGGCACCGGGCGTCAAAGTGTGCGCGACACCGTCGAGTTCGACCACGACCTGACCGGCCGTGCAGATGAAGAGTTCGTCCTGGCGGGTGTGGACGTGGGTAGGGGGTCCGCCGAGACCCGGCGGCACCACATATTCGAACAGTGAATAGGCGCCGCCGGTGTCGGTCGCGTCCAGCCGGAGGTAGATGCCGAGGCCGATCGCACCCATGTTCTCGCCGCTGTCGGGCAATTTCAGCGCGGTGTCGTCCGCCCGAGGGTCAGGGGTTCTCTCGTCTTCGTCCACAACCGACTCCTTCGTTCGTCGCGGCCGGATGGGCCGCGCGGTCTGGGATTTCAGCCTGATCCGGCACCGGACCGAAACCGGTGTTCCGTCTCGCTGGGGGGAACGATCGTTTGCGAATCGACGGCCGCGCACTGAGTCTGTGATGACCGACACATCAGGGGTCCAGTCATGCGAATCGCGATAATCGGCGCAGGCGTCGCCGGTCTCACCACCGCCAAGGTGCTCACCCAAGCCGGGCACGCGGTCACCGTGTTCGAGAAGGCGCCGGATGTCGGCGGGGTGTGGAGCCGCACCCGGCGGTACCCGGGCCTGACCACACAGAGCCCGAAGGCGCAGTACTCGTTCTCCGATTTCCCCATGCCGAGGGAGTTTCCGGAGTGGCCGACCGGCGCGCAGGTGCAGGAGTATCTGGCCGCCTACGCGACCGCGTTCGGTCTCGACGAACTCATCAGGTTGAGCACCGAAGTGACTGCCGCGCAGCCGGATACCGATGACCGGTGGACCCTGACATCGTTCTCCGTCACCCAGGCGTCCGAACCTGTCACCGAGACTTACGATCGTCTCGTCATCGCCAACGGCGTGTTCTGCGAGCCCTCGGTGCCGTCCTTCCCGGGTGTGACGGAGTTCCGCGCGGTGGGCGGAATCCTGTGTGCGGGAACGGAATTTCACGACGTCGAACGGGCGCGGGGGAAACGGGTCCTGGTGGTGGGTTACGGCAAGTCGGCCTGTGATGTCACGGTGCCGATCAGCGATGTCGCGGTGAGTACCGATGTCATAGCCCGGCAGGCGCTGTGGAAGGTGCCGCGCCGGATCGGTGGCCGGGTCAACTTCAAACTGCTGCTGCTCACCCGTCTCGGGGAAGCGCTGTTCCGCTACGCGCGCCTGCGCGGAATAGAGAAGTTCCTGCACGGGCCGGGCAACGGCATCCGCGGCCGGATGATCAATTCCGTTGGCACCGCGTCGATTCGGCAGTTCGGGCTGGACACGCTCGGCCTGGTACCGCCGGGCCGGATGGAGGACATCGTGCGGGGCGCAATCGGTCTGGCGACCGAAGGCTTCTACGAGCGGGTCGCTGCGGGAACCATCACGGTGCATCGCGACACCACCATCACCCGGCTCTTCGCCGCCGACGGCCGCCCGTTCGCGGAACTGAGCGACGACCACACCCTGCCCGCCGACCTGATCGTCTGCGCGACCGGATTCACCCAGGGCGTGCCGTTCCTGCCCGCCGGGGTGCAGGAACGCCTGTTCGACGAGCGCGGGAACTTCCTGCTTTACCGGCAGATTCAGCCGGTGGACGTGCCCGGCCTGTACTTCAACGGCTACAACTCGTCGTTCTTCAGTCCGCTCAATGCGGAGATGGCGGCGGTGTGGATCGCGGCCGACATGGCGGGGATGCTGGCGTTGCCGGACGTGCGGGCCCGGCGGCAGGCCGTCGTCGATCAGCTCGCGTTCCTGGACTCGGCCACCGATCGCCACCACTGCCGGGGCACGAAGATCATTCCGTTCTCCCTGCACAATGTGGACGAGGTGCTCGGCGATGTCGGCCTCGATATTCACGCGGTGGTGCGCGCCTGGCACTGGCTGGCCCCGGTCGAACCGGCCGCGTACCGCCGCATCACCCCGGCGCTGATCCGGCGGCAGTCGGCGCGTCCCGAGGTCGCGGCGATACAGCCCGCGCGTCCCTGAATCCGGCTGCGGCACAGTATCTGTCACGCTTGTTCTGATCACACCGCGCTGTCGGCCCGCGGTGCGGCGGTGAAGTACGCGCGCGATGCCGCGGCCGCGGCCATGCACACCGCGGGGGCGATGCGATCCGCCCGCACGGCCGCGCTGGGCCCGGTCACCGAGACGGCCGCGACGACCTCACCGAGCGGACCGAAAATAGGTGCGGCGATACAGCTCACGCTGACATTGCCCTCCTCCCGCTCGACCGCCCAGCCGCGCGAGGGGACCGCGGCGAGTTCGCGCAGAATGGCCACCTTGGTGGTCAGGGTGCGCGGAGTGCGTTGCGGCAGTTCCGAATCCAGCACCGCGTCGATGGTCGCGCGGTCGGAGTAGGCGAGGATGGCGCGGCCCAGCGCCGAGCAGTAGGCGGGAATGACGCCACCGGTCTGGGAGAGCATCGGCATCGGCCGGTGCCCGCTGATCTTCTCCACCACCAGGATTCGGTCGCCGTCGAGCACGCCCAGCTGGACCGTGGTTGTGGTCGCATTGTGCAGATCGTGCAGGAACGGCAGCACCGCCTCGCGCAGTTGCAGCCGGATCGGGGCCAGGCTGGCGATCTCGAACAGATGGCTGCCGATGCGGTACCGCGTGCCGAACTTGTCCAGCCAGCCGAGCCCGACCATCCGTTCCGCCGCCCGGTACACCGTGGAGCGCGGCAGCCCACAGCGGGCGACCAGGCTCGCCAGGCTCAACTCGCGGTGAGCCACGTCGAAGGCCCCGAAAATGGCGGCCGCACGCTCGAATCCGCTGATCGGGGTCTCGCGGGCGGTGTCGTCGCCGGTGGTCCGTGTGGTCTCGTCTCGCACGTCGATAACCGTTTCTCTCAGGGGAACGCTTTGCTCACATTCCGCCCGGCACCCGCCAGGCTAGACCTCGAATACCCGGCAACGCTGGAATATCGGGAGGTCGTCATCGATATGCGAATCCGGACAGCGCTGGTCGGCGGCGGCGCGACCGGCATCGGCTACGCCAGCGCCGAAGCGCTGGCCCGGGGCGGATATCGGGTCGTGCTCGCCGGGCGGCGGGAAGCGGCCCTGAAGGAGGCGGCGGAGCGGTTGCGGGCGAGCACGACCGGCGAAATCGGCGTGCAGGTCTTCGATATCGCCGGTCCGGATGCCGCAGCGGTTCTCGACGCGGTCGAGAACCGCTGCGGTGCCGTGGATGTCCTGGTGCTCAATGCCGGTGGTCCACCGCCCGGTAGCATCCTCGAGGTCGCCGACGCACAGTGGCGCGAGGCCGCCGACCTGCTGCTGCTCGGACCGCTGCGGCTGGCCCGGACGGTATTGCCGCGCATGGCCGATCGCGGATTCGGCCGCCTCGTCTTCGTGACCTCCGCCGTCGTCCGGCAGCCACAACCCGACCTGGCGATCTCGGTGGTGTTGCGCTCGGCGGTCACCGCCGCCGCGAAATTGCTCTCCCGTGAATTCGCCGCCGCGGGTGTGACCGTCAACTGCGTCGCACCGGGGGCGACCGCAACCGAACGGCGCACCGGCATTCTGCGAAGCCGCGCGGCGACGGGCGAGCTCGGATACGAAGAACTCGACATGGCAGACGCCGCAACGATTCCGGCCCGCCGGATCGCGGATCCCGGCGAGATCGCCGCCGCCGTGGCCTTTCTGGCCTCCGCGGCGGCGGGCTATGTCAACGGGACCGTGGTGACGGTCGACGGCGGCAGAACGGAGACAATCTGATGGCAAGCAGCGGAAGCGAATTCCGGATCGCGGACTTCCTTGGCACGATCGCCGATACGGTGCCACCCGGCGCGGCGCGGCCGGTCGTGGTGCACGCCGACCAACTGACGCCACTGCCCGCCGACCAGGTGCACAACCCCACCGCACTGGCGATCGCCGGTCGGCTCCCGACAGTGAGCTTCGAGATCTTCCGGCAGACCATCCCGCCGGGGTCGAGCTCCGATATGCAGCGCCACCATCACGAAACCGTGCACTACGTCATCTCCGGCAGCGGGCACAGCGAGATCGAGGACGAGACCGAGCCCTGGGGGAGTGGGGATTTCATCTACACCCCGCCGTGGACCTGGCACCGCCACTACAACGACTCCGCCACCGAGGCGGTCGAGTTTCTGACCATCGAGAACTCGCGGCTGCTCGGCCTGCTCGGGGTGGGGCGGCGGCAGAGCGCGGGACTGGCCACCGTCGCCGAGGCCCGCGCCCGATTCGGAAAGGAACCGCTATGAACGAGCTGCCCGACCACATCAGTATCTGGGGCGAATTATCCACCACCGCACACGAATTGCGCTTTGTGGACGTCGCCGGAGTCCGCACGCGGGTGCTGCGCGCCGGGTCCGGGCCGGATCTGATCCTGGTGCACGGCACCGCCGGTCATCTGGAGGCCTACGCCCGCGACCTCGCGGGTCTGGCACAGGATTTCCGAGTGACCCTCTTTGACATGGTCGGCCACGGCTGGTCTGATCTACCGGACTATCCGTACACGACCGACGTGTTGGCTGCGCACCTGATCGGGCTGATGGACGCGCTCGGCATCGAGTCCGCGCATCTGTCGGGCGAATCGCTGGGCGGCTGGGTGGTGGCATGGGTTGGGGCGCATCATCCCGATCGTGTGCGGCGGCTGATCCTCAATACTCCGGGCAATATCGCCGACAAGCCGGAGGTGATGGTGAAGATGCGTGAGAGCACCATGGCCGCGGTGCGCGGCCCGAGTCCCGCGATCGTGCGCGGGCGGGTCGAATTCCTGTTCCACCACAAGGAATTGGTGACCGACGAACTGGTGAACCTGCGCCGCGCGGTGTACGGCCGCCCCGGCTTCGTGCGGGCCGCGGAGAACATTCTGGTGCTCCAGGATCCGGTGGTGCGCAAGGACTTCGCTTGGCGGCCCGAGTGGGTCGGCAAGATCACCGCACCGACGCTGCTGCTGTGGACCGACCACGATCCGACCGGCGGGCTGGATGAGGCCGAGCTGCTGCTGAAGTGGCTGCCCGATGCCCGCCTGCACGTGATCGCCGACGCCGGGCACTGGCCGCAGTGGGAGCAGCGCGACGAATTCCTGCGGGCGCATCGCGAATTCCTGTTGCTCGGTGAGGCTGTCGGCGATGAGGAGACAGCATGACCGAGATCGTCGGGTTGGTCGGCATCTCCCACTCGCCGTTCGCGCAATTGCTGCCGCCGGACGGGCCGGACGCGCCCGGGGCCCGCTTCGTCGCCGACGCCGCGCGCGTCGCCGCGGCCGTCGCCCGGCTGGCCCCGGACGCCGTCATCGTCATCGGCCCCGACCATTTCCACGCCAACTTCTACGACCTGATGCCGCCGTTCGTGCTCGGCGTGGAGCAGGCCATCGGATTCGGCGATTTCGGCAGCCGCCCGGGCCCGCTGCCGGTGGCGGGCAAACTGGCCTGGGTGATCCAGGACGGGGTCACCGCCGCCGGATTCGATGTCGCGCTGTCATACGCGCTCACCGTGGATCACGGCATCGTGCAGAGCTATCAAATGATCTGTGGTGCAACCGATATCCCGATGGTTCCGTTGGTCGTCAACACCATCGCGCCGCCGCTGCCCACCCTGCCCCGCTGCGTGCGGCTCGGCCGGGCGCTCGGCGAGGCGATCCGCGCGGCCGATTTCGTGGGCCGGGTCCTGCTCATCGCCAGCGGCGGACTGTCGCATTGGCTGCCGTCGGCCGACCCCCGCGACCCGGAACTGGATCACGAACGCCGCGCCGGGGTGATCCACGGCCGCCGCGATCCGCACGCCTTCGACGCGGCCCGCGAACCCCGGATCCGCGCCCTGGGCGGCGACCCGAACGCCCGGGTCAATGCCGAATGGGACGCCTGGTTCCTGGACCGGCTCTGCCGTGCCGACCTGGCCTCGATCGCCGCCCTCACCGATGCCGGCCTGGAGCGTGTCGCGGGCCGCGGCGGCAACGAGATTCGCAACTGGCTGATCGGATCCGCGGCCGTGGCGGCACCTTTCGTGTGGACCAGCTACGAACCCGTGCCCGAATGGATCACCGGTATGGGCATCGGCACCACCTTCCCGATACACCGGTGATTGGCAGGTCCTCGGCGTTGCCGAGGATCTCGTCCAGCACGTAGTGCGCCTTGCGGCGGGTCGTGACGATCACCTTGGTGCTGTGCTGATCGGTGACGTGGGTGTAGGTGGAAAGGCCCTGGTCGGCGAAGAAGTGCGGGACCGTGCAGGCGGTGGTCGACTTGCCGAGGGTCGGGAACCGTTGCCCGTCGCAGGAGCACGATTCGCCGACGCTGCTGGCGCGCCAACTAGGAGTGAAGATCGCGTGCCAGGCGCCGCTGACTTGCGAGCGGTGTGGCGCATGCGGGCCGCGCCGGTTGGCGGTTGAATGCGGTGAGCACCTCGGGGGCGTGGGTGAGCAGGGCGGTGTAGGCGCGGAATCGAGCGTGCAGCGTGTGGATCGAATCGTTGTCGGCCATGGTCATCGCGCGGGTGAACTCGCCGCGCACGACCGGGTTCACTCCAGCGCTGAGGTAGATCCGCTCAATGAGCGCTTGCGCCTGCGCCCACGCGTCCCCACTGCGTCGTTCGCAGTTTCCGACGGCTGGGGCGAGGTCGTCTCCGGGCTCGGCTTTCAATACTCGCAACCGCATCCGTGACGGAGCGATGTGGGAGGTGTCGAGCCAAAGCATCGTGGATCGCGGACAGCTCGTTGTCCAGCGCGGTCAGGCGGGTGGTCACCTCTGCCGGCGGTTCGATGGCCAGCTCGTGAATGGGGAGCTCGATGGTGGTGACGGCGTCGAGCGCGGCCGGGTCGATGGCCAGGGCCAGCGACCCCATTGCTTCGCACACGTTTAGCTCAGCCGGTGACCGTGGCCGGGTCGACGAGGAGCCCGCTGAGGTATTTGCGGACTTCGGTGGTGAGCTGTTCGGCTGTGTACCGGTCGCCGGGCCGGAACCACCGGGCGATCGAGGTCAGTGTGCTGTTGAGGAGGTTGACGGCGATCGGGATATCGATGTCGGAGCGGATCTTGCCTTCATGTTGTCCCTGTTCGAGGAGCTTGGCGGCGGCGGCATCGACGCTCCTGGCCCAGGACTGGTAGCGGCGCAGTCCTTGTGGTGAGAGCTGGTGTTGGTCGGCGGTGAGCACGAGGTAGAACGGCTGGTAGCGGATGGCCGAGGTCACATGCAGGTCGATGTAGGCATCGAGTTTGCCCCCGGCGCTGCCGTCGCCACCGACGATCCGGTCGATCCCGTCGCCGAGAGGATAGATCAGCTGTTCGACGATCGTCTCCAGCAGGCGCTGTTTGGAGTCGACGTACTGGTAGACGGTCGGCTTGCTCACCTTCGCTTCGATGGCGACATCGGCCAACGTCGCGTCGGTATAACCGCGGCGGGCGAACACCCGTGCGGCGGCGTCGATCAGATCCTGTACGTCGATGGCCCGGCGTCGTCCCATCGAGACTCCTCTCCTCGAGGCTCATATTACTGAACCCATCAGTTAGTGGTCGATAGACCCGTCGATCCGGGACTTTTTTGCTTGTCCTTCTTGACACTCCAGTGTCATCGGAGAATATTTATTGACTGGCGGGTTAAGTTATTTTGCTCAGTGCCCGTCAGGGCGCAAAGGAGGAATCGTCATGCGTGAGGTCGACATCGTGGGGGTAGGGATCACGCCGTTCGGCAAGCGCTCGGAGACATCGCTGCGATCGCTGGCGGCTTCGGCCATGACCGGCGCTCTGATGGATGCGAAGCTGGCCGCCGACGAGGTCGACCTGCTGGTTTCGGGTAACGCGATGGCCGGTGTGTTGTCCGGTCAGGAGATGATCCGCGGCCAGGTCGCGGCGACCGCGGCCGGTCTGGCCGGGGTGCCCGTGCTCAACGTGGAGAACGCATGCACGACCTCATCCAGCGCGGTGCATGTGGCGTTGACCGCGATCCGATCCGGGATGTACGACACCGTGCTTGTGTGCGGTGCGGAAAAGATGACCGGCCTGCCCACCGGGGCCGTGCTCGAGGCGATGGTCAGCGGCGCTGACATCACCCGCATCCCGGAGATCACGCGTGAGTTGACCGGGAGCGCCGAGCCCGTCGAGTCGTTTTTCATGGCCGTGTACGCCGAGATCACCCGGGGCTATCAGGCGCGCTCGGGAGCGACCGCGACCGAGCTGGCCGAGGTGGCGGTGAAGAACTCGCGCCACGGCACGCTGAACCCGAACGCACAGTATCGGCGGGCGCTGACCCGCGAGGAGGTCCTCGGCAGCAGGGTGGTGGCGTCGCCGCTGACGATGTTGATGTGCTCACCGATCGCCGACGGCGCTGCGGCGCTCGTGCTGCGCGCCGCGGACCGCCACGGCGCAGAGTCCCGGCCGGTGCGGATCCGGGCCTGCGCGTTGGGATCTGGGGTGCCCGGTGCGGGAGCACCCACGACACCATTGGAACGCCGGACCGCCGAGGCAGCCTATCGACAGGCCGGCGTCGGCCCGGAAGACCTCGATGTGGTGGAGGTTCACGACGCGGCTTCGCCGAACGAGTTGATCATGTATGAGGAACTCGGTCTCTGCGGAGTCGGTGAGGGCACGAAACTGTTGATGTCCGGCGCGACCGCCCTGGGCGGGCGGATCCCGGTCAATCCGGACGGCGGTCTGGTCTCGCGTGGCCATCCGGTCGGCGCGACCGGCTGCGCGCAACTGGTCGAACTCGTCACCCAACTGCGCGGGGCAGCGGGCGACCGGCAGGTGCCCGGCGCCAGGATTGCGCTGGCCGAGAACGCCGGGGGGTACTTGCACCCCGACGCGGCAGCCTGCACCGTGACCATCCTGGAAGGTGCCGGGGCGTGAGCGGCGAGATTGTGACCGAATGCCGGGGTGTGGCGCTGTGGCTTGTGCTCAACCGCCCGCAGGCACTCAACAGCCTGACCGCGGGCCTGCTCGACGAGCTCGACGCCGGTGTGACTGCGGCAGAGCAGGACTCGAACATCCGCGTGGTGGTGCTGGCGGCGCGGGGTTCGGCGTTCTGTGCAGGCGCCGATCTCACCGAATTTCCCGACCCACAAAGCGCGCAAGGATTTCTGCGGCGGGTCGGGGAGGTATTCGACCGCATCGAAAGTCTCGCCAAACCGGTCATCGCCACGGTCGCGGGTATCGCGGTCGGCGGCGGACTGGAACTGGTGCTGTGCGCTGACCTGGTGGTCGCCGCGCGCTCGGCACGGTTCGGCGACGGCCACGCCAACTACGGCCTGCTGCCCGGCGCGGGCGGCTCGGTCCGGTTACCGCGCCGCATCGGCATCGCCAAGGCCAAGCACCTGATGTTCACCGGCAACCTCATGCCCGCACAAAGCTTCACCGGCACCGACCTCGTCACCGTCCTCGCCGACGACGACCGGCTCATCACGGAAACCGACGCGCTCGTCGACTCCATCGCCGCGAAAAGTCCGCTCGGCATCGCCGCGATGAAACAACTCGTCGCAGACGGAATGCGGTCCAGCATCCCTGACGCCCTGCGCAGGGAACAGGACCGCTGCGCCGAACATGCCCGTTCACACGACTTCTCCGAAGGCTTGCGGGCATTCACCGAGAAACGTCCGCCGGTCTTCACCGGCATGTAGCCATCGACCAAGGAAGTGAACTCGCTCGTGCATAACCTATTTCGCCTCGACGGACGCACCGTGCTGGTCACCGGCGCCGGTCAGGGAGTCGGCCGCCAGGTCGCCCTGCACTGCGCCGCACAGGGCGCCGCCGTTGTCGTCAACGACTACTACCTCGACCGTGCCGAAACCGTCGCGCAGGAAGTCCGCGCGGTCGGGGCTGCCGCGCTGGCGTGCGGCGGCGACGTTACCGACTTCGACGACGTCACCCGCATGGTCGAGACGGCCCGCGTCCAACTGGGCGGCATCGACGTACTGGTCAACAACGCGGGAAACGCCGGTCCCGCACAGGATCCCATCCGGCCCACGCCTCCGTTCTGGGAGACCGATCCCAAGGACTGGCAGCCATGGCTGGGGACGAACTTCTTCGGCGTGCTGAACTGCACCCGGGCCACCGTACCCGGCATGGTGGAACGCGGATACGGGCGGATCGTCACCGTCATCTCCGACGCTGGACGAGTCGGCGAACCCCACCTGGTCGTCTACAGCGGAGCCAAGGCCGGTGCCGCGGGATTCATCCGCGGACTGGCTAAAGCCGTTGGCCGCCATGGCATCACCGCAAACTGTGTCGCGCTGGGACCGATCCGCACGCCGGGAATCGCCTCGGCCGTCGAGGATCCTGCCCAAGTCAAGGCGCTGCTGCGCAACTACGTCGTGCGACGACTGGGTGAACCGGACGACGCGGCCAACATGATCCTGTTCCTGGCCTCCGACCAAGCGTCCTGGATCACCGGTCAGACCTATCCGATCAACGGCGGCTACTCGTTCGCCGTGTGAACACCCGAGAAGGTGTCATGCACATCGACCTCTACCTCTACCGGCCACGGTTCGACGAAATGGCCGCCTGCGCAGGCGAAGTCAACGACGGCGGAGCCGACGGGCTGTTCGTCGCCGAATCCACCGGAGACCCCTTCCAACACCTGGCGCTGGCCGCTCAACACCTGCGGCGAGGAGTGCTGGGCACCTCGGTCGCGCTGGCTTTCCCCCGCAGCCCCATGCTGACCGCCGTATCCGCGTGGGACCTGCAACGCGCCAGCGGCGGCCGCTTCGTACTCGGCCTGGGCTCCCAGATTCGCAAACACATCGAACACCGATTCTCCAGCGACTTCGCCCCGCCTATGCCGCGACTGCGCGAATACGCCCGCGCGGTCCGTCATGTCTGGGGCGCGTTCGCCGGCGACCACCCGCTGGACTTCCACGGCGACTACTACACTCTGGACTACCTGCCGCCCGACATGAACCCCGGTCCACTGGAATCAGGCCCGCCGCAGATCCTGCTGGCCGCCTTGGGTCCGTTGATGTTTCAGGCCGCAGGAGAGGTCGCCGATGGCGCGCTGATACACCCGATCCACACCAGCGATTACCTGCACACCATAGCCGAACCCGCAATCGCGCGCGGACTGCGCGCCGCCGGGCGCGACCGCAGCGCCTTCACCCTGTCGGCCACGACCCTGTGCATCGTCAACAGCGACACCGATACCGCACAACGCGAGGCCGTACGCCGCCAATTCGCCTTCTACGCCTCCACTCCCGCCTACCGGCCGGTGCTCGCCCTGCACGGCTGGGGCGAACTCGGCGACCGGCTGCGAGAAAAGATCCGGCTCGGCGAACACGACACCATCGCCGCACTCGTTCCAGATGACGTCCTCGACACGTTCTGCATCATCGCCGACACGTGGCCCCAAGCGGTCCACGCAGCACGCGAACGGTACGACGGCGTCGTCGACCGGGTCATGTTCCAAAGCGCCCCGCCCCTGGGCGCCCTCGCCCGCGGGGTACCAGACGAGGCAGCCGCCCGATAGCCACCACTACCGACCAGGGAGAACACCGTGGTTCACCAACATAACGCCGAGCTGACCTTCGGCGACCTACTCATCGAAGCGCTCCACCGCTTCCCCCACCGGGACGCCTTCGTCCTCGGCGACCGCCGCGTCAGCTACGCCGAAGCCGCCGCCGTCATCAGCCGCATCACCCAAGCCCTCAGCACGAAAGGCATCAGCAGGGGCAGTGCGGTCGCCGCGCTGAGCCCCAACGTGCCCGAAGTGTGGCTGTCCCAAGTCGCCACATACCTACTCGGCGGGACCTACACCGGACTGCATCCTCTCGGCTCCGCCGAGGACCACGCCATTACCTGCGCCGACGCCGGGATCGACGTCCTGCTCGCCCATCCCTCCTACGCCGACACCGCCGCCGCGGTCGCTCAGCAGTGTCCCGGCATCAAACATGTCCTGAGTATCGGCTCGTCGGAACTGGGACCGGATCTACTCGCTCTGTCCGCCGACTTCACCGCCCGGCCACTGCACCCTGGGCCCGCCCACGAACACGACACCGCATGGCTGCAATACACCGGCGGGACCACTGGCAAACCCAAAGGCGTGTTGATACCCCACCGCGCCCTGGTAGCGATGTCGCGAATCCTGACGCTCTCGTGGGGACTTCCACAGAACCCGCGCTTCCTGCTCTCGGCCCCGATCACCCATGCGGGTTCACTGCCGATCCTGCCAACGCTGTGCCGCGGAGGAACCGTGGTTCTGCAGCAATCATTCGACCCGGACGCCTGGCTGGCGACGGTAGCCGCCGAAAACATCAACTACGCCTTCGCCGTACCCACGATGGTCTACGCGCTGCTCGACCACGGCAACATCCAACGGCACAACACATCCTCGCTGGAAACGCTGCTCTACGGAGCCGCACCTATGACGCCTGCCCGCATCGCCGAAGCCTGGCATGCATTCGGGCCGATACTGATGCAAGGCTACGGCCAAACCGAATGCCTGGGCATGTGCACCAGCCTCCGCAAAGACGAACACGACCCCGAGCGCCGTCCCGAACTGCTGGCCAGCTGCGGTCGCCCGGTCACCGACACCAGAGTCGCCATTCTCGACGACACCGGCGAAATCCTGCCCCACGGCGAAGTCGGCGAACTATGCCTGCGTTCACCGACGGTCATGAACGGGTACCACCACCAACCCGAACAAACCGCGACCGCACTGCACAACGGGTGGCTGCACACCGGCGACCTCGCCGTACGCGACGAGAACGGCTACTACTTCATCGTCGACCGCACCAAGGACATGATCATTTCCGGCGGCTTCAACATCTACCCCCGCGAAATCGAAGACGTCATCGCCACCATCCCCGGCGTCTCCGCCACCGCCGTCATCGGACTACCCGACAACAAATGGGGCGAAGCCGTCACCGGATTCGTCGTCGCCCGACCAGGCCACACTATCGACATCGACAACGTCCTAGCCATTGTCAGAGCACGAAAAGGACCCCACCAAGTACCCAAAGCTATCCACATCGTGACCGAACTGCCGCTGACCACCGCAGGAAAAATCGACAAAAAAACGCTACGCGACCAGCACTTGCCGACCTCCAGCCGTGCAGCATTCCGATAACGGGATCGTTCGGCCGGCCAGGTTTTGAACACCGGCTTGGAGCGGCCCTCGACCATGTCCAGCAGCCGCGCCGGCGCGGTCATGGACCGGGCGGCGTCGTTGACCGCACCGATCGCCGGATTCCCAACCGCCCTCTGTCACGAGGACGCCTTCCACAACCATCTCACCGGCGGAGGACACCAATCTGCACATCAGTCCGAGATCGCGTTACTCGAGCCCGACGTCGCCCAGCGAGCGTCCCCGACCGGCCGCGGACGGTCTTCACCGCATTGATCGCCGGCGGGCTCCTCATCGACGCAGCCCATCTCGACCTCGGACTCACCGGTGCGCTGGGCACAGCCGGATGGGTCAGCGGCGTCGTTATCGGCGCTCTCACCGCAGGGCAAGATCGACTACGCCCGCCTGCTGCGCGAACAAGGAAGCAGCCGCGGCGAAATTGCCAGCAAAACCGGGATTCCGAAGACATCCCTGCACCGCTACCTCGGCCCGGTCGCCGAGGAGCAGGGATCGCCGGGCTTCACTTGCTGACGCTACTTTGCACTTCGTGACAACTTCGGGAGTTCTGGGCCGGTTTGACGTCACACTCGGTCCACCCCAAGTGTGAAGAGCCGGACAGGTGATCACCCCGGGGTAAACAAACATCGCCCGGATTCTCGGGGTCTCGGGCGCAACCGCGGTTTGCGGGGGGCCAGTGATCATCCGGTGGTGTTCGGTCTATCAGGCGCGATCGTGGAGAGTGACCTGGTAGCCGTCGGGGTCGGCGAAGGTGAATGTCCGACCGAAGGGGCCGTCGATCGGCGCGGAGACGATGGTGTGATCGTCGGCGACGAGAGCATCGTGAATGGCCTGGACGTCTGTGGCGTGGAGCCAGATCGCGGCACCGATGCCGGGCTGAGCAACCGATGCCAGATCGGTGCCGGGAACGACGTCGCGCAGTGCGAACGCGATCGGCTTCGTCTCGAATACGACTGCGTGCGCAGGTCCGGCCTGCGAGCGGACGAGGCCGAGGTAGTGCTCATAGAACGCCTGCGAAGCGTCGAGGTCGCGCGCTTGGAGCGAGATGAAGTCGGGGCCGGTGGCGGGCATGATGATGCTCCTTCCCTTCGTGTCAGTCTTCTGACACGGTTCCAATCTATGTCAGAATTCTGACATGAGTCAAGACGGTGTCGGCGTCGACCTGGAGACGTCACTGGCCTACCTGCTGAAAGAGGCGTCGAGCGTCCTCCGCGCAGCCATGGAAGAGGTGCTGCGGCCGCTCGGGATGAGCGTGACGCACTACTCCTGCCTCGAGCTGCTTGCTCAACGACCGGGCTTGTCGAACTCCGAGCTCGCACGGGGCGCGTTCGTGACACGACAGACGATGAACGTGCTGCTCCAGGCCCTGGAACGAGACGGCTACGTGACCAGGCCTGCGGAGGCACCCGTCGGGAAGGTTCTTCCCACACGGCTCACGCCTCGCGGCCGACGGAGCCTCGAGAAGGCGACCGTAGCGGTCCGGTCCGTCGAGGTCAAAATGCTGGCCGGCATGACCGAGACCGAGCAGTCAGGCGCGTTCCGGATCCTGCAGAGCATGATCCATTCCCTGCGCGACGGCAACGACGGTGCATAGCTCGTTCCCCGGCGCACGTCTCGACGCGCCCGGATAGGAGTGCAGCCGAGTATGAAAATCCCTGCAGGCAACCTCGAAACCGAGAGTCTCCGACCACACCCGCCGCCGACGACATCAGACAGCCGGCTGCTCCTCGAACTGGTAGTCGTCGTGGACGTCGCGCCGGCTCGTCCGGAATCGGGCTGTGTGCGTAGCTACCCGCCGGCCGAGATGGTGGGCGGTGGACACGTCGGCAGGGTGGACGGCTTCAGCCGGGCCCGTTCCGGTGTGCCAGGGCGAACGAGCCGACCGGCTCGTTGACCGGCGGCGGCGCGTGCGGCTCGACATCGAGGATTACGAGACGCGGGTGCGGACCGGTCCCTGCTTTATCTGCCAATTCCTGGCCGGGACACCAGGTTTCGAGCACGAGATCGTGTACGACGACGGCGAGCGCGTCGGCTTTCTGAACAAGTTCCCGACGCTGCCCGGTTCTGCGCTGGTGGTGCCACGCCGCCACGTCGAGGACGTGGTGTGCGGGCTGGCTCCACCGCAGTACCGTGCCCTGCAGTCTGCTGTCCATACCGTCGCCCGCGCAGTGGCTGCGGTGATGAATCCAGAACGCGTCGGTAAACCCGGATATTCGAACGTGCGGAATCCCTGGAGACTGCCCGATGTCCTGGCAGTCGGCCACGGCCAGTCGAAGTGACGGTGCTGGCTTCGTGGACGTGGCGGGGGGCCTATCGGTTGGTCTCCGGGCTCCGTTCGGCCTGAGATCGCAGGGTCAGGGCACTTGCTCGCCGGACGTGGGGGCGCCGTCTCGACTTCAGCTTGGGCGAGGGGTAGTGGATCTCAGCTGGTGGTGGGGCAGATGATCGTGGCGCGTGCGATGGTGTGGCCGCCGATGGTGAAGCCGAGCATCGCTGCGCTTGTGGTCGGGGTGACCCCGGACTTGTCGATGTCCAGTGCGGTGACCGTGATGTAGTAGTTGTGCACGCCGGAGCCGGCCGGTGGTGCGCCGCCGATGTAGCGGGGCGCTCCGCCGTCGCCGTCGAGTTGAAACGCTCCCGCCGGGATCGCGGTGCTGTTGGGGGTTCCGGCGTTTTCGGGCAGGGCGGTGGTCGTGGCGGGGAGATCGGTGACGATCCAGTGCCAGAATCCGCTGCCGGTCGGTGCTTGCGGGTCATACATCGACACGACGAAGCTCTTGGTTTGTGCGGGGAAGCCCGACCATGACAGTTGCGGTGACCTGTCCTGTCCGCCAGGCACTTTGAATATGCCGGACAGTTCGGGGGTAGGCAGCGGTTTGCCGTCCGTGACGGTGGTGCTGGTGAGCGTGAAGGTCGGCGCCTTGGGCAGGTATGCGTAGGGGCTGCCGGCGGCGGGCACGGCGGCGGGCGTCGCTTCACTCGTTACCGCATTGCTTGCCGAGTTGGTGCTCGAGCAGCTGGTCACGGTGGCTGCGAGCAGTCCGGCAGCGGTGATGGCCGCGACGGTGAGCGCCTTGCGATTCATGTGGTAGTGCCTCCGACGCTAGGTTCGATATTCGCCGAGGTGGCGAATCGAGAACCATGCTGCCTGGAGCCAGGTCTACAAGTCCAACAAGTAGTAGGCATGATATCGATAAGTTTTGTGCATGATGACGTCTTACCTGGCTGTCAGCATTCGGTGCAGGTGGTCCGGGGTCGCCAGCGTGTGGTGACAGATGGCCTCGACAAAAGCGGCGGTGACCGGGTCCGGTCTCGCCCTGGTGTAAACCGACAGCATGCGCGCGACCGGCGGGTAAGGGTGACGCAGCAGACCGTCGAAGGATGGCGGGACGACGTTGCCGGGCAGCAGGGTGACGCCGAGTCCGGCTCGGGCGAGGTTCAACGCGGACGGTGCTTGCTCGGTGCGCACGGCGGCGCGCGGAGTGAATCCGGCAGCGGCGCAGGCCGCGTCCAGGATGTCGGCCAGGCCGCTGGGCGGGGTGAAGTGGACCCAGTCATGGTCGGCCAGGTCGGCGACACTCACTGTCGGGGTGGTGCCCGGCAGTTCGGCGTCGGGTTCGGCCGCGACGACGAACTCCTCGATCCCGATATCGCGCACGGGACCGTCCCAGCCTGGCGGGGTGGGACCGACCGCGAGGTCGGCCTGTCCGGCTTCCATTGCGGCGATCAGGTCGTTCGTGTGGCGGAACTCCACCAGCCGGACTTGCACGTCGGGGTAGTTGCGGCGCCAGGTGCGCAGCGCGGCGGGCAGGACGCCGACGCTGATCGAGTACAGGGTGCCCACGTGCAGTTCCCCCGCGTCGACACCGGAGGCGCGCATCGCCGCGCCTGCCGCGCGTTCGGCGTGGGCGAGGCTGGCCCGCGCATGCGGCAGCGCCGTGCGTCCGGCCGGTGTGAGCCGCACACCGCGCGGCAACCGCTCCAGTAATGGGCCGCCGAGCGCTCGCTCCAGCGCCAGAATCTGATGCGACAACCCCGGTTGACTGACATGCAGGCGGGCCGCGGCCGTGGTGAACGATCCCTCGTCCACCACGGTGACGAAGTACTCGAGCTGGCGCAACGAAATCGACATGCATCCAGCTTATCGAATCTAGAAGTTTTACCTGTTGGACAAATCCCTTGTGTGTTAACAGGCTTGTGTCATGACCTCATCGACCTCGTTGAGAATGCTCTGCCTGCACGGATACCACGGCAACGCCCGGATGCTGCGCAGCCAGATGGCACCACTGGCCGCGGCCATACCCTCGAATGTCGAGTTGGTGTATGTCGACGCACCGTCGTTGTCGACGGGAGATTTCGGATGGTGGCACAACGGTTTTCGTGGCTGGGAGCGGACCCGCGACTGGGTCGTGGATTTGCTGCGCAGCGGACCTGCGATCGACGGCATCTTCGGGTTCAGCCAGGGCGCCGCTCTCACCGGTCTGCTGGCCGGGGTGCGCGAAAACGATCCCACCATTGCGAGAGTCCGCTTCGCGATCATGGTCGGTGGGTTCACCAGCGACATGCCTCAGCACGCCCCGCTGTTGGCCCACAAGCTGACAATGCCGTCGGTGCACGTGGCAGGCCGAGCCGACACCATCGTGTCGCTGCACGACTCGTTGCGGTTGGCGCAACGATTCACCGAGCCGCTGATTCTCCAACACTCCGGCGGCCACGTCATTCCCGGCGATCGTGCCGTGACGACACCGATTGCCGAGTTCCTCGCCAGTTTCTCCGGCGACGCGAGCGCCGCACCGGCCCTCGATACACCATCCGGGAGCAGTCGATGATCGACGAATACGTACCGACACCTGTCGGCAGGGCACGCATTACCTGGTACAGGGCCGCTGGTGGTCCGCGCGCGGTCGCACTGCTGGGACACGGTTCGGCGACCGGTGTCGAATCGCCCGATTTGCAGGCGCTCGCCACGGTCCTCCCGCCTCGCGGCATCACAGTCGGGCTGCTTACCCAGCCCTACCGGGTCGAGGGCAACCGCAGCGCGACCGGCGAGGCGGCACTCGATGCGGTGTGGACGGCGGTATGGCCCAGGGCCACCGAGCTGGGAGTGCCGGTGATCGCGGGCGGACGCAGCGCCGGGTCGCAGGTCGCATGCCGGACCGCATCGGCTTTGAGCGCACAGGCGGTGCTCGCGCTGGCCTATCCAATCCTCGGCCCTGGTAGCAATCGTGAGCTGCTGTCCACCGGCCGACCGACTCTGATCGTGCAGGGCGGCCGCGATCCCTTCGGCCGTCCCGACCAGTTCCCGACCCTGCCGCCCGACATGGAACTCGTCGAAATCCCTTCCGCCGACCACATGTTCAACACCGGCCCCAACATCGCTCACAACACCTCAATGGCCCGGATCACCACAGCGGTCACCGAATGGGTCGATCGACAATTGACATCGCACTCACAAAGGACGACGACGACTTCGTCCTCCGGTGTGGTTGATGGGAGCCTGTCGAGATGACCCGAGCCATCGAGAACCTGATCGCCGGCTACGCCGAACTGGTGGACGACGGCGACTTCGCCCGCGTCGGCGCGCTGCTCGCCGATGCCACCTTCACCGGCAGTGGCACCACGATCAGCGGAGCCATCGCGATCGGCGACACCGCCACCACGGCGGCTTCGCGTTCCTACCTCACTGTGCTGCAGGCGCCACCAGGCTTGCCGTTACAGCCCATCGCCAGTGGCCGCTACCACGATCGCTTCGCTTACCGTGACGGACGGTGGCACTTCACACAGAGGCAGGTGCACCTCGACCTCCTCGGCGATGTCAGCAGGCACCTGCGTCCCCGTGAGCATTAACTCCCGACGTGACCGGGGGCAGTGGGGTCTGTCCAGTCTCAGGTGTAAGTCCGTCTCCTTCCCTGGGTGATTCGGTTACTGGTGGGCGGCGGACAGGCGTCCGTCGAAGGTGATCTCGAAGGCGTTCAGTGCGGCCTTCCAGCGGTTGGACCACCGCTGGCGGGCGGTGCCGGTCGGGTCCAGGCTCATGATTGCCAAGTACACGCACTTCAACGCCGCGGCCTCGGTCGGGAAATGGCCGCGAGCCTTCACAGCCCTGCGGATTCGGGCGTTTACCGATTCGATGGCGTTTGTGGTGTAGATGACCTGCCGAATTGCGTTGTCGAACTGGAGAAATGGCATGAACTCGGCCCACGCGTTGGTCCACAGCCGGATGATCGCGGGGTAGCGTTTCTCCCATTTCTCGCTGAACTCGGCGAACCGGTCGATCGCGGCCTGCTCGGAGGGGGCGGTGTAGACCGGTTTGAGGTCTTTGGCCAGCTCGGACCAGTCCTTGCGGGAGGCGTAGGCGAACGAATTCCTCAAAAGGTGAACCACGCACGTCTGAACGATCGCGCGTGGCCAGACCTGGCCGATAGCATCGGGAAAGCCCTTCAAACCGTCGCACACGACGATGCAAACATCTTGCACACCACGGTTTTTCAGCTCCGACAATACTCTCAGCCAGTATTTGGCTCCCTCGCCGGCGCCGTGCTCGCCGGCCCATAGTCCAAGGATGTCGCGAGTGCCCTCGACAGTCACGCCCATCGCCACATAGATCGGCCGATTCGCGACGTTCCCGTCTCTGATCTTCACATTCACGCAGTCCAGAAACAACACCGGACACCGCGTCCAGCGGCCGGTTCTGCCACTCGCCCATACCCTCCATCACCCGCTCGGTGATCGTGGAAATCGTCGATTTGGGCACGTCCGCGCCGTAGATCTCCCGCAAGTGCGCCGAGATCTCGCCGGTGGTCAATCCCTTGGCCGACAACGAGATCACGATGTTCTCCACACCGTTCAACCTGCGCTGCCGCTTCTTCACAATCTGCGGTTCGAAGCTGGCATCCCGGTAACGGGGCACCGTGATATCCACCGGCCCAGCCTCGGTCTCGATGGTCTTGGCGCGCTTACCGTTTCGGGAGTTCTCACCATTACGGCCGACCGGGTCGTGCTTGGAGTAACCGAGATGGTCGTCCATCTCACCCTCGAGCGCGGACTCGACTACAAGCTTCGTCATCCGCGCCAGCAACCCGCCCTCACCGACCAACTGCAGCCCTCCTTCGATGTATGGATTGCACACACTCGGGGCTCGCGCCCGGCCGGCCGGAGGCGGGCGCGGCCTCGCATCTTGAACTGAACCGATCGATCTGCGGGATTGAGGAGAGCTCATGGAATTCTCCTGGCTCGATCTGCTCCTGGCGGGTGCATCGGCTGATGTAATCGACTCGCACCACGACGAGCTCCTGCGCGACGGTGCCGACCCCGTGCGTGTAGAGCGCGAGGCTGGCGTCGCGCTGCGTCTGAGAGCACTGCTTGACGAGCGGCGCCACCGCACCTTGGAGCTGGCCGCGCTGAACGACATCAGCATGCAACTGGCCCGAACGCGGCAGCCCGACCAGCTGCTGTCGGAGATCGCAACGCAGGCCCGTCGGCTTCTCGGGGTGGATCTCGCCTATATCGGCCTCATCCGGGGTGACGACGTGGTACTGGAAGTCGCGAGCGGCGCTCTCACTCCGCGGTTGCGACAGCTGCGCCTGCCCAGGACAGCCGGGATGCTCGGTGCCGTCCTCGCGCGAGGCGAGCCGATCTGGACCAGCGACTACTCGACGGAGTCCGCGTTCACCCACGATGCGTACGACGCCGTGGCGGCCGCCGAGAATTTCCGGGCGCTGCTCGGGGTGCCGCTCATCGTGCGCGGCGCGGTGCTCGGCGCGCTTTTCGCCTGCAAGAGGCGGGAACGTCACTTCGTCGAGGACGAGATCAGCCTGCTGTCGGCGCTGGCCTCGCACGCGGCCATCGCGATCGACAATTCGGCCACGATGGAACGGTACCAGGTCATGGCCGAGCGTCTGGCCAAGGCCAACGACGAGCTCGCCCGCACCTTGGCCTGGGACCAGCGGCTGACCGGAGTGGTGCTGCAAGGTGGCGGAGTGGATGACTTGGTCCGCGAGATCGCGGCTGCGGTCACCGGCAAGATCTGGTTCGTCGATGCGCACGACCTCGTGCCCACTGACCTCGCCAGCCGGGCGCCGGAGCTGCCTTCGTTGCTTGCCTCTCTGCTCGAAGAACCACCGGAGGGCGGCTGCCCCGCCCCGCTCAACGACGGACTCGGCCAGATACGGGTTGTCATCGCAGGTCGGCGGGTGGTCGGGGCCCTGGTGCTCGTCGGTAGTCAGGACCCGGACCGCGACCGGCTCCTGCTGGATCGCGCCGCGCCGCCGCTCGCACTCGCCGTTGTGGGGGAACGCGCCGTCGCGGAAGCGACCAGACTGAGCCGCGACGCGCTTGTGGTCGATTTGCTGCTGCGCCCGGAGCCCGACCCGGCAGTGCTGCGCCGACGGGTGCGCAACGCAGGACTGGAGCCGTCCACCCCCTACTGCCTGATCGCCCTCGAGCCCGCCACGGACGGGCAGCAGGCGAGAGTGGAGCTAGGTGCGGTGGGGCTGCCCGCGGGAACCGTGATCGTGACCGACGGCCCCCGGCTCGTCGCGATTGTGCCAGCAAGCGACGCGGTAGCTCTGGCCCGGGCGATCCGCCGAAGCGGCAAACTCGTCACAGCCACGGCAGGGATCGCTGGCCCCACCACTGGCTCGACGGATCTTCACCGCTGCTACAACGACGCCACCGCGACCCTTGATGCACTCCTGACCCTCGGCCGGACAGCAACGGCCGCCACCGACGAGCTCGGCATCTACCACATCCTGCTCAGCCACACCGGACGTCAGCAGCTCCAAGCCCAGCTGGAGGAGTCGCTCGGCGCCATACTCAAGGAACAGGAGCGCCGGAAAATACCACTTCTCGCCACCATCAGGGCGTTCCTGGACCACGGCGGCCGAGCCACGCCGGCCGCCAAGGAACTAGGCATCCACGTCAACACGCTCCACCAACGTCTCGCCATCATCGACCGCCTTCTCGGCCCCACATGGCGCGAGGCCCCACGCTCACTCGACCTACACCTGCTGCTGCGAGTGCACCCGGAAACGAGACCATGCCCCCGCGGGCGCGGCTGAACCCGAGGAGGCGCAGAAGTCGCTCGGACAACAGGTTCCGCATCCCTCCCGGCTGGGCCGGGCCGACGAGTGTGTTCTGCGCTTACACGCTGCTCTGCGGCATAACGCCGGTACCCGCTGTCCACGTCCACCTCGACCGGCTCCAACAGGCCGAGCTCGTGTTAGTGGCGGAGCATCTTCACGCTCAGGTGCGTGGCCCGGGAGAAGTCGCCGATGGGCATCGTCGAGTTCACGAACGCAGTGTGACTCTCCCCCTATAGGAGAGTCAAACGGCAACGCCGCTCTTGACCCTCCCCCGGCGGGAGCGCAAACGCTGGCGTCAGATCGTTCTGCACAGAAACGAGGATGTCATGAGTACGACCGCTGGAACTGTTGGAACAGCACTGGTGACCGGGGCCACCCACGGCATCGGCCGGGCGGCTGCGCTGCGCCTGGCCCGAGACGGATGGGAGGTCGTCGTCCACGGCCGCAATGCGGAGCGAGGCGCCCAGGTCGTTGCTGCCATTGAGGCCGAGGGGGGCCGAGCCCGCTTCGTGGCCGCCGACGTGACGGATATCGGCGAGGTGCGCCGCCTGGCGGAGGAGGCCGGCGAGGTCGACGCACTGGTCAACAACGTCGGCGCATCGTGGTTCGGGCCGACCGCCGATCTCGACGGTCCCGGGTACGACGCGCTCTTCGACGGCAACGTTCGCTCCGCCTACTTCCTCGTCGCCGCTCTGGCGCCGGCCATGGCCGATCGGGGCCGGGGCAGCATCATCAACCTGGGGAGCATGGCCGGCACAGTCGGCCTGGAGGGCGCCGCCGCCTACGGTGCCACCAAGGCGGCCATGGCCTCGATGACCCGCTCGTGGGCGGCCGAGTTCAGTCCCAAGGGGGTTCGGGTCAACGCCGTCGCGCCCGGGGCGGTGCACAGCATCCCGGAGCTGTACGACGTCACCGAGACTTTCGGTAAGACCTCACTGCTGGGACGGGGCGCCCAGGTCGACGAGATCGCCGAGGTCATCGCCTTCCTCGCCTCCGACAAAGCCAGCTACGTGACCGGTGCGGTCATCGCCGCCGACGGCGGCCGCACCGCCGTCTAGCGCCGTGATGTGGCTCGAAATGGGCACGACCGCCGGTCACGACCTGAACGCGGGCATCTCGATCGACAGCAAGAGACAAAGGAGGGCTGAGGTTCATGAAGCTACTCGGGTTGGATCACATCGGAATCGTGGTGCGCGATATCAACGACACCATCGCTCGGGCGGGCGCCACTGTTGATGGCAGAGCTCTTGGCGAGCGTATTCTCGCCGGCGACATCGACCTGCAGTTTCTGCTCTTCGGTGAAACGCGCCTGGAGCTGATCGAGTCGCGCGCTGCCGGTTTCGGCATGCCAATGCTCGAGGATGGCGAGACTGCGGTCATCGGCCATCTCGGATATGAAGTCGACGACCTCGAAGACACCAAGGCCGAACTGGCACGCCGAGGGGTCGCCTTGCAGGGCGAATTCAAGACCGACGAGGTCCACTCGATCTTCACGGTGCCGGAGACGACGTTCGGGGTGACCCTGCAGTTTATGGAGTACAAGGGCCGCGGGCCGGGCGAGTGACCGCCGAGGGGTCCCAGCCGAAACAGGGTGTTGGGTTCGCTGCGGTCCTCGCCGATCCGGAGTGTGTGCAGTGACCCGTTCACGCGGTCCAGCTCGGTCAGGTCGAGCATCCGAGTACGACCCGATCGATATCGGCCAGCTCCTCGGGCAGCGGCGTCGTATCCGGCAGCACCCGCCAGTGGTACATCATCGGGAAGCCTGCGAACTCGCCCGCGAGCGCCCAGTTGGTGGTCATGGCATGCGTGGCGAGTTCGCGCCACGCTCCGAACTTCGGGCCGGGGATGCCGTAGTGGCAGAACATTGGCAGCTCGTAGAGATTGGCTGTCGAATGGACGTTCTCCGGCCGCAGTTCCAGGTCGGTCAGCGGCACCTGCTTGACGAACACCTGTCTTCCGGCAACCTCCAGCAGCACCGACTTCCCGCCGATGCCCGATCCGATCGGCTCCGCGGCGTCCAGGGCCTGTTGTAGCGCGCGATTGCTGAGCAGAGCCAGGGACGTCGAGACGGAACGATATGCGGCAAGGCGCGTTTCGGAGCACGGGGAGGATATGGACATCAGACTGTACTCGCGCTCCAGGATGGTGAAGGCGATGTTCGCCCGGCACTTCCCTCGAACAATGCCAGCTACGCCCACCGCGCCAAGACGTGGTCGACGTCCTCGGCGTGGTCGAGTCCGCCGGTGCGGACCGGGCGCAGGCCGAGGTCGACGATCAGCCACATGGTCGACTGTGTCGAGGCCACAATCGCTTGGACGCCGGCGAACAGTGCACGCTGACTAAAGCCTGAGTCGAATACACGCTCATGCCGCACAACGGGCGTGGCTGTCGCACCACCCGCCCGGCGAATGCGAGTTCACCGGGCGGACTGGACCATTCACCGAGGTGGTAAACCGCCCGCTCAACAGCGCCGAGCACACTGTTCAGCGCTGTGAGCAAAACCGGCAGCTCGGTGGCGAGGTCGTCACTGTAGGGCCACCACGCTCCATCGACGTAACCGGTCTTCGGCACCCCGGACTTCAACAACACACGCGGTAAGTGATCACCGGGCAGGCTGTGCGGGCCGATACCCGCTCGGGTCATCTGTCGCGTCATCTGTCCCGTCGTCACCTCCTGCTCCGGCCGCGAACCAGCCGAATTCATTCGAATCGGACGACGGTACAACCTCGAAACGGCTGTATACGATGTGTCGCCGATATATCTATTATAGCTGTTTGTAATGCCCCTGTATACGGGGGGACGACCCGAATACGTTGTTTTTTGCGCCAGAACGATTTTCGCGAGAAACGTTGACGCTGTTCGGTGATGATGCGGTGAGGACGACCACCTGTCCGTTACGGACGCGGATCGCCTCATACATCCGATCTTGTCCGGGCTCGGGGAATGTTCTCCCGGCTTGCAGTGATCATCCGCGCCCGCCGAATCCAATCCCTCGGAGCATGCCGAGCTCGTGCCAGGGCTGGAGGTGCTGCGGATGTTGGTCGATCGGCGCGAGGAACTCGGCCGAGCCCGTGCGGTGACCGTCAACCGGATCCACCGTCTGCTACTGGAGCTGGTGCCCGGCGGGGCCAGACGGTGGCTGTCCGCGCGCCAGGCCCGGGCCATGGCCGAAGAAGTCGCGCCCGGCGATCCCGCGACGCGAATGCGGTTGCGAGTGGTCGGAGAACTGATCGACGATCTGGAGATCCTCGACGCCCGGATCAAGGCCGCGAACAAGGAATTACGGCAGTCGGTCGCCGCGACCGGGTCCACGCTGATGGAACTGCCCGGCATCGGCCCGGCCGGCGCCGCGGCGGCTGCTCGCCGAGGTCGGCGATATTCGCCGCTTCGCCACCCGGGACCGGTTCGCGTCCTGGAACGGCACCGCCCCCTTGGATGCCTCCTCGGGAGATCAGAAGCGCCACCGGCTTTCTCGCACCGGGAACCGCAAGATCAACCGCGTGTTGCACATCATGGCGATGGTTCAACAGTGCGGTTGCGGCGGTGGGCGCGCCTACGTCAAGAAGCGCAAATCCGAAGGCAAGACTCACAAGGAAGCACTACGAGCCCTGAAACGGCGCCTGTCCAACACCGTCTACACCCGCATGCTCGCCGACCAACGCCGACGCGAGGAGGCAAGCCCGGCAGGGCAATCGGGGGCGACTACTGACTCCTGCGCGACCGGCTCGACCCCGCACGCCGGTCCTTCGGACAAGCCACAACCCGGACCCACCGTCCACAGCCTAGCGAACTCCAAACTGCCCCTTGACACTAAAAGGGTGCCATAGAGTGCAGTCGGGCTCATCTCAGGTCGGTCGGCAGTCTCAGTTGTCCAGTAGGATCGCCGCTGTGAGTAGCTCGGATTGTCGGTGTGTGATCTGCCATGACTACGGAGATCGCGCTGAGATGCGCCCCGCCGACCAGCGCGTGGTCGATAACGTCGGTATGCGTGGCTGGGGCGTGATCGGCATCCCCGCAAGCGACGCCGATGGCCCTTGGGCGTTCACCGTGGGCTTGTGGCACAGCTATCGCGTGCCCGAGGTCGCCATGTTCGGGATGTCGCCGGAGAAGGCCATGGCCATGCTCAACCTCGTCGGTGACCAGGTCGTCGATGGCGCGCGACTCGAAGCCGGCCAGCGGCTCGACAACGTGCTGACCGACGACTACCAGGTCACGTTGCGCCCGATAGCCGAGTCCTGGCGCAGGCCGTTCTTCGGTACCGCGATTCGCTACTACCGCGCCACTCCAGAATGGCCGGTGCTGCAATGTGTATGGCCCGATCGAGCGCACCGGTTCCCGGGTGACGCCGGATGCGCTCCCGAGTTCGAGCAAATACAGCCGAGGCTGGAGTTGGCGCCGGACAAGCATCCGCAGAGCGTATGGACCGCCTATCGCGATGAGTGGGTGGCGTCGAGCAAAAGGAATCAGTAGGGCAGATCAGGCCGACTGCGATATAGAGCCACGGGTGTTCTGCCCCGCAACATCACGTCTTCCCATCGCCCGAGTACACGCTCATCGGCATGAGCGGTCACTCCTGCCTGTGGTTTGTTCGTCGGCCCCGGACCGGCGTCCTTACCGGAGGCCAGAATGCCTCGGAGTGTCCGCTTGCACCACATCTGTTGCGGCGGATCGCATCTCCAATATCAGCCTCTGAGCTGCACAAACATCAGAGAATATCGCGGGCACACACGGGCGGAGCCCCGGAGAACAGTCCCGTCGTGCGTAACAAGCTCAGCAGGAACCGATCTCGCAATCGTCCGCAGCTCTCGATCAGCCGCGTCATCTCCGCCTGGCTCAACTCCTGCGGTGGTCAGCGCTCGGCGCGC
Organism: Nocardia sp. GP40; assembly: GCF_050434125.1. Classification (NCBI taxonomy): domain Bacteria; kingdom Bacillati; phylum Actinomycetota; class Actinomycetes; order Mycobacteriales; family Nocardiaceae; genus Nocardia; species Nocardia sp. GP40. Next base: position 13,725 of record NZ_JBNPVW010000020.1, on the reverse strand, counting down.
AGCGAGATCACGCGATGTTTCTCGGGCCGCGCGCCCAAGTGCGCCAGGAACGGCTGCCACGATCCGCCGCGTCGTCCAGGCCGCCAGCGGGTGAGCAACTCGCCCAGCTCGACGCCGTGCCGCTGGTGGAACTCATAGAACGATGCCAACGCCGACATTCCGGTTCACCGTCCTCGCGGTCAGGCTGGCCTCAGGGCAGTGCCGTCACCTGGCCGTCGCGGGCCTCACTCCGCAGCCGCAGCCAAGACACGAAGCGGCCCAGATCCTCCAGTTCGGCCCTATCCCATTGCAACTCACGGCATTCCAGGAACTCGAAGTAGTCCCGCAGATCGTGCGCGTAGGCGCGGACCGTATTCGGCGACCGCGCTCAGATGCGCTAGGAATCGCTCCGCCGGCTCGACCACGATGCCGTCGTCCAGCACGGTCGCGGACTCGACTCCCGGTGGCATGACCACCCGTTGAACCCGCACCGGCCGTCTCCCTTTCTGGACATGGTGAACCCCACCGTCCACAACACGGAATTCGGAGCACTCACCCCCACGGATTGGACGTCATAGACACCCCAGATCAGCAGTTAGATAAGCGCCGCGATTGTCGACAGGTTGACCTTCGGCGGGCACATCATCGAAACCGGCACCCAAAGCTACCGGCTCACCCGAACAGCGCAAACCGCAGCCGGGCCGATAGCGCCGGCGAACCACACCGCGAAGGATCCAGCACCCGAGCCGCAATCCTGATCAATCCCCTGGCACTCGAGGTGACGCCAAATCACTGACCTTCGGCTGCTCCGGGTGGGTGCGCGAAGGAGGCGGCTTCGGCAAACGTAGATACACATACCAACTCCGAAAGCTCGGCCTGCATGACGATACTGAAGCCCGCAGTTCCGCCTCCATGATCGCGTACGCCGAAGCAGTCTGTCCGACCAACACCAAACTCTACCAACCCGGGCTGGGGACGAAATAGAGGCGTTCATGATGGTCTTACCGCAACCGAGCACACACATACTGCACTGTTGAATCCATGGCGCACAACGCATTTCACCTCGACGCATCCGACGCCGCGGAGCTGGCGGAGATGCTCGGGTTCCTCCAGGACTTCGTCCAACGCGCGGACCCCGGAGTCACCGCCGCGTTCACCGAGTTCGTCGGCGTTCCCGGCTTCACCCTCGACGAGCTGTGCTGCCACCTCGAACGGTTCCAAATCCTGCTCGGCGGCATCCCCGGCGACGAACTGCCGCAAGCCGACTACTGACCCGGGCCTCACCGGACCACCCGAGTGACGCTACTTTTCGTCTGGATCCAGAGCCCCTCGAGCCACTGCGTGACGCTCGAATTCATCTGGAATCGACGCCAGAATCCACCTGTCTAGCCACATCGAGGTGCTGGTGGAGTTCGCTGACACGCGAGGGTGTCAGTTGGCGATGACGAGGTCCACGACCGAGCAGGCGAGCTCGCGCAGCCCGCTGTCGAGTACCCCGGTCCGATAGGCATCCCAGTCCGTGAGTTTGCCGGCGTCGCGGGCGAACCCTCGTTCATGCATCCGTGCACGGATTTCGGCCTGGGTGGAGTCGATCCATACGGTGGTCACCGGTATCGGCTCGTCGAGGTTCGCGATCGTGCAGAGGTGTTCGCGCAAACTTGTCCCATGATCCGCGGCCTGCTGGATGGTGCCCAGGAATGGGGCGTCCAGCACCACCGGGTACTTGGCTGCGACCCTCAGCCCTGTGCGGATCAGCCCTGAGTAAAGATGTGGCGCCACAACGGATTTGTACACGTCGCTGTCACGATCATTCGGCTGGGTCAGCACGGACATCACCGACACCTCGAGGTCGTGCGCGTACTGGTCCTTGTCCAGCACGACCGCGTCGGTCAGTGAGGCCAGGAACTGTGCGGTGGTTGATTTTCCAGATGCGGGAAACCCGCAGCACGCGATCGCGCCGGGGCCGTCCAGATATTCCGCGCACCGACGCAGCGCAGCCTGGGTCATGGGGGCGAGTTCGATAGGCATGATCATGACTGTGCTGCAAGACAATCGCTTCCGCCACAGACGATCAGCGCTCACGCGGTGACCATCGCGGTAGTCCAATTCGCGCAGCGTCAGCAAGCTGGGCCGCGAGGGCACCACGATAGAGCGATGTCGCTGTCGGCGATGCCAATGAGGCGGTCGAATCGTGGCTACGGGAAGGTTCGCCGCAGCCCGGGGCAGGCCGTGACCGGCGGCCGCCGGCTATGGCCGAGCACTTTGTCGGGCCCCGCATCGCGCGACCGACCAGATAGCTCGATGAGGGGTCTGAAGCGGATGAGGCGGCACTGTTCTAGTCGTCGGCAGCGTTGATGTTGCGCAGGCCTTGGATGAATCGCGTCATGTCGGCGAAGTTGTGTACCGCGCGTGCCAGCAGTGCGCCCGCGACGTAGGTGTACGGGGGTACGTCGGGGTCTCTGGATCGCTGGACGGCGATCGCGGGTTCGATGTCGTCGTACAGTGACGGGACGTTCTTTTCTCCCATGTAGACCAGGTGCATGTCGTTGTGTTGGCGTCGGTCGAACCAGCGGCCGGGGGCGTACGTGGTCATGCATTCGCCCAGGAAGCACACCACTTGGTCGGCGCGGTCCGTATTGTCGCGGTCGCTGAGGGATGCGTGGGTGGGGAACCACGCGGACAGCAGGTCCCCGATCTGTTCGACTTGCGGACTGTGGTCGTCCCAGAGGTGGGCTGGTAAGTGCGTCCATCCGATGTGGTCCAGGAATGCTCGCACTTGGCCTGCGCGGCGGTGTGGGTCGATCCATGTTCCCCACGGGGTGCGCGCGGACGCCTCCTGGGCAGCGGAGGTGAGGTAGCGGCGGAATTCTGTGGCCGCGGCCTGTTCGCGTTGTTGTCTACGGTGTTCGTAGTCTTCGTCTTCGTCGTCGGGTCGGAACAAGAACCGGACGTGGTCGAATCCGTATTCCGCGGCGTAATCGACCCAGAATTGGACAGTGGTGAGGTCCTGCTCGTCGTTGTCTTCACCGGTGCGTAGTGCGGGGCCATCCGGGCTGTACCACCCGTGGCTGCCTGGGCGGTAGTGGATGCTGCATTCGCCGAACCATCGGATGAACTGGTCGACGCGGTCGGCGTTGGCTGGGTCGCTCACCGAGTCGGTGTCGGGGAACATGTCGTCGAATACTGCGGCCACTCGCTCGATGGCGTCGGTTGACCAGATCGGTTGTGGCAGTTCGGGTATCGTCTCGGTCGAGAATTTGTCGAGCTGGGTGTCCATGTGCCGGTACCAGTGGCGCCATTCGACCGGACCGGGTGGTTCGGGGTTGTCGACCGGTGTCAGGTCGATCTCGCCCAGATCGAGACTCAGCTGTTCGTTGCTCACCTCACCCTCGAGTGATGGTCGACCGGCAGCGATCCACGCCGTGTAAGTCTGCATGACGTTGCTGAATATGGTGGACAAGTTGTTGCCCCACCGTTTGTCGAGTGTGGTGGTAACAAGATTGCCTGCATCCAGACTCATCGCCATCCATTTCTGTTCAACGACAGGCCCGAAGTGTGGGTACCGCCGACATATGCCCGGAGTGTTGCGCCAGGTGCCTTCGAAGTGTCGGGCGAAAACTTCACCGATGAATCGGGTGAGCTGATCGGCGATGTCGAGATTCTCCCGCCGATCGATGGTGTCGGAATCGGGAAACGTGTCCAGGAGGTATCTTTCCGCCCGGTCCAGCCCGTCGGCGGACCACGGATCATTGGGCATGTCGGGGATTGTCTCGGTGTACAGCTGAGCTAGCTGGGTATCCATAGCCGCTGGGGCGACCCATGCCAGCCAGTCGGGATCGTCCTGATCATGGGTGTGGTGTTCGGCAGGGACGTATGGGGGCAAGCAGCCGGTGGATTCAGGCCGATCCTCGGGATGCTCGTGGTGGTACTGGGTGTGGGCGCTAGGTGTGCCGACGTCCGTGCTTTGGTCCGACAGGTCGCTCACCCTGGCCAAATGTCTTGGCGCAGCGGGGTCGGTGGGTGTTTGTCTCGGCGGTGGATGCGGCACCCAGGACATGAGTTGTTGGTTGGCATCACCGTGACCTCCTTTCACCCTGGGCAGGTCGCGGAAGTCCCCGCTCGGGGCCAGGGGGTGGCTGTCCACGCCGGCGATGCCCTGAAGCACGAATACAGTGTTCAACAATGCCTGCATGGAATCCGCGCCGGCGATACTGCTGCGGATCGGGTCCATATCGAATCCGGTGATGCGGAACGGGCATACCCACAGTCCGGAATCCTGCTGGCGGGGAACAGCGATATCCAGGAATATCGGATGTCCGGAGGCGTTCTCCCAGGCTCGCGACACGAATACAGGGCCGAACTCGCCGAAATCATCTGGATCGTACTGATCGTAATCTCTGCTCACTGTGTGACTATTCCCGCCGGTAATGGGCCGTATCGGAGTGGAGCCTAGCGGGTGGGTCCGACACAATTCGTCGATCGTGCCCGCCGATCCGCAACAGCCAGAGCTGTGCAGAGCCAGCGGTGAGTGCCCGAAGCGCTGGCGATCGATCCTGGTGTACTCGACGGTATTTCAGCCGCCGTCCTCGTCCATCCAGATCCCGCCCACGCGCGAGGCTACGCTCCCGAATCAACAGAGCAACGCAGTGCGGGCGTCCGGGGAGGGAACGCCCAGCAGATGGTTGAGAATAAGGCTCTGCATCGACGACGACGGCGGTGACGGTGCCGCGGTGGTGAGCCGGTCGACCGTTCGGGCGTGATGACGGTGACTCGATTCCGAACAATCGGAATAATCGGGCACAGCAGAAACAGGTAAACCTGTTCGGGGACTATCCGACTGCCGTACATTGGCTGGGATTTCACTGTCGTTGGGTGCTGGTGGTGGTTAGGCTCGACAGTCGTGGTACGCACTGCTGTTGCCGCAGCTGATCCGGACGAGCCGGATCGGCCGATGTCGGCGCCGCGGCCCGACCATCGGCCGGGGCTGGAAATCGTTGAATCAGAGTCGGTTACCGGTCACCTCGCCGGCGGCAACGAACACGACGGTGATCACCTACTAGGTGTGGATGCCGACGAGCTTTCCGCCTCGGCCCGGCATCGAGTCGCCGCGTTCATTCACACCCAACTGGCCGTGCTGGAAGACCTCCACGATGCCCCGTAGTCATCGCCGGATCGGCCGTCCTCGCCGCGCTGCTGGAAAGCTCTGTTGCCGGATTGTGTTGTCCCGCATGCGAACAGGCCGGAGGCTTCTGTCGAGTGCTCGTTCGATCCTTTCGATGATCTGGAGGGACCGTGTCTGAGAACGCGGAGATCACGACCCTGTCGTCCACGGTGGTGTACACGAACGCGTGGGTGTCGGTGCGCGAGGACCAGATCGAGCGTCGGGACGGATCGCAAGGGCTTTACTCGGTGATCGACCAGCGAGACTTCGCTCTCATTATCCCGTTCGAGAACGACGGCTTCCATCTCGTCGAACAGTTTCGGTACCCGGTCGGGGTGAGGTCGTGGGAGTTCCCGGCGGGCTCGCTCCCGCCGGGGAGGTCCGGTAGTCCACAGGACACGGCTGTCACCGAACTCGCCGAAGAAACCGGCTACACTGCGGGCCGGTGGGAACGGCTCGGTGATATCCACTGCGCCAACGGCGCAAGCGGTCAACGCGCATACGTGTTCCTCGCGACCGATCTCACCGCCGGGAAGCCGCACCGGGAACCCACCGAACAAGATATGCGTCACCGATGGTTCTCCCGCTCGGAGGTAGAGGAGATGATGCGCACGGGGGTGATCACCGACGGCCCGTCGCTGGCGGGGTATCTGTTGATGAAACTCCGATAGTGCCGGATTCTCACCGGCGGATCATCGCACCGCAATTGGCCCGATGCCGCCCGTGCACCCCCACTCGAGGAGCAGCGTTGACGAACTCCCCGCAGTCCGACCCGCCGCCCTCTGGTGGCATCATCTGGTTGAATGGCACCTTCGGGTCTGGAAAGACCACGGCCGCAAGGGAATTGATGTCCTTGATCCCTGGTTCACGCATTCTGGACAGCGAACAAATCGGGTTCCTGCTGCGGATGTTCTGGCCCTCGAGACGGTCGGTGATTTCCAGGACTGCCTTGGCGCGCGTTGGTCGTCGCTACCGCGACTGAGGTCCTGGCCTACATCGGTGGCTACGGGATCATCCCGCAATCGGTTCTCGTGCAGCACTATTGGCAGGAGATCCGCAGCAGATGGGCCGGATTGCGGGTGTGGCAGCGCCTAGCAGAGTGTATGCGAGGGCGAGGTCGTAGCCGGGCAGATAGAGCCCCGCGAACTCCCAGTCAATCACCGTCGCAACCGATTCCAACAGCATGAGGTTCGTCGGCAAGAGGTCGGCGTGGTTGAACTGGTCGGCTGCCCCGGCGGCGGGAAGTAGTTGCAATAGCGCGGCACGGTCGTGTTCGGTGAGAAGGCCAAGCCGGTGGTAGCGGGTCACCTTGGCGGGGTAATCGACGACCGGGCCGATTCCCGAGGCCGGCGGCGGGCGCCATTGGTTGATCGCCGAGATGGCCCCTTATTCTCGTCCGACCTCTGTCCGAAAGGACTGCGCAATGTCGCGCCCGACCATGCCGCAGGCTTCTCCCACCCCGACATCAACAACACCTGCGCCCACCATGGCCGCTACCCCGCAATCTCGATGTGGAAGATCGAATACCGAATTGTCCGATCCAATAATGCCCATTTCGCGACCCGGAAACCGTCAAATACTTGACCGTCACCGACATCGAGGAGCGCATCGTCAGCGCGGCCTGAACGACCCGGTCGGTCACCGTCGGAATCCCGAGGCGGCGCACCTTGCCCGACCCACCCGGCTTGGGGATCTTGCGTTCCCGCACCGGCAACGGCCGAAAAGACCCGTCTTTCAACGAAGTCCGCAGATCGTACCACGGTGGCGAGGTGACCGCACAACGCATCAGCGAGTGGCGACGTGGCGACCGCCTGCCCAAAACCTTCGACGCGGTCGAACCCGGATGAGTAGCCGCGATCTCATGCGCTCTTTTTGCGGCTTGTCGAGGGCGTATCGGAAGAATGGAGTCAGTTATGGAGTCGGCAAGCAACCGAACGGGATGGTTCAAGCAGAGCCGAGCGATTTTCTGTGCTCCCAACACGCAGGATTAGCGTGTGCGACGTTTCGGAGGTATTTCCAGACCGGAAATTTCCCGGTCGAATCGAATATAGAAATAATCAGAATCTGCTGTTCGGCTCCGCCTCCGCACAGTTTGACGACGCCGCAGGTCACAAACAGTATCCGCAGCGGATAACACATCGAGCCTGCGGAGAAGATGAACGCTGAACCGTCGGGTTGGGGGCTCGGGTATCGGGATGGTTACGAAGTCGGTTGGAGTCTGACTCGGACGGCGCAATCAACTCAACCTTGCGACCGAGCGCCCCAATATCTCGTCCCGACCTCAGTCCTGACTGACCCTCTCATCGGCGGATACCATTGGGTCGCAGTTGATTAGGGTCGCGGAGGCATGAGGTGCAGGACTGGGGGTATGAGAAGGGGACGAACGAGCGACGCCGAGGTTGATTGGGGTTGGAGCTGGCCGCGGTGGGATCCGGTTCGGGTGTCGTGTCACATTCCCTGGCCATGGAGGATCTGCAACGGGTTGCCGAGCAGCTCGCGGGCTTGTCTTCTGCTGGTGGGCACATGTCCGGCTGTCAACTCCGGCCAGATGCTGGATCTGGCCCAATCTTCGTCAATCGCATCTGTGTTGTTCACTCGCTCAACAAGATTCGCTTGCGGAAAGAGGTCCGTCTTCACCGCCCGAACATCTGGCGTTTGTGAGCAATTTTTCGTGTTCACGGCCTCGGTGCTACCTCGGCCATCCGATCTCGGGGGAGCCCACAGTCAACGATGAGGCCGATGCGGTTGCCTTCCTTGCACCAAATGAACTGGACGAGTACAACATTCACCCCCATCCGGTGATGATCGGATTGAGGGTGGCAGTCACCGCGTCGGCGTTCGAACCGCGCAGCCGCTTCACCTCGGTGGACAGTCGTTTCCGGATGCGCCGCAGCGCGGCGTTGCTCGGCTTGGTCAGCAGCTTCCCGTTCGGGTAGCGGCGAATGTTGAATCCCAGAAAATCCACGCCCTGATCCAGGGTCGTGATGCGGGTCTTGTCCTCGTTGAAGACCAGACCCCTGGGAGCCGGCCCGTCCGCCAGCCGCTGCTTGACCCGTTCGGCCTGCTCGCGCGAATAACACAGTGCGAGAAGGTCATCAGCGTATCGGACGACCGCCGGGCAGCCCTTCACCGTCTTCCCGGCACGAGTGCCGGCGGTGTAGTAGCTGATCCCAGCGGCGGTTTCCATGCCGTGCAGAGCAACGTTGAGTAGCAACGGGCTGATCACCCTGCCTTATGAACAGTGTGGGGTTATGCGCAGTGCGCCTGGATATGGGCTGGTGGCAGCGGGTTTCGGGGTCGAACACTGCGCATAGCCGTCGCGGTGGGCGTTGAGATCACAGACCAGCGAGCCAGTCGAGGAGTCCGGTGTCGCGGTTCCATTCGGGTAGTTCGTCGGTGACGATGTCGGTGTAAGCGGCTTCGAGGGCTTTGCGTTTCGGCTCGGTGGAGGAAATGGCACCGTCGGATATTCAAACTGTCCGAATGCCTGGTGGCGGTGCTTGGGGCTCACCGGTTTGCGGAGGCTGATGTCGGCGGCGTAGCCGGCCCAGTCTCCGGCGGAGATTTGTTGCCACCGGACAGCGGCGTTGACGCTGATGCCGAGTGTCCGGGCGAGGATGGCGGCGGGGATCTCGGTGGCGAGTTGGAACAATGCGGTGCTGCGGGCCGGGTTAGTGCTGCGTTCCTTAAAGGTGATAAATAGAACGGTGGCGTAGGGTCCTGGGTTTCGGTGCTGGTCGGCCCCAGACCCATGGTCGTGCGCGGGCGTTGAGGGCGGTGGTGGCTTGGCGGGTGGCCTGGTCGATCTCGGTGTGGTCGGCGAAGGTTTGGCCGGCGAGGGCTTCTCGCCGGAAGATCCGCCACCACGGCTCTTGCAAGTTGAGCCAGCACGCCCCGACCGGGATGAAGGCGTGTTTGATCCGTGGGTGATCCTCGAGCCATTCGCGGGTGGATTTGCTGTTGTGGCTGGAGAGGTTGTCGGTGATCACGTAGATGTCGCCGACCGGGTTGGCCTGTTCGATCATTTCGAGGAAACGCTGATAGTTCACGCTGTTGCGTGAACCGGCGGTGAGCGTGATGGCCTGGCCGTCGCGGACGCGGATCGATCCGTAGACCCAGATCTTGTCCGGGCCTCGCGAGTATTCCAGGGGCGCCTTGATGCGGTGCCCATCGACCGACCACCCCGGCGCGGGTCCGAAAGTGCGGGGTGAGACCGGGCCCAGCTCGTCGGCGCAGACTACCGTGGCCCCGGCCGGCGGCTGCGTGTAGAGACCGACGATGTGGGTCCTTTTGGGACGAAGTACGGATCCTTGCTCGTCGTCCACGACCGCGGACGACGCCACCTGATCCCTTCTGCCACAAGAATTCTGCGAACCTGACTACGACCCACGACAATGCCTTCGGAGCGCAGAGTCTCGGTCAGCGAATCCAGCGTCCAGCACGAAGGTGCCCCGTCTTGCTCGGCTTCCAGTGCACCATCGGATCGCCGTGTCAAACGCCCCGGGGGTGTGGTGGCGACCAAGGCCACGATACGACTGCGCTCCGTCTCGGTCGGCCGAGGTTTACGCCCCGACCCCCGACGATCACCGAGCCCCTCCACACCGTGAGTGTTGAACCGCCGCAGGCGTTCACGCACCGTCTGCGGATGACATCCCAACTCATCTGCGATCATCGCGGTGGACTTCCCGTCCCAGCTCGCCGTGATCATCCGCGCCTGGCGAATCCAATCACCCGGAGCATGCCGAGCTCCGGCAAGCTTACGAATCTTCCGCTCCTCCAACACATCCCGCGCAGGACGTGCAACCAGCACCTTCGGCAGGAACCCACCCAATCACACCCGAACCAACAAGACCCACAACAAAATACACGATCATTGAGGAACGCAGCACTAGTACTCCAGCATCACTTCGTGATGTAATCGGCGTCGCCGCTGATAGTGGGCTTGTTTTGCCTGGTGTTGATGTTTTCGCCGCCAGGTTGACCAGCGACGTGTCAAGGGCAGGTTCGGGATCGGAGTGATCAGGTGTGCCAGGAGACGCTTGATCTCACCGAGCATGAGTGGAATGAGGCCGCTGCTAATGCTTTTGGGGAGACAGCGGCCGTCACTGCCAGATAGGTGTGGGCGAGCAGGGCTAGTGTGATGTGCCGGTACCAGGCGTCGTAGCGGCGGACCTGGTACTGGTCGAGGCCTACCTCGGTTTTCGCGGTTTGGAAGCAGTCCTCGACCGCCCAGCGGGCACCGGCGACCCTGATCAGGTCCTCGTCGCTGGTGCCTGCGGGGGCTCCGCACAGGTAGTAGGCGAACACCGTGCGGTCGCCGTGTTCGAATACGCGCATCGTCCTGCACTTCTGCCCAACTGGGTCGGCCTGGGGCGGGCCGCCGGCGGCGGTCCGAGCGGTCATTCGGACGGTAGGAGCGGGCAAGCCTGTGACGCAGCAGGATTGCGCGTGATTGCGCAGCAATCGAGGGCAATCATGTTGTTGGCCTGGGACGATTGCGGATGTAGTTGTCGCTCGACGGCAATAGGGGAGTTCGCTATGACCACCACACCTACGCTGCGGCTTTTAGGTTCGGGCAGCAAGGACGGAGGATGTCCGGCGTTGTACGCGCTTGACGAGGATCAACTGGTCGTGCAGGACATCGCGGCCCGCGCTGGCACCACGGTGCTCGTGCCGCACGCCCTGCTCGATTGGGCCGAACCCTCCACCACACTGACGGTGGAAACCACCGACACCCCGGGCCTGGTGCTGGTCGCCGGAACCCCGGTCACCGATGCGATCCGGGCCCGGCTGACCCTGGACGACGAGACCGCGGTGGAGGTGCCGCGGTGCGGGTGATCACCGGGGAACTCGCCGGAGAAGGCATCTACGGCGAGTTCCTGCTCGCCGCCAAGGTCTCGGCGGTGCACGTGGAGGTCCAGGACACCTACCACGTCCCGGACGAATATGAGCCCCTGCGAGCGTGGCGCCACGATCGGCGGATCGTGGAGACCGCCGGCGGGCGCGCCTGGTGTCAGCTGGTACGCGACACCGTTGATCGCGGCGTGCGGGTCGCCCGGGTGCGTGTGGTCTCGGTCCCGCAGAGCGAGTACACCCGCTGGCTGCTGGATGCCTGCGCACCGAATGCCGCGGCGGGAGAACAGATCCGGTGGCTACCCAGGCACCTGATCGACCCCCGTGAGGTGCCCGCCGACGACTATTGGCTGTTCGACGAGCACACCGTCGCGTTCAACACCGTCGACAACGGCGGGGATGCGGCAGGGCTGGCGGTCACCACCGATCCGGCCATCGCCGCGGTTTGCACGCGGGCGTGGGACCGGCTGTGGGACAAGGGCATCGACCACGCCGACTATCAGGCGGAGCACGCGCCACAGTGAGTACCAGTCTCAGCCATGCACAGGCGGCGCTGGGCATGCGGCTGCGGGAACTACGCAGCGACGCCCGGCTCTCGGGCAAGGCTCTCGCCGCCGCCTGCGCCTGGCACCCAGCCAAGGTGTCCCGCCTCGAGCTGGGCAGACAAAACCCCAGCGAGGACGACCTGCTGGCCTGGTGCCGGGTCACCGACTCGATGATGGTCTACGACGACCTGGTCGCCACCGTGCGGAACCTGCGCTCGGCCTACCTGGAATGGCGGCGCATCCTGGCCTCGGGCCGCGCGCACCGCCAGCGCCAATCCCTCGAGATCGAACATCAGGCCCGGCACATCCGCTGGTCCGAGACCTGGGTTGTCCCCGGCCTGCTGCAAACCCCCGCCTACGCGCACGCGATCCTGACCGCCTGCGCCACCATCGTCCCCGGCGGCCGGGACGACATCGATGACGCGGTCGGCATCCGCATGACCCGCCAGAAGATCCTGCGCGAACGTGGCCCGCGGCGGTTCGCGTTCGTCATCGCCGAGGCCGCCCTGCGCCAGGTCGTCGGCTCACCGGAGCTGATGGTCGAGCAGCTGGCTGCCCTGCTCGACCACGCCACGAACCCCCGCATCGATCTCGCCGTCGTCCCCCTGAACGTCGAGACCGCCATCGGCTCGCACGGATTCGCCCTGTTCGACACCGACTCGGTGATGGTCGAGAACATCAGCGCCGAACTCACGTTGACCCGGCCGTCCGAGATCGCCGTCTACGGTGATGTTTTCGCCCGGCTGTCCGGCGTGGCCCTGCACGGCCGCGCCGCGGCCGAACTCATCAGCGACATCGCCACCGGACACCGGCGGTGAGCGCGAGACGGCCCGAGATGTCGTGGGGCGGTGCCACACTCAGGCGATGGGGATCCAGAAGGAGCTGACGGCCGGGCGCGGGCTGTGCGGGTGGCCGACGTCGCCGAGGCAGAGGGAGCCTGACGCCGGGCACCGAGAGATCGGTCATCCAGCTGTTCGACAGCCCGTCACAGACCGATCTCATTTCGATCTTGTTGCGCAGCAGGGTATCTGGCGATCAGACTCTTCGGCGGATGGAACACTATGCGGGGCAACGCTCTACAGCCTCCGGTCGGACATCGGTCACGCCGCGAGTGTAGGCGCACCGCCGGCAACCAGCGCCAACGTCTGTGCCCAGGTCATCACCTGTCGAAGCCGGTCACGCTGGGTGTCCAGTTGCCCAAATAGCTACCGGCCGAACCCGAACCGGAAACAAACCGGACGAAGACGGACTGCGGATGCATTGCCGAAGTGCCGTCGCTGGAGGGTTACTGGTTATGGGCGGCGTAGCAAATGGTCAGGGCTGTGCCGCTGGGGGAGAACTCTTTTCACTGATCACTGATTAGAAGGCAAGAAAAATGTCACCTGTCATCACCTCGCTGAACCCCCCTTTCGGCCCTCCAGCGGGTCTCAACTCTGTCATCATCGAAGGCTCCGGATTCGCCAATGTCGGTCCGTTGACTGTCCGGTTCGGCACGACGGCAACGACTTTCACCATCAACTCCGATACCCAGATCACGGCCATCGTCCCGCCCGGAACCGGCACGGTGAACGTCACCGTACAGGCACTGCTGGATGGCACGAGTAACCCGCTGCCCTACACCTATGGTGTGATTGTTCCTACCTTGACCAGCATCAGTCCGGCTTCGGGGTCGGCGGCCGGCGGGACCACGGTCGTGCTCACCGGGACCAACTTGACCGGCGTGACAGCGGTGAGTTTCGGTGGGACACCAGCGGCCTCGTTCACGGTCAACTCCTCGACGCAGATCACCGCAGTGACCCCAGCCCATTCAGCGGGGACGGTGTCGGTCACTGTCACCGCCGCCGGTGGAACCAGTAACGGTGTCGCGTTCACCTATATCGCGGTGCCCGTCCTGACCGCCGTCACTCCGAACTCGGGTCCGCCCAGCGGTGGGACAGTGGTGGTGCTCACCGGGACCGGCCTGACCGGAGCCACCGGGGTGAGTTTCGGTGGGACACCGGCGACTCTGTTCACCGTCAACTCCGACACTCAGATCACCGTGCTCACCCCGGCCCACTCAGCCGGCACGGTGTCGGTTACCGTCACCACCCCTGGTGGAACCAGTAACGGTGTCGCGTTCACCTATATCGCGGTGCCCGTCCTGACCGCCGTCACTCCGAACTCGGGTCCGCCCAGCGGTGGGACAGT